>JBEKRU010000037.1:0-54520 GCA_049518435.1 Occallatibacter sp. | reverse complement strand
AGGATCTCGAAGTGGAGCCCAAAGCGGCTGTCCAGCTCTTCCCGCCATTGAAGAAGCATAGAGGGCGGGCAGGCGACAACGATGTCGCGCACCTTTTTTCGAAGAAGCAGCTCGCGGGCGATTAACCCCGCCTCGATGGTCTTGCCGAGGCCGACGTCATCGGCGATGAACAGGTTCACCCTTGGCAACAGCAGTGCCTTCCTGAGGGGTTCCAACTGGTACGCGTCCAGGCGAATCCCGGCTCTAAACGGCGACTGCAGCAGTTTGGGGTCAGTCGAGGTGACGCAGTTCCAACGAAGCGTGTTCAGGTAGGCGGCGAAGTGCTGAGCAGGGTCAAATCCTCGGGCGGCGATGGACTCCCATGCCTCTCCGGAGAGAACTTCGGCATCCAGTTCCTGTTCCCATAAGACTTCGAGGGGCTGCCCCTGTGCGTCGTCGTCAACGCAGGAGAATCGGACGAGGGTGGAATCCCCGGAATTAACCGGGCTGACCACCTGCTCAACCAGGTATAGTCTCTGCCTCACTCCGACGATCTGGCCTGCGCGGGGTACCGTTTCTATGCCGATCATTGGTTTGGCACTCCACTGGCGGCCTGGGAAGGTCCCGCCACCACAGATCATTCAAGAGCTGATTGGGTGAATCGCATTGATTATAGCTGTGACGCGACCGCCAGGTTTGAGGGCGCCATGGCATTCTCACTGACACGGTCCAGGCGAAGAGTTTGGGCCAGCAACTCCCGCAATGCCCCAGGAGGGCCAACGTGGAACCCAATGGAACTTATGTCCCTCTTCCCAAACCGAAGAGGTTACATGGCCTCGGCGGATCGCCGCTTTGGAGTCTGGCACCATCGCTGGCCGATTGAATGGGCCGCCCAACAAAACGGACAGAGTAGAATGTTCGGCATGGCCGAATTGTCAGCGCAGCCCACGTCTATTCAGTCGATCTACTCCTGGCACACGGAGAATCGGCTTTACGTTAATCGGCGGTATCAGAGAAAGCTCGTTTGGACCCTCATAGAGAAGCAAAAACTAATCGAGTCAATTCTCAAGAAGTACCCAATTCCTGCTGTTCTCATAGCTGAGAGAGAGGAGGAGCCAGGATCGTACGAGATCATCGATGGTCTTCAGCGTCTGCACGCAATCATCTCCTTCATTGAGACCGGCTTCCCAACGCTGGAGGGGCAGTACTTCAACTTAGAGTACTTTCCGACCGCGAAGAGCCGTGCATCGACCGGCGTGTTCGAAGCTGCACAGAGTTCGGAACAATTACCCCAGAAGCAGGTCAGCACTCTGCTTGACTATGCCCTCGCACTTTCGGTAATGCGAAATGCAACTGAAGACGAAGTCAACGACGTATTTGGTCGAATTAACACGTATGGGCATAGACTTAGCGACCAAGAGAGAAGGCAGGCCGGTGTCGAGAGCGCCCTTTCAGAAATGGTTCGGAATATTGCTTGCACCCTCCGCGGAGACGTCTCGACTGACCTGTTGCTGTTAAGTTCGATGCCGCAAATAAGTATCGATCTCCCGATGGCGAAGCACGGCTACACAGTTAAAGCAGAGGAAGTCTTCTGGGTGACGGAGGGCATACTTCGCTCCACCGACCTGCGAGACAGTATGGACGAACAGTGCATCGCCGACATTGCAGTCTGTATTGTCACAGGTAAGCTCATCGAGAGATCCAAGGATGCTCTAGACGACGTTTATGACCGATCTACTTCCGCTTCGATCGAAGTCGACACGAGCCTCGAAGTCTACGGGGCGGAGAATTTCGCAAGCGAGTTCAAGTACTGTGTTGATGAAATTTTGAAGGTATGCAGATCTGGCGGAGGGATGATAACTCACTTGAGAGATTTGCTTTTCAAGCGGGGCAATACAAACGCTTTCCCCTCGGTCTTCGCAACGGTAATGATCGCCTTTCACGAGCTGATCGTGAAAGAAAAAAACGTGATAACGGACTATCCCGGCGTCCAGAAAAGCCTGGTGGATCTCAATAGCCGAATCGAGACCGGGCGAAAGGCAACATCGCCTGACGAGCGTCGCAAAAACATCGACGTTGTTAAGGGACTGATCAAGGGGTGTTTCATTCTGGGTGACCCTGGGCCCACTATCTATGGGAATCACGCGTCGTTGGATGTAGATGCGATCATTCGCAGGTCCGAGGTCGAAGTATCGGCCTATGAACTGAAGCAAGGTCTGCTCACGCTTTCAGATCAACGAATCCAGGATAGTAATCTCATCGACAAGGTGATAAAGACTATCTGCGCGATTGCGAACAACGGGCCGCTCCATGCAGGAAAACTCATCATTGGAGTAACAGACAAAGAGACTGATTCTCTACGTATCGCCACTCTCGATGGTATTACGCCGAAGAAAGTGGGTAAGAGGTTTGTCGTAGGAGTTGCCAGAGAAGCCAGGTTTTTGAACATCACCCCCGACGCTTACTTTGGGAAGTGGAAGAACGCACTGAAGGATTCCGTTCTTTCGAGCCCACTCAAGGAGACAGTCCTGTCAAACATGGACTTCAACGACTATTACGGAATGGGCGTCATAATCGTAACCATCCCTCCTCAGAAGCAACTCTCATATGTAGGAGATGATGTCTATTGGCGAGAGGGAGACTCGACTTCACTAGCAAAAACGGCGAAAGTGATCGCGTCTCTTGCGCAGCGGTTCGGTACAGCTAGTTGACTTGTTGAACTTGACTCGA
The DNA here is from genome assembly GCA_049518435.1 of Occallatibacter sp. Taxonomy (GTDB): domain Bacteria; phylum Acidobacteriota; class Terriglobia; order Terriglobales; family Acidobacteriaceae; genus Telmatobacter. The sequence continues at coordinate 51,811 of JBEKRU010000037.1, read as the reverse complement.
ATGACGGGGAATGGAGGGCGGTGCACAGGATCCTTTGCCATCCAATGAGGGACGCATCACCCCCGTGCGCCGGCGCTCAATGCCTATGATCGATCAACGCTGATAAGGTCGCCACCAGGTCCAGTGCCCCGCAGGCGCTGTTCCCGGCATCCCGGCAGGGGCAGAGGGGCTGGCCTTAGCTTCGTCGTCCTTGTGCTCGGACTCACGATTTGGTTAGAAACAGGCCGGACTGTTCCTCTAGGTGCCGTCGAAAGTTCCGATCACGTGGAGTTGGTGAAGGTCGGGCACCGGTGAATGCGGGCCTATCAGCTTGTGCGCTAATAGCAAGCACTCGTTGCGCCACGAAGGTCGGCAGGCGGTACTGCTGGACTGTAGGATTGGGTTGGGTGCAACCGTCTCTCTGCATCCCAGGTGCTGTTCCTCTTCTGTTACTCCGGTCCGTCGAAGGATGGTGGCCCTCATGTCTTCTATATCTTACTTTCAGCGCTACTCGCAAAAGGAAAATCACGTGACGAACAACACGCTATTGATGTTGCGTCACGTCTATAGGTATTCGCCACCGAAGCTCAGCGTATTATTGAATGCTCTCCTCCAAGAAGAGATGCCGATCGGCCTACAGTTTCAGCAGCAGATACACGGCACGCACAGCGTGGCTGACGCGCTCGTGATCCAACAGCCCCTCAGCGTTTTCGTGGAAGCCAAGCTCGGCGATGTGCTTAACGAAAAGCAAATTGAGGCGCACATCGAGAGCATCACGAATCTTGCTTTGCCTAAGGGGTCGGTCGTTTTGATTGGTCTCACCAAGCAGCAGCTCGCCACCAGCGATGCCGATCGTTTGAAGAAATCTGCCGGAACGAATGGCATCCGCTTTTTCGGTGTTACATACTCCGACCTCGCTTCTGAACTCCGAAAACTCTGCGCAGATTACGAACAGGACCTTCTTGAGATCGTTGAGGACTACCAAGCCTTCCTGTCCGCTGAGAAGCTGCTCTCAAACCCTTGGATGGTGGTCTTTCCCTGCGGTACCTCATGGCGCGATAACGTCAACTACGGAATCTACTATGAGCGATCTACGCGCTCTGGAAAATGGGGCGGTGGCTTCCTCGGCATCTACCACGACAAGGTTGTTACCCACATTGGGCAAATCGCCGCTGTTGCTGTCTGTCAGATAAAGGACGGGAAACTCGTCGAAGAGGCGCGGGAATTCGGCACCTTGACCGAAGATCAGCGTAATCGGATTAAGAAGATGATTGACTCAACATCCTACTACGATCTGAAGGATGAGTCCTGTCGCTACTATGTCGTTGATCGGTTCGTTGCGACTCATTTTTCGAAGGCTTCACCTGGCGGCGTGCGTGGGCATCGTTATTTTGATCTCTCCGAGTATTCCGATGGTCTGAAGATTGACAGCGACTCATTCGCTGCAGCCCTAGCGACTGCTTTGAACGAGAAGACTTTTTTCTAGCCTTGCATTATTTGTCTCGCCGCCCGAACACCAGTCATCAACGTCGGCTTCTGTGTCGATAAAATTCGCTGCCACCGTTCCCGCCTGCTCAAGATCATCAAGATACACGCGCCTGCCGCGTGATCTGATGCGGTTCACTAGCGGCGGCGAATCCGCGGTACTAGGGGCCGAACACCACCCTAGCCGTCGTTGGAGATGATCCTGCTCCCTAAAACGACGTCCCCCAACATGTTCCTGCATGCCGGGGGACTGGTTTGTATTGAAGACAGGTAAGACGGGGAACGAAGGAATACGCCTCCCTCAGACTACTTCGGCGGCAAATCCCTCTCCGGAAGTGATCTTTCTTGCCGCGTCGTTTCGGCGATTTGGTCTTTCGCGCTACGCGCCATCACTTTGTGCGTGAACGTTGGGTGCTTTGTTGACAGGTGTTTTTTCAAGTCGGATTTGTTGCCAGAGAGCATAGTTGTCTCCGATCCGTGCTTTGGTCTTTCATGAGAGGCGCTCGTCAGGAGCAAGCCGTCATCAGCTAGAGGCGAGGAAGCTTACCAACTGAGCGGAGTATACGCTTTTTCGAAGGAACGCAAATCTTCGCGGGCTGGATCGGCCTAACGGCCTCACCGTGGGGGACAGGTCGTCGTTCGATCTCGCGTTCAATCGTAATTTCTGTTGACGTGGCGTCGCATTGTTTCGTCCTGCGCATTCGTGGACCAGGCGCGACGACGTTGGTACAACCAGACCCACAGAACTAGCCCGCCAAGAACGACTGCCATCGCGATCAAGATATAGGTTCGAATCACTTCAATACCATGCGCTGATTATCGCTCAAGTCTGGATCGGCCGTTCGGTCTGCTCAGGATTCCGGTCAGAGGGGGTGGACCTCAGGGAAAGTCAGCCCCGCGCCTTAGCCTGCCGCACCATCTCGACGAGCTGCGCACGCGTTTCCTGCGCGGTGCCTGCCGCCTGGGGGAAGTTGATGCGAACGCCCTTGACCCCATCGATCGTCTGCAATCTCAGCGTGAAGCCAAGGCGATCTACCGAGGTCATCGTCGCCTCAGTCGCCTTGATCCCTGCATGTGACCTGGCCAGCAGGAGCATCGAATCGACATGATCAGCATTCATGTGCGCGATGATGCCGGGCGCGGCGTTGGCCAGCGGGTCCGGATCTCTTCACCTAAAAAACAGCGCTCCACGTTTTCACCATCAGCCGGGGGTAGACTTGATTTCAAATGGCTGGCGAGCGTACAAAGAGCCTCGAAACCCACTACACTTGCAGGGAGCTTGCGAAGAGATGGCACTTTGACGCCAGTACCATCCGCTCTTGGTGCAATAAGCATGGTGGGGTGCTGGTTATTGATCACCCAGAGACAATGCACAAGCGAGCATACCGCACGATTCGGATTCCGCAATCTACGGCGGACGAGATGTATCGGCTTCACTTCCTGCCCAAGCAGGGGGGACGAGAGCGCGATTTTGAATACCCCATCGTGGTTCATCAGCCTATCAATGTAACAAGTCCTAAATGTGCACCCACAGCAGCCTTCTCCGCTCTGGATGACAAGATCCTTCTCCCCGATCCAAATAGTATCGAAATCTTCACCCAGCACGATCGAGGTTGCAAGTACTGGGGAATCGAAAACCATCGAACGTGTGATTGCCCGAAGTCTTTTCGCATCATGGATTCAGTATTCGGGTTGCGCACTTCGCGATCGGGCACGCGGTCCTGGGGACAGGCGGAGATAATGAGGCGCGAGGTAGTCTACATAAGTCAACGAAGTGGGGAGCAAGTGCTCTTCGTGATCTCGCGTGTTCGGAGTCGATGGCTGCTCAACCTAACCCAGGCAGCATACCACGCCGGTCGCACCAAGGAGGAGATCCAGGCGATGATTGACCAAGGGAGATTACCCGCGACGCGTTTCGGCAAAAACGTCTTTGTCCACCGCACTGATCTCGCGGCAATTGGGGTCGGTATCCCCACGATTCAATGACCGCCTTGGTACTCCCAAAGTCGCCGTCTGGTAGCCAGCTTGGTCGCTCTATATCGTCAAGCCGCCAAATCCACAAGTCGCGGGCGCGGACAGCCAAGTGGGCCATCCGGCAAGGCCAGGGCTCAATAACCGCGCCCATCAACTCGCAACGGTCGGTGTCGATAACCAGTTGATTGCCGACGCTGAAGCTCGTCGTCGCCTTGGTGCGGATCAACCACCTGAATTGGAAGGGAACTGGGAATCGCCGGACCAGTCCCGAAACGCTCCAGGGTCCAGAATCGCTGTTGCGCTTGTATCATCGGCATCTACGATGTGATTGCTGGATCAAAGACAGCCTCTCAACTTAAGGATGCCGGATAGAGCGCCGGGAACCAGCGTTCCACAACGCCGATGGGGAAGCCGAGTCGCACAGTCGCACGATGGCCATCAGAGACAAGTAGCCCCATTTTGAGAAGCTCGGCCAGTACCGAGCGGGCCATGCGTTCTCTGTAGCCGGTGATGACAGGCGCCTGACCGCGTTCGAATTCCCCCGCCAGAAGCGCTTCACGCAGTAACGGGTAGCTGCCCCTGGGCATGCGTCCGGCGCGAACTTCCTCTTCCGTGTATATCTCCATCCTGCGCAGCAGCTCGGCGGGCGCGAGGATCGAGCGCATGTACTTGACCTGGTCTATGCAGACGTCGAGAAAGAACTCGCAGAACGCGACCAGGGCTTCGAGGGAGAGGTTCCCGCGGCCGTCCAGATCGTTCCGGCGTGGCGCGTCGGCGGCCATCAGCAGGCCCTTGTAGCGATCCACATTGCGGGCCAGTCCCCGCGCCACCGACCAGAGGCTGGAGCCCACGCCCAGTCGCTTCAGCATGGCGTGAGACATTAGCCGTACCACGCGGCCGTTGCCGTCGAAGAAGGGATGAATCCACACAAAGCGATGGTGGGAAGCGGCCACGGCGATCACCTGGCGCACCTTGGAGAGGTGCGCTGGGGAGTACGCTTCACCGAAGCGCTCCATAAACCGCGGCAGAGCTGCGGATTCTGGGGGCAGATGCGGGCCGACCACCACCTCGCCGTCGCGCAGTTCGCCAGGGCGGATACGGACGCGGATCTTCGATGCGGGATCCTCCACCCAGAGCAACTCGTCGGGCACGAGGCGGTAGAACTCCCGGTGCAGCCAGAGGATGTATGGAAGGGACGCGGGGAAAGCCTCTGGGTCATGGCCATCGTCAATCGCCTGCTGGACCGCGATATGCGCGACCGCCTCAAGCTGCAGGGTACGCCGGGCAGGCACAGCGGAGTAGTCCTGGCGGAGCGCCCGGTCGATATCCCGCGGATGCGTGTCGTGACCCTCGATTAGATTCGAGTAATAGCAGTTCATGGAGCGGACGAGCGTTCCGATGGAGGCGGTGACGATGGGGCTGGTCTGGCCGGCCAGAGAACTGGCGCGAGCGACCAGGTCGAAAGCAAGGTCCTCAAGCCGCCGCTGTCCTTCTTCAGGGGGCATCGTCGGTTCCATCCAGCCTACGTCAGTCAATCGGGTGTTCATTGCCGGTTCGTGTGCCGCATCTAAGTGTACATAATAAAAGGCTTGATGTACATCGTGACGGTCATAATTGCCGGATATAATGCCGCTCAATTCTGAAAGCGGGTCATCAGAAGCTGCGGAGTCCGGAATACGCTTCGCGGGCAGAATGACGGCGACAGCGAAGCGGGTGCCAGGACCACGGCCATACCGGTCTCCAGCAGGATGGCGCGGAGCACGCTGTTCACGTTGACCGGTGGCCCGGCGAAACCCATGAAGGAGACCAGGATGGGTTCGGTGGGGTTAATTAACACGTCACCGCAGCGCGTCTGGTAAGCAGCATCTCGCAGGCGCCAATGCGCCCTGAGGCAGCGTAGAGCGTTCTGTTGGAAGGAAAGTGCCCTCGGAGATGCATATCCATTGATGTTCAGCGATCTGAAGATTCTCCCTGCGCCGGCCGGAACGGTCAGAGGTGGAGGCGGGATTCGTGGGTGTCGGTGGTCGAATAGGTGGGCAAGAGGCCGGCCGGGCACTCACATCAAGCGCTCCGGAGGGTCACCACCGAACTGGGAGGGGTGTAGGTGCTGTCAATGGCCCGCAGGCAGCTCTATGTACCGCAGTCCATCACGCTGTTGGTACGGACGATGAGCGATCCTAGTCGCTCTCCTTGCCGCTGTCATCGCTGTCGCCGCTGATCGAAAGGGCCAGCCCACCGGTGGCGCTCTTTTTCTCCGTGGGAGTTGCAGCATTTGTCTCCCTGAGTTCTTCCATAAGAACGACCAGGCGTGCAAGGCTTCCAATCATCGGTTCCCACCGCCGCCTGGCTATGGACAGAGATTGAAAGCATCCAGCCGCCAGAAGAACCCCGGCCATTGCGAGGAAATACTGGTTCCGCAATGCAGGCACGCTGTAGAGTGCGGCGATCTCCGCGAGGCTACAGCCGAGAAAGGTCCGCATCGTCAGAAACGCCGCCCGAAACCCCGCTGGAGGCTTTCCCAGCACCGCCAGCCAGGTTTCCCATTCCTGATCGACCCAATGAAACGCGCCCGTGCTCGGTGTCACTCCATATTTGCGCTTAAGGATTTGAGTCGCAGCCATGCGCTGACACTTCAAGACTGGACGAATTTCGAACGGGAATTTCTTTTGTCGTGCCCACATGATGATTCGCCATAGCCGGCGGAAGTTCGGCTTCGGTGGCACCCCCTGCATCCTTCCAACCAGTTTGTATAGCCAGTTCGAACCGAGCGTAAGGTCGAGCAGGAGATAACGCAGAGAACGGTAGAAGAAGTCGATTAGCCAGTCGACGAACCAAGCCAGGAGAAAGAACGTCTGGCCAAGGATGAGACACGAGGATGCAAAGATGAGCAGGAGGGCATACGCCTGAAAGGGGTAGACCTGCTTCACTCGTTCAATCAGTTCGTGGGCCTTCAGTGGATCGCCGAACGCCACTGTCAGTTCGAAGACCACGCCGGGGATCAGGCCGAGCAGGTAGGTGCCGAGACGTTTCGGAATGACGTTGGATGCGTCGATCTTGATCATCTGGATTCTCAGAGAAGGGACGAGTTCTCCCAAGCATATCTCATGGAATGGCGGGGATTTGATCCCGCTGAGTCGAGTCCTTCCCCGCCCCCCGCGTGGAATGCACTACTCCCGGAGAGAAGGGCTCACTGGTCATTTCATGATGCCCCTTCAACGAATTCGGCGATTCAACTCGCCCCGCAATTGCAGGACAGGGCGCAGCAATGCGCGGCGCGGCATGGTACAGGCGAGTGGGGAGGGCATTGTCACCCAGGAGCTGCAGGCGACGGTAGGAGGGGTTCTGCCTGGGACAGAGTGACAGCGATGGGGCCAGCAGGGGTCTACCTCTGCGTGAGCAGAAGGGTTGTTCTCTGCGATAGCAGACGGGCTTCGTTCTGCGTAAGCAGAAGGGATGTGTCCATCGGAGATGGAGGAGCAGCGTCTTCGCTCCCAGGCGCCCAAATTGAAGCGCCCAGACTGGAGCACCCAAGTTGGGAGAGCCTGCTTATTCACCCTGCTTAATCACCCTGCTTCAGGCACCCTGGTTGAGAAACCCGGTTCAACCCATCCACAAATACGAGTCACAATCCCACATCTCACGAAGTGTTTCCAAACTACCCAAGGTCTTCTCAAAGCTCGACGCGCAGTTCGGAATCCCACGGGGTCAATCTCGAATCACCCAATGAATTCCGATATGGCGCAGTGCTATCCAGGAATACGGGGAGCGGTTCGAACACTTGCGCAGTAATCCCAGATTACATCCGGTAGATTGAACACCTCCCAACCGGAGCCGACGCGTCTTGCGTAATCCCCAACGAGTGACCTTGGCATTGCAGACAGCGACATCTAAGACCAGACAGCTCCCGAACCTTACCCAAGAATGACAACGGAGAGGAAACGAACTACCAAACCCCCTTGTAGAAGCAATGAACCTCCCCAGAAAGACCTCGTGGGAGCGCCTGCAATTCACAAGGAGGAAACAAGATGCGAATCGAAGTAGTCTCTGCACCGTCGCCCAGGATCATCCGCCCGAAATACGGGGAGTTGATCGACGCGCTGGTGATTCCCGGTGAATGGGTACGCGTACCCTTGGCCGAGATCACTGGTGGAACACGCCATCAAAAGCAACTTGCCGTCCAGCAGGCATCCAGGCAGGCGGCCATTTCCGTGACCACCCGCCTCGGCGCCGACCACATCTACGTCTCCAGGAGGCCCTGACCATGGCGCTCATATCCACATCAATTCTCATGAAGGCCCAGCCGGCCCTCCATCGGTTCGGGTACACCACAAGCGACTGCATGGTTCTGTTTGCAGTTGCCGACAAAGAGTACGGCAACGCGCACATCGCGATCGCGAAGGCAATCAGCAAAGGAGAGGAACCGCTCCCGTCCGACATCCACAGGAGCTACTGCACGGCCGGAGCGAAAAGGATCGGTTTCGACGTTGGGGTCACAACAGCCGCCGCACTCCTGACGCTGCAGAAAGCAGAACGGGATGGCTTTCTGGAGGTGGTTCGTTCTGGCATCACGAACAAGGTGCACCTGCGGAAGATCAACGCGCCGGCCTTGCAGTGTCTGGCCAAGTACGCAGATTTCCTGCGCGATAGGAACAAGAGGACGCCAAGGGATGCGAAAAAGCCGAAGCCAACTCCACTCGACTTTACGCGTTATGTTGATGGTAGCGAATTGTCGCAAGTTGACTGGGAGTGGATGACCGATAAGTTTCAAATCGTCCAAGCCCGTTCGGATGTTGGGGATCCGGAGGCCGGCTTCAGCGACTTTGAGAGCGTGTACTTGCGCGATATCGCCTTCATGAGCCTGAAAGGAAGGTTCAATTCAGAGAGAGATGAACTCATCCGTGGAACCTACGAAATGAACAAGAAGGTACACAACAACAGGAAAGGGGCGAAGGGCGTATTCAAAGAGATGTCGATCGAAGTACCGTGTATCCGGGTACGCCGCCCAGGCTGCGTCCCCGACCCTCTCAACGCTACCGAGATGATCCCATTCAGGGATATCAAGATCCGCATGCCGGACAACGCTGATGCCGAAAGTGACGAGAATGGGGAGTGGGCGAAATGGGAGGCTCGTGCAGCCAATGAGGGCGAAGGGGTCGCCGACGCCGAAGAGACTGAGACCGTGGAACGGGGGCCAAGGATCATGAAAGAATTCACTGCGGACGAGTTGGACTAGACGCTGGCCGACGTCATCGACGACGAGTCGCTCAACCACCGGGACTCAGGTCCCCTCAACCGTAAAGGAGAAACACAATGATCTTCCAGGTTTACAGTGACCAGAAGGTTGCCGAATTCGAAGCTGCCAATCCTGGCAAAGAACCGCCGTACATGTTTCCTCACGATCTGTTTGAGGAATGGAAGCAGCTCCGTGATCGATACTTCGATGCCATCCCCTATGAGTTCGTGGTCGGCTAGATGTCGTTCGCTGCTTGCCTCGCTACCCGTTGTAATTCGTGGCTGGCCCATTCTTGGGTTCGCGGCCTGGATGATAGGAGAGGTGGCAGGAACGGGGGTATGTCTCCCAGGACATACCTCAATCCCGGTTGGTCATGTCTCCATGCCTGCGCCGTTCTTCTCGCCGTTTAATCGCGCCCGGCTACTCGAGACTGGAAGCCAAACGCTCGTCCTCGGCCACCAGGATCGCCAGCTTCGCTCCCAACGTCCCTACCGTCTCATAGAACCGGTGGCTCAGGTGGTCGTTGGATTTCACTACCGTGTGCGCCAGCTCGTGCAGCATCAACTCGATGTTGGATTGCCAGTCCCGTACATCGTGGTGAGCGAGATTCACGACGAAGTACGTGTCATGGAATTCGCCGTGCACCATCTTGGGGTCCTCAATGTATTCGAGGGTCACGACGCTGCCCACCAGCGCCGGCGAGACGCGCTCGACGAACTCTCCATAGGCTTCCATGGCCGGCGTCCACTCATCACGTGTGTAGACCTTGTCTGGAACCTTGCTGCCAGAAGGGTCGGTGGGGAACCGTTGTCCAGCGGGCGTGATTGCCTTTGCACGCCTGGCGTTGTCCCACTCGCCCTTGGTGAGGCTGCCCCCGGTTACCACGGTGAAGTTCTTCGAAGCCGCCTCGCGGTTGGAGCCTATGTCGCTCAAGTCGAAGCTGACACGATCGGCGCCAAAGCGCAGATCGAGGATGGACGTGATGGTGTCGTTCTCGCACTTGCTATCGGATGCGGCGGCGCGGACCCAGGGCAGGGAAGCCAGTTCGGCATCGAGATCGGAACGCATGGTGTTCAACACCGCCACCCGAACCGCCGCCAGGAACGAGGGAGTGACATTGCTGCGCTCCATATCCAACGGTACCTTCTGGCGGATGTCGATATGCCACGTATCGCTAGTTTCGACAACAGGGATGCCCATTTCGTAGAGCATCGGAGTCTCGCCGGGCAGGGGCTCGTACACGCGCACCGTCGTCATGCGCTTGGTGGGATGCATGCTGCCCTCCTCGTCGGCGATGACGGTCGGCAGGATGGTCTCGAAGCGGGCGAGCAAACGCCGGGTAGGGAGACTTTCCCCGTTGATCGTGGTAGGTGTATCGGGAATCAGGTACCGGGACTTCACCAGCATCTGGTCGTATTCGGCCAGGGTCAGGCGCATGACCCCGGTAAACTGCGTGCCGGCCGCACGCCGCTTGCTGGACCGGGTGCGGCCCCCGCTGCTGAAGGCAACCGTGCCCGTGGTCGACTCGATAGAGGCCGAGTCGCACAGGGCCAAGACAAGCTTCTCGCCCAGGTTCAGGAACCCGCGCTGTTCGGGATTCGATTTTTTGTAGCTCTCCGCGTACATGGTATGGGCATGCGAGAGATCACGGAACCCTTCTGGCGCGTCATCCATGACCGTGAGTACGGATTGGCCTTGAAGGGGGCGCGAGAGCGTTACCTCGACCTGGGTCACGTTCGGCTCGTCCCAGGCATTCTGCACGAGTTCGTAAATTGCGAACTCCTTGCCGCGGCGGGCGAGCAGCTTGCGCAGGCCGCCCATATCCACGTCGATCCAGTTGTTGCGTCTTGCTGTCATTTGTGTCTCCAATCGGTTGCTTGGTTAATTAGGTGAGGGGGCACCTATCGTCCCTTGACTTGCGTCGTGCTTGTGCAAAATTGGGGTTCGGTCGCACCCCGTTGAATTTCGCGCTGTAGAAGCGTAACGACGGGATTCCCATCCGATTTCTGCTCCCAGTCCTTCATGGCTTCGTGGTGGACGCTCCAAGCTGGGAGAGCCATTACTCTGATGCCTCTGCCGCCTGATCCTCATCGGTCTCCCTGTAACACTCGTCGGCCAGACTGAATTGCGGATACATTGACCCCAGGTCGCGGTAAGCGGTCGAGTGTTCGCCGGACTCAGGATTTCCGCCCGCGAACATCGCCATACACTGTTCAATCTGTGCCTCAGTCGCTTTGCCAGTTTGCAAATGCGCGAGCCAGTCCTTCTGGATAACTTTGCGTCTGTACGCAGTTGCGGTCCCCAGTGTCAAGGCGGTGTAGTCCGCATTCCACTTCCCGGATTCAATAACGCTAACTTCATCGACGGCGTATTTGGGCAGGCCGTCGGCGAACAGTTTTGGCTCGGCGGGAAAGGTGGTGTCGGGCTCCGGCGGTTCGGAGAGATCCTCGGCGTCGAAGGAGGATTTCGCTCCGTGCAGCGCGATCGGCCCAGGTTGACACACTTCCGGCTCGGCAATTTGCAGGACAGAGTACCTACTCTCCTCTATGTTCTGGATGGGCTCGGTGGGCGCCGGCGATTCAACATCATCAAGCTCCGCACTCACCTCCAGCGGCTCTGCTTCCACCTCCTCGCTTCTCAGCACGGCCGCTTGTGGCCGGGGTATTATGGTGATCGTCAAAACATCCGTGAAGCCCAAGGCATGTAGTTCCATCCCCAAGGCATCCCACACTGCATCGAGATCCTCTTTTTCCTTAACACCGTCCAAGAGAGGGCGGACCATTCTGCACAGATTCAGGAGTCGTCTATCCTTTGCTGACAATCCCTTCCGCCTGGCGACCTTTGCCACGTCCTCGCGCACGGCGCGTATCGCCAGCTCCACGGTCTCCTTTGGCTTCATCTCCGCTAGTTCTCGCGGTATCCGGCGCAGCTTGGTCAACAGCGGCTTGTACTTTTTGCTGGTGAGATCGTAGCCTTGCGCAGTGACTTCTGCGATGACCGGCAGGGGTGGATTTGGGACCGCGACCTCTTGCTCGTAATTTAGCCGCCAGCGGTTCACCGTCTTGTAGACCACGCCCCGTACTTTGCCGTACCGCTCTGCGAAGAGCATCCATCCTCGTTCGTGGCCCTCGCGGAAGCATTGTCGTGCGCGTGACAGTTCCCAGCCCTTCCGGCGCTCGCCGACCATCTCTACGGCAGTCGCCTCCAACAAACCATCGACTATCTCGGTGAATATCTCTTTGTGCCTATTCTTCCTGGCAGGAACGGCGCCAGGGTCGTTCTCATTCAACTCCGGCTGGTCCGGCGCAGCTCCGTGCTCCATCAGTATGCTGACGAGGGCCGCCTTGTCCTCACACAGAATGGACATTGTGTCCATTCTGGCGATGATTTGTGGATGGGTCTGAGGAGGTAGTCGCTCCGAGATTTGTTCAAGCACACTGCGCGGCGCCAGCTCAGTGGACTGGGAATCTCGACCCCTGCCCGAACCCGACTCGACAACAACTCCACTCTCTCTTTGCTTCATGCGGAAACTCCCTCAGAATGCACACAAGACACGCAACGATCTGCAGTGGCGAAAGAGTGCTCATGCGCAAAAGGCGAGGAACATTCGCCGAGCGCGAGGAGTGCTCAGTCGTCGAAAACGACCAATGCTCAATCGTTGGGGTGGGCGAGGGGTTGTCAGTCGCCTAGCGCAAGGGAAGGTCACTCGCTGGGGGGGGGCGAGGAGTGGTCAGTCGCCCAACGCAAGGAAAAGTCACTCGCTGTGCGCGAGTTTAAAACGTGGGTGGGAGGCGTGTCTGATCAATCTCGCTCAGATCGGATTACCGTGCTCAACTAGCGTCAAAATTGGAGGAGCAATGAATGTCAGAGCACCACGTTGTGTTGAGAATTAGACCCTACCACCGCCCCCTCCCTCGCGACCGGGCTGTTTATCCCCGGCCACATGCCCGCGATCTGCCTTTGATGGTTGGCTTGCGTTGGGTCATGCAAGCAACGGGGCGATCCCGCGAGGAAATCTTGAACCTCGTAATGCGGAATGAAATCCCGCACCAAATCTTCAGGGGCGCCCCCGTGTTTGAACCTGTCACGATCAAGAAATGGCAGGCGGGGCGCGAAATTCTGTCCTAACTGTTCTATGTGCCGCGGCGCCTCTTAACCACCGGGTCCAGCGCCTAGCGGACGAGGGGACAGACGAGCTGATGTTAGTGGGCGCCGGGGCGTCCTGCTGCACGTGGGGACCGTGGTAAGGCAAGCCCAGCGGCCCTATGGTGACTTCGGCAAATACACCGGCCATGCGCCCTGCGCGAGCCGGCAGGGTGCCGTTGCCGTCTACCACGGGGCTTGGGCCACGCGGGCGAACTAGGTTTACTAGACGGGTGGCGCCCTGCTGCCGGTCTGCCCCGTGGTAGTGAATCCCCCGGGGATCTCTGAGCAATTGGGACCAGCGGGGGTCCCTATTTTTTGGTCAGTTTGTTAATAGGGGTTTTTGCGATGGCAACTGCGACGGAGATGTTAGGTTACCCAGACCGCGACATCACAGGGCGGTCGGCAATGGCTTGGGAGGATGGCATCCGGCGCGAGCAGGCTCGTGCAGCTCGGGCGGCAGAGCTGCTGGCACGGAACATTGTCTGTTTCGAGGAGCGGATGGGGGTGCCGTTCGTGTCGACCATGGCCCCGGACCAGAGGAAGCCAGTTAGGTCTGTGTGCGTCGCGGCGCCACCGGTCGGTGTTAAAACGAGGATACCGACCCTCATGTCTATTCCCGAGCAGCTCGACCGCATGACCGACGCCATCACGGTAAGGGACGCTTACACGCTTTTACACATGGATCGGTGCACCCTTTACAACCACATCCGCAGCGGCCAGATCGCGGCGTTCTGGGCCGGTTCGCGGCTGCGGATCGATCCGCACCATTTGGCCGCGTACGTCCGCTCCCGCGAATCGGTGCGTGGCAAGCCCCCGCTGGCGAGTGCGAAGCTACCCCCTCGTGGTGTTCGATTCCCTCTTCAAAAGAAGCGGTTGACAGCCTAAGCCGTCAACCTGCACCATGCTCCGGGTACCCCTGGGGGATAGCTTCATAGTATCCATTTTGTTGTCCTATTTTCCCCGTAGTATCCTAATTGCCGACCTTTTTGGGCATACGATTGCGGGGACAGGCATACGTTACCATACGATTGACGTTGGCTGTAGGTCTATTATTTTAAGGTATTTACATACGCTTTCCCTTTAGGATCATCAAGTTACGAAGGTGCCGTGCAGTAGTCGCGCTCGAAGTAGATGTTGTTTTCCCAGAGGGTATCGTCGGCGTCGATGAGGAGGGTTTGGCCGGGGGGGAATTGGGGCATGAGTTTATGGTAACTAATCGGGGTGGGGCGGACGCTCGCAGGGGGCACGCGCGAGATTGGTTGCGATCCCACTCATCACGATGATGCTGTGATGAATGGGGCACAGCTTCCTCTTCTTTTACTGCTTGGATTCGGGGAGGGTGTAGTCGAAGGTGTAGGAGTGCTTGCCGGCGGCGATGATTATTTCCATGGATCCGGCGATGCCGGTTAGATCGCCCGTGCCCGAGCCGGGGACGACAGTGACGGTGAGATGGAATTTGCCCTGTTCCATCGTGCCCAGATGCTGGAGGGCGAAGGAGCCGGTGTGTCCCTGGAGGGTTCCGGTGATGTGCTCGATAGCGACATAGCCTGCGGCACCGGAGGCGGGATTGCCGGAGGCGAGCATTTCGCCTTTGCTGGGGCCTTCAAGGTCGCCGTGGAATTGCTTGTCAAGGCCGAAGCGGGTAATGGTTGTGCCGGTGGTTGCGTCGTCGGGTGGGAGCGGTGTGTTCTTAACGTCGAATGTTCCTTCTGCGTGGCGGGTCATGACGGGGTCCTTCCTCAGGAGTTTTGTTGCGGGGGCCTGAGGATGGAGCTGCGCTGCGAGACACAGAGAGGCGCAAAGACAGATGCTGGCAAGACGAATGATGGATCGCACGGGGGCTCCGTTCAGGCTGGAGCCATTCTAACTGAACCTAGTCGGCGAGCTTGAAGATGCGAATTTGCACCAGCTTGCTGATGGTTAGATTCTTGAGGCCGCGGTCTTCCATGCGGTGGATGAATTCTGGAGTGACTTTGAAGATGCGGATCTGGATGAGTTCGTCGAGTGTGGGCTGGTAGCCGAGGGCGCGAATCTCTTTGACCTCCTGCGCGTTGACGCCCTGGCAGGCGAGCCCAATCAGCTTATCCGCGTCGGGCATGGGGTAACCGAGCGCAGTGATGCTGTGAACATAGTCGGGGTCAACATTGAAGATGCGCAGAGCAATCAGCTTGTCTTCGGTCATGCCCGGGACACCGATCTGCTGGAGGGAGCGGACCCAGGCGGTTTCTACGTTGAGAAACGCGTAGACCTGCAGTTTGTCGGAGTCGTCGACGTCGAATCCCATCTGCCGCATGCGCGTTATGAAGGCTGCATCGGGCGTGAAGGTGGAGTCGCCTGTCAGCTCGCCATTGTGTACGTCACCGGTGCAGGTGAAGACGCCTGCCTCCGCTGTGAGAGTTGCGGCGATGTGCGCGCCTTCACGAGCGAGGTCGGCGATGGAGAAGCCGGTGAAGCGGGAAGCGGATTCGTCGGTGTTGCTGGTGCCGCAGTGGCTGTTGGCGGGGCAGCCATAGCTTTCAATTTGCAGTCGCAGCTTTCCCGGCCGTTCGCTGGCTGAGATGGTGCACTTTGCGTGAATGGGCTCTAGCGCAGCGGCGGCGTGTAGGGTGATGACTGCGGAAGCAAGAGCGGCGGCGAGCATGAACATTGTGCGCTTCATAGTGGAGTTCTCCTCATTTGGGCTTGAAGAAGGCGTGGCTTTCCCGTGGCCGCGCAACAGATAGTTGGGCCTTGGCAACTCCCATTCATCGAGCAAAAAATGCGCTCGATGAATGGGGTACAGTTTCATCTTTCGTGGGCAGGTTTCGCAGGTGTGGGCGCGTTGCCGGGTTATTTCTTGACACTCTCGTCGTCGAGGACGCCGGAGATGCGGAGCTGGACGAGCTTCTCAAGCGAGAGGCCGGTGAAGCCGTGCGATTTGGCTTCGGCGATAAAGTCCGCGTCGATGTTGAAGATTTTGGTCTTTACCAAATCGTCGGTTGTGACACTGGGAAATTGTTTATGAATCGAGGTGGCGTATTCCGGCGTGATGCCCTGGACGCGCATCGCAATTAATTGCTGAGCGGATAAGTTGTCAAAGCCCGCGGCTTTCATGCCGGCGACAAACTCCGGAGAGACATCAAAGATGCGGAAGGAGATGACGTCCTGGAGAGATTTGGCTTCGAGGCCTCTCTTCTGCAGGCCGGCAATGAATTCAGGTGTGACGCCTTGAACTTTGCAGGCAATGAGTTGGTCGGCTGATAGCTTGCCAAAGCCTAGCTGGGACATGGCAGCGGCATATTCCGGGGTCACGTCTTGAATCTTCATGGCAATGTACTTGTCCAGGTCGACGTCGTAGCCTGCGGCTTTCATGCGGTCGATGTAGTTCGACTTGGGCTGAGTCGGTTCCGAGGGCTTGTCTTGAGGAGCGGGACGAGCGACGGCAGCCACGAGCACCGATTGAGGGCGAGGCGTGTTGATATGAGGCGCGGGCGATGCAGGCTCCGGGCTCAAGGCCCAGGCTGCGGGATGCGGCGTTGAGCTGTCAATGGGCGCAGAGGCGACGACTGAATGTGACGGAGCAAGTCCGGCAAGAACCTGCGGCACAGGAAGCAGCAGAACGATGAGAGCCGCGCAGGCTGCGGCCAGCGAGAAGGGTCGCAGCGGACGTTGAGCGGACCAGGACACAGGCTCGCCGAGAATGCGGGCGATGCGCATGCGGAGCGTTTGCGGCGACTGGTGTCCGTCGAGCGCCATGGCTAGTTGCAGATTTTGCGAGCGCTGCTCTTCAAGATGAAAGAGGGCGTGCGCGTAGACCATGGGATTGGGGCAAACCTTGAGCGCGAGGTCGTCGCAGCAGAGCTCGCGCTCATGACGGATGCGGGCGCCGATCCACCAGACAGCAGGATGAAAGAAGAAGAGAGTTTCAGCAAGGGTTTGAAGGAGGTTCCAGAAGAAGTCGGCACGGCGGACGTGGGCCAGTTCGTGGGCGAGCACGACTTCAAGCTCGTCTGGGCCGAGAGATGTTGCGGCCGAGAGCGGCAGCAGAACGAGGGAACGCAGAGCTCCTACAGTGATGGGTCCGGCGATGGCGTTGGTGAGGCGGAGAAGAACGGGGCGGCGCAGGCAGAGGGCGGATGAGATGCGCTGGAAAGCGGCTTGAAGAGCGGCTGGAGGTTCGATGGTGGCCGAGGCGCGGAGACGCTGGATAAGCCACCAGCCGCCGAGGCTGCGGATGGAGAGCGCGACGACGCCGATGAGCCAGAGGGCGTCAATCAACGGCACTAGACGGGGAACCAGGCTTACGAGTGTCGGGACAGAATCTGAGAGTTGCGTAGAGCCGTTGGGGGGCGTAACGGCGGGTGCGATCTGAAATACAGCGAGGGTGCGGGAGACGGCTGGATTCGCGGTTGTGGCGGTGGGGATGGATGGAGGTGAGCGCATCTCCCATGCGAACGTTGCGACGGACGCGGCCAGCATGAGCAGCAGCGCGGAGAGGGCGAGCAGATAGCGCGCGTGGCTGGTGCGGCGAGCATAGACGAGGCTCAGGAGGCGATAGAGCGCGGCGATGGCGGCGGCTTGCCAGCAGAAGTGGATGAGGGTCCATGCGATGGCGGACTGGATGGTGTGGGTCATTGCTTGTCCTTCCTTGTAACCTGGGGCCTTGCTGCTTGAGGTACTTTGCTTTCGAGGAGAGCTCGGATTTCGGCGAGTTCGCCAGCGCTGGCGGGTTCCATGGCGAGCGCGTGCAGTGCCAGTTGCGCGGCGGAGCCGGAGAAGAGACGGACGCTGAGGTCTTTGAGAATCTTGCTCTGCATGGCGTCCTGGCTGATGGCGGAACGATAGAGATGGGCGCGGCTGGCTTCGTCGCGGATGACAAGGCCCTTGGCGGTCATGATCTGAAGCATTTTGAGGACGGTGGTGTAACCGGAGGGTCGTTGAAGATTGAGGGCGTCATAAATATCTCGAACCGTTGCGGGCTCTTTGTCCCAGACGATCCGGAGGAGCTCGAGTTCGGATTCGGTGGGGCGGGGGATGGAGATGGAGGCGTTCTTCATGATGTATGAGACGTTATACGAAGTGTTTCGTAATTGTCAACGAAAATCTTCGTAGATGGCGAGAGTTCTTTCGACGGGCTGTCGAGTGGGGATCGAGCGCGAGCAGTTCCGCTCAGGATAGCTGCGTCATTTGAGTGGTTGGGCGGCTAGCCAGGTTTTCAGGTTGGGTTCCTGGTTGGTGCGGAATTCTATGCAGCTGTTGATGGAATCCGTTGCGCGCTTTTGATAGCGGCTGGATGCGGCTACAGGGTGATTGGCAAAGAATGCGCTGACTTCGTCGCGGCCTTCGGCGGTGCAGAAGGACCCGGTTGCGCCGACCAGGCGCGCGCCCATCTCAGGCGTGAACTGGGCCTGGACTTTGTCCCAATGGGTTTCGATGTATTTCCAGGCCTGGTCGCGGGTCTGGTTGACCTGAAGCGGGGTGGAGAACAGGGCAACTGCGTCCTGGTTACGCACCTTGCCGGAGGCGGCGTAGTCGAGTGAGCGCTGGACAAGGGCGGGATCGTGGAAGAGGGGTAACATGCGCAGCGCGTTCTGCTGGAATTCAGGATTGGCGGAGGTTTCGAAGACTTTCTGGAGCTTGTTGAAGAGAGCGGCGTTGCCGTTGCGGGCGGCGATGTAGAGGGCGGTCCGACCCACGGTTCCATCGACGGAGGCGGGATCGTCAAGATACTTGTCAGCGATTTGATTTGCTTCGGAGACGATAGCGGGGTCTTGACCGTAATAACCGAGCATGGCGAGGAATTGGGCACGTAGAGGGCCGGTTGTAGTGGTGCTGGCCGCATTTACATTGTTCGGATCGGCGCTGATGCGGGCGTATTCGGAACCGAAGGTGGTGCGAATCCAAGTGGCGAGAGCGGCGCGCTCGTCGGGGGTGGCGGCTAACTGCTCGGCAACCATATTTACGCCCCTGAGGGCCTGGCCGACTACGACGGGATTGCGATCGGTTTTGAGGGCGGCGGCAAGGTCAAGGAAGGTGCCGACGGGGATTTTGTTGGCGTTGACCTGGGCCCAGGCGTCGCCGATTAGGCTGATGCGCTCGGCAGGTGTGAGGTCGCTCTCGGCGTGGGCCAGCAAATCGGCGTAGGCTTTGGGCGCGTAGGCGGTGCGGTAAAATCCCTTGCCGCCGGCGTTGGCGAAGAAGCGCGGACTCATCGGTAGTGTCAGGTGGGACTTCTCGGGGGTGAGAAGGTCGCATGGATTTCCTTCTTCCGTCTTCATGCAAACGGGAATGGTCCATTTTTGCGAGGGGTCGGGCTGGATGGCGGGGCTGAGGAAGAAGCGCTGTTGGCGGACGCCGACCTTGCTGTTGTCGCGTTCGCTGAAGGAGAGGATGGGCTCGCCGGGTTGGTCTATGAAGCTGGCCATGATCTTATCTACCGGCTTGTGGCTGACGGCGGTCTGCGCGTTCCAGAAATCCTCGGCAGTTGCGTTGCTATAGAGGTGGGCGGCGAGATAAGCCTGGACACCTTTGCGGAAGGTCTCGGGGCCGAGATAGTTCTCCACCATGAGCAGGACGTCGCTGGCTTTGCCGTAGGAGATGCCGTCGAACATCTGCTCAATTTCGTCGGGTGTATCGGCCTTGGCGCGGATGGTGCGGGTGGTGGGGCGGGCGTCGAGATTGAGGGTGTCATCTTCGCCGGAGGCCACGTCCTGATCGATGCTCCATTCAGGATGCATGGCGGCGATGGGCTTGTTCGACATCCATGAGGCGAAGCCCTCGTTGAGCCAGATGTTGTCCCACCACTGCATGGTGACGAGGTCGCCAAACCACTGGTGCGCCATTTCGTGAGCGATGACAGATGCTACGCGTTTGCGGGCGCCGATGGAAGCGGTTTTGGGATCGATGAGGAGGG
The DNA here is from genome assembly GCA_049518435.1 of Occallatibacter sp. Classification (GTDB taxonomy): domain Bacteria; phylum Acidobacteriota; class Terriglobia; order Terriglobales; family Acidobacteriaceae; genus Telmatobacter. Next base: position 32,102 of record JBEKRU010000037.1, on the reverse strand, counting down.
CAGTTTCGCGGTAGGTGATGGCGCCGAAGTTTTCCATGGCGCCGGCTTCGAAGTCGGGGATGGCGATGAGGTCGAGCTTCTTAAGCGGATAAGGAATGCCGAAGTAGTTGTTGTAGTAGTGAAGGATGTATTTGGCGGCGTCGACGGCGTAGGGGGTGAGGGTGACTTTGTCGGGAGTGGAGCAGACGCGGATGGCGACACCGTCGGATTCGCCGGAGGTGCATTGGAAGTCGCCGACCAGGAAGGCGACGAGGTAGGAAGACATTTTGGGAGTGGTGGCGAAACGGAGAGTGTGTTTTCCGGTGGCGGGGCCGGGTGTGTCGGACTCGATTGCGCCGTTGGAGATGGCGGTGTCGCCTGCATCGATTGTCAGCGAAATGTCGTATGTGGCTTTGAAGGCAGGCTCGTCGAAGGAAGGGAAGGCGCGGCGGGCGTCTGTCGATTCAAACTGGGTGACGGCGTAGTTGCGGTGCGCGGTTTTGGAGAGATAGAAGCCGCGGAGTTTGCTGTTGAGGATGCCGGTGTAGGCGATGGAGAGGGTTGCGGGGCCGGTGGGGATTTGCGTGGGGAAGGCGAAGGTGGCCTGGTCTTTTTTGGGGTCGAGCGAGACGGAGGCGGTTTGCTGCTGGCCGTTGGCGGTGATGGAGACGGATTGGAAGGTGAGCTCGAGGGCGTTGAGGGTGATTTGGGTGGTGGGCTCGGCGAGGGTGATTTCGATTGTTTCGATGCCGGTGAAGGTGGCGGCCCGGAGGTCGGGAGTGAGGGTGAGGGTGTAGTGCTGGGGGCGGATGGTGGTTGGGAGGCGTTGGGCGTTGGCGGGGCTGAGGAGGAAGAAGCAAAGGCAGAGAAGTCCAGTTATGAAGGAAAGGGATGCGCGGAGGGAGGGGGCGAAATTTCCAGACTTCATGAGGGCCTCGTAGAGGTGGGGCGGTCGAGCTCGGAGGTTTTCTTGGGGAACAGGGAGTCTAGGAGCAGAAGGCAGGCGCCGGTGACGATGGAGCTGTCGGCTACGTTGAAGTCGGGCCAGTGGTAGGAGAAGATGTGGACTTCAATGAAGTCGACGACGGAGCCGTAGAGTACGCGGTCGTGGAGGTTGCCGAGAGCTCCGCCGAGGATGAGGGCGAGGGCGATGGTGGCGAGGGTGAACTGGTTGCCGAGACGAACGAGGAAGATGAGAACGGCGAGGGCGGCGACGGAGCCGAAGCCGATGAGGAACCAGTGGACGAGGTGAGGCGAACCGGATTCGGCGAAAAGGGAGAAGGCTGCGCCTTCGTTGGTCCAATGGGTGATGCGGAGGATGCGGGGGATGAGGGGGATTGCGCCGCCGAGAGGGACGCGGGCTTCGACCCAGCGCTTGGTCAGGCGGTCGGCGAGGATGATGAGGGCGGAGATGAGGAGGAGCCAGGGGAGACGGCGGGGGAACTTAAAGCTCACTGGACGATCTCCGCGGGCAAATTGAAACGAAGACGCAGGTCCTTCGACTCCGCTACGCTCCGCTCAGGATGACAACTTATAAAACGATCCATCATTGGGCGGGCTCCTCGGGGTGGGGGGGGGCGATGCCCATTTCCTTTAACGCGTGCTGGCAACGGGTGCAGACGTTTTGCCAGATGCCGTAGTCGGAGACTTCGGGCATGAAGTTCCAGCAGCGGGCGCATTTGTGGCCGCTTGCGGGCGTGACCCGGATGGAATAGTTTCCCAATGAATGCTTTAGAATCCCCAATTTAATTTTCAGATCGTCTAGGAGAACTCCCAGGTTTTCGGTTGCCGCGACGTCATTGACGAGCCGGGCCGCGGATACATTGAGGATTTCCTTGAGTCCTGTTTCATGGCGCTTGAGTAGTTCATGTAGGTCGCGTGCGGCAGAAATCTCTAGATCTGCTTCCAGTCCTTTGCCAATGACTTTTTCCTGGCGGGCCTCCTCGAGCTTCATCATTGCGGCATTCCGAACTTCGAAGATGTATCTCCATTCAGTTAGTAGGCCCGACGGGTCCTCGGAGAAGACTTCTTCGGGTTGGGGGAACTGCGCTAGATGGACGCTGGCTTCGCGGCCGTCTAGCTTGGGGAGATGGTCCCAGACTTCGTCGGCGGTGAAGCTGAGGATCGGCGCGACGAGGCGGGCGAGGGTTTCCGTGATCGTCCACAAGACGGTTTGGGCGGAGCGGCGCGCATGGCTGGTGGGCGCGAAGGTGTACATGCGGTCTTTGAGCACATCGATGTAGAAGTTGCTGAGATCGACAATGGCGAACTCGTTGACGGCATGATAGACGCGATGGAACTCGAACGCCTCATACCAGGCAAGGATCTTCTCAGTGAGCTCGCGGGTGCGGGCTAACATGTAGCGGTCGAGCGGCAGGAGATCGGCCTCGAAGACGCGATGGAGCACCGGATCGAATCCGTTGAGATTGCCGAGGAGAATTTTGAAGGTGTTGCGCAGTTTGCGGTAGATGTCTGCGCAGCGCTGCATGAGGTTTTCGCTGGCGGCCATGTCTTCGCGGAAATCGACCGAGGCGACCCACAGGCGGACGATCTCTGCACCAAGGCGGTTGGCCATATCGACGGGGTCAACACCGTTGCCGAGGGATTTGGACATGGCGCGACCCTGTTCGTCGAGGGTCCAGCCGGCGGTGACTACGCGCGAGTAGGGCGCGCGGCCACGCAGGGCAACCGAAGTGAGCAGCGAGGAGTGGAACCAGCCACGGTGCTGGTCGCCGCCTTCCAGATAGAGGACCGGCACGCCCTCATCGTTCTGGAATTGGGTGTAGGCGTCCTTCAGATCCGGATCGGCCTCGGCCACGGCAAACCAGCTTGTGCCGGAGTCAAACCATACGTCGAGGATGTCTGTTTCTTTGTGAAACGACTCGCCGCCGCAGTGTGCGCAGACCGCGCCTTCGGGGAGAAACGCATCCGCCGCTGGGGTGCGCCAGGCTTGAATTCCCTCGCGCTCGATGAAATCGACGAGGGCGCGGTTCAGTTCAGCGGAGATGATGGGCAGGTTGCACTGATCGCACAGAAAAACGGCGATGGGCACGTCCCAGATCTTCTGGCGGCTGATGCACCAATCGGGGCGAGTGGCGATCATGTTGGTGATGCGCTCTTTGCCCCAGGCGGGATCCCAGACGACCTTGTCGATTTCCTCGATGGCGAGTTGGCGAAAGGTGGTTTTGGTACCGTCTTCACGCTCGACAGGAGTTTCAAGGCCGATGAACCACTGCTCGGTGGCGCGGAAGATGACGGGATGGTGGCAGCGCCAGCAGTGGGGATAGGAATGTTGGAATTCGGAGCCGGCAAGGAGCGCGCCGGATTCCTCAAGCATGGCGATGATGATGGGGTTGGCAGCCCAGACTTTCTTGCCTTCGAAGGCGGGCGGAGCGGTGTGGTGCCAGGCGGTGGGGTCGACATGGATGTGGCCGCCGGCATCGACGCGGGTGGTCTGGTCGAGGTTGTAGCGCTGGCCGGTGTAGAAGTCGTCGACGCCGTGGGAGGGGGCGGTGTGGACCGCGCCGGTGCCCTGATCGGCGGTGACGTAGGTGGCCAGGACGCCGAGGATGCTGCGGTCGAGGAAGGGGTGCTGATAGGTGGTGCGCTCGAGGATGGAGCCTTTGAAGCGGGCTAGTTCCTCGACATCGTCTAGATTGCAGGCGGAGGCGACGCTGGCGGCAAGTTCGGCGGCGACGATGTAGACGGGACTTATCGACTGCGCATCCCCGGTCCCCAAGGGCGAGGGACTGGGGGCACCCGCTGTGTTTGGTTCAGCAGGCGCGGCCAAGGCGACGTAGTCGAAGTCGGGATGGAAGGCTACGGCCATGGACGCGGGGAGGGTCCAGGGGGTGGTGGTCCAGATGATTGTGTAGACCTGACGGCCGGCGAGAGCAGGGTGGATGGCCTCGGGGTCGGAGGTGAGCTTGTAGCGGACGTAGACGGAGGGACTGGTGTGGTTCTCGTACTCGACTTCCGCCTCGGCAAGCGTTGTGCGGTCGTGGATGCACCAGTAAACGGGTTTCAGGCCGCGGTAGACGAAGCCCTTCTCAAGGAAGCCGTAAAAGGCCTCGAGGGTGCGAGCCTCGTAATCGCGATCCATGGTCTTGTAGGGCTTGTCCCAGCGGCCAAAGACGCCAAGTCGTAGCAACTGCGAGGTTTGCAGGTCGACATATTTCTGGGCATAGGCGCGGCAGGCATCCAGGATGGCGGTGGCGGGCATCTCTAGCTTTTTACGGCCGAGTTGCTCGTCGACCTTGATTTCGATGGGCAGGCCGTGGCAGTCGAAGCCGGGAACGTAAGGGGAGTTGAATCCCGCCATGGTTTTCGACTTGACGACGAAGTCTTTGAGGCCGTGATTCAGGGCGTGACCAAGATGCATGGGTCCATTGGCATAGGGAGGTCCGTCATGAAGGATGTAGGCAGGGCGGCCGCGACCGGCTTTCCGCAGTTCGGCATAAATGTTCAGTTCGGCCCAGCGGGCGAGCCGAAGCGGCTCATTCTGAGGCAGATTGGCCTTCATTGGAAAGGCGGTTTGCGGCAAAGTTAAGGTCGCCTTCAATTCCGGCGCTGGGGACATCTTGACTCCCTGGATGGTGAAAAAGTTGCTCATGGTTAGTGTAAATGGGCGGGGTAGAAATTTTGGGTAACAACTACCCGTTTCCCTCGTCTATTGGTATGGGAACCTTGTACAGGTTGAAGGCTTTGGGTTTGAAGCAGGCTACGAATTCGAGCTGGGGAAGTTCAGGCGCGCACAAGACAAGTACGGGCTTTGTCGAGCATAATGGACGGATGGGCCGGTAGGATGTGAGTATTCCATCTGGGCGGTTCTAGAACAGAAATGCAACAGCACCCATGGAAAACGAAGCGCCTATGTCCAACTCGGAAACACACGCTGCGGCGGCCCTCACGGGCAGCCATGAATTCGATGGTTTGATGGGTAAGGCCTTCGAAGAAAAGCCTATCTGGGCCGGACTCTACGAGAGCATTCATGACGTGTTTTTTCCCGTCAAGCTGCCGCCTCTGGAGTTGACCTCAACGCCGATCCCGGTGCCGGACCGGATGGCGGTGAAGGCTGATCCCTGGGCGATTGGCATCTCGACCGTCGTAAACGGGGCGATTTTGCTGGTGATTTTGTTCTTCGTGGGCAGAACGGTTGTGAACGCGGTGATCAAGCCCAAGGAGATCGTCACCCAGGTTGATGTGCCGACGAAGTTCATTGCCCCGAAGAGAGATGTGGCTGCGGGCGGCGGCGGCGGAAGTCCGGATCATATGGAAGTGAGCAAGGGGCGCATTCCTCCGCGAGTTGAGCATCCCGAGATGCAGGCCAAGCTGGACGTGCCAGTTCCGACCATCGATGTACAAAAGGACATCACGATCCCTGATAATCCCGCGCTGCCGAATTTTGGTATGCCGAACTCTTCCAATGTGAAGATGGGCTCTCTTGGGAACGGTTCGGGCTCGGGTTTGGGTAACGGTCGTGGAGGCGGTGTTGGGCCGGGTGAGGGCGGAAACATCGGCGGCGGACTTTATCGAGTGGGTGGTGGGGTTTCACCGCCGCAACCGTTGAACAGCGTTGAGGCGGAGTTTTCCGACGAAGCGCGCAGGGCGAAATACCAGGGAGTATGCCTGATCTCGCTGATTGTAGATGCTCAAGGAAACCCGCAGAATCCGCGAGTGGTTCGCGCACTGGGTATGGGACTGGACGAGAAGGCGCTGGAAGCGGTGCGCAAGTACAAGTTCAAGCCGGCGATGAAGGACGGCAAGACACCCGTGCCGGTGATGATTACGGTTGAGGTGAACTTCAGGCTGTATTAATAAAGTGAGAATCTTTTAGAAAAGGGCGAGGCGCTTAGGCGCTTCGCCCTTTTTCTTGTGTGCCGAGCATGTGCTTCATGAACCGATTTACTTAAGGCTAAACGAAGGTTCGCTGTGGTAATCTTCGCTGTTCCAATTCTGGAGGAGATGGTGATGCGTCTACGGCGAGATCTTTGTGTGTTTGCGGTGCTGATGTTAATTACAGGGTGGGCGCGGACGGCGTGTGCGCAGGCGGATTACCCGTTCAGAAATACGAAGCTCAGTGATGACGCGCGAATCGCCGATCTGCTCGGCAGGTTGACGCTGGATGAGAAAGTCTCGCTGATGAGCGGCAGTCCGAAGGTGCCGCGGCTCGGATTGACCCTTTCGGGGCAGGTGGAGGGCTTGCACGGGCTGGCGCTGGGTGGGCCTGGCGCGTGGGGGCCGAGGGGGCTGCAGCCGTTGCCGACAACAACGTTTCCGCAAGAAAAGGGGTTGGGCGCTACGTGGGACGCGGAGCTGATTAAGAAGATTGCCGCGGTGGAGGGATACGAGGCGCGGTTCAATTATCAAAACCCGACAACGGCGTTTGGCGGGTTGGTGATTCGCGCGCCTAATGCGGATTTAAGCCGCGATCCGCGCTGGGGCCGGACTGAGGAGTCGATGGGCGAGGACCCGTACCTGGTGGGCACACTGACTGTGGCCTTTGCGCAGGGGCTGCAGGGACCGGATCCAAAGCATTGGCTGAGCGCTTCGCTGATGAAGCACTTCCTTGCCAACGAGAATGAAGACACGCGTTCGTCTTCTTCTTCAGATTTCGATGAACGGCTGTTTCGCGAGTATTATTCGGTGCCATTCCGGATGGGATTCGAGCAGGGCGGATCGCGGGCGGTGATGGCGTCTTACAACGCATGGAACGGGACGACGATGATGGTGAACCCCGTGCTGAAGAACGTGATGATCAAGGAGTGGGGGAATGATGGAATCATCTGCACGGACGGCGGGGCGCTGGGTTTGCTGATTACGGCGCAGAAGGCGTTTCCGGACAAGGAGCACGGATCGGCTGCGGCGATCAAGGCTGGCATTAACTACTTCCTGGATCGTTATGCGGAAGACCTGACCAAGGCGCTGAAGGATGGCCTGGTGACGGAGGCCGATATCGACGCGGTGCAGAAAAACATGCTGCGCGTGTACCTGCGGCTTGGTGCGCTGGACCCGGCGGGAGTTGATCCTTACGGCGAGATTGGGAAGAAGGATGCGGGCACGAACATTGGCGCCGCGGATGAATCGATGCCGCCGTGGCAGCGGGAATCGAACAAGAAGCTGGCACGGCTGGCGACGGATGAGTCGATTGTATTGCTGAAGAACAAGGACAATGCGCTCCCACTGGATCGGAAAAAGCTGAAGACGATTGCGGTGATCGGACCGTGGACGGACCAGGTGCTGCTGGATTGGTATAGCGGGACGCCGGGGTATTTTGTGAGCGCGCTGGATGGGATTCGCGAGGGCGCTGGGCCGGGTGTGAAGGTGCTGTGGGATGACGGCTCGGACCCGGTGCAGGCCGCGGCTGTGGCGCACAAAGCGGACGTGGCGATTGTGGTGGTGGGCAACCATCCGGAATGCAATGCGGGATGGAACAAGTGCCCGACGCCGTCAAACGGGAAAGAGAGTGTTGATCGCAAGACGATTGCGTTGGAGCAGGAAGAGCTGGTGAAGCAGGTTTTCACGGCGAATCCGAGGACGATTGAAGTGCTGCGGGCGAGCTTTCCGTATGCGGTTGTGTGGAGCCAGGAGAATGTGCCGGCGATTGTGCACATTACGCACAACAGCCAGGAAGAGGGGCATGGGTTGGCAGACGTGCTGTTCGGGGACTACTCGCCCGCGGGACGGCTGACGCAGACATGGCCCACGGGCGATGCTCAACTGCTGCCGCTGATGGACTACAACCTGCTGCATGGACGGACGTATCTTTACAGCAAGGACAAGCCGTTGTACGCGTTTGGGTACGGGCTCAGCTACACGAATTTTGCGTATGAGGGACTGAAACTGAGTTCACCGAAGGTGGCTGCGGATGGTAGCGTGCAAGTGACCGTGAAGGTGAAGAACACGGGCAAACGGGCGAGCGATGAGGTGGTGCAGTTGTATGTGCAGCATCTGGGGTCCGCGGTGCAGCGGCCATTGGAGGAACTGAAGGGATTTGAGCGGGTACGGATTGAAGCGGGGGCGGAACGAGATGTGACGCTGGAACTGAAACCGCAGGATCTGGCCTATTGGGATGTGGCGGGACACGTTTGGCGGGTAGAGAAGGAACAAGTGCGGGTGCTGGCGGGCGGGTCGAGCGACAAACTTCCGGTGCAGGCGACGCTGGATGTGGAAGGGGCGGGGGAGTTCAAGCCGTAAGGCGGGGTTGGGGATGTGGGAAGCGAGGGCATCCGATTGTCATGAAACCCGCATAAACAGTGGGCAAAGTGAGAATTCTGGAGATGGAGACGGACTAATGTTGAGTCGGTGCGCTGCGTCAGCGGTAATTCTGTTGACTGAGGTGTAGCTGACGGGTTGGGACAATACAACCGGAATCCACAAACTCAACCATGTCGGCAGCCGAAATCCCTATGGCCTTCCGGTGATATGGATGGTGATGGGTATAGAAGAAACGGTCACGAAAGGTCGAAATTCTTCTGAATCAGAAGCTCCTTCCGAGTTGGTACAAGGGGGATAGGATACTGTGTAGGGGCTGCACAGAACGGTGATCCGGTAAGTTCCAGGCTGTGTAGGCAACAGACTTTGCTTCCCATTCGCCGAAAAGTCGAGCGTATAGATACGCCCAACATCTAGGGGGGCCGGGCACACTATGGGGCCACTCGACCCACTGATGACGAATATCAGGTTGGACGGATCCTTGTTTCCCACGACGCGGCCGTCCTCATCGGTGATCGTCAGGTGGAAGGCTCTTGAAAAGTCCCATCTGGCGAAGAATGCTCCGCTTGGTCTGTCGGGTTCCCCATAGACGGGCGTGTTGCAGACACGATCTGAGTTGCGATGTGAAGCGGGACATCCTCGCCGACCGTATACGTCTGTTTGTCCAGCGAAAGCGCGATTCGTACGCCGTCCTTGGTAGGTCCCCAATTGCTTGGCGTTGGATGCGGACTTTGCGCAGGGGCCGTCAGGCCAACGCTACTGGCAATCAACAGTGCATTGAACGCTTTCATGCTATTCATGCGAGCCAGTATAGTGTGGACGCTCCGCGAAGTTCCAAATGGGCGTTCCGGTTGGATCACCGCCCGATCGTCGTTTACTGTTTGATAAGCATCCCGACGGCTTCGGCGTGAAGGAGCGAGATGTCTCAATGGCACTGTTGACACAGATTTGAGAGAAGCCGGGCGGAGATTGAAGCTTTATAGATAACTATTGATTTGAGTGAGTTTATATGGTGCGCCCGGAGAGATTCGAACTCCCGGCCTTCTGGTTCGTAGCCAGACGCTCTATCCAGCTGAGCTACGGGCGCACATGGTTGGTTTCAAGCCAAACCTTACACAGATTATCAGGGTTCGGGCATCGGCGCAATTGAAGGATCGGGTTCCGATGGTTGAGCGCGGCGTTGCCCGGAGGGAGTTGGGTCGGGTCAGGCAGCTGGTGCTGACGCGGGAGCCGGGGGCGGCGGGATCAGGGACAACTGCTCTGCGATTTCGAGGCCGGACTGACGGACAAGCTGGGTGACGGAAGCCGCAGTGAGGCGGGTGGCGTCGTATTCAACCCGTAGAGTGCGTGCGGCACGATCGAAGCTCAGGCGGCGAATGCCGTATACATCTTTTGTGCTTGCTAGGGCGAAGACGGCGGCTTCAGTGGGCGGCGCGGTGTAGCGAAAGAGAATCTCCACCTGGGTCATAGAAGAATGATAGCAAGACTGGATGGCGGGATCGAATCTCAACCCAGAACCTCAGATGGATTCCCGGATCTCAAGTGCGAGAACATGGGCACCCATGGCAGTTACAGGGATTTGAGGAAGCTGCGGACTTCGGGGTCGGACCAGTCCTCGTTGCCGATAAATTTGCGGCGGATGACGCCTTTGCGGTCGATTATGTAGGTTTCAGGCCACATTTCGGTACGGAAGAGCTTGGCGACCGTCTGATTGGGATCGCGAACGGTGATGAGGTCGAAATGGCGGCGAACGACGAAGCGCTTGTATTCGTCTGGATCTTCGTCGATGCTGACGGCGATCATGGCCAGGTCGGGCCGGTCGTGGTGGAGTTGGATCAGGGAAGGTGTTTCCTGGATGCAGGGGCCGCATTGACTCCACCAAAAATTAAGCAGAACCACTTTGCCCCGGTAGTCGGCCAGATGGACGGAGGTGCTTCCGTCGGAGACGGTAAAGTCGGGCGCCGGGGTGGAGAGCTGGGCGGGGTGGGAGCCGCGGTCGCAGGCGGAGAGCAGGCCGAGTGGCAGAGCGACGATAAAGCTGATGAAACGAGAACACCGCACACTCCTATAATACGGAACGAAAGGCCGCGATGAAAGGGCGGTGTGATGGGCGAAGAGAAATTAGGCAAGGCGGGGGCGAGCGGTGGGACTGGTGGGTTCAGGCCGGTGCTTGGTCTTTCGGAGGGTGGGGCCGAGCCGATCGCCGTGCCTGAGCGTTGGGGAGCGAGGCCGGGTACGGTCTACGATCAGCCGGAACCGAAGGAGCTGATTGAGCTGACGGTGATTGTTCCGGCGCGGAACGAGGAGGGCTGCCTCGGAGCGTGCTTGGGGTCGCTGGTGGGGCAGTCCGAGGAGATTTTCGAGCTGGGGCGGGATTGGGAACTGGTGGTGGTGGATGACCACTCAGCGGACAAGACCGAGCAGATTGCGCGAAGCTTTGATGGGGTTACGGTGGTGCAGGCGGACGCGCTGGAAAAGGGTTGGACGGGGAAGGCCAATGCGATTTGGACTGCGGCGCGGAAGGCGCGGGGACGATGGCTGCTGTTTACGGATGCCGACACGATCCATGAGCCGGGAGATTTGCGGAGGGCGATTCACGAGGCGCAGCGAAACAAAGTGGGCATGCTGAGCTATTCACCGCGGCAACTGGTGAGCGGCGTTATACAGCGGTCCTTGATGCCGCTCGTGTTTTGCGAATTGGCGCTGGCTTATCCGCCGGCGAAAGTTTCCGATCCCAATGAGCGGATTGCGGCGGCAAACGGGCAGTTTCTGCTGGTGGAACGGGAGGCATATCGGCGGCTTGGGGGGCACGCGGGTGTGGCGGACCGGGTGCTTGAGGATGTGGAGTTGGCGGTGCTGGCAAAGCGGCGCAAGGTGGGCTTGCGGTTCCGCTATGCGGACGATGCTGTGTCGACGCGCATGTACCGGACGAGTGCGGCGATGATTGAAGGCTGGACCAAGAATCTGGCGTTGCTGTTTGACAACTCGCTGGCGCTGTCGGCCTGGCGGGCGTTGGATATTGGGCTTCTCCTGGGATTGCCGGTGCTGACTTTCGAGCTTTGGAATGGCCGCTTTGGGCTGCATTCGCTGGAGTGGCTGAGCGCGGGATGGGTGCTGGCTCTACTCTGGCTGAGGACGCTGTTCCGGTTCTATGCGCGGGTGGCGAAATCGAATTTTCCGTTGGTGGATTGCGTGTTGGCCCCGCTGGGGCTGCCGCTGTTCGTTGTACTGCTTTACAGGAGCTGGTTTCAGCATCGGATACTGAAACGGGTAAGCTGGAAGGGCAGGGAGTACGCGGCGTAGGGCTGTCCAATGTTTTGATTTATCGAAATCTCATGTTTCAAATGCGAGATGTGGGCCACCGGCCCCTTCATCGCGATGAGACTGCGATGAAGGGCACATTCGGGAGATGGGAACCGGGAATTGGACGTGATGGAATGAAGCCTTCACCAATGCTGGGGCATCTTTCTTATTGAGGACTCGATGATTTTTTTGACGCGGCGGGCGACGTTTTCGGCTTCGCACTTCTATTGGAACGATAAGTGGACGACCGAGGAGAATGAGCGGGTGTTTGGCCGCTGCGCGAACCGCAATGGGCATGGGCACAATTACACGCTAGAGGTTACGGTGGCAGGCGAGCCTGATCCGGTGACCGGGTTTGTTGTGGATCTGAAGTGGCTGAAGGATGTGATGGAGCGCGATGTGCTGGCGGAATTCGATCATCGCCACCTGAACCTGGAAGTGCCGGAATTTGCGGAAGGGAAGCTGATTCCGACGAGTGAGAACATTGCGATTGCGGCGTGGAAACGGCTGGAGCCCGCGGTGTTGGGAGCGGGGGGAGCAGGTTTGAGCCGTGTCCGTGTGTATGAGACGCCGGAGATTTTTGCGGAATACCGGGGTGGGAAGTGAGCTCCGTGGCGGCCAGGGCCTATTTTGGGAGACGAGTGGGGCTGAGCGCCAGTCATCGGCTGCATAGCGATGGGCTGACGGTGGACGAGAATCGGGCGGCGTATGGAAAATGCAACAATCCGCATGGGCACGGACACAATTACGTGGTGGAAGTGCTGGTAGGCGGCCCGGTGGACCCGGAAACGGGGATGGTGGTGAACCTGGCGGACCTCGATGAAGTTTTGCGCACAAGAGTGCTGGAACGCTTTGATCATACCAACCTGAATCTCGATTCGCTGTTTCTGAATCATGTGCCGACGACGGAGAATCTTTGTAGGGCGGTTTTCGAATTGTTGAAGGACGCGATGCCGGTGGGTGAACTGGAGTACGTGCGCGTGGAAGAGACGGAGAATAACTTCTTTGAGTATTACGGAGAGTGAGATAGAGAAGAAGCAGGTCCTTCGACTGCATTTGGCGATAGAGCCGCCAAACTCCGCTCAGGATGACAGCTATTTTTAAGAAGCAGGTCCTTCGACTCGCTACGCTCGCTCAGGATGACACGTCTTTAAGAGGGAAGGGAAGCATGGCACAGCCAATTGCAGTGAGCAAGAAAGTTCAGAGAGCGGTTGGATTGGACGAGGGGCTGAGCGACTTCAGCACCGAGGAGATGTATCGCGAGATTCTGAGCCGGCTGGGTGAAGATCCGAGCCGTGACGGGCTGGCTGCGACGCCGGGGCGCGTGGAGAAGTCGATGGCCTTTTTGACCAAGGGGTACAAAGAGGACGCGAGCAAGATTCTGCGTGGGGCGCTGTTCGACGTGGATTACGACGAGATGGTGATTGTGAAGGATATTGAAATGTTCTCGCTGTGCGAGCATCACATGCTGCCGTTTTTCGGCAAAGTGCACGTGGCGTACATTCCAAAGGGCAAGGTCATCGGGTTGAGCAAGATTCCACGGATTGTGGATGTGTTTGCACGGCGTCTGCAGGTGCAGGAGCGGTTGACGCGGCAGATCGCCGATACGATTCAGGAGGCGATTGCGCCGCAGGGCGTGGGCGTGGTGATTGAGGCGCAGCACTTATGCATGATGATGCGTGGGGTTGAGAAGCAGCGGTCGTCGACGGTGACTTCTGCGATGGTGGGGTGCTTCCGGCAGAAGGAGACGAGGGCGGAGTTCTTGTCGCTGGTGCGGGAGCGGGGGTAGGGGCGCGCGACGAATTCTGGAGAAAGCTAGAAGCGGAAGCCGGCGCCGAAACTCATCAGCATGCCGGTATGCGTCTGGCCGGGTATGGCAATTGTCTGACCCTGTTGGATGATGTTCTTGGGCTGATAGAAGATGGTGGCGCTGCCTGCATCGGCGCGCAGGATGGTGTGGCGCGAGGGGTACACCTCATAGACTCCGCCCACGTCGAGCACGAGATTTGTGAACATGCCGAAGTCGGACACGAATGCGCCGGAGGGCAGGAAGGCAGCCTGCCGTTCGGTTTTGCCGAATGTGATGGTTCCTCCGCGCACCTTGGCGAAGTAGCCCATGTGGTCTCGGCGAATGCCGACCTTCGCGCCGGTAAGCGCTTCGAAGGCGCGGCCTCCGGCCTGAAGATCGATAAATTCCAGGCCGGAGTTCCGCCCGGTGTGCATGAGCGACGTGTCCCACGAAACGTGCTTGCTAAAGTTCCATGATCCCCAAAGTCCCCATGACGGGTAGGCATCCATGAACGACCAATCAGGCAGGGATCTGGGTTGGAGGGAGAAAGCCGCTCCCAAATCCCATGTCGACTGTTTTGGGACACGCTCCGGTTTTGCTTCGCGCAACTCGCCGAAGCTTCGCGTAATGCCGATGCGCGCATCCAGGTGCTGGAGCCACTCGGCCATTTGCGAATACTCGGGAAATCCGTTGCTGTCCCTCGCGATGATCCGATCGAACTCCGGCATCATGAGGTGGCCGGCGTCGGCGCGCAGAGACCAGCGCTTTGTCAGCTTGTACTCGGCAACACCGCCGTATTCCAATGCGAAGTTGGTGACTCGCTGGCAATTCGAATAGGGCGCTGGAGAGTAGTAAAAACTGCTGCAGCTAAAGCTTCCGACGCCCGCCTGTATCTCGCCAAAAAAGCCCAATTTTTGGCCGCGCCAACCGGTCTTTACGCCGCCCATGGCGAGAGTTTCGCGTCCGGAGCCGTAGTCGTTGGCATAGCGAAAGGCTGAGGTGGGTGAGACCGTTCCTTCCAGAGCCAGACTGGGCGAGAGGTTGTAGGTGTAGGTGACGGAGGGGGCTGGGATGGAAAACGTAGGGGTGTGGCCGGGTTGGCACTCCGGACCGGAGCCGATGAGGGTGCAGCCCGCAACGCCGAAGGTTTGAGAATCGATGCCGACGGTCACTTCCTGGCGGGTGTACTCCTGCGCCATCGAGCGATTCAGATGGATGAGAAGGAATGAGACGAGGGTTGCAAAGAAGAGAGCTTTGTGAGCAGACGAACCGCACCGAGTCATGTGCATCTCCCGGTGTGCCCGTTGGCAGGGCATGCCCCCGGGGAAGAAGCTGCAAGGAAAGTGTAACTGCTAGAGTAGACGAGTGAACGGGCTGTTGGTTATAAACAAACCGAGTGGGATGACTAGCCACGCCCCTAGAGTTCCTCCTTCAGCGCGGCGCGCTCTTTGGCGGTTCGATAGGAACGCCGCCTTAACCAGATGAATATTCCAAGAGCTACCGGTACAAGAAGTGGGATTGGCACGAACGGCAACTCCCCCTTACTAACTTCATTGAAGTCGTTGACGTGATTTCTCGTGGGATTTTGCGGGTCATAGAAAACCTGGATCTCGTTTCCGATCGCCGGGTGTTGAGGGAATTCGCAGCCAGAGTAAGATGCCGATTTGACTCTGAAGGCGTACTTATAGCATTGGTGATTTGAAGGGTCCTGCGCGACTATAGTCGCGGATGCAACTTTCTGCCGTTTGGCAGTTTCGCGGTCCGCATTCCACGAGTAAATCAGGAGCACGAACAGCGGCACTGTGGCCCAAGTGCCGAGGAGGTTTCGCCAGGAAGGATTCTCCCAGGCCTTCTCGCGTTTTCTGAAATATCCTTCCATCTTCTAACAAAGACCCATTTGCTGGTGCCTTGTTCAATTCAATCACGCATTGTCGCCGCCTGGAAGCGAATAGACTAGCCAGAGTGAATGGGCTTCTGGTAATCGATAAACCGGGCGGGATGACGAGCCATGATGTGGTTGCCCGCCTGCGGCGGATAACCGGCGAGAAGTCGATTGGGCACCTGGGCACTCTGGATCCGATGGCGACGGGTGTGCTGCCGTTGCTGCTGGGCAAGTTTACGCGGCTGGCGCAGTACTTTTCTTCCGCGCAGAAGAGTTATACCGGGGCGATACGCTTTGGGTTTTCAACCGACACTTATGACGCTGAGGGCGTGGCGGACGGGCCGGATCGGTGGGCGGAGTTTCAGCATGCGCTGACTCTGGAACAGGTGCGTGAGGCGGCTGGCCGGTTCTATGGCGATATGGAGCAGATGCCGCCGATTTACTCCGCAAAGAAGATTGGCGGCACACCCGCTTACAAGCTGGCGCGCGAAGGCAAGCCTGTGGAACTGAAGACGGCGAAGATTCATATTGCCAGTTTTGCAATTACCGGCCTTGAGGGTCCGGAAGCCGCGTTTGCGATGAGTATCAGTGCGGGAGGGTATGTGCGCTGCGTGGCGTTTGAACTGGGCCAGGACCTGGGCTGCGGAGCGCACTTGAGCCGGTTGCGCAGGACGCAGGCGGGGGTGTTTGGCCTGTCAGAATCGCATACGCTGGAGGAAGTGGGCGCTGTGGCCGGGAATATTGAAGCGCTTGAAGAGTTGTGTGTGCATCCGCGGGCGCTGTTGCCGGAGATGCCGGCTGTGACTGGGGATGAGATCGCGCTGGGTCGGTTGCGGAATGGGGCGCAGGCGAATTTGCCAGAGTTTTCCGGGGCGGCGATGGTGAAGGTGTTTGCGGGACAGCGCGAGTTGGTGGGGATTGCAAAGCGCGTGGCAGGGACGCTGTTTCAGCCGGTTGTGGTGATGGGGTGAAGGACAGTTGTCAGTGGTCAGTTGTCAGTTTTCAGTTCGAACTTCGCGAGATTGACAGTTGTGCGCTTAGTACATTTTGTCTAAGAACAGGGCTTTAACTGACTACTGAAAACCGATAACTGTTACTTGTGGAGCACGGGTTTGAGGACGGGGAAGAGCGTGTCGGCGATGATTTCGGAGCCTTTTACTGTGGGGTGAATGCCGTCCTGCTGGATGGTGCCTGGAACGTGGATCAGGTCTTTGTACAGCATGGGGACGAAGGCTGGGTGGTGCTTTGCGGCGAGATCGCGGAAGGTCTGGTCGAAAGACTTGATGTAGTCCGGGCCGTAATCGGGCGGGAGGGTAATGCCGGCGAGCAGAACCTTGATGTGGGCGGCCCCAAGGGCCGTCAGGACGGTGTCGAGATTGTGGCGGGTTACGTCAGGGGGTAAGCCGCGAAGGCCGTCGTTGCCGCCGAATTCGACGATGACGATTTCAGGATGCAGGGCCAGGATGGAGGGCAGGCTGGCGACGGCATCCTTGGTGGTGGCGCCGCTGGTGCCCTTGTTAACGACTTTGTAGTGGTAGCCGTGGGCGTCGAGTCGCTGCTGCAATGCGTCGGGGTAGGATTGGCCGGGCTGCAGGCCGTAGCCCGCGGTGATGCTGTCGCCGAAGCAGACAAGGATGGGCTTTTCAGCGGCCATCAAAGGGGCGGCGAGAAGCAGTGACGACAGGATTGAAACAACGAGGCGGCGGGTTACGTACACATGGATAGTGTAAGTGCAGGGAATAGGGAATAGGGAATAGATGGAGGCTTGGTGATCGAGGTTCGGGATGCGAAGAAGTGGATTCAGAACGGGGCGCGTCGGGTTGAGATTCTGAAAGGGATTTCGCTGACGATTCCGGCGGGGCAGTTTGTGGCCATAGTGGGCGCCAGCGGGAGCGGGAAAAGCACGCTGCTGGGGTTGCTGGCAGGGCTGGATACGCCGAGTTCAGGGGAGATCTGGCTGGATGGGGTGCCGATTCATAACCTTGTGGAATCGCAGCTGGCCGCGGTGCGAGGAAAGAAGATCGGGTTTGTGTTTCAGTCGTACCAGCTGATTCAAACGCTGACGGCTCTCGAAAATGTGCTGCTGCCGTTTGAGCTGAACGTGGAAGGCAGTGGGCTGAAGCAAGCGCGGCGTCTGCTGGAGGAGGTTGGGCTGAAGGAGCGGGTGGATCATTACCCGGTGCAGCTTTCCGGAGGCGAACAGCAGCGGGTGGCGCTGGCGCGGGCGTTTGTGGTGGAACCGCCAATTGTGATGGCGGACGAGCCGACGGGGAACCTGGATTCGGCGAATGGGCAATTGGTTCTGGATCTGCTGCTGGACCGGAACAAGCGGGCGGGAACAACGCTGGTGCTGGTGACGCACGACCAGGAAGTGGCGAGCCGGGCGGACCGGAAGATTGTGCTGCGGGATGGAATGGTGGTGGAAGACACACTGCCATTTGTGGGGTCGCCGGAAGCTCCCGTAACGGGGGTTGCGGGTTCGAATTCGGAAGCGGGACTGCATGGCTAATCGGGCGTTGAGCTGGAAGCGCGCGGGAGCGATTGGCTGGCGGGATTTGAAGTCCGCGCCGGGCAAGTTTGGTTTTGTGGTGTTGAGCGTGGCGGTGGGGGTTGCGGCGCTGGTGGGTGTGCGGGGGTTCAGCGAAAGCTTCAAAAGGACTTTAGGTGTGGAAGCCAAGTCGCTGATGGCAGGGGATTTGAGCGCGCGGATTTTTCGCCAGCCTACGGCGGATGAGAAAAGCAAAATTGCGGAGATCGAGCAGAAGAACACGGCAACCCAGAACGTGGGCGCGATCCGGGCGACCTGGGTGACGGAGACGATCTCAATGGCATCCGTTCCACCGGATCCGGTGCCGCTGCTGGTTTCGTTGAAGGCGGTGAACCCGGCGGAGTACCCCTACTACGGGACGGCGGAGTTGGAGCCGGCGATGAGCCTCGGACAGGCGCTGGACGGAGATTCGGCGGTGGTGGCGGAGGAGTTCCTGATCCGGCTGAATGCCAAGGTGGGGCAGACGCTGCGGCTGGGGGGCAGGAACTTCAGAATTTCGGCGGTGCTGGAGCAGGAGCCGGATCGTTTTAGTGCGGGCGCGGGCATGGGACCGCGGGTGATGATTTCAACGGCAGCGCTTGATCGGACGGGGTTGATGGCACCGGGGAGCCGTGCCAGCGAGCGGCTTCTGATGAAGCTGCCGGCTAGTGTGGATCAGGCGGCTATGCGCAAGCAGATGGAGGCGGTGCTGCCGGATGCGCAGGTGATGGATTTCCGCGAAGGGAATCCCGCGTTGAGCCAGGGACTGGATAACTCGACGTCGATTTTGAGTTTGATTTGTTTGGTGGCGATGGTTCTGGGTGCGATCGGCGTGGCGATGGCGATGCACGCGCACCTGGAACAGCGCATGGATATGCTGGCCATTTTGAAGGCGGTGGGCGCGGGATCAGGCGATTTGCTGCGGATTTTTTTGCTGCAGACGCTGGGGCTGGGACTGGCGGGAGGTTTGCTGGGCGTGGCCGCAGGGGTGGGTGTGATGGCTGCGCTGCCGGCGGTGTTTGGGAAGCTTCTGCCGGTGCACGCGGTGCTTCAGTTTCCATGGAAGTCGGCGCTGGCGGGGCTGGGAACGGGATTGCTGACGACGCTGCTGTTTTGTTTGCCGCCGTTGCTGGATGTGAGAGCGGTGAGGCCGGTGCTGGTGTTGCGCAGACTGGTTGAGGCGGGGCCTGATGGGGTGGGCGGATGGTTTGCGCGGTGGTGGGCGCGGCGGCTGCAGTTGGGGATTTCTATTGTTGTGGTGGCGGCGCTGGGCGGGATTGCGTGGGCGTTGTCGGACTCTGCGAAGGTGGGCACGTGGTTTGCGGTGCTGTTCGCGATAGCGCTGATTGTGTTGCTGGTGCTGGCGGCGGTTTCTCTTTGGACGCTGCGGTTTTTGTTGAATCGCGTGCGGCTGCGGCTGCCTTCGTTTCTGCGGCATGGGTTGGCAAATCTTTATCGGCCGGGGAACCAGTCGGCCGCGGTGCTGGCGGCGTTGGGAACAGGCGTGATGTTGATTCTGGCGGTGTACCTTATGCAGGCGGCGCTGCTGCGCGATTTACGCGAGACGGCTTCGCCTAAATTGCCAAATATTTTCCTGGTGGATGTGACGACGGACGAGGTCGCTGGTGTGAAGGATTTCTTTCAGCATCAGGTTGGGGTGAAGCAGGCGCTTGATCTAATGCCGGTGGTGCAGGGCAGATTTGTCTCGCTCAACGGCAAGCCTGTGGAGCAGTTGAGGGGACAGCATTTTCCGGTGCGAATGCTGGAGAATGCGGAGTTGAGTTGGGCGGATGCGCCTCCTGAAGGCGACAAGGTGACGCAGGGCGCTTGGTGGAAGAACGATGCGAACGCTGCGCAACTGGCTGTTGGTGAAGGAGTTGCGAAGCGGCTGAATCTCGGTATCGGCTCTGCTGTTGAGTTGGAGATTGGCGGTGTTGTGCATGCGCTGAAGGTTGCAGCTATCTATCGGGCGGATGGGCAGCACCTGGGGGCGAGGGTTTCGTTTGTGCTGCCTTCGGGGCTGTTGAAGGACCAGGTGGCTACGTGGTATGGGGGGGCGCACATTGATCCGAAACAGGTGGGAGGGATGGAGCGGGCGCTGTTTCAAGCCTATCCATCGATCACGGTGATCAACCTTGCGGATGTGCTGGATCGGATTGAGAGCGTGGTGGATCAGATTACGTTTGTGGTGCGGTTCCTGGCGGGGTTCTCGATTTTTGCGGGGCTGATGATACTGGCTTCAAGCATTGCGAGCACGCGCTTCAGGCGCATGCGCGAGGCGGTGGTGCTGAAGACGCTGGGGGCTACGCGGATGCGGATTGTCAGGACGTTCAGCGTTGAATTCAGTGTACTTGGACTGCTGGCGGGATCAGTGGGCGTGGTGTTTGCGAACATACTGACAAGGGTGCTGCTGCAGAAGCTGGAGGTCGGGTTCCATATCGAATGGACGGCGACAGCGGTGGCGCTGGTGGGCACGGCGGTGCTGGCAACGGCTACGGGATGGATCGCGAGTTATCGGATTCTTGGGTTGCGGCCGCTGGAGGTTTTGAGGGAAGAGTAGAGGCAGTTCGCAGTTCTTAGTTCTTAGTTCACAGTTGCGGATTGGGGCTGCAAAATATCACCCTCCAGGGTGAGGTACATAGGGTAAAAGTCGGCCTATGAGGTGAGCAAACGGGCCGAAACATATCCCTATGAGGTGAGATATCTTACAAAAACTTACCTCAAAAGGTGAGGGAAGATGGGTTTTGTTTGTTCGGAACTGGATGAATTGCGGGTGAAAGTTTGTACGGAGCTACCCGAGTTGACGAAAAATGCGATGATTCTGCATGGGTTTATGGCTTAACTTATTGATAAATAGTGATTTATTTCGATATTGTTTTCGGTGCAGTCGCGCACGGAAATACGCATCGAATCACGACAAGGGTACGGGTGTCGGACTGGGCATCTAAATTCCCCGGTCCCAAGTGCGAGGGACCGGGGGCACCCAGTTTATTTGGTGAATGTCCTGGTTAGAATTCGTCGGGGCTCATGGTGGCTAAGGGGAGGACGTCGGTTGGGCGGGCGATCCAGACGTAAAGGGTGGGCAAGAGGAAAATGCTCATGATGAGATCGACCATGAGTCCGCCGACGATGACGATGGCGAATGGGCGCTGCGAATCGGAACCGATGCCGTGGGAGAGTGAGGCGGGCAAGAGTCCCAACGTGGCGACAAGGGCCGTCATCATGATGGGACGGAGACGGAGGACAGCGCCTTCGATGGCGGCGTTCTCAATGGGCTGGCCGGAGGCGCGCATCTGGTTGATGTACTCCAGCATGATGACGCCGGTTTGAACGGACACGCCGAACAAGGCGAGGAAGCCGACACTGGACGAGACGCTGATGTTGGTGTGGGTGACGAGGAGAGCGATGGATCCGCCGACTGGCGCGAGAGCCACGTTGACCAGGATCAGGCCCGCCCATTTGAAGGACTTGAACATGGTGTAGAGGATGACGGCGATCAAGACGACGGTGAGGGGCACGATCATGGCCAGGCGCTTGTCTGCGCGCTGCTTGCTTTGATACTCACCGGCCCACTCGTAGTGATAGCCCTTGGGCAAGGGGACCGCCTTGTTGACGGTCTTGATGGCTTCCTCGACTGCGCCTCCGAGATCACGATCGCGCACGCTGTACTTGATGGCGATGTAGCGCTGCTCGCCTTCGCGATAGATTTCTTCCGCGCCGTCGGTGGTGCCGATGGTGGTTAGCTGGGCCAGCGAGACACGTTCGCCGGAAGGCGAAAGCAGGCGCACGTTCTCGATGGCTTCCTTGGTATCGCGGTAGGGCTTTTGGTAGCGAAGGACAAGATCGAATTGCGCCTCGCCCTTCAGGACTTCAGAGAGAGTGGTGCCGCCGACCGCGGTCTGAATCGCATCCTGAATATCGGCTACGTTGATGCCCCAGCGGGCCGCGGCCTGGCGGTTGACCGTGAAGGTGAGATTGGGCTGGCCGATGATGCGGAAGAGCCCGAGATCGGCAATGCCGGGAATCTTGCTCATGGTAGTGACAACGTCGTTGCCCTTCGACTCAAGGACCTTGAAGTCATCGCCATAGATTTTGACGGAGAGCTCGCCTTTGACGCCGCTGACGGCTTCTTCCATGTTGTCTTCAATGGGCTGCGAGAATCCCCAGATGACGCCGGGGATTTGCTCAAGCTGCTCGTTCATGGAAGCGATGAGATTTTCCTTGTTTTGATTAAAGACTGGACGCCATTCTTCTTTCTGTTTCAGGTTCACAAAATATTCGGTGTCGAAGAAACCGGTCCAGTCGGTGCCATCATCGGGCCGGCCAATCTGATCGACCACCTCAGAGACTTCAGGATAAGCGGCCAGAATTTTGCGTGCCCTGTTGGAGATGGCCAGGGCCTCTTCAGGGCCAGTGGATGGAGCAAGGGTGCCGCGGACCCACATGGCGCCTTCATCGAGGTGCGGAAGGAATTCAGAGCCGATGACGGCGGCGACAAAGTAGATGGAGATAGCAACGCACACAACACTGAATCCCACAGTGATGTAGCGATGCTCAATGGCCCACTTGACGCCGGTGCGGTAACGAGCGGTGAGAAACTCCATGACCGGGTTGTGCCACTCTTTAGCGCCCTTGCGGAAGAGGATGCTGGAGAGCACGGGGGCGACGATGATGGAGAAGAGCAGCGCGCCCAGCAGTGCGAAAGCGACGGTCCACGCGAGCGGCTTGAAGAGCCGGCCTTCCACAGACTCGAGGGTGAAGATGGGCAGGTAGGCGGTGATGATGATGGCGATGGCGTAGAAGACGGGCCGCTGGACTTCGTGCGAGGCCTGTTGAATTTTCTGCTGCGCGGTGCGGGTTTCGTCCTTGTGAGCAAGATGGCGGACGATGTTTTCGATCATGACGACGGCACCGTCGACCACCATGCCGAAGTCGAGAGCGCCGAGTGAGAGCAGGTTGGCGGGAATATGACTGAGGTCGAGACAGATGGAAGCGAAGAGCAGGGCAAAGGGAATGGTGACGGCAACAATGAGCGCGCCGCGGACGTTGCCGAGGAAGAAGAGCAGGATGATGGAGACGAGAACGATGCCTTCAGTGAGGTTATGCAGCACGGTGTGGGTGGTGAGATGAACCAGGTCGCTGCGATCGAGGAAGGGAACGACACGGACGCCTTTGGGCAGAATGTGGTCGTTGATCTCCTTGACCTTTTCTTCAATCGACTTGAGAACGGGATCGGCGTCGGCTCCTTTGCGGAGGAGTACGGAGCCTTCGACAACGTCCTCATTGTCGATGATCTTTCCATTCTTATCTCGATAAGCTTTTGAGATTTGGCCGAGGCGGATTTTTGGTCCCTGATCGACTTCCGCGATGTCTTTGACGTGGATGGCGGCGCCGTTGGTGGTCTTGATGAGGGTGTCTTCAATTTGCTGGACGTTCTCATAGAGACCCTGGGCCTGCACGTTAATTTGCTGGGTTCCAGCGACGATAAAGCTGCCGCCGGCATTGGCGTTGTTGTTGGAGAGTTGTTGTTCAACCTGAGCGATGTTCAGGCCGTAGTCGATCAGTTTCTCCGGGTTTAGCCGGATCTGGTACTCCTTGGTGATGCCGCCGAAGCTGGCAACGTCGACGACGCCGGGGACGTTCTTGAATTGCTTCTGGAGTACCCAGTCTTCGAGCGACTTCTGCTCCATGACATCGATATTCGGATTTTTGCTCTCGAGGGTGTACCAGTAGATTTGTCCGGCGGGGCTCCAGTCTGTTTGCAACTGCGGCTGCAGATTTGCGGGGAGGGTGAGGCCGCTGAGGCGCTCGAGGACGTGCTCACGATTCCAGCTATTGCTGGAGGCATCGTTGAACGTCATCATGATGCTGGAAATTCCGGCGAGCGAGAAAGAACGCAGGTTCTTCATGTCCGGAATGCCAGCCATGGCGATTTCGGATGGAACGGTGATCTGTTTTTCGATGTCCTCGGCGGAGTGGCCGGGCCACTGAGTGATGATGTTGACGTAGTTGTCGGCGACGTCGGGATAGGCGTCGATGGGGAGGTTATGGAACGAGATTCCGCCCCAGACAAACAAGCAGAGGACTGTTGCCAGAACAATGAATCGGTTCTTCAGCGCAAAGTCTACGAGCTTCTCGATCATTGGGCCTCCAGCGTGGCTTCCAGTTGAAGCACGTTGGAGACGACCTGCTGGCCAGGGTTGATGCCCGAAAGCACTTCCTGCTTGTTGCCGGGCAGCATGTTGCCAGCATGGACTTCAACTCTCTTGAATTTCTGTCCGGGCGCGGGGACGAAGACCCAGTCGCGATCATGGAGGTGGAGAACGGCGTCCGCAGGCACGACGGGGTACTTGTTTGTGGTGGTGCTTTGGAAGGTTGCGGTGACGAACATGCCGAGTTTGAGGATGCCGGGGTTAGCGATCTCAATGCGGACCTTGGCGGTGCGGAGGGAGGGATCGAGAACGGGCCCGATGTCACTGATGCGGCCGGTCAATAGCTTGTCAGGATAAGCATTGAGCTTGATTTTGGCTTCCTGACCCAGTTTGAGCTTGGGGATGTCGTTCTCGTAGACATCGCAGAGGATCCAGACGGTGGAGAGGTCGGCGATGGTGAAGGCGGTGGCTGAACCGGAGAGGGAGACGCCGGCCGCCGCTGCGTTGGTGACATTTTGAGCGATGATGACGCCGCTGACGGGAGCGTGGACGTCGACGACGGGGCTGGGATGATCCTTATCGACACCGTATATCTTCAACTGCTCTTCTGCGGCGTTGAGATCGGCTTTGGCGTCTTTTTCGGAGTCTTCAGCCTGCTCGACCATGGCTGCGGAGATGGCGCCATGCTTGAACAAATCTTCAGCGCGAATATAGGCCTTGTTGGCCAGTTGCTCATCGTTGACGGTCTTCAGATATGCGTCGAAAGCATTGCTGATGTCAGGGCTTTGAATGCTGAAGAGAAACTGGCCTTTCTTTACGTTGTCGTCGAGGCGGGTCTTGAGATTGATAACGCGGCCGTTGGCAAGCGTGATGACGGGAACCTCGCGGGAGACGTCGGGGAAGACGGCGCCGGTGGCGTTCAATTCAGAACGCGCTTCCTGTTCTTCAGCGGCGACGAGCGGGAACTGGTCCGGCTTGTCGACTGTGACGAGGCTCATGTCGCCTGTGGGAACGACTTCAGCGGAAGGGGGCGCGCCATCGGACGGTTTGAATTCCTTTTTGCACGCCGTAAGAGAGAAGGCAGCAAGGCAAATGGCGGCGATGAATGAGTATTTCCTTGTCATTGAATTACCTCGCGTCCTACGGAAAGATTCAGTTGTCCGGCTGCGGTGAGATATGCCCCGATCAATTGCAGATAGGCAAGCTGCACGGTGCGGTAGTCGCTTTGCGCATTGAGCATGTCCATGAGCGAAGCTCCGCCGTGCTGATAGGCGTAGGTGACGGTGTCACGCACGTGGGTGGCCTGTTGGTTGTATTTGGCCTTGTACGGTTTGAGGAGGGCGATGTTGCTCTCCACCTGGGCGTAGGCGGTGTCGACATCGCTGAAGACCTGGGCGCGCGCAGCATCAGTCAACTGCTGATTGCGGCCGATATCGATCTGTGTGCGCTGTTTTTCGCCCTGATTCTTGTCAAAGATGCGGAGGGGAATGCTGACGCTGAGGCCGAGGGTCTCATAGTCGTTGGGATTGGCGAAGGAGGGGTTATGGGTTTCCCACGCGCTGAAGGTTGGATCGGTGGACCCGTTTGCTTCGGCCAGTTTGTGCGCAGTGTCCGCTTGCTGAAGGGACTGGATGGCGGCGCGCAGATCGGGCCGCTCGTCGAGTGCGATTTTGCGGAAATCTTCAAGCGGCATCAGGTTATCGGAGAAATCGAAGGTACCATTGACGTCGAATTGCTCGACCGGTGTGCGGTCGTTGAGCAACTGCAGAAGCTGGATTTTGGAGGTGCGGAGATTGACGAGGGCGGTCTGAATTTCCGACTCGTATTGCACCCGCAACAGCTCGATGCGGTCGAGGTCTATCTCAGCAATGTCGCCGGCGTTGAAGCGATCGCGGCTGATCTGGATGATGTGGTCGTAGTACTCGAGATCCTCCTTCGCTAATTTGACAGTGGTCTTAGCCTGCAGGGTTTGTATGAAGGCGGAGCGCAGGGTGAACAGGAGCGTGCGATCGAGGTCGGCGTGCTGGGACTGGGCAATTTGCGTGCCTTCCTGAGCGTTCTTAAGGCGGAGTTCGCGTTTGTGGTCGCGCTCATGAAGATAGCTGAAAGTGTTTTGGATATCGGTGCCCGAGAGGGGCGACCAGACACCGTTATGGGGAGCGAGCTGGGTACCGTCTTCCGACAGGGTGTACTGCGGGTTGGGGCGGAGGAAAGCGGTGATTTCCTGGGCCTTCATCTCGTCCACATTCAAGGCGTCGGCTTTGAGGGTTGGATTGGCCAACTCAAATTTAGCCTTTACCTCATCCCATGAGAGGGCTTGCTGCGCCGGAACAAGAGCCGGCGCGAACAGAAGTGCAAGCAGCGCGGCGGTTCCGGGGACTGACAATGATGGAAGGAACTGTTTCATACACAACCTTTGGTCCGATCGGGGAACCTGGTCCCGTTGAGTGATTTGGATGACCGGCACTGCAAAAGGCCGCGTCGAGTGGAGTGCCGAGGCTTCCGGCTGCGGCCTTCCTGATTCCGCTGTGAACCGTGGTCCACAGTTCAGGGGACAGGATGAAGGGAGGCCGGAGATAGGGGGAAACTGAGCGAAAAATCAGGCGACCGGAGGGGGCCGATTGTGGATGGTACGGAGGCCGGGATGGTCGACTACGGGCGCTGGGGAATGACCGGGGACTGCCATGTGGAGGAAGCCGAAAGGGAGTTCGGAGAGAGCCGGCAGGGGAAGGGCAGCGATGGCGGGAAAGATGGAGTGCGGATGGGAGATTGCATGGTCGCGGCGAAGACATGAGTCGACCTCTGCCGGGTTCTGGACAGCCTGCAGATCGTCAGTTACGGAGATGACGGGAAAGAGAATGAGGATGAGAACAGCCAGCGCGGCCCATTGGGTTCGCCTGGATGCGCCGGACTGGGGCGTGAAGCGCAACCAGAGGCAGACGATCACGATGGCCGAAAGGGCCCACGCGAGATTGAGGGTTAACTCCATTCTCACTCCCGATTTTACCTCACGAAGACGCGGCATCAAGAGATTAAGCAGATGCCTGGGTCTGATGGAAGGTTAGTGGGAGGTTGGTAAGGATTCGCTAAAGAAGTTGATAAACTCTTGATTCTTCATTGGTATTTGGGGTAGTTTTCAGGGGTTGTTCATGGCTTTGTTGCGGGGCGATGGTTGGGATGGGGAGATTGACCGAGGACGGGAATCCCCTTATGATGGAAAGGTTGGTTTGGAGTGTGCGGCGCCCTGCTGCGGCACGAACCGATGCGGCTCAGAGATGAGCTGGTGAAGTTGAAATTTGGTGCCCCCTCGTTCAATGGTAGGACAGCTGCCTCTGGAGCAGCCTATCGGGGTTCGAATCCCTGGGGGGCAGCCAAAAACCAAAATTCTCCTCTACCTATTTGAAACTTCCTCGATGTTTCTCTACTCATCTCTACTCTTCTATACTCATAAAATCAGCATGTTACAGACTATCCCCACCTCCAACTCTGCCCAATCAGCGTCGCAGCCCCATGGACAGACTGCCTCCCAACCGGCGCTTTACTGCATGTACTTTTGGGTGTAGAGTCGGGAAATACATGCGGAAACGGTGCATGTATTTTTTCTAGGCTCAAAAAATACATGCGCATGGAAACGAACCACGATGACAGGTGAACTCTCAAACTTGAAATGTGAAAAGGCCGCGCCGGCCGAAAAACCTTACTCCCTTTTTGACGGGGGCGGCCTTTACCTTTGGGTTACGCCGTCTGGGGGAAAGCTCTGGCGGTGGGGGTACCACCACGACAGGAAGAACAAACTGATGTCGTTTGGCAGGTACCCGGACGTGAAGCTGGCCGACGCCC
Organism: Occallatibacter sp.; assembly: GCA_049518435.1. Lineage (GTDB taxonomy): Bacteria > Acidobacteriota > Terriglobia > Terriglobales > Acidobacteriaceae > Telmatobacter. The sequence goes on along the minus strand of JBEKRU010000037.1, from coordinate 4,416 downwards.
GTAAACATCACGGCGATGCGCGGCAACTCCTGGCCAACGGGGTTGACCCTATGGCTATGCGGAAGGAAACCAAAGAGAAGAAGAGGGTTGCGATGGCCGAATCCGGAGCCGCACAGCCAGTTACCCTCACATTCAAAGTTCTGGGCACCAAATGGTTCAATGATTGGAAGACAAACAAGGATGTTGATTACGTCGATGACGTTGAGGCCAGGCTGGAGCGCGACATTTACTTCAAAGTCGGAAGCAGGGCACCAGGTGACATCAAACGCGTGGAGTGGGTTGGCATCATCAAAGCTATCGAAGAGCGGGGTGCTTGTGACCTGGCGCGGCGTGCCCTGCAGAACGTGAAGCTGATTTACAGCTATGGGTTCGATAACCCCGGCTTGCTGGACCCAGACATAGCTGACCCTGTTGCCGGCATTCGCCCCGGTAAGATATTGAAGCCGGTCGATGAAGAACACTTCGCCAGTTTACCGATCGAGGAGATCCCAGAGTTGCTTCGCAGGATGCGCAACTACAACGGGACCGCGCTCACCCGCATAGCGCTGGAACTGATTGCGCTCACTTTCCTACGTACCGGTGAACTGACGGGTGGGCTCTGGAGGGAAATCAATTGGGAGGAGAAGCGGTGGAACATCCTCAAAGAACGAATGAAGGGAATAAAAGCGCGTAAGAAGCCGCACATTGTCCCATTATCTGAACAAGCACTCGTGCTCTTGAAGCAACTCCATTCGATCACAGGAAAAAGTGACCGGATGTTCCCCGTCGCGACTGGTGGCCCTGGTGTGATTTCGGAGAACACGATCCTCCAAGCCATTGGGCACATGGGCTACAAGGGGCGCATGACTGGCCACGGGTGGAGGTCGGTAGCCTCGACCTACCTCAACGAACACGGGTTCGACAGTGACCATATTGAGGTGCAACTGGCGCACTGCGAGGGAAACGATGTCAAAGCCGCATATAACTATGCCAAGTACATGGTTCCCCGTGCCGCGATGATGCAGGCGTGGGCAGATGCATTGGATCAACTCCGAGAACAGGAAAGAACAGAATTCGCCGCGTAGCCATATATCGCACCTTTCACGCACGAAGAAAGTGCACCGCCATGAAACGCATTGCCTTGGTTCTACTCGCCGTGTCCGTAATCATCGCGCCGATCGCGACCAATGCGTCGCGCATTAGACCCCATTACTGGCTTGAAACTGTCCGTCCAGGTCGGAAGTGACTGGGTCCAGTTCCCAACATTCGTTCTCGCACACTTCCGATACGATTGCCGACTTCCAGTGGCCTTGCAGGATCGGGCTTCCTGGTATCCCTCACCCGAACGCAGGGAGCGCCGACCCCTGCGATATCCACAGGCGCCTTCCTTCTTTAGTCAAAACTGAGCTATATTGCACAGTTTTCATTCCCGGAGCGTGGAACCCTGACTGCACCGTTCGCCACACCGGCGAATTGAAGGGAGAGCCATGGTCATACGCGCACCGGTAATTAAGAGCTAGTAAGACCACATAGACCTTTGAAATCCCATTGAAGACGATATCGGTTCATACCGATATGCGTCTTTTTGTGCTTTTGGGGCAAAGCTCTAAGATTCAGCCGCAAAAACGGAAAGGACAGGGAATGAAGAATAATGCCGGATAAGCATCTAGGAAATGATTTAGAGGTTCTGCAACGCAGGTATTCCTTGTCCTCAGAATTCGATGGAAGGGCACCGAGGTCCAAGAAGAAACAGGTGTGGGCCAGTGGAGGACGTATGAGACAAGATTTGGAGGCGTTGAATGGGATACGGATGCGGTTCACAGCAAAGGTCGAGCGATTCGGCACGAAGCCGGCATGGAACAGCCCTCTACCCCTACGGACCATCCTTCTGTCGCATGTGCGGCGCTTAGACACGGGCGATGAGGTCGCGGACCACCTTTGGTTCGCGAAAGGTGCCGCTTGGTCCGGGGTTGGGGAGGGGGATCATGTGGAATTCGACGCAAGGGTGACGACCTACATTAAAGGCTACCAAGGGAGCCGCGTGGAGCTCATGTGGGACCGCCCCGCCCCAGAGTTGGACTATCGCCTTGAGCGGCCAACAAAAGTCATTCGCATTCGCCCAATAGCCACAATGTCCTCAGAGCCATCGCCACCCTGCGACCCTTGAGGGTAACCAAGCCGTCGGCGCCACAAGGCGGTGACAGCAGTCCGACGCAGGGATGGCAACTCGAACTAGAGCGGCAGTTCAACCTCAATTTTAGGATTCGGCATTGTACTTTGATTGAGGCCAGACCCGCCCATCAACAACGAACGAACGAGGAAAAAGGGTGGATCCTCAAATGCAACCCGAACTGATCCAAATCGAACTAGAGCGCCGGCTCCGTGTCGCCATCCCCGGCTGCGCTTTTATTTATGGCCCGGGAGGGCAAGCTTGGGAATTCTCGCCCCTTGCTGCCAACCCGTACCGCGGCTGTGGGCACGGTTGCGCGTATTGCTACGTTCCGCTCTTCATTCATATGAAGCGGCATGAGTTTGACGCCGGCGCAGTGCCTCGCCCTCGCTTTCTTGAGAATCTTCGGAAGGACGCAGCCAAGTACAAGGCCGCTGGCATCGCCGAACAAGTGCTTCTTAGTTTCACCACGGACGTTTACAACGCGACCGAAACCAGCCTGACGCGACCGACCATTGAAATACTTCGTGAATACGGGCTCGGGTTTTGCGTTCTCACGAAAGGTGGAACCAGAGCGCTGGTCGACTTGGACTTGTACCGTCGGGATCGCGACGCGTTCGCTTGCAGCTTGACCAGTCTTGACGATTCGGTCTCACTGAAGTGGGAACGGAACGCGGCGCTGCCGGGAGACCGCATAAAAGCTCTGAAAAAGTTCCATGCCGCTGGGATCTTCACATGGGTCAGTTTGGAGCCAACGCTGGACTGCGACACGAGTCTGGAGATTGTCCGGAGGACTCACCAGTTCGTGGACTTTTTTAAAATCGGCCGGGTCAATTATGTGCCGATGGCTAAGACCACCGACTGGAAAAACTATACCGAGCGCATGGTGGAGTTGTGTGCACGCCTTGGTGTTGCCCATTACGTAAAGAAAGATCTCCAGCCGTTCCTTCCGACGGGCTATCCGAATCCGTTGCGAATACCTCAGCACCATTGAGGGGGTAACCGATGTCGGCTAATAGCTTCGGCGATCACAGACCACGCTTCGGTAAAAGGCGCAGATCGCATCGCAGTCGCGGGAGACAATATGATCGATGACTTTTTGGGGAGTAGCGATTCCTTAGATGAGAAGGAGGCCGATCTTGCAAGAGCACGGGCCGAGGGGCAAGCTGCGCATGATGCAGCGCCCCCGGAAACTCTGGCGGAGGCGGCGCTTCGTACGGCGAAGTCGAAGTTGCGTCGACAACGCGCACGGGAGGTGTTGGTGGCGGAGTTGCGGGCAGCTCACAACCCAACCGTCTACGCATTGATCATGGAGCTCCCTCCAGAAGAGCAACGCGCTCCAAACGCACAATATGTCCTCGCCGTCCGGAAGTCGGATTTAGAAGGCATCCGCTCGCTGACCCGTGCGGAGCGCGAACACCTTGCAAAATACGAGGCAAAGAGACTCGCCAGCGAGCCGGTCTACGCCAAGGAGTTTGAGGTTTCGGCACTTTGCAAGTGTGGGAATGCAACGGTCCTCCGCCTGTCCAAATCGGATGTGCGCAACAAGCGCTGGGTCGGGATGATCGGAGATGCATGCCGCAATCTGTGCGCAATTTGCGTTGAGCGCAAATATCAGGACGATGCCCCAATTCGAGCCGCTGCGGCCGTCGAAGTAGCGGAACACCGAGCCCTGAGGGACGAGTTACAGAGTCTTCTCCTGAGCGGAGAAGCCGCATCACTCCTGGACGCATCTGAGTTGGCGAGCGCTGATCCTCAAACGCAAATGGAGATTTACCTTGGGTCACGCGGATGGTGGAGACAGCAAAAAATGAACGGGGTGCTTTTGTCCACCGAGGAAGGCAGACAGATAGCCACCGCATTGGATCGCGAATATCAGAGAGGGTACGATCTCTTGTGGCGCCGATGTCAACGTTCGAAACCTATAACATCTGTGGAAGAGGTATGACCAGCATCGCTTACCGGATCGCCCGCGTGATGAACACGAGCTTACTGAATTACGATCGCGGGTTGGAAAAGGACAGGACGGTACGAACCACCCTGTGAATTACTGCTTGAACGTGTAGAGCCGATGAGGCTCCTGTTCCATAGCCGTCTCGATCGCCGGCGCCCAGCGCCGGGCCGTCTCGATCGGATCTGTCGTGAGTTGTTCCGGCGCGGTCGTGTACGGGAATACACAGTCGCCCACGTTGCGCAGGATGGCGAGCGCGTCACTTTCTGCGCCGGCATCGCCCTCGAAACTAAGATTCAACCTCGCCAGTGTCTGT
>JBEKRU010000036.1:0-50263 GCA_049518435.1 Occallatibacter sp. | reverse complement strand
GACCCGTTTTCCTTTTTGGGTGAGTCGGGTCTCCAGCAATGTGGCCTGCTTGCGTAATTCAAACTCTTCGTCTGGATCGTAGCGAAAGAGTGCATAAGGCATGTCGTGATAAGCGCTAATGCGCTCACGCGGATCGGTCAGTTCCAGGACAGACTCGAGATTATGCTTAATACGATGTTCCAAGTCGCTCACGCCACCATCCTCTCCGTGTACTGGCAGGCGTTGGCACAAGGCAATGTCAGCTCCACGATGCTACCCGCGACGTGATATTCCAGCTTGCGATACTGATGCAGCCTCAACAGATGAGCATGCACCTGATCTTGGTTCAGAAGAAGCAATTTCCAAAGCTCACTTGAAAGCACTCGCGACGTGGAATTCTCTTCCGAAGCAATGATGTGACAGAAATATACAAACAACTCGCCAGAAAGGTGAACAGAGGAGAAAGTTTTGGCGGGCCCTTCACCCTCGAGCAGGCCTAAATCTCTCGCCATGCGTAGAAGATCCCTTGCAGTCCTGGTGGCTCCGTATTCGGAGAGAGGCGCGCCTGCGGGATTGCTGGATTTCCAAACAGCCAACACGTGATGCACTGCGTCTTCGGTACGCAGGCTTAAGCGTCCGGATTGATATTCGGGATAAAGCCAGGTTGTCAAGAAAAGACTGTAGAGTGTCTCACGCATTGCAATCCAAAAGTGGAGACAGAATTTCCAATCCGAAATGTCGTATCCGCCGCGCGCAAGTAAAATTAATGGTTTCGCAGCCTTCAAATCACGAAATCTACGGCGGAGTGTGACATGAACTTCCTTCTTCCACGCCTCACTTCGGAAACTTCCATGCAAGCTGTGATTGAAGTTTTGATCGAAGGTCATTTCCTGCTTCCAGTTTCTGAACAGGGTATATGTCTCCTCTACCAGGGCGCCCTTGCGAACGAGGCGCTGCGAAATGGGGGCGCTTGTTCTTAGCATGCGAATCCCTTTTTGGCATATGGAACAGCGAGTGCCCCAATTTCTCCTCGCGCAAATCCAAGGGCGAGCAATGCCACATCTTGGTCAGTGCCGGAGAACGCTTCAGGTAGAGGCACAGCGCGACCTTCCGCCGAGCGACGAAGTTGGGAAAACATCTTCATTTCCTGTTCTGTGACAACTTCAAAATCATGAAGCACACTCTTGAGATCGTTTCCCTGGAGATGCTCAAGGCGGTGAAAAAAGGGTCGCCATTCATTTGCTTGATCGAGCCAGTTCTCCCACTTCGCTTCGAACTCTTCTTCGATGTTTTCGGGGAGCCGCCAAAGCGTGACGCTATCGGGAGGGTCAAAGATTTCGCGGCACCGATGGGCGGCGACCGCGCAGACGGAACGTGCCTGCGCAAAGAGCTGCCCTCGAGTATTCCACCACTTTGCGAGATCCATTTCGCCAAATCTGGCGACGATTAAACGAGCCTTAAGCACCTTGTCGAAGTTGAGTGATACTCGCGTCATTTTGCTCTCATGTCTTCTCCGAACAGAAGCCAGATTCCAACCGTTAGTGATCTGAGAAGCCTAGGCGTGCCTCAGACGCGAGCAACCTCTTGTATCGAAATACTCAAAAGAGCCATCGAGATTTCAGAGTCGGTCCGACGCGGTTCGACATGGGAAGTCGCTCTGCAAGGAGTGAAGGGGATCGGGCCTTGGACCCTTGCTACTTTTCGAATCATGGTGCTACGTGAACCAGATGTCCTTCCGTTGGGTGACGTTGGACTCGAACGAGCAATCAGGAACATTTATGGCGAAGACGCTGACGTTGCACAACTCTCAGAGAACTGGCGCCCCTATCGTTCCGTCGCTTGTTGGTACCTCTGGAGGACTCTCGGAAACAGGCAGTTAGGCTGATCAGAATGCCCAAGGGGTTTTATCTCTCTACCAGAAAGGACCGGAGCGAGGAAGGCGCTTATATTTCCCGCACTCTCGTGGAGCGGGGGTGGGCGTGCACTTTCGATTGGACATCTCTGATTGATTCGGCAACTCACGACTTTCCAATGTTGGCAGGACTGGAGATCGACGGCATCAGGAACGCCGACGTTTTGATAGCGTTGTTGCCTGGTGGCTTCGGAACTCACGTGGAAATCGGTGCCGCTCTCGCGTTCGGGAAGCCGATCATCATCCACTCGCCGAATCAAACCGTCCTTGAGACGCCTTATCCTTGCGTTTTTCACTATCATCCATTGGTCCGGTTGATTGTTTCCGGGTGTATGGACATTGATGCCGTCCTTAGTTTTCTGCCTTCCTGAGGCATTCGGGCTGCGACGAAGCGGAAAGGTTTCAAGTCTCCAGGAAGTCTCCAGGAATTGGTACAAACGCCGAGACCCGTGTAAATACTGGGGTCCGGACCGATTATCACCTTCTGCATCGGGAAATAGACTTTCCACTCGATAGCGAGATCATTTCTCGCTGGTGATGCTGCGGATGATCTCCACTTCGCGCTGCCGGTAAGGGGTTCCGTCGGGATGAAAGACATCGTGTTGCCAGACCGCGGGTTGGCTCGTCACGTAAGGGCGCTGCCATGAATCCCAGGGAATCCAGGTCTGGCTTTTTCCCGCAACCAGGCCCCAGTTGATGGCGCCTACACGGGACTTATGCGCAATGGGAAGAATGGTGTCAAAGGTGCTGCCGATGTTGCGCGCCATGTATTCCGTGCAGATAAGGGGCCGATGGAATTGTTGCAACAGCCTGACGCTGCGCTCGAAATCTTCAGGCCAGCCGTAGTTATGGAAACTGATGACATCTGACTGCTCGATCTGAATGCGCGCCAGCGGGGGCATGGTTTCGAGCGAAGTCCAGTCACCGTGCCACAGGCCGCTGGTGAGTGGTTGATTTGGGTGAGCAGAGCGTGCCCAGGCGTAGACATGGGGCAAAAGCCCAATGATGATGGTGTTTTTGTTCTTGGGGTCTCCTTTGGCGTAGGAATCATCGTTGCCGTTGTCCGGTTCGTTCCATAAATCCCACGCGAGGATACGGGGATCGTTGGCGAATGCGCTCAGCAGGCCTTTGACATACTCTTCGAGGCGCGGGTACTGCGAGGGATCGTTGAGTACGGCTGTTCCTGGATCCTGCACCCATCCTGAGTTATGCACGCCGGGGATGGGCGGATGCTGGGGACCGAGCTTCGGATTGGGATCCCAACAGGAGTCAAAGAGAACAAAAACGGGGCGGATGTGATGGCGCGCGGCAATGGCGAGGAACGCATCAATGCGCTTCTGGAAGCCCTTCGGATCCTGCTGCCAGAGCAGGCTGTGCAGGAAGACGCGCATGGTGTTCATGCCGATGGCTTCAGCCCAGCCTAGTTCGCGATCGATCGTGGTGGGATCAAAGGAGTCGGCCTGCCACATTTCAAGCTGGTTGATGGCGGTGGACGGCAGAAAATCCGCGCCGACCGGCCACGGCTGCTGCGCGTACCAGGCGTTGGCCTGCGCTTCGGTCCAGCGCTCCTGGGCATGGAGAACGGGAAGGGAAGCCAGCAAGGCGAGTGCGACAAGTGTGTGGCGAAACTTTAGGAAGCTGAGACGCATGAGACTCCTTGGATTCAGGAAAAGCCATTCTACTTTGACGACGTGAGGGCCGTCGCCCGGTCTCGTTCTGCGGCCGCGTCGACTGCGCGGCCCTGACGATCATAGGCGATGGCGAGTTGGGTGTGCGGCTCGGGAAATGTCGGATCCGCTGCGATCGAATCCTGATAGCGGGCGACGGCGTCGGCGATTTGTCCGCGAAGCAAAAGCTGATTGCCCGCATTCAGAGCGAAGGCGGCCTTTTGCCGGCTGACGGCGCTGCGGGCAAGGTCCGCGCCCTGGCGGCGATACTCGGCGGCCTGGGCACGCAGGTCCTTGGCCTGGGCGCGAAGCTGGTCGGCCTTTGCCTGATCGCCTGCGGTCTCAGCGGCGTCCGTAGCGGCTATGGCTGCGCCTGCCTGGTCAGCGAGAACACCGGCCAGCGTGACGCGTGGGCCCGGTTGCCCAGGCAGAAGCGGGATAGCCTTTTCCAGCGCGTCGCGGGCTTCATCAAGGCGAGAATCCTGCTTGAGGGTGCTCCCGAGGATAGCCCATGCATCTCCATTCTCAGGGCGCAGCGCGACAGCCTTCTTAAGCTCGGCGACGGCATCGTCGAGCTTGCCGATCTGCATATAAAGGATGCCAAGGGTGTAGGGCGGATCCTGGAGCGTGGGGTCCATCTGTCCCGCGCGGGTGAGTTCCGCGATGGCCTCGTCGACGCGGTCTTTGAATTTGTAGGCCATGCCGAGGTCGTAGTGGAGCTGGGGATCGTTGGGGTCGAGCACGAGCGCGGCCTGGAAGTCCTGAATGGCCTCGTCGAATGCGGACAGCTGAACATGGGCAACGCCCTGATCCTTGCGTATGTTTGCGTCGTTGGGAGAGAGGGCGACAGCTTGCTGAAAGAATCCAAGGGCGTCTTTTGCTTTTCCAGTCAGCGTCAGTGCGAGAGCGAGGTTTGTCAGGCTACTGACGTTTTTGGGATCGCGCTCAACGGCTTTTTGGAACCACGGGATGGCTTCCTGCTGCCGGCCCTGGCGCTGCAGGGACATGGCGAGCTCGTTCTGGCTGCCCGGCAGATCTGGATCAAGGGTGACGGCCTGCTCGAGATGCGGGGTTGCAGCTTCATCCTGGCCCGCGGCCTCAAGCGTGCGGCCGTACTCCGACTGCGCGAGTGCGTTGGCGGGATTAGCGGTTACTGCTGCCTGTAAAGTGGCGAGCGATGCGTCAAGGTTATGCAGTTCACGCTGGACAATGCCAAGGTGGATGCGGGCGGGCGCAAAAGAGCTATCCACGGTGAGGGCGTGCTGGAATTCGCTTTGCGCCTCAGTCCATTTAGCCTGCTGTGCATAGAGCGATCCGATGGCGTCGAGGATGTCCGCGCGGTCGCCGCTTCGCTCAATGACTGTGCGGAACATTTCGATGGCGTCAGACTGATTGCCGACAGCCGCGAGGGCGCGCGCGTAGGCCTCACAGAATGCGCCGTCCACCGGTTGCTGGCCGGCCTGGAGCGAAATCTGGTAGGCGGCGCTGAAGTGCGGGATGGCATTCGCCGGCTGATCGGCCTTGGCGTAGGCCAATGCCAGGTTCGTCTCAAATCCGGGGTCGCCAGGCTTTAGGTTGAGAGCGGTTTGAAGTTCGGGAATTGCGTCAGCCGGCTTGCCGAGCTCGACCAGAACGGTGCCCAGGGCTTCGTGGCCTTCGGGAATTTGGGGAGCCAGACGCGACGCTTCAGCAAACTGGGTTCGCGCCTGCTCCAGATTGCCGGCCTGTAGTGCAGCGAATCCGGCATGGAATGCGGCATCTGCCTGCTTGAGTTGGTCCGGTTCTGTCGAAGGGGAATTCTGGGCATTCGAAGGACGTGCGAACAGCAGCAGAAGCCCGACGAGGAGGGCAGCTCGAAGGCCGCGAGAAAGGCGCATGGTTTATTTTCCCGTAGCGGGGCTGGGCGTGGCCTGGGGCCTTACATTGTTCTGGATGTCCACGACTAACTGAAATTCGCGATTCGCCTCGGCCACCTGCCCGGTGGCCTTGTAGGCCTGCCCAAGCAGGTTGTGAGTAATGTAATTCGACGGGTCCATTTTGACGGCGTGGTCGAGGTAATGGAGAGCCTGAATGGGCTGGTTGAGTTTGAGAAACGTCTCGCCAAGCAGGATGTACGGAGCCGTGGCGCCGGGCTCCAGCAGCACAGCGCGGTTCAAGGCTTGCTGCGCATCGGCATAGCGACCGGCGCGGACATAAGCATCGCCGAGCCGGTCATACATGAGTCCGTTGAGTGGATTGATTTTGCGCTCCGCTTCGAGTTCATGTATGGCGCCGGCCGAATCGCCTTTGGCCAGGGCCACTTCTCCCAGAAGCTGGTGCGCGAGAGGCAGAGAGGGATTGATTTCCAGCGCTTTGCGGGTTTCGACCGCGGCTTCGGCAACAAACTCGCGGCGCAGGAAGAGACGGCCGGCAAGTAGATAGGCTTCCGCGGAATCCTGCTCGAAACCGTACTGCGCGGCGAAGGCGTGGCGGGCATCGTCGTACCGTTTGACGTCGGCATAACAGAGGCCGAGAACATACTGCGGATCGATGTTGGCGCGCTCCACGGTAGCATGGGCTTTTTCAAGCAGCGGCAGGGCTTCATTTGAATGACCCATGCGGAAGAGGCTCACGCCGTGCATTTCGATCGATTGACTATCGCTGGGGTCCTGGGTGGTGGCGCGGGTGAAAGCTTCGATGGCTTGAGGGAACTGTTCCTTCTGGTAGAAGATCATGCCGCGCAGGCGCTCGACGCCGGCTGGTTCCGGAGTTTGAACGGCCAGTTGGTCTAGTTGAGCCATCGCCTTGTCCAGGCGTCCTCGGGCGGCCAGATTTTGAGCGGTTTCAAACTGCGTGGGCGTTGGTTCTGGCGCATCCACGGCAGGAGAAGCAGGACTTTGAGGGGCCTGTGCCCATGCGGCAAGGGAAAGAGATGTTAGAAGAAGTGCGGTGATAAACGAGCGAAGCATGGCTAAGACCTATCCTGCAGTTTAATCCTGATGGAGTGGGATTGTCCGGGTAGCGCACAGATGCGAAGTGTTCGCGGCCTGAGCCGGGTTAGAACAAAGAAAAGAGGGGAGCCGAAGCTCCCCTCGAGGTTTGTTGCGGCTCCTCACACGGAATTAGAACTGAACGTGGAGGGAAAATTCGAGCTGACGCGGACCGCAGTCGTTGCCTTGTCCGCAGCCGCCACCCTCACCATTCACATTGCCGCCTGATTCAATGTTGCCATTGGGCAGGCCCGCCGTGATGTGGTTGAAGGCGTTGAAAGCGTCCATGCGGAACTTGGTGACGACGCTCTCCCAGAGTGTGAATTGCTTCGTAAGTGCCAGATCGGTCGAGAAGAATCTCGGACCGGTATACGTGTTGATACCGGAGTTGCCGAAGTTGTCCAGACCTGGGTTGACGAATGTACCGTCGCCCAGGGCATGAGGTGTCTGGCCGGCGCAGTTGAACATGCAACGCGAGTGAGTCGCCGGATCGTATGACGTCACCTTCGTTGACATATGCTGGGTTTGGCTCGGGTCTCCCGGTCCATCGTTGATGTTGGAACCGCTCTCGTTATAGCTCAGGGTGTATGGCAAGCCGCCCGACCACTGCGACACGTCGCTGATCTGCCAGCCGCCGACGATCAGGTCGGTTGCGTGGTTGGCGTCGGGCATATACATTTTGCCCTTGCCGAATGGTAGATCGTAACTGCCGTACAAGGTGAGCTGCTGGTCACGGACGTTGCTGTCGCGGCCATGGGTGATTGCGTGGCTCCATGTGTAGAAGCCGGACTCCTCATCGAACGCGCTTGCCCATTCATAGTTGGCGTTCATGGTGAGGCCGTTCTTCATGGTCTGAGCTAGGTTGACCTGGAGAGCGTCAAACTCAGTGTTCTGGTCGTCGCCGCGATATGCAATGCTGTTGTTCCAGCCGCACATGCCGGGGGTAACCAGGGGCTCGTTGGGTGTGACATAGTTGGGATCGTGGCAAGCAGGCAATGTGGCGGCGTAGTACCGCTGCAGGAAGTTGCCGGTAGTCCCGCCGTTGGCCGAAATGGTGTTGGCCGCGACGGAAGGATCGAAATGCAGAGCCTGACCGGTGACGCTGTTGGCGCCCGGCAGGTTGACTGCCTGTTCGTTGGGGTTGGTGCCGTTGCTGTCGCCATCACCCAGCGTATGGGTTCCCTTGTTGCCGACATAAGCGGCAGTCAACGAGAGAGTTGGCGTAAGGCTACGTTGAATGCTCAGGTTCCACGCATCGATGGTGGTCAGGTGGAGCGGGTTCGGACGCGAGCTGGAGCTTACCTGCGTTCCGGGGTTGGGGAGCAGACCGTTGGAAGGAACGGTCAGCGGCGCGTACTGGACGGGGCCGCCATTCGGTCCGGAGCCTGGGTAAAGCGTCTGATTTACCGGGGTGGTGGAGCCGAGCTGAAACGCATAGCCAACGTTAGTCGCCGAGTTCAATTGCTGGTTGGCCAGAACAGGAATGTTCTGGGTGATGGTGTGGCCGAAGATGGAACCGAAGACGCCGGTGTCAAAGCTACGTCCGTATCCCACGCGGACAACGGTCTTGGGATCGTATTGATAGGTGATGCCAAGCCGCGGCGAGAACTGCTTCCACTTGTCGACATTCCAGCCGAGGTTGGAAGGAATTCCACCGATGCCGGCGACATGGAGGTAGCCGTCGGTGATGTTGAGCAGGGAGCCGTTGCCAGGACCATTGGTCGACTCTGGGAAGTAGAGATCCCAGCGAAGGCCGAGGTTGAAGGTCAACTGCTTGGTGGCGCGCCAAGTATCTTGTGCATAAAAGAATGTGCGCTTCTGGAATTCCTTGGCATTGGTTGAGGTGGAAACGTAGCGGTTGAAGCTGGTGACGTCGCCGAGGAGGAAGGTGGCAAAGCCCAAGCCGCCAGGAGTTTTGAGGTTCGGGTTCTCAGTTGGACCGGTGGCAAAGTTGAGCAGGCCGGCGCGGTCGTTGTCAGACGGCACGCGAAGGTTGCGGCCGTAGCGCAGGTCGGCGCCAACCTTGAAGGTGTGGTTGCCAACAATACGTGTCCAGTTGTTAACGATCTGGAACTGATCTTCGCGCTCAGTGAGGGGGCAGTTGCAACGGTTCACGTTCAAGCCGTCACCGTAGACGGTGCCATTGGTGCCGCCGCCGCCGCCGGGGAGGTTGGTGATGTTGAAGCCAGGCGCGCCGGAGGTGATGTTGCCACCGATGTTGATGCCAGGAATGCCCAGGGTGGTTGCGAATTCGGTGCCCTGGTCATGCTTGGTGTCGATCACGTTATAGCGGTAGTAGCCCAACCGGAAGTCGGTGAGCAGCTTGGGGCTGATGGCGATATCCATGCCCGATGCCAGGCTGTCGTTGGCTCCGTTCGAGTTGCCGCCGTAGTTGTTGATGCCGAATCCAGGACCGCCGGCCGCACCAAACATAACCGCGCCGGAGAGGGTGTCGTAGAAGCGGGAGAAGCGCTCAAACGCGTGCATCTTCTCGTTGATGGTGTAGTCCACGCGCTCTGTGTACTGGTTGCTGTTGAACAGACCGGTGCCGCTCTCCTTGTAGTTCGAATCCAATCCGTTGACGCTGCCGTCGATCCCCGTACCCAAACCGATGCCTGTAGTGTCTGGCGCGAGGTAAGTGAGAAGCGCCAGCGCCTGGGGCGAGAGCATCGACGTAGGAATCACGTTGTGCGGATACGGCGTGTAGGTGATGGAACTGCCCGACCCGGATTGCTGGTAGATGGTGCCGGCGGCACCGAGCTGTGTGAGGTACTCACTGAAATCAGCTCCGGGAATGCCGCTCGGGCCGACCGTCTTGCCGAGCGCGGTCTGCGTGAGCAGGTTGGTGGGCAACGTGTCCGTAGCCGAGGTGCCGACCTTCTGGCGCTGGCCTTCATAGTTGAAGAAGAAGAACGCCCTGTCCCGCAGGATTGGGCCGCCGATGGAAGCGCCCATGCGGTTCTTGAGTCCAGGGGGCAAACCGCTGGGGTTGGTGAGGCTGACTGGACCCGGCGTTACGCTGTACGGATCGCGGGCGTAATTCGCGTTGCCAGTGCGGAAGTCGTAGACGCTGCCGTGGAAGTGATTGGTGCCGGAGCGGGTTTGCGCGGTAACGACTGCGGAGACGGCCTTGCCCAATTCAGCGTCAAAGTTCTGCGTCGTGATCTTGGTTTCGGTGACCGCGTCCATTGCGGGGTTAATGACGATGATGCCAAGAATCGGATCTTCGTTATCAGTTCCGTCCAGCTCAAAGGCGGTTCCGCCAAATGCCTGGCCGTCTACCTGAATCTGCTTCGATCCCTGCGGGTTTTCATCTGCGGCGTGAGACCAACCGAGGAGCTGTGCGCCGGGAAGCAGGAGCTGCAGGTTGGTAAAGTTCTGGTCGCCAACAGGCAGCGAAGCAACCTGCTGCTCGTCGAACACGGTGGAGACGTCGGTGCTTTCAGTCTTCAACTGAGGCTGCGTGTCGGCGCTCACTTCGACGGTTTCAGATGATCCGCCGACCTGAAGCGCGGGATCGATGCGGGGAGCGGTGTCGGCTTCGACCGAGATGCCCTTGGTCTCAAAGCTTTTGAACCCCTTGGCGGTGACCTTGAGGTCGTAGACGTCGGGAATAAGGTGAGGGACGGTGTAGTCGCCGGCGGCGTTGGACGTGACGGTTACGACCGTGCCCTTGGCCTCGTCCGTGACCGTGACCGTGGCGCCCGGAACGATGGCTCCAGTCGAGTCGGCCACCGTGCCGAAGATCGATCCGTAGACCGATTGGGCAGACGCGGGGGCTGTGAGTAGGAGGCTCGCGCAGGCAAAAAGTGCCAGCACGAGTGCTGTACGAAGGATCTTGTTCATGCGGTCTCCTGAAAGGTGTTTCTGTTTTGTGTGTGAACTTGTGGTGTACCCACTTGCCCGGCAGGTTGAATCCTGCCCGTCGGCACGAAAGGCTCACCTGCCACGTTGGCATGATGAGCTAAAGAACCGGCGTTGCTTCTCCCAAGCGAAGCAGGAAAACAGGGAGCAAAAAGGGCGAACTCCGGAGCAATCGAAACCATACCCAACAGAAGCATCGTCTGTCAACGGCCAAAATCGAAAAAAATGACGAGTTTCGCGTAAATAAGATATGTCAATACCTGGAAACCTTTACATTTTCCAAACGAAGGTGGCCCACACTTCTTTTCCGAAGCTATTTTTGGTTCTAACTCCCCTAACTAAAGCCATTTACTTAAAGCGCGCAGAGATTCTGATGGTTGATCCTGCGGGCTTTTTTGGGAGCCTGTGACGTATTGTTACCGTATGATCGAGTCCGTTATGTTGAACGAACTGACATTAAATGTCATGACATTACTCTGTCTGTCGCGAAGACTCCGCAAGAAGGCCTTTCAGATACCGGGTCGCGGATTCGGGCGCCGAAACCCATTCCCGGGATTGGGAACTCTCTCCACCAAAGGGTTGATATATATGATGCGATTCGATTTGAGGGCCAACGACGGATCGGAGGATTGAGGGGCGCATTCGGCCCCCAAAGACAAGGAATCTGGCGATGGTTTAAAGCTCGCAGTTACCCCCGGGAGCAGGGGACGCTGGATATATTCCCACCAGTGTTCGGCATGACATTCTTCCACCCTCGAGTAATTTGCTCATTGCATAAGGGGTTTCGGGCGGGGGTGCACAGTTTTATTCGCCGCTGCACTTTTGCCTGCCCGAGCGGATGTTTGCGAGCAGGTCCTCAGCTTTCTGGTTGTCCGGGGAGAACACGAGGAGCCGTTCGAGAGTCGCGATGGCGACACTGCGCTGGCCTGTTCCGCAGGCAACCACCGCCAGGTTCAGCCCGGCGCCCAACTGGACCGGATCATGGGAAAAGACCGAATCCCAGAGATGGATGGCGTCAGCATCATGATGCTGGCCGGCCTCAATGTAGGCCAGGTTTCCGCCGGCCAGTGAGTCAAGGGGATCGGCAGCAAGGGCCATTCGATACTCCTGAGCCGCCTGCTGTGTTTCTCCATTCAACTGCTGGAGAAACCCCAGTTGGGCATGCAGTTCGTGGTCGCCTTGCGCATCGGGCTGCTTCTCCGCTTTAAGCAGCAGTTCGATGGCGCGGAGGGCGCTCTGCCGGTCGCCGCGCGCAGCCATTTGCGCATAAGCCAGTCCGAGATCCCGGTCACCGGCCGCGAAGCCTCCGACAACTTCGAGATCACCGGAAGTGGCGAGCGGGAGCCGTTCCTCGCTGACGGTTTTCTTGATCCAGTGGTCGGTCACCTGCTCATGTGCAATGTCGTTGGAGGGCGGGCGAGCCATGTGGCAGGCGGTGCAATCCGGGTTATCGGCATGATGCGCCTGCTGGAAGCCCGGCTGATTGTGACACTGGAGGCAGCGCTGGCGGTAGAAGGCGACGCGCTCGGCGGGAGGGGGTGAGCCGTGGGGATCGTGGCAGGTAGTGCAGGTGAGACGGACTCCGGAGCCCTGCTTGCACGCACTCTTCAACAGCGCCTCCCACTGGCTGGTGGCGCGGCCTCCGGATCCTGTTTCGCTGCGCCGGACGAAGAAAAGAGCGTAATCGAAGAGGTTGTCGCCGGGAGAAAAACTCTGGAGTTGCCTGCCCTGGCGGACAACGGCAGCCTGGCCTTCGAGATGGCAATTGAGGCAGATCGAGTCGCGCCGGACCGGTTCCATGGCGTCAATGTTGGCCAGGGGAACCTTTCCTCCCGATGCGACGTGTGCGCTCCCGTCTCCGTGGCAGGCCGCGCAGGTGATTCCCCCATTGGCAAACGGCGTCCCCGCGTAGTGATTGCGGGCATCCAGCAGCGACGAGGCCGCTGCCGAGGCATGACAATGCAGGCACCCCGGGTCAACTGCAAGGGTCAGGGGCATCTCACGGGCGGTGAGGTAGTTGGGGGGCATGTCCCAGATTTGCTTCTTGGCGTACCAGTTGATGGGAGCTTCAAACCAGTAGCCCTGCTGCTGAAAGAGGTAGGTCCGGCCGCGCTTGCCGGAGCCGAGAAAGTATGTAAGCTCCTGTCGGCCGTTCAGCTCGCGCCCCTCGCCCCGGCCCTCACGCTGATAGCTCAGCCACACCTTCCCGGATTCCTCGAAGACTCGGTAGCGGATCCCGGAGGCATTGTGGCGGAAATCGGCGGGCGTCAGGCCATCGGCAGCCGGACCGCTTGCATTCGCCATGGGAGTGGTGCGGTAGCGGTCGTAAATCTCCCGGTGGCAGCTGGCACAGGCTGCATTTGGATCTTCGGGGCGAGCGTCCGCCGGGGCATGGGCTGGTTCGCTTTGGAGCAAATTAGTCCATCCCGCCAAAAAGATCGTAAAAAATAGGCCGAGGCATGTGGAACGAGACAGAACCGACTCTCCGTCGGCGATTGCTGTCGTTCTCGCAATTGCACGTTAGGATAGACGGAATTTGGCGGGTTGAAGTTTAGTCTTTCAGCCTTTGGATTTCGCTGAGGTAAAAACCTCGGTTTTCAGGATCTTGCCGCCTTCCTGGACGACAAAAAGACGATTCACATCCAGGTCCCTGAGCGTGTCGACGACGCCGGAGGGCCAGCGTATCTCAAGCAAATCCAGCTTTTTGGCTTCGCCGAGACCAAAATGAATGCGGAGATCATTGGCAGAATAGTAGCTGTTGCACGATCGGACCTCGTCAATCTGGGTCAATGGCGCCCCGGGCTTGGCGTTTAGGAGCGGCGTGCCGGTCTGGGCTACGGCTTTCACGCGGGCGCCGATGCCGCTTCGGTTCGACTGGACTCCGACAAGGCGGATCTTGATCCAGCTTCGATTGAGGGTTGAATCGCAGCGGAGGAGCTGCGGCAGAGCGTTGACACAGTTGACGATAGCGTCGAGATTGCCGTCGTTGTCGTAGTCGCCGACGGCGAAGCCACGCGCCGGTACGGGGGCGACAATCCCGGGGCCTCCGGTGAGGCTTATATCCTCAAACTGGCCATTGCGCAGGTTGCGATAGAGGTACTTGCGCTCGGCATAGGCCGCGTCCACCTGGGTTCCGTCGACTTCAGGATAGACGTGGCCGTTGGCGACCAGGATGTCGAGCCAGCCGTCGTTATCGATATCGACGAAGCTGACGCCCCAGCCCAGCAGGCGGGTGTTCACTCCCAACCCAGCCTGATAGGTTCGGTCGTCGAAGGAGCCGTCACCCAGGTTCATATAGAGGGAGTCAGTGTCGCCGGCGAAGTTTGTCTTCACAATGTCGAAGAGGCCGTCGCGGTTGTAATCGCCAATGGAGACGCCCATGCCGGCCTGCGGCTTTCCATCGGGCGAATAGGCTACTCCGGCTTCAATGGCCTGGTCGCGGAAGGTTCCGTCTTTCTGGTTCACATAATAGGTGGCGGAAGTTGAGTCATTCGCGACATAGATATTGGGCCAACCTGTTGCGTCAAGATCGGCCGCGGCGCAGCTCAATGCATACGTACCAAGTGTGCCGCCCATGCCGGCCTTCTCGCTGACATCCGTAAACGTGCCGTCGCCATTATTGCGGTAGAGCAGGTTCTTGCCGCCTTCAAGACCGGGGGGACCGCAGGCTACTTGAATCCCTTTGTAGGTGCAGTTGGCGTCTTCCGGCAGCGGGGCGGTTTTTACGTCGAAGTCGATGTAATTCCCAACAAAAAGGTCGAGATGGCCGTCCTTGTCGTAATCCAGGAAGGTGCAGCCGGAGTTCCAGCGCAGACGCGATTGCAGCAGGCCGGCCTCCTTGGTGACCTCCGTAAATGTTCCGTTGCCGTTGTTGCGGAAAAGGGCGTTCTGGCCGTAATAACTGACAAAAAGGTCGTTCCAGCCATCGTTGTTGTAGTCGCCCACGCAGCAGGCCTGCCCCCATCCGGACCGCGCGAGGCCGGCCTTCAGCGTCACATCGGTAAAGGTCCCGTCGCGATTGTTCTTGAACAGGTGACAGACGGGCTCCTGGCCCTTGGGAAAGCCCTCAAACCGCCAGCCATTCACGAGAAAGATGTCGACCCAGTCATCCTGGTCGTAATCAAAGAATGCTGCGCCACAGCCTGTGGTTTCAAGAAGATACTTATTGCGATGCTCGCCACCGAAGATGGTTTTTACGTTGAGGCCGGCTTGTTTGGCGACATCCGTGAATTGGACTCCGAGCGGCGTGCCGGTCACCGGCGAAGCCTGCCCCTTGGGCGCCGAGCGAGCGGGCGCCTCATAGGCAGGGCGGGAGTTCGCAGGGGGCTTTTGCGGTTGACCCGCCTGGAGACCAAATGCAGGCTGCGCAAGACGCAAAACTTCTTCAAGAGGCAAAACCAGTGCGGTTTTCGAAAGCGACTTCAGAATTGTGCGGCGAGTGAAGGGCAAATCCGGGATCTCCATTGCGGCCAGGCGTCGTTGTCAGCTTTTCGAGCCTGAAAAGCGAGTATAGCGGGCGGCAACAGGCCCGGACTCCACCCCCACTCTCGGGTCCAGACGTACGCAGCCAGACGCAATTAGCCGGCAAGTTGCTCGAGGAGGGCGTCGAAGTCCTCGAGCCGGGCGTACTCGATAATGACGCGGCCGCGGCCGTTGCGGTCTTCAACCTGGACTTTGAGCCCCAGGGCGCTCTGAAGGCGGGTCTGCACTTCGCGCACATTCGGGTCAATGGGAGGAACGGGTTTCGGTTCCTTTTTGGCAGCCTTTTCAGGATGCAGAAGGCCTTGAACATAGGATTCTGTCTGGCGAACAGAAAGCGAACGTTCCACGATTTTCTGGGCTGCCTTCTCCATTTCCTCCGCGTGTTCGAAGGCCAGGAGAGTGCGGGCATGCCCAAAGCTGAGCTCGCCGGATTCCACGCGGGCTTGAACGGTTGATGGTAACTTTAACAAACGAAGGAAGTTAGCAACAGACGCGCGATCCTTGCCGGTGCGTTGCGCCATCTGTTCCTGGGTCATGTGAAACTCGCGAGACAGGCGTTCGAAGGCACGCGCCTGTTCCATCGGGTTGAGATCGGCGCGCTGAAGGTTCTCGACGATGGTGATTTCCATCGCCTGCTCATCTGAAACCTGGCGAAGGATTGCAGGGATGGTCGCCTTGCCGGCGAGTTGCGATGCGCGCCAGCGGCGTTCACCGGCAATGAGCTGGAAACGGCCGTTGGGTAGGGGTCGCACCAGGATTGGCTGTACCACTCCGTTTGAGGTAATGGATGCAGCCAGTTCCGCGAGCTGCGCCTCGTTCACCTGGGTGCGGGTCTGGAAGGGATTGCGATCGATCTGGTCGAGGTTGATCTCGCGGGGCTTGCCCCCTTCCGCTTCGGCAGCAGCAATAGGCTGTACACGCGGAAGAAGCGAGTCGAGACCTTTGCCGAGGGCGCGTCGTTTGGGATCAATGGCGGCGGTGGTCATGTCTTTTTAAGTCCTTCATCCCGGAAGGTTTGCCGGGTTCTGCTCGTCTGCTAAGAGCTGGTTGCACCGGCATTTGCCGGAAAAGTGAAAGTGTGTTCCCTAGGCGTAAGGCCAAAAGCGTATAGGAGGCTTGGCGGCGGTGGCGGCCTGAAGGGCCTTTGCCGCTTTTCGCTCCACGCTCCGTGGGCTTTCAAGTCGATTGCGGGCCAGAAACTCCCCTGCCAGCTCGAAATAGGCCTCAGCTCCACGCGATCGTGGATCATAGATCGCTACGGGTTTCCCGTGGCTGGGTGCTTCCGCGAGGCGAACATTGCGTGGAATAACCGTGACGTAGAGCCGCTCTTGGAAGTACTCGCGCAAAGTAGCTGTCACCTGCTGAGCGAGGTTGGTTCGGTCGTCGTACATGGTAAGGAGAACGCCTTCAATGGTGACATCCGGATTGTAGGAAGCGCGCACGCGTTCCAGGTTGGAAATGAGCTCGGAGACTCCCTCGAGGGCGAAATACTCGGCCTGCATGGGCACGATGAGGCTCTCGGCGGCCACCAGCACATTGAGAGTGAGGAGGTCGAGCGCGGGTGGGCAGTCCAGAATGATCAGATCGAAGCGATCCTGGATGGGCTGAAGGGCCTGCCGGAGACGAAGGGCGCGGTCGGCGGAGCCTGCCAGCTCAATATTCGCGCCGGTCAGATTCTTCGAGCCCGGCAGAAGCCAGAGCAAGTCGACTTCGGTGGGAAGGATAACCTGGACGGCCGGCGGGTTGCCCATGAGGACGTCGTAAATGGAATTGCGGTTGTCATCGCGCTGAAAACCGAGGCCAGAAGAGGCATTCGCCTGCGGATCGCAGTCGACGAGAAGGACTTTGAGTCCCTCCAATGCGAGGCAAGCAGCGAGGTTAATGGCTGTCGTAGTCTTGCCAACTCCGCCCTTTTGGTTGACAATTCCGATGATTCTTCCCATGGAAATCAAGAGTAAAGGTTTGAGGGGTCTGGGGGTAGGGAGCGCCACTGTGGAGAACGGGTCTGCGTTGTGGAAAGCGGTTTATGAGGCGTTGGCCGACACACATGGAAGCACTTGATTGGGAAGGGGTTCTGGTCGCCGGCATGCAGACCGGATTTTTAGCAGGAAAATGCCGTACCGGTGGAAAACTCTGCGGTGGTGGATTCAGATTTACCACTTTTATTTGGTAGATAATCCGAGGTTCTCTTTGATTTGAGGCTGGAGTTGTTCCACGTGGAACATTCGCATTCCCCGGGGTCGAGGTTGGATTGTTCCACGTGGAACAACTTGGGGTCCTTAGCGGATGCTCACGGCTGAGACCTCGTCAACCAGCGTGCTTCTGGGCCAAGGCAAGGATCCGATGCTCAGTCCCGCGCAATGGATAGACCGCGAGGTCCCCTACGTCTCCCGCACTGAAGCGAATATGCACTCTCAAGCCATCCACTGCCGATTCCGTAGTCATCACAGCCAGCCAGCCGTCAGGGGCGACGAGGCCCGAGGCAGCCTGCACCGCTTCCGGCATTTTGTCCACGGCACGGAGGGTCACGCAATCGAATTGATGCTGTAGCAACTCGGCGCGGGCGGAATGGACCTTGGCCGAGATTCCAAGAGTGCGGACTACCTCGCGAAGAAACGCCGCCTTCTTGCCTTGCGACTCCGCAAGCGTGACAGCGATTTCAGGACGGCAGAGTGCGATGGGGATTCCGGGAAATCCGGCCCCCGATCCAAAATCGAGCAATGTTGTAATGTCTTGTGGCAACAGCCCCGCACATTCGATCGATTCAAGGAAATGCCGGGAGAGGATTCCTGCCGTATCGCGAACTGCCGTTAGATTGATGCGGGTGTTCCAGCGGACGAGAAGTTCCAGATATGCTTCGAGTTTCCCGGCGAGCACCGCGTCCGCCGGAGGATAACCTGCCTCGGCAAGCAACCGGTTCAGTTGCTCCGCGATAGGAGCCTCAGCCATGTCGCGCAATAGGGCTTTCCAGTTTCTGGGATTCCCACTCTTCCGCCGCGCTCAAGAATGCCGCAAAGATGGCGCGTGAGAAGGCGCTTTCGGTGTAAGTTCTCTCCGGATGCCACTGCACGCCCACGACAAAATGATCCATGGAATCCAGCTCAACGCCTTCAACCACGCCGTCAAAAGGGGAAATCGCAACCACTCGCAGACCGTCTCCCAGGTTGCGGATGGCTTGATGATGGCTGGAGTTCACCTTCGGCTCAGCATTCCCGCCGGACTCAAGCAGCGAGGCCAGCCTGGAGTGAGGCGCAATCTGAACCGGATGGGCTTCGGCAACTGACCTGCCCGGGCTATGATCCACCGGCGTCTGCAGGTGCTGGACCAGCGATCCGTTCCGCCACACATTCAGTGCTTGAACCCCGGCACAGATGGCGAGGACTGGCTTCCTCAGGTTGAATGCATCCTGAAGCAGCAGTTCGTCGGCGGCGGTGCGGGCGGGGTCGGAGTCGCCGCACTCGGGAATGCGCTTTTCACCAAATTTTTGAGGGTCAACGTCATACAGACTGCCTGGAAGCAAGATGCCCTGAACTCCCGCCAACAACTGCGCCACGCGGTCCTGAGGTTCGTTCAGTGGAATCACGACCGGGACGGCGCCGGAGGATTCCAACGCGGAAATATACTGCGGCAGCGAACGCCGATTGTATTCAAGGTCGCTGCTGGTGGGTTCGAGTATGGCGATATGAACAGGCATAGGGACATGATCAGTGTAAGGCCGCCGGGGCTGACGCGGAAAGGGATCCTCTATCCCTGAGCTCACTACAGAGAATTCCAGACTTTTTCGCCTAATCTTCGCATTGATAACGGCGGATTCGTCAAACTGCGGCCGTTGCCGGTTCTGGCTGCTCGGGCAGCGGATCGCCACGCAGTTCATCGATCACGCTCCGAATTCTCAAGGTCAGCTCCTCGGTCTGGCGGATCGTCATGCCGATGGTTTCAATTGGTTTGCCAGCCGTCAAAGTCAGTCGCCCAGGAAAAAGATGCCGCGTGTGGATAGGAAGCAAGTCGTACACGCCGCTGAGCGCGATGGGCACTACCGGGACCTGGGCGCGAATGGCCAGGTACGCCGCGCCGGAAAGGAATGTCTGCAGTTCGCCGCTGGGTGTGCGCGCGCCTTCCGGAAAGACGAACAGCGGCATCCCTGACCGCAGAGCCTTCACCCCAAGACCGAGGCTCGACAGCGTGGCGCGCGGGTTCACAGTGTCAATGGGGATTTGCCCGGAGCGATCCAAGTACCATCCTATGAATGCGATAGGCCACAATTCCTTCTTCGCGAGAATACGGAACTGGAACGGCAACGCGGCAAAAACGACTGGCGTATCCATGTACGAGGTGTGGTTCGACGCATAGACGGCAACCGGATACTTCCCCAGGTTTTCCGCGCCGCGAACGGTCAGCGAACACCCCGCCCCCCAAACCAGACCACGAGCCCAAACGCGGGCGCACCCATGCTGCAGGCGGCCGGATTTATCAAAGAACGAAAACATGAGCGCCAGCAAACCAGTGACAATCGTAATCACAGCCATCACTGGAATGTGAATCAGGTTGGTGCGCCAGCAATAAAGCCAGGGCAGAGGTTTTGGTCGCCGGCTCACGTTTTGGACCACGTTGTGCCAGGCGGATCACCGCCGAGCAGCAGCGTCCGCGCTTCACCCACCAGGTAGACAGACCCGGAAACAACAACCTGCCCGCGCCGAGAATGATGCTGGGGCTGATGGTGCCGCGCAAGTTCGAGTGCTTGCGGAACCGACTCAGCTGCAATAGCCGGAGTGCCGGTGGACTGTGCGGCGGCCAGCAAGTCGTCGAGCGCGGCAGCGCGGGCCGTGTGCATTGGCGCAATGATCAGGGTTTCAAAGAGTGGAAAGAGAATCTGTGCCATCTCCAGAACCGGCTTGTCCCGCAAGCAGCTAAAAACGAGCACCCGCGGAGGCTCCTGATCCGCCCCGGACCTGAGACCGGCACGCAGAGCCCAGGCGCCTGCGGGATTGTGAGCCACATCGAGAATCCATTCCAATCCATCGCGCTGGATCCGCTCAAGCCGCGCCGGCCAGCGCGTGGTGCGAATCCCTTCGGCGATTGCCGAAGGCGTGACGGGATAGCCATGGTTCGAAGCCAACTCAACCGCGGCGGCGATGGCTAGCGCCAGGTTGCGGTGCTGATGAGCGCCGGAGAGTGGTGAATCGACCGTGACCGGGGAATTGAGAGCCTGCACGACATATGGGGCACCCGCGGCAACTCCAACGGCGGGCATGAAGGGCACTGCGTTGACTCCGCGGACGTCGAGCGCAGTCGCAACCTCACCAAGAGCCTGGTTGGCCTCAGGGTGCTGCGGCAGCGTGATCAGCGTACCGTTCCGGCGCAGAATGCCGGCCTTTTCCCGCGTGATCGCGGTAATGGTCGATCCCAGCCACTCAGTGTGGTCGAGCGAAATATCTGTGATGACGGAGACCAGAGGATCGACAATGTTGGTCGCATCGAGACGCCCGCCCATGCCGACTTCGAGAACAGCGATGTCCACCTGCGCTTCAGCAAAGCAAAGCAGCGCCTGCGCGGTAAGAATCTCAAAAAAGCTGGGAAGCTGGGGAAGGCTTCCATCCAGAACAAGTCTCTGCGCGGCATCGTGCACGCGGAAGTACAAATCCGCGAATGAATCGTCCTCTATCTCGTTTCGATCCAATCGGATACGTTCATTGACCCGGGCGAGGTGGGGAGACGTGTAGAGGCCCGTGCGCAGCCCCGATGAGGTGAGTATGGAAGCCAGGGTCGCGGCGGTTGAGCCCTTTCCGTTAGTTCCTGCAATCAACACCGACGGGAAGCGGCGATGCGGGTCGCCCAGGGCAGCAAGCAGAATGCGAATCTCGTCGAGCGAGAATTTGCGCCGGGGTTGCCCTGAGCTCTGGTAGAGTTCGGGAACCATGGCGTTGAGTTGTTCGACGGCAGCGACGTAAGACATGGAAAGATCAGTATAGAAGAGCAGGGGTTAAGCATCTCGCGTGCGCGACAAACAGCTCAAATTCCTTATCGCGCTCACTTCTTGAGCAACAGTTGCAAAGCCTCGCGCGCGCTTTGCAGGCAGACGCGCGCCTCGTCTTCTGATACCAGGCCCTGGTGCACCGCTTTCTTGCCCACATCGTTCACCTGGTTGGCGACGCGGGGAAACCCGGCGTCAATTCCCGTCAGCAGCAGGTTGTTGTTCACTTCGTGCAGCAGGTTTCCGAGGGTGGCGGCGTTGCGATAACGGGAACGCACCTGACGGCTAAGCGCAGCGGGCAGTTTCTGCCGCACGGCCTCCTCCAGAACCGAGCGGCACATCACCGCACAGGCTGTGAAGAGACCAAAGAAATAACAACGAGTGGCTTCGTCAAGATAGCGATCGGCATCCTCTGAGCTAGGTGCGGCTACCACGCATTCCCTCAGGTGCGTGGCTCGCAAGACAGCAGGCTCAACCAGCTCCAGAAGTTCCAGCGCAAATGCGGCGCGGAGCAGGTCGTTCTGCTGCGCATCCAGCGCGCGCTGAATCTCCTGCCACGCTGGCGTGAATGCCTCGTCGCCAACCTGGTTCAGCCGGGTCAGCGAAGTGAGCCGCAAGCGCGCATGCTGGATAAAACCCTGGCGCATCTCGTGAGCCAGCATCCGCCATTCAGCCACAAAACCAGCAGGATCCTGGAGATAGCGGTTCCAAAGCTCGTCGTAAACAATCGCCGGCAAAATGTCGCGCAACTGCGCAAAGCGGCTGGTTCTCGCCAGCTCTGAGATCGCCTCGCAAAACCCTCGGCCTGGCACACCCTCCTCAATCATGTGCAGGAGTTGATCTTCCAGCCGGCCAATGTCAATTGTCGCCGCCACCTCAAACTCCTCCCATCCGAGTTTAGGGGGAACGAAGGCCGACAATGCTGTGACGCGAATAATATTCCCGCAGTCGATGCTGAAACGGGAAGCCGAACAACCACCAGGCAACGACGGGAATTTGAAGGGCTGCGACGCGCATCTCTTCCTCTCTGAGTCCACGCACAAAAACAGTGCAAACAGCGCCGGCTGTGGATCAACAGGTCTCTCTAAGCCCTTGATTGGTGCGGCGATGGACGCACTTTTCACAAACGGCATCCGCTTTGCACAGGCTTTTTTACCACCCCTGTGGGAGTGGTGGGAAAACAGGGCCAGCTTCGGACGGATGAGGGCCTGATTTCCAAGAATCCTGAATTGCACAGGCGCGTTTTAGAAAACCGCGCAATAGGGCAACTTGCTGGCCCAGAATCAGTTTGTTCCGATTTCCACTTTTCCTGCGTGAACTACGGGTATTACTGTCTTTTTCTAATTAATAACTACTCATTTCCTCACTACCCGTCGCGCTATTCCAACCCTGGCCCTGAACCCGGTTTTCGGGTGGACAGACGGCGAATTGCCGCGCCCTGAGCAGCCATTCAAGAATTGAGCCAAAGAATCCAGAAAAGCAGCCCTGTTTTCCACGTACACCGTTCCGCGCAGATGAATACAATCAAGGAGTAGAAAAGACAGCCACTTCCGCCAGACGTTATTGTGTTGTAGAGTGTGGCCAGTGCCGGAACTTGACTTCAAAGCGAAGGTGAGCCTATGCCGATGGAAACCGTAGTGGACAAGCCGGCCGTGCAGGGGGCAGCGATGGAGATAACCGTAAGCCGCCAGGACTTGGTGAAAGAGCTCACCGCGACCCAAAGCGTTGTGGAGCGCAAAACCACCATTCCGATTTTGTCGAATTTCCTCATCGAGGCGGATGGCGACCGGCTGTACATCACCGCAACCGACCTGGACCAGGCCATTCGCACCAGCGTCGAAGTGAAAGTCAAAAAGCCAGGGTCGTGCACCATCCCCGCACGCAAACTTTACGATTACATCAAGCTTTTGCCAGAAGGCGACATTTCCATCAAGCTGCTGGACAACCACTGGGTGCAGATCCGGTCGGGCCGCTCCAACACCAAGATGGTCGGCATGGCGCGCGCCAACTATCCCCAGGTTCCTGAGTTTCCTGCCGTAACCGCGACCAGCATCTCCACTACGGCGCTGAAAACCCTGATCGCGCGAACGATTTTCGCCATTTCGAACGAAGAGTCCCGATACACGCTTAACGGCGCGCTCCTGGTCATCAAGGCAGAATCGCTGGCCATGGTGGCCACTGACGGGCACCGTCTCTCGTTCGTTGAGAAGCCCAACGAGACCCTCGAAGGCATCAGCGGCGAGAAGCGCGTGCTGATCCCCCGCAAGGCGCTACAGGAACTGCAGCAACTGCTGAACAACACCGAAGCCGAAAAGGTGGAGTTCGCCGATGATGAGCACACGCTGTTCTTCCGCGTGGGCCATCGCACGCTGAGCACTCGCAAGCTGTCAGGCCAGTTTCCCAACTTTGAGGCGGTTATGCCGCGCGACAACACCAAGTTTGCCGTAGTGCGGTCGAGCGAGCTTTACTCGGCAATTCAGCGCGTGGCGCAATTTGCAGATGAGCGCTCGGGCGCCATCAAGCTGCGGCTGGAAGGGAACGAGCTGCGCATCAGCTCGAGCTCGACGGAGAGCGGCGAGAGCGAAGACACCATCGATACGCCCTACTCCAGCGATCCCATCCTGGTCGGCTTCAACTCCGGCTACATCCTGGACTTTTTGAAGGCGCTCGGCAATGAGGGCGAGGTGCGGTTGGAGTTCAAGGACTCGCAGTCGGCCGGCCAAATGCGCCCCGAAGATCCCGATGCGGAGTTCAAGTACCGGTATGTGCTGATGCCGATGCGCATCTGAAAACAGGGCGTCGTGCCGTGCCCTGATTTCAGATGGAATACAACTCCGATTGGGAGATTCTATACTCGCCGATCTGATCGTCAGGTGAGAAAGTGCACACGCGGTCCCGTCCGGCATTCTTGGCACGGTAGAGGGCGAAGTCGGCCTGCCTGAATAATTCCTGCGCGCTGGTGTTCGTGCTTCCGCTGGTATTGGTAATGCCCCAGCTTGCCGTTACCTGCACGGGGGTTCCGGAGAACATATGCTTTTTCTCCCGTAGGCCCTTGCATAGCTGTTCCACGGTGAATTGGGCCGCGGCCAGCGTGGTGTGCGGCAGCAGAATCAGAAACTCTTCCCCGCCAATCCGGGCAAGCACATCCGTGTCGCGAAGACGCCGGTGAAGGAACTCTGCCACTGAGATCAGTGCCGCGTCCCCAGCCGCATGGCCAAAGGCATCGTTCAATTCTTTGAAGTGATCAAGATCCAACACGACTAACGAAAAATCCTCCCGGTAACGCCGATAGTGGGCAAGTTCCCGATCGAGCGCCGGCCTCAGCCCCCTGCGGTTATAAATATTGGTCAGCTCGTCCACCACGATCTGCTGCTGCAGCTCCGACTCGAGGCGGGCATTCATCATCCAAATCACGGCCAATGGCAACAGCGACACGTTTACGATGTATGCCACTGCGCTGATGAGGACCAGGGACGGAAACGTTGAATCGGGCAGCTGGTGCATCCCAAAAAATACCCATGCGCGCGCAAACTCGAGAAGAGCAAAGGGGACGAGAAACATGCTCATCAGCACCCGCGGCGCGCGCGTTGAACGCTCGCTGCCGGACAGCAGGATGGCAGGGGTGATTGCGCATTCAATCCCAATCATCAGGTCGCCGAGGGAATCGGTCCAAACCGGGGCCATACTGCTGCTCCAGGCCACGAAAGCGGGGAGGGACAAAAGCAAAACGCCGGCCGAAGCCCAAATTGCCAGCTTTGCGCGCCGCTCAAAATGAACAAAAGCCACGTTTAGCAACGCGTACGAAAGCGGAAACGTCATCGGCTCAATTGCGTGGCGGATGAGGTTGTGCAAATGTCCGGGATAAAGATCAATGATCGATCCAGCACAATTGGCCAGGAAACTGTAGAGCACCCAGCGCCTGGTGGCATTGCTCCATTGCTGCAACGCGAGGATGCCAAAAACGAGCGTGAAGCACAGGAGTTGGATGTCCTGGATGAGAATCAAGGTATTAATTGAGATTCCCATCACTGCTCCCCGGCCATGCTGAAATCCTAATCTAGTCGAACTTGAAAAACCAATCAACGCCTTATCTGCCCGCAAATCTGCGCTACCAAGTCAGCGTTATCGGCATCGTCCGCCAGCCGTCGCCAGGCGTGAAATGCACAAACACATCGATCGGAATCTTCGGGTCGCGGTGTGCAGTGTCGATTGCCCACGCTCGGACATAAGCTTTGTCGCCTTCGCGATCCTTTCCAACGCCATCCGGCGCTTTAACTTTGACATCGAAGAGTCCGTTTCTGAGAATTCGAAGTCCACAACCAGAGAGGCTCACCGTACCGTCGGGGTTCTTTACATCGTTGGATGCAGGACCTTCGACAACCAATTTCATCAGTTTGGCAGCATGCTCCTCGGAGACGATCCTGCAGCTCTTTGTTTGATCTCCGGCAATCAGCGCTTTCTCAAAAAGGGTTTGGACTTCCACTTCCGGTACGGGGATCGAAATCATCATTCCCTCACTCGATAAATAATCATCCCGTTGCTCACTGCCAGGGATATCCGAGCGAAGTTTCCAGCCTTCACGCTTTCCGTCGTAAATATGAACAGTCAAAGCCTGGCCGCTCCGCCGAATATCCAAATCCTGGATACGGCCGGCGACAAACAAATTCTTCACACGTGCATCCTCCCACTGCGCCGGCAAATGCGGATTCACAGTAATCGTCTTTGTTTGTGCATCAATAGAAATCCCGAACAATCCGCGCAGCGTGGGCGTAATCACCATCGCGCTCGACCAAAGTTGATGGCTAGTGCTCCTTCCAAACGGCACAAAAAAATCGCCGCTCAGTAATTCGGTATCAGCACCAAGGTCCTGCGCACGGGTCAGGTTCGCGTTCTCCATCAGCATCTGATAACCGGGCAGCGGCTGGTTGGCGCGATACTCTGCCAGCGCGGCCCAGCCCGTGAACAACGGCCACACAGAGCCCTGGTGATAGCTCATGCCGTCATAGATTTTCTCGTCGCTCGAAACATCGCGCAGGCCCCAATCCGTGTTGAGCGTATGCGCGGCAAATTGCTTCAGGCAGCCCTCAGGATGAGCAAGGATCGATGCGCCACTCGTCGTTTCTGGAGTCCACCAGGCAAGCGCCGGATACACAGTGCTGGTCCGGTCTTGCGAGCCATCGGCATTGCGGCTGAACGCGTAGCACGACTTGGCCGAATCGTAATACTCAGCTTCTATCGTCTTGGCGATAGCATCGGCTCGCTTTCTTGCCGTGGCGGATCTTTCAGAATCTTTCAACGCGCTTTCTATCTCGGCCATTGCACCGGAAGCCTGCTGATCCAGCAGCGCGAGATAAATCTCCTGATGCGGCATGCCTCCGGGCCAGCTCTCCACCCAGCCAGTCCCCTGCGAGTTGTCATAGATCCCATCGTGATCCGTGTCGTGCGCGGGATCGGTCTCAAACGCCCACGCCCTCTCAATCGCCTCACGATTGGCAGTAAGAAATGCGACATCGCCGCTTGCCTTTACGTAGTCCGCGACTGCAAGCAGAAAAAGCGGGGTCGAGTCTGCTGCCGCGTACATGTAAGGGAAGGCCTTCCAATCAATGGCCGCGGCGGTCTGCGAGTACTCATGCATGATCTTGCCGTCGGCGCGCTGGCGATGAATGAGAAACTCGAGTTCTGATTTCGAGAGCGCAAAGTCCCCGTAGCCATTAACTGCGTACAGCGTATACAGTGCGTCGCGGCCAAAGAACCATCCGAACCCCGGTCGCGCCGAATCGGCAGAAGCGTAATAGCCCGCAACCAGCGCGGTTTCGTCAGTCCCCTGCACGCGCGTACGTAGCTGCTCAATCGAAATCTCGGCCCATTGAAAAGCCTCGTTCAGAGCCTTGTCCGGCGTCTCAATGGTTGTCGAGTGCGCGAGCAAGTCTGCATACGCCTTGGCGTGAGCCGCGTACGATGCGGCGACTCCTGCATTCAACTCCGCTAGCGTTGCGCCCAACGCGGCACTTGTAGCCGCAGCGGGCGTGGTTCCCACAGCCATCAGCAGCGGAAACAGCCGCCCGTGATCGCGCGCCGGATCGATGTGCAGGTTGAACTCGACTGGATACACCTTCGGCCGTTCCTGATATGGCGCGAGAATGCCGGGCGTCGCCCCGGGAATGGTAAGTGCGCCTGCAAGGTCGGGATAGTCGGCATGCAGCACGTAATACCCGCTGGCAGCGCCGGTGCCCGCCACCCATTCGGCGCCCGGCACGCCTTCGTTCCGTTCAGGCCACATCCACCGCAACTCGGGCGTAAAGCGCAAAGTGAAGTCTGTTGGATGCAGACAGTCGAATTCGAATAACACCATCGGTCCCGTGCCCGCAGCGCCCGCACTCGGCGAAAACATGATCTGCCGAACAGTGAAGCCAATGTGGGAATAAGTAATGACAGTGCGATCGGGATGCACCTCGATCTCCGCCGCCTGCTGGTTCACATCGATCGGCACCGAGTAGCCCTGGATGCGCGCTTCAATGGTGAGATGCGAAAGCAGCTTGACCGGCAGCACCCAAGCTTCGAAGGTGCCGTCCTGCTGGCCCAGAATTACACCGCGCTCGCCCGCAACGGTGAACGGCTTCTGGCTTTCGACATGGGCGCGAATCACCGGACCCGCCGAATCGAATGCGATCGCGGGAATGGCGTTGAAGGTCTGAGCGTAAATTGCGGAAGGTGCAACAAGAAGCACGGCGGCGGCCATGCGGAAGAATTTCAGCATCGTATTGTCCTTTGCTTGCGGCTCAAAGGAAACAGTCTACGTCGCCGAAGACGATTGTGGGAACAGACCCATTGTGCTCGATTGTTCACAAACGCAGAACGGGCGGCCCATTGAGTGGCCGCCCGTTCTTGTTGCGACTATGAGGTTAGAACTGGAAGCGCAGGTACAGGCGAGCGTGCCGGTGTCCGTTGACCTCGGGATAGGGTGAGGCAAAGGTGTTAGTGCCGTTGTTGTTGTAGGCATCTGTGTTGATGCCGCTGGTGACCGTGGTGTTTTCCAGATAACCGTTGGTGTCGACCTGTCCATGGTTGAAGACATTGAACAGTTCGCCGCGGAAGTCCATGGTGAGTCTTTCATATATTTTGAACGAACGCTGGACGTTCACATCCCACTGCTGATATCCAGGGCCGTAATAGGAGTTGCGGCCAATGGGGGTGGAGGGATGGGTTCCGTACGGGCCGATGAGCCAATGCACAGAATTGGCATCCACCGGATGGCAGTCGTCGTTGGTGTACCACACGCTGGGTCCGGAGCAGTAGCTTCCGGACGCATATCCGAGCCACGAAGCGTCAAACGCATAGGACGCCAACGGGGCCTTTGGGTTTCCCAGCATCGGGCGGTCATTGCTGATGCCGTCCCCATCGTTGTCGAAGCCGTCTTCAACGTTGTGAACGGATCCGGATTGGAACTGCGTGATGCCTGCGAGAGCCCAACGGTTGACGACATTGCCAACAATCTTCATGGCGCCTTCGGTGTGCCACACGGCGGGGCTCCAAATGTAAGCGAGCACAAGCCGTTGGCGATGGTCATATTCCGACGGGCCCCAATCTGTGGTTCGCCGTGGGGTGGGATAGGTGCTGAACTGGTACGAGGATTCGTTGGCAGTGGTGAAGATCTCCGAGCCATCATCAAAAGCGCGTCCGAGTGTATAGGAGGCGCGGAAGAGGACCTGGTGATTGAACTTGTGATCGAGTTCTGACCACAGGCCGGAATACGCGGAGTCGTCGGAGTTGTCGCGAACAACAATGGAGCCGCGGGTCGGAATGACACGTGCGGCCGACTCGGTGTCGTTGACGTAGGGGTTCAGGTTTGTGTTGCCGTAGAGGTGCTCGCCGCGCTCACCCACATAGCCCACCTGGACGGTGGTGGCCCATGGCAGCTCCTGCTCGAGGTTGAGGTTCCAATGCATCGTGCGGGGTGAAAGGAGGTGATTGACGATCGGCTCGGCGGTGTTGGATGGCAAGGGACTTTTGTTCAGGTTGGCGAACTGTTCGGCCCAGGAGCTCGTGCCGCGGTTTCCATTAGATGTAGTGCTGCTGGTGATGACCGGCGAAGCAGCATTAGGTGCGCTGGCCTGGATGTTGTCGATGATGTTGGTGAAGACCACATCGTAGAAGACGCCGAAGCCGGAACGGATGACGGTTTTGTGTTGTCCGAACAGGGTTGGGCTCCAGGCGATGCCGGCGCGAGGTCCCCACTGGTTGCCATCGGCCTGCTGCTTGGTATTGCATGTGGACCCGGGAGTCAGTGGGAAGCAAGACGGGTTTGTCTCATCAATCCCCGGATACGGAGTGCCTGTGGCGTTGAACGGGGCGCCGTTGTATTCATAGCGGAAGCCCAGATCGAGGCTCAAGGTCGGGATGGGACGATAGGTATCCTGCGCGAAGTAGTTCTGGCTGAAGAGCCTGGGTTGAGCGATGGGGCTGCCGAAGTTCTGGCTCACCGTGGTGCTGGGCCCCCCGAAATCATCAATCAAATTGGCCAAACCGGTGTAGGTGAAAGCTCCACCGCCCGTGATCGGAGTCGCCCTCGTGTCCTTGGCGTAGCCAATGGCGCCGTAGAAATTGAAGGGAATCTGATCCTTGACGCGGATGTCGGCAATGTCTTCACCGATTTTGATGAAATGTTTGCCGCGGGTCCAACTCACTGTGTCCTGCAACTGGTAGGTATTGTGGAAGCGGCCTTGGGGAATATTTCCCGGGATGCCGTATCCGGTCATATTGGAGACCGTCACTGCTGGCTGGTCGTAGAGAGGGTTCGCCAAAGTGGTCGCGGGCAGGCCGAAGGCGAAGCCGATGCGGCCGTAAGAAAGGCGAGCCTCATTGATCACCGTGGGTGAGAACACGTGCGTCTCAACGAGACCAGTGTTGTAAGAAGTGCCATCCTGGTCTGAGTCAAAGCCGGGGAGTTGGCCGGTGAAATTGAACACATCGTAAGGTGCGATGAAGCGGGTGCGAATGAAGCGGAGCCCGAGGGTGTCCTTCTCACTGGCAATGTAGTCACCCTTGAGGTCGATCTCGGGAGCGTTGTCGTCGGCTCCCAGGTTGCGCTCTACAGTTCCCATTTCAACGGTGCCGCGGTCCGCGCCGGTAACGGGGTCCGGACCGAGGGCAATCGCCGGTGGCGTGATCTTTGAGCCGCCGTTGGTGCCTACCAATCCGCCGTATGCCTTAACAAGGTTTGCTACACGAGGGTTCGACGAGTAATTACCGAGTGTCGCAAAGCCATTCGCAGTAGGAATCGTCAACTGGGCCAAATTCGCCGTAGAGCGATAGTAATCCCACTGATAAGACGCGAAGCCAAACACCTTATTGTGAAGAATGGGTCCACCGATGGTGAAACCTGGCATGTTTTCCCGGTATTTGTTCACGGTGGTGATGCCATTGAAAATCTCGTTCTTGTCCACCGTGTCGAGCGAAGAGTTCTGGAGGCGCTCAAATGCGGAGCCATGCCACTGGTTGGTGCCGCTCTTGAAGATGAGATTGGAAACAGAACCAGCTCCGTGGCCATATTCCGCCGTGTAGGCATTTTCAATGATTACGACTTCCTTGACAGCTTCGTCGTTGCCTGGCTGAAGTCCCTGGCCTTGAATCCCGGCGTCGTTGTTGTCCTGGCCTTCGATCAGGAAGTTATTGGCGCGAGGACGACCACCCCCCACGTTGTAATTCACACCGTTCGAGAAGCCACCGACCTGAGTGTTCATCACACCTGGGAGGGTGAGGGCAAGTTCATAAGGATTCAAGCTGGCGATCGGCAGGCTGCTGATTTCCTGCTCGCTGATGGTGCCATCAATTTGGCCGTTATCTGTGTTCATGACCGCATTGTCCGCGGAGACTACGACTTGATCCGCGGCCTTACCCACCTTGACTACCAGGCTCGAAGTGACAATGGCAGTACCCGGGACAACCAGACCTTTGTTGATCGTTGTTTCAAAGCCGACGGCTGCCGCCGAAACGTCGTAGGTGCCCGGCATCAACGACTCAACGCGATAGGTACCCTCCTGGTTGGTCAATGTCGTACGGATCGCGCCGGTGTCGGCGGATACGACGGTCACGGTGGCGCCGACGACCGCGCGGCCGGTTGAGTCAGTCACCGCACCGATTACCGTGCCATTGGATGTTTGTGCGCTGGCCATTGCGATGCCTACGAATGCAAGGACGATCGCGAATAAAGCTCTCCTGATTAGAGTCAATTCTTTTTTCCTCCAACAAAGGGTTTGTTATGAACAAAGGGATTGCTATCGAATGGCTTTGAGACACTTGGCCTCAAGCGCGAAGAAGCTGTAACGAATAGACTTTAGGCATCAAGGGCTCGAGGAGCATGTGATGCGGAAAGCGTTAGTGAAGAAGAAGACACAATCGCTAAAGCAATCTGCTTGCCACATTGCGGGATTCTGGTGAAATAATCGTAACGTACTGATTAAAAAGCCATAAATTCGCTGCTGCGGCTCGTCCTATGGCAATACATATCATTGAATTTAGGCCGTTCTTGGAACTCGGAAACAGATTATCTACAGAATTGAATATATTCGCGCACGGATCCGCTGCTCTTCAAGCTCATCTGGCCGGCACATGGGAGACAGCCTGAAGCGCTGGATACACTCCGGCGACGGTGGCGAAGATTCGCTTCTAACAGGCAGGTGAGGTTACAACAGGAACTTGGCTCGCCGTCTTCAGGACCGCACCTTAAGTTGCCGCCGCGCCTATCTTATGAACGATTGCCGCAGGTGAGGAAAAGAAAAGTTAGCTCAAACCGACAATGGAACCTTGAGGAAGTCAAGCGCACGGCTTAGATAGGACTTCAGGTCTCGCCGATGCACAACGGCATCAAGAAAGCCCTTCTCGAGCAGAAGCTCGGCACGCTGAAATCCCTCCGGAAGCTTCTGCCGGATCGTCTGCTCAATCACGCGTGGACCCGCGAAGCCGATCAGCGCACCGGGCTCCGCAATATTCAGATCGCCCAACATGGCAAAGCTTGCGGTGACGCCGCCATACGTGGGATCGGTGAGCACGCAGATGTAGGGAACCTTCGCATCGTCCAACTGGCCGAGAGCCGTGGAGACTTTCGCCATCTGTAACAGGCTGACCACACCTTCCATCATGCGTGCGCCACCGGACGCAGTCACGACGATGAGCGGCTTGCGCTCGAGGCGTGCACGGTCGACAGCCCGCGCAATCGTCTCCCCCACCACTGCGCCCATGGAGCCGCCGATAAACGCATATTCCATCGCGCTCAACACCACATCATGCTGACCGAGCTGACCCACCGCGTTTAGAACCGCATCGCTGAGCCCGGTCTGTTCCTGTGCATTGCGCAAGCGCTGCTTGTATGGCTTTACGTCAGCAAAGTTGAGCGGGTCGGTCGAGCGTAGTCCGGTGTCCACCAGCTCATAACCCGGCTCCAGCAGCAAGTCAATGCGTTGCCGAGCGCCAATTTTGAAATGATGCTGGCACTTCGGACAAACATACAGGTTCGATTCCAGCTCCGGCTTGTAAAGCACCGCCCGGCAACCCAGGCACTTGGTCCACAAGCCTTCCGTGCGCACATTTTTGCCTGCGGAATCCGATCCACCGTTGCCGCCGGGATCGGATTCGTAGTCGCCGCTTTCACGTTTGAACCAGGACATTCAGACTCTCTCTCGGGTCAGCTCACCACAGTGTGCTTTCCGTAGCTCGCTCTCAGTATTCTATGCCGCGCTGGGCCAGAATGCCCTTCTGATAGGCGTGCTTGACCTCGCGCATTTCCGTTACGGTATCGGCCAGCTCCACCAGCAGGGGATGGGCGTTGCGCCCCGTAAGGATCACGTGGACCATCTCCGGCCGATCGCGCAATGCCTCTGCAACCGCGGCCGGGTCCAGCATCCCATAGCCAATCGCGTAATTGATTTCGTCCAGGACGACCATATCCCATTCGCCGGAATAGATCGCCTCGCGAGCCTCGGCCCATGCAGCTTCCACCAGACGAACGTCTTCCTGATCAGTCTCCGCGCCGCCCACCTTCACAAAGCCGCGCCCCATCTGCCTCAGTACGAAGTCGGAACCGAAGGCCTTCACCGCATCCAGTTCTCCGTAGTGCCACGACCCCTTGATGAACTGGAGCATAAGCACCTTCATGCCGCAGCCCACTGCGCGCAGCGCCGTGCCCATGGCAGCCGTGGTTTTCCCCTTGCCGGGGCCGGTGTTGATCAGGATCAGACCTTTGCGGGTATCGGTCATCGCAGATACAGGTTACAGGTTACAGGTGATAGATGACAGTAATGAGCCCGGGCTTTTGCTCTTAACTG
The DNA here is from genome assembly GCA_049518435.1 of Occallatibacter sp. Taxonomy (GTDB): domain Bacteria; phylum Acidobacteriota; class Terriglobia; order Terriglobales; family Acidobacteriaceae; genus Telmatobacter. The sequence goes on along the minus strand of JBEKRU010000036.1, from coordinate 17,099 downwards.
TCATCTGTAACCTGTAACCTGCTTTTCCTCAGTGCCCGGCATGGTAGGGATGCCCGGTGAGAATCGTATATGCGCGGTAGATCTGCTCCGCGACAACCAGCCGGGCGAGTGAGTGTGCCATGGTCATCGGTCCCAGCGAAAGTAGAAGCTCGGCCTTGGCCAGGGAGGCTTTCGACCAGCCATCGGCAGGACCAACAGCAAACACGATGTGCTGAGCGCCCTCGTCGCGGCGCGAGCCGAGCCATGCGGCAAAAGCCTCGGACGTCATTTGCTTGCCGCGGCTGTCGAACAGGACGAGGACCGCCCGCGTGCGACCGTGCCTCCGCAACAGCCACTCGAACATTACATCTTCCGTCCGGAACGCCTCGGTGACGCACTGGGCCCACGGCGTACAGCGCTTGAGATACGTCCTTGAGAGGACATCCAGGCCGTCCCGTGAAGCGGCGCGGACGCCCACATACGCGAGGGTAAGGTGCATGGGGGCAGAATACGCGATGGGAACGGGAACCAACAGCACGGAGTCGGCGATGATTACCCAAAAACAAGATACGGTGCCCATTTTTGGAATATCAACCCCGCTTTATCCGCAATTTCATATTCGACTGATTTTTACCCTGGGAAGCGGCTACCATTAACTCGTTTATTTTCAATCCCAACCAAATAATTTTCGTCATTGTGGAGAATGGCATTCGCCATGCAATGTTTATTGGGGCAGGTCGTCCCCGGCATTTCTAGGGATATCTATCGTGCGATCCGCGGGGATGGAGCCAAGCCCCTTCCTTCTACTTAACGCTTTAAGACTGTTGCATTTTCACTTGCGGACCGGGCTGGTTCTACACCGAGACGCTAAAGCACAATTCACGGATCGAGAAGTTCAGGCTGGATTTCGGTCCTCACTAAATCATTGGAGGAGTTTCGATGCGATTCTTACGGTTGCAGAATGCGGCGCTCGCGTTGAGCCTATTGGCCGTCATCGGCATGATGGCAAATACTACGGCTCCCGTTGCATACGCCCAATCAGCGGTGACTGGCGCAGTCAGTGGCGCGGTATCCGACGCCACCGGCGCTGTGGTCCCCGGCGCCACGGTAATTGTGGTCGATTCGTCCACCGATGCCAAGCAGACGGTGAAGACTAACGCGGAAGGCCGCTACACTGTTGGACTGCTCAAGCCGGGCCTTTACAAGATCACCGCTTCGGCCGAAAGCTTGAAGTCGGACACCCTGCAAGTAACCGTGATTCTGGGAACCACCGTTCCCGCTGACATCAAGGTAACGCCGACGGGCAGCAATACCATTGTCGAGGTCACCTCAACAAATTTGCCCTTGGTGGACACGCAAAACATTGCGCTGGCGACGACCTTCAATGAACAGCAGATTCAGGAGCTGCCCACACCGGGTGGCGACGTAACAACGATTGCCTTTACCGCACCGGGCGTGGTCGTAAACGTTGGCGGTTCTTACGGCAACTTCAGCTCCGATGGCCTTCCGGGCATTTCAAACCTCTTCGTATTGAATGGCTTTGACAACCAGGACCCATTCCTCAACTTGAATAACTCCGGCAGCTCAAACCTGACCTTGGGCCAGGGTGAACTTGCTGACGCTACCGTGATCCAGAACGCGTACAACTCACAATATGGACGCGCGGCCGGTGCCATCATCCAATACACGACCAAGTCGGGCGGCAACAAGTTTCACGGCGAGGCTGATTACAACTGGAACGGATCTGCGCTGAACGCCAATGGTTGGTTCAACGAGCACGACGAGGTTGAAAGTGGCCTGCCGAATCAAGTCCCCCATGCCGTCTCGAATGAGTGGGCAGCCAACGTCGGCGGCCCGATCATCAGGGATAAGGTCTTCTTCTTCGGAGATTTCGAAGGCCTGCGGTATGTGCTTCCCGGTTCAAGCGGCTTCCTCACCTTCCCCTCGCCCCAGTTGAGCTCATACATTCTGGCCAATGTACCGGCAGCCGCGCAGGGCGTCTATGGCCTGGCCCTTAACGATTTCACCAAATCGCCCGCTTATAAGTCCGCAATTCCTGTAGCTAACGGACCTGGAGGCAACCAGGATGCGAATGGCTTCCTAGGCTGCGGAGACGGCTCCGCTGCCGACGATGCGGGCGGTCTTTCCGGCACACCGGCCCCGGGTGGTGGCACTTTTGGCGTAAACGTACCCTGCATGCTTGTCGGCACGGCCGGCGCCAACAACATTAACAAAGAATGGCTCTTTACCGGTCGCGCGGACTGGAATATCAGCGACAAGCATAAGATTTATGGCCGCTATAAAATGGATCGCGGCACCCAGCCCACCTCAACCAGCTTCATCGATCCGCTGTTCAGCGCTGTTTCGATCCAGCCGGAGTACGAAGGACAGTTCAACGACAGCTATGTGATCAGTCCAACGAAGACGAACGTCTTCGTGGCAGCAGCCAACTGGTACACAGCCTACTTTGGCCCGCCTAGCGTTGCTGCGTCGGTCGCGGAACTTCCCATCAACTTCTATTACTCGGACGCAGGTCTGGATGGCAGCGGTGTCAACGCGTCTCCTGGTCTCCCCGAACTCGGCGTTCCCTTCTATCTGACACAGGGCCGCAACGTAACCCAGTATCAGTTTGAAGATGACTTCAATTGGATCAAGGGCAAGCACACTCTCAAATTCGGCGCAAACTTCCGCCGCGATCTCGTTGAGGACTACGACTCTCAGTACAACACTGTGTTCCCGTATACAATCACTTACTCACTCGGCGACTTTGCTTCAGGGACAATCAACCCTCAGACGAGCGAATGGGGACAAAACGACTTCGAGTCCTATAACTTCTCTTATGCTGCTCAATCGACGGCGCATCTCGCCCTCTACAACATCGGCGTCTACTTTCAGGATGAGCTGCAGGCAACGCCTAAGCTCAAGCTCACCCTGGGCGCGCGCGTCGACCGCACGGGCAACCCCCTTTGCCATGGCAGCTGCTTCTCCGAATACCAAGGGTCTTTCCCCTCTTCGGCGACAGCATATGACGCCACCGTCAGCGCCTTGAACGATCATCCTTTCCCAAGTGTGGAGAAGTTCAGCCTTCAACCTCGCTTCGGCTTCAATTACAGTTTCAACGACAAGACAGAAGTACGCGGCGGCGCAGGACTCTTCACGGACCTCTACCCAGCAGGATTTCTGGATGGCGTCATTCAGAATTTTCCCAACTACAACACCGTCACCTCATACTCCGGCGCACTTTCCAACACTGGATCGGGAAGCGCAGGCTCCTTCGCCGCAGCACAGAATTCAGCCCTTCAGGCTGGGTTCACCGGTGGCCAGGGCATAGCTCAAATCAACAACACTCTGTGGAACGAAGGCATTGCTCAGACCGGAAGTCCGTATCCCTTCACTCCTCCGTCGATCAACGCATACTTTCCTGGACAATTCAAAGTACCCCAGTACGTGGAATATAGTCTCCAATTCCAGCGTCAGCTCACCAAGAACGACGCTGTGATCGTGACCTACGCTGGAAACTACGGGTTCAGAGAAGTTCTCCAGGACCAATACACGAATGCGGCCAGCGGAAACTTCGCGAACGATGCCAATGGTGGATCGTGGCAAAGCGCCGGCTCCTTCGCGGGCTTGCCTACCACGCCTGCCGATCCGCGCTTTGGGCGCATCACTTCGTACACCAATAACGGGCATTCCAACTACAACGGCGGCATGCTGAGCTACAAGCACAATGGACACGGGCTGACGGGTCAATTGAGCTATACCTACAGCCACTCTCTTGATATGTTGTCTAACGGTGGTGAAGGCGAACCATTCGCCACCGGGACAATCGGTTACCAACTGACCCCCTCGATAGGAGCGGGCAACCTGAACTACTCGAACTCGGATTACGACATCCGCAACAACCTGGTGGGTGATGCGGTGTACGAGGAACCATACAAGTCAAGCAATAGGCTCCTCGATGGTTTTCTGGGTGGCTGGGTAGCCGGGGCCAAGACCTACTTCCGCGGCGGCGAGCCGTTTAACGTCGTCAACGGCGGAGTTCTGGGCGGATTCCACAACCTTGGAACCAGCTTGATGCCTGACCTTGCTCCTGGCCTCACACGGTCGCAGATCACGAATGCGACGGGTAGCAACCCTCACTCCTGCGTCGACACTAGCTGCATGGACGTTACCCAGTTTGTGGCTTCCGGAAGCCAGGCGGACTTTGGCGACTTGCGGCGCAACTCGCTCTACGGCCCGCACTACGTTGACACCGACATCAGCCTGCTCAAGAAGATTGTTAAGGCGGAAGGCTTTACGTTCCAGATCGGTGCGAACGCCTACAACATCTTTAACCACGCTAACTTTGCCAACCCGGGCATCACGACGACCAACGATATCAGCACCACGTCGTTTGGACAGATCACCGGCACCGTTGCTCCGCCAACCAGCCCTTACGGTTCGTTCCAGGGCGCAGCCGTTACACAACGTCTGCTCCAGGTTCACGGAAAGATCACGTTCTAAGCTTCCGGCATAACGCAGGAACAGCAATTACAAAGGGCGTCCAATTCGGACGCCCTTTGTGTTCTCGCGGGTTGTCAGGAGAGCGCGCCGAAAGGCATTTTGCCGATTTATTCCATACAAAGATGCATCATCGGCATTGGACCACGACGCTCAAAATCTCTATGCAAAATACATGCCGGAGGAGTCACCGTTTAAAGGGTTTGGAGGCTCTAATCAGTCCGTACCCATCCGTACCCCCACCCCCCTCCCTCAAAACGCTCATTTGTTGATGAGATATTCGCGGGTGTCAATCATGATTAAGTCATTTAGAATAAATATCATATAGCATATTACGACCAAGGAACCCGTCGTCATTCGAGCAAACAAAACGCCCTCAAAAAGGGCGTCTTTGGTATAAAAACCGCCATTTTTGCGGGTTTTGGTTTCAAAACAATGGCTTTTGTAAACTAGGCTCCGCTTGAAATCTTGACCTTGCTGATCGGCTTCTTCGCGGCAACCTTACGCGGTGCAACTTTCCGCGCAACCGCATTCTTGACTGCCCGCTTCGGCTTCGGCGTCGAATTCTCCTCCATCGCAGCAGGGGCAGCCTTCGAGGTTGCCTTCGTCCGAACAGCGCGGGTCTTTGCGCTCAGTTCAGCTTTCAACTCAGCATCGAATTCTGCCGGGGTCAGAGGGCGGGCAGACTTGCGAAGTCTCTCAATGTCATAGAAAGCACGCCGCTCCGACAAGAAGACGTGCACCACAAAATCGACATAATCCAGAAGGATCCAATTGCCCGGTCGCCTGCCTTCCACCGAGTTCGGCATCACGCCAAACTCTTTCTTGAGGCGGTGCTCAATCTCATCGGCAATCGCGACAGCCTGGCGATCGTTCGTGGCCGAGGTTACAAGGAAGAAGTCCGACAAGCCTGCGTCGATCGGATCGAGCTCAAGGATGCGTGTGTCTTCGCCTTTCTTGTCTTCACAGGCCTTCACTGCGGCCTGAACCAGAATACGTGTCTGCGTTTTCGTTGATGTCATTCGGAAGAGAGCTTCTCCAGTCTTCATCGTAGTCCCTTGCCACGGAGGCGGCAAGTTAGGGCCACCGCCAAGTTTGGGACAGCGGCAACACGCCCTTTACCGGTAAAGTCCGTGGGACCGTATGTATTCAAAAACCGCCTGGGGCAGAAGGTTCCTTCCGCCCGCCGAAGCGGAAGACTCGGCCTGCACCTGTTCTCGAATCTGAGAAGCGCTGATGTCGACATACAATCCCGGAAGAAGGTAGAACGGAGCGCTTTCCCCACTCGGGCCGTGAACATGGTAGGTGAGTATCTCGAGACCAGGGGGAAGCACCCCGCCGGGCACGTCGGGCACAATCGACAAACCAGGCGGCAGCGCTTCCCTCAAGCCGGAAATCCAATCCTCCGGTTTCTGACCCGGTCTTGACGCGACAATCAGCGGGGCAATGAAAGGGATTTCGGAAGAGCGATGCCAACGGCGCAATCCAAAGTACGAGTCGGCGCCCATTAAGCAAAAGAGCACACCGTCCGGCGCGAGTCCGCCACGCAGCTCTCGAAGAGTGTCAACAGTGTAGTTGGGGTCGCCCGAGGGCTTGGGCGCGTCTGCGAGCGAAAGCTCAAATCCGGGCTCATCGGCAATGGCCAGCTGGGTCATCGCCAGCCGGTCTTCAAAGCTGGCGGTCGAACCTTGAGGTTTGAGGGGCTGCGAGCCCACCGGAGCAAACAGAACCACGTCCAGGTCGAGAGCCGTACGGGCGGCCCGGGCAACCGCAAGATGGCCCAAATGAGGCGGGTCAAAGCTTCCGCCGAAAAAGGCGACGCGGCGGCCGATCAGGCTGGACCCTGGATCCATCTGCCTATCGTATCTCGCTCCGTCAACGCAAAGCACTCTGGTAGCATCAGAATCACTGAGATGCGTTATTTGATAGCACTTCTAGCCCTGGCGGGCGCGGTAGTCTCCGGGCTCGCTCTGCGCGTTCACTACGACACCGGGACGGAGCCCTGCTCCATCAACGAGAAGTGGGACTGCGGCATCGTCAACCACAGCCCCTTTGCTGAGATTGATCGCATTCCGGTGGCGGCCATCGGAATTGTCGGCTATCTCGTGCTGGCTGTCCTGTCATTCGACCGCCGTCGTGCAGGGCTCGTTGCTGCATCGCTGGTCGGCCTCGGATTCGCTCTCTATCTGACCAACATCGAGCGCAGCGTCCTCGAAGTCTGGTGCCTCTACTGTGTCATTTCCCAGGGCATCATTGCGGCCATCACATTGCTGAGCATCGGATGGCTTGCTGCGGGGGCGTGGACAAAGCGCCCCGAACAAAGCCAACCCTAAGGCACCAGAGCAGCCGCCTTCTCCGCACACTCCCTCCCCGCTGGTAGACTTAAACAGAAGCCATGTTCAAAGAACGCTATGCGCGCTGGATGTACGAGTGGGAGACGCGCCTGACCACGCGTGACGAAAACCGTGTGGTGCGCCCGTTGGAGTGGGGCTTTGAGTGGATCGAGCCGTTCCTGGAGACGCATGGATTCAGCTCTGCCATCCCTGGCCCTGAGGTTATGCGCGACCCAGTAGCTGCCGAAGCCGCCATGGTACGGATCAACCAACTTCTCATCCGCCACAGCGATGCTTTCTTCGGCTACGACCGACCAACCGATTTCCGCCTTGAGGATAGGCATCCGCAACTCTATCCAACCAATGTCCGCCCGGAGACGCTGGCCCAGGAAGCGGCAATCCGCCAACAAGCTGCGGAAGGCAAGCTCGCGCCGGCGCAATTTCTGCGATTTACTTCCCCGGAACGCACGCCTTATCCCGAGAATGACCAGGTGAACGCCCGCTGGTATCCCGCCCCGGCACACAAGGATCCGAAGCGGCCCAAGCAAGCGATCATCGTGCTCCCGCAGTGGAACTCCGACGGCTTCAGTCATAACTCGTTGTGCACCATCTTCAATCGCATGGGAATCTCGGCTTTGCGGCTTTCCATGCCCTACCACGACATTCGACGTCCCGCGGAGCTTGAGCGGTCCGACTATTCCGTCAGCGCCAACATCGGCCGGACGCTCTCGGCGTGCCGCCAGGCGGTTGTCGACATCCGCTGTTGCCTGGACTGGCTTCAGGAGCAGGGCTACGAGCACTTTGGTGTACTTGGAACCAGCCTCGGATCGTGCTACGCATTTCTGGCCAGCACTCATGACCCACGCATCCGGATAAATGCCTTCAATCACGCATCAACAGCCTTTGGCGACGTGACATGGGCCGGGCAGAGCACTCGCCATGTGAAGCAGGCGCTTGAAGAGGCTGGTCTGACCCAGGATCGTGTGCGCGCCTTGTGGGCAGCGGCGAGTCCTTGCTACTACTACCCGAAGTTTGCAGGTAAGGATGCAGCCGGTGCTGGCAAAAAGGTGCTTCTGGTGTATGCGAATTACGACCTTACGTTTCCGAAGGAGTACTCGCTCCAGGTCGTGGAGGCGTTCCAGCATTTCGGGCTCGACTTTGAGCCGCGCGTATTGCCCTGCGGCCACTACACGACCGGTGAAACCCCATACAAATTTCTCGACGGCTGGTACATGGGCTGGTTTGTCTACCGGGCCTACAAGGCCCTCCGCGAAGAGAAAGCGGCTGGGCTAAGCGCCACCATGTCCCAACCACACTCTGTGGAAGAGGAAGCAGTCTCAAGCTAGCGAGTAGTGGATGGGCGCCTCTTGCAACTGGCGGCCTTTCCTTGTGTCTTATCGCGGATGGGCGGCAACCCACTTCGTCGCGCGCTCCTGCACGTCGGCAAGCTCGTCTGCCGTAATGTGCGCGCCGCTCATCTGGCGATACCCGGCATACTTTTCCTGGTTGGGTCCCTTCACCCGTGCGGCAAGGTCGAACCAGTAGTAAGCATCGGAATAGCTTTGAGTAATGCCCTGGCCCATCGAATAAAGCACGCCAAGCGTACCCTGCGCGCCAGCATCCCCTTGTTCGGCGGCTTTGCGATACCATTCCGCCGCCTGTTGCATATCGCGGGGCACGCCCTTGCCGTCGCGGTATAGTACGGCCAGGTGCAACTGCCCTGCCACTGATCCCTGATCGGCGGCCTTGCGGTACCAAGCTGCGGCCTCTTTGTAGTATTCAGCCAATTGTTTGGGATCCTGTGTAGCTTTTATGCCTGCCGCGCAGCTGTTATCACCCACCTGCACCTGTGCCGTCGCGTCTCCACCATTGGCCTTGGCCAACAGCCCCGCATCTATCTCAGTGGTTCCCGGGCCTGCGGCCTGCGCCAAAGCCGGCGTTAGCGATCCTAGAAACAGGATGGCGAGCACAAGCGGTCTTGAGTGCTTCTTCATGAGGTCCTCGAACGGTTGAAGATCAGATTGGTGATTCAAGTTTAATTGGTTTAGAGAAATCGATAAAGAGCGAGTGGTCTCAAGACGGCGTAAAGCCGGTTCCTCGTCCCGGATCCAGCCCTCAGCTGCCGAACTCCGCTTGTGAATGGAAGGCCGAAAGGCGCTAGAATTCTTCTATGACTGATCGCATGTCGCTCACCCTCGCCCAGGCCGATCCCGAAGTTGCCGCCGCTCTTGACCAAGAAACTCTCCGCCAGCACGAGGGGCTGGAGATGATTGCCAGCGAAAACTTCGTTTCTGAGGCGGTGCTTGAAGCTGCCGGCTCAATATTCACCAACAAGTACGCTGAAGGCTACCCAGGTCGGCGCTATTACGGCGGATGCGAGTATGCCGATGTGGTCGAGAATCTTGCCCGCGATCGCGCCAAGCAGATCTTCGGCGCCGAATACGCCAACGTTCAGCCTCATTCCGGATCGCAGGCCAACGCATCCGCATACATGGCTGTCCTCAAACCGGGCGACACTATCCTCGGCCTCGATCTGGCGCACGGCGGTCACCTGACCCATGGACACAAGATGAGCTTCAGCGGCAAGCTTTATCGCACTACCTTCTACCACGTTCGTAAAGATACAGAACTGATCGATTACGACGAGATGGAAGCAGTTGCCGAGCGGGAGCAGCCGAAGGTTATCATCGGCGGCGGCAGCGCCTACCCGCGCCTCTGGGACTTCGCGCGCATGCGAGAGATTGCCGACAAGGTGGGCGCTACGTATGTTTTCGATATGGCCCATATTGCTGGCCTAGTCGCTGGCGGCGTTCATCCGTCGCCTGTCCCGCACGCGCACATCACCACGACAACGACCCACAAGACGTTGCGCGGCCCACGCGCAGGGCTGATCCTTGCAGGTAACGATTACCAGGTCGGCGAAAAGCCCGAGCAGACCATCGGCAAAGAGATTGACAAGGCTGTCTTCCCCGGCCAGCAGGGCGGACCGCTCATGCACATCGTCGCGGCCAAGGCGGTTGCGTTTGCTGAGGCGCTGCGGCCGGAGTTCAAGACCTACGCGGCGCAGATCGTTGCGAATGCCCAAGTCCTCGCCGCAGGCCTGCAAGACGCCGGATTCCGCATCATCTCCGGCGGCACCGACAACCACCTGATGCTTGTGGATACGTTCCAGAAAGGCATCCTCGGCTCGGAGGCTGAACTTGCGCTGGGCAAGGCTGGGATCACGGTGAACAAGAATTCCATCCCGTACGATACCAACCCCCCGCTCAAGCCGTCGGGCATTCGCGTAGGTACGCCCGCGCTCACCACACGCGGAATGAAAGAGCCGGAAATGCGCAAGATTGCGCTGTGGATCACCAGGGCTCTAGACCAGCGCAACGACGACGCTGCACTCGAACGGATTCGTGGTGAAGTGGCCGAACTGGCAAACCAATTCCCGCTGTATGCGTGGCGGCGCGCCTCTGCCGCAGTCGCGGTATAGCGCCGGGCTGCGCGGATTTCTGCTTTCCATACAAATCCCTGCACGTTGACTTGCAAACGGTTGCTGCCGCAACTCGCGTACGCGTCCTGGGTTGCAATACTTGTGTTGGTGATGACCCGTCAAGGGGGAGAACAAAGAGACACCTCAATCCCCAGGGCATCCGGAGGACGTTATGAAGACAGCTCGGTTGGCACTTGCAGCATTGCTCGTTCTTTCAGTTCCAGTATTCGCGCAGCATCCCGTTGCTTCACATGCGCCGATCCCGAGAAGCGGACCCAAGCCCCATGAGGGTCCGCCAAAGCCGGTCGATCCGAAACCCAATTACAGCGATAAGGCCAGCCATCCCAACGTGCCCCACGTGGATGGCAAGACTTGGGTTGGCCACGACACCGGCCGCGAGGATGCGAATTATCACTTGGATCATCCCTTTGCACACGGCCGATTCACGGGAGGTTTTGGACGCGGACACGTCTGGCATCTCGCTGGTGGCGGCCCCAGCCGCTTCTGGTTCAATGGCTGGTACTGGGATGTTGCGGCCTTCGACATTGCCTTCTGCGATGGATGGCTGTGGGATTCGGACGACATTGTCATCTACGAAGATCCCGACCACGTTGGCTGGTACCTGGCGTATAACGTCCGGCTCGGCACGTACGTCCACGTTGAGTACCTGGGAACATAGTCCGAGCCTTGCAAACATTCGTAGACGCAGTAATAGGGGACAGCCAGAAGAGGTCTGTCCCTTATTGCTTTGCGCATCTCGAATTCTTCAAATCGCCACGGATGAATTGCCTGGCGAGTGGAACACACAACGTGATCTCCTGCTTAACTATGTGGTTTACCTGGAATCAGCAGAGATTCGCCCATTGCTCAAAGTAAGATATGCGCTTGTCCTGCGCATAGGTGAGGCGAGCTATCGCCTTGTCTCTTCTTGCATAGTCAGGGTGCACGCGCACACGGAGTCAAATATACAGCTTCGACTGCGACTTAACCATGGCGGCACACTCTGACTTATGACTTATCGGTTGCAGTCCGAAATAACACGCGGCTTGGGAATGGTGTGAATCGGAAATTCCCGGTAAGCAAATACCGTGTTCGATGGATCGCCTGCGCATTTCTGAGTTATGCTTAACTTATGGCTATCGAATCGATTCTTGCCCTAATTGATGCTGAAATCACAAGGCTCACGCAGGTACGCTCGCTGCTGGGCAATATAGGAAAAACGCCCGCCAAAGCAGAGCGTAACGCGAAGAAGGTTCCCGCGAAAGCCAAAAGCAAGGTGAAGAAGACCCGGGTACTCAGCCCTGAAGCTCGCAAGCGGATTGCTGACGCGCAGCGGAAGCGCTGGGCCGCACACAAGGCCAAGTCCTAAAGTTCGGCACCATCATCTCTTCATTTTGCCTAGAACATCGCGCCACCGCGGCCGATCAATGTCTTGATTTTGAGCCGTCGAGACATGTGCGCTGCAGCGCCGCATCTACCATGTCTCAACTGCAAGAACATTCGGAGGTCCGGGATGGCCTTCGATCACCTGTGTTTCAATGACGGCCTCCATGTTCATCTGCTCCCAGTGCGGGGGTGCCTTTGCCAGCAGTGATTGAAGATAGACGGGATTGTAAAGAATCTCACCGGCAGATTCGGTACCCTCTTCGGAGATCCCCGCAGCAATGATGACAGGCTGCCCCGTAATATTGTCGTGAATGCGGGCCACGATCGCGTAATCGCGCGACAACCTTTCATAAGGCAGATCCCAGGCAGTGGCCCATGTCGTCTGCTTCGGGCTCTTGCGATCTACGATCAAGGCAACACCGTCCTTCGACTCAAATCCGAACCGGAGTTTCTGCGTGACACGCAATGTCCAAATGTTATCGAACGCGCCGATAAGAACAACCGGGCCCTCGCGCAGTTGAGCAAAGGTTGCATCCGAAGCCGGGACCACGCGGAACGCCTTGTGGCGGGTTTCCAAAGCAGCCGCGGTCTGCGTAAGCGTAATAACATCCGCCAATGCGAAAAGCCCGGAATGATGAAGCCGGAAATACAGAGGCTCAGGCTTGGAGTTCGCGGTTGGCATTTCCAATGAATTGATTGACCCGGCATCCAGGCTTTTTGCGGGTTCACCCAGGCAATAGGTCGCCGTGTCCGAGCCCGCAGTCATGGGTGCCCAGAAGCGATCAAGGTCGGTCGGGGGTTGAAAATCGTGCAACAACCCCGCACTCGTCGAGCCGGCAGCGTTTCCTCCTCCGATGAGACCGACAGCCAACCCGCCAACGAGGCCAATCACGCATGCGCCTGCAGTGAGCGCCACCAGAAGCATCACTCGCCTCTTGGTAAAAACCGACGAAGAGGAAGGAGTGGGTGTGATTGGGAGTGCGACAGGTGGCGGCTCGGGGGCCGCAACAAGCGCCGGCGGTTCGGGCTCGGCAATGGGCGCAGGGGAATGAAAGACTGGTACGTAGGAGCCGATTGGCAGTTCGATGACCAACTCCCCGTCGTGGGCAGAGTCGTAATAGTACTGAACAAGCCGCTTCCGGACCTCACCCGCGGTGATCCGGACGACTGGATCGGCGTTGGCGTCGTAGGTGGGGGAGCGGTTGAAGACGTCGATGCCGATGCTGCGTTCTTTTAGCTCGGAGGCATTACCCTGGAGGGTTTGTTCTACGGTGTGTGCGAGGAGGGCGGGATAACGTTTGCTGTTGGAAAACAGCGGATGGACCAAGAGGCGCTCAAGCTGGCGGCGGACCGCAGCGGGGTCAATGGCAGGGTTCTGCTGTCCGAAATCCTGGATGGGTTTTGAACCGACCGGCATGCGAATCCTTCCGCATTGCGTATCATACGTCCCGGACTTCGACTTGTCCAGAACGTATTGAATGGGATTAACCCGCATGGGAATAGGGATTTAGCGGCGAGCGGCGCATTTGGTACCCGATGGAACCTGCCGAACACGAGGGGGCGTCACTATATTTGCCTTCGGTCCAGAAGATGCACCTACGGCTGGTCCCTGCGAAGTGGAGCGATCTGGTTCACAGGCCTTGACCAACGGTGTGTTTTCTTGTGATTGCGGCTCCTCGCCCCTTCGGTTAACCAGACCTGGACACCATCCAGGCAGGAGTAACCGGGGGGCGCTTTTTTCTGCTTAAAGGGTGAGCACGCCGACCCCTCCAGGGTGAGTTTCCGGCGTATTCTTCGGCCTGCAGGGTGAGCACAGGGGCGCGAACCTCACCCTTCGAGGTGAGGAAACTCTTCATAAGTCAGCGCGGAAATACATGCGATTGCCACATTTTCTGTGCGCAATGGGGGATTTGCTGCGCCGAGTTTGCACAAAATTACAGGCGATGAGCCGAAAATGGGATTAATTCGATGTTTTGCGGCACGGTAACAGGCGATACCTGTTGTGCATTCAATGACTTATGGCCTGTGACCTGAAAGAGAGAGGAACGACAAAATGGACAGAATGGTGCGGGAAAAGCTGCGGATGGATCTGGAGAGCCAGTTGCGGACGTTCAGGGCAGCGCGGAGGGCGCGCCGGCCGACGGAGGGGTGGCTCAGGGCGATGCGCCTGGCGACGGGGACGCCGGTGCGGGAGATTGCCGAGTACATGCGATTCACGGAGAAGATGGTGTACCAACTGGAGAAGTCAGAGCAGACGGACAGGATCACGCTGGACCGGCTGGGAGAGATGGCGCGGGCGCTCGAATGCGACCTGGTGTATGGGATTGTGCCGTGGCAGCAGTCGCTGGTGGACAAGGCGATGGAGACGGTGGAGAAGGAGCTGTGGAGACGGAGGTACTTAAGGGTAGGGACCAGGATATAGGTTACAGATTACAGATGACAGATTACAGGAAACCCTGGGGGTGGGTGGGACTCAGGGACTGAGGGAACGGGCGGCGCCGCGAAAGAGGCTGCGCAGGGCTTTGAATATCCAACGGACAAGGAGGAGGGCGGCGACCAGGAGCAAGACAACGATGGAGGCGGCTACGTAGGGATTCCAGGTGGCGAGCCAGGTGAGGAAGACGGCGAGTACATCTTCTCCCAGACTGAGGGCGATGTTGGAGAAGGGCTCGGGCGAGGGGGTGACGGCGGCGCGGGCTGCCGTTTTGCCTCCGTGGGCGGCCATGGCGATGGCGCCGCCGGCGAGCGTGGCGGCTAACTGCTCGAGAGGCGAGAGGCCGGCGGTGGCCTGAAAGGCGAGGAGCGCGGCGACGGGGACACGGATGAAGGTGTGGAGGGCGTTCCAGAGGAGGTCAAAGGCGGGGACTTTGTCGGCGAAGAATTCGAGGGCGAAGAGGGCGCAGGCGGCGCCGATGACCCACCAGTTGGAGAGGAGATGGAGGCCGGGCGGGAGCGTGAGCAGGCTGGTGTGCGCCAGCAGGCCGAGGGTGGCCACGGTGGCGTAGACGTTGAGCCCGGCGGCGAAGCTGATGGCTACGAGTAGAGCGGCTAGTTCTTCTCCGGTGAACTGCATGGGGACAGTATAGGGGGTGGTGGGGGAGCGCAGACGGAGATTCGGGGGGTTGGGAAGGGCAGAAAGGTCTTCCGATGTACCATGAGTTGCACATAGAAGGATCGAAATGCCGATCAAGGCCTATTACAACGCCTCAGTTGCCAGCTTTTTAAAGGATGATCCTGATCGCATTCTGGGTGTGTTGACCTCGGTGCACCATCACGCTCTGGAGGAAGATCAACGCCGAGCCTGGCTTCAACAGACTTCGATTCTCATGACGGCACTCGCAGACATTCGCGATGGAAGAATCTTTCTAGAACTTTACATTCCGCGGATGGGTAAGCGAGCCGATGCCGTTCTTATCACGGGAAACATCGTTCTCATGATTGAGTTTAAAGTGGGGGCGCCGGAGCACACTTCAGCTGCATTCGATCAAGTGGTCGATTACGCTCTCGATCTTAAGAACTTTCATGAAGGTAGCCATAAGGTTCCGATCGTCCCGATTCTCGTCTCTACAAATGCAGGCTCTGAGCCGTTAACCGAAGTCAAGTTTGCCGAAGACCTCGTTGCCGGCCCTCTTGGTACGAACAAAACGAATTTGGGAGCGTTAATCCAGAGCATTTGCTTGAATAATGCCTTTCCAGCCTTGGACATCGACGAGTGGAGGGCCAAGGGCTACAGGCCGACCCCTACGATTATCGAAGCAGCCGAAGTGCTCTATCGAACGCATTCGGCTACTGACATCTCGCGATCGGACTCCGGCGCGAAGAACTTGCAAGAGACCAGTGCCAGCGTAAGCGCAATCATCGATAGGGCTCGGCAGAACGGTTTCAAAGCCATTTGTTTTGTAACCGGTGTCCCCGGCTCCGGGAAAACATTGGCGGGGCTGAATATCGCGACTCGGCGCTCTGAGGAACACGGGGACGAGAACGCCGTTTTTCTGTCTGGAAACGGCCCGCTTGTTGCTGTTTTGAGAGAGGCGCTGGCGCGAGACAAAGCGACGCGTGAGTCGGTATCAAAGAAGTCCGCTGAGCGCCAGGTGCGCAGCTTTATCCAGAACATTCACCATTTTCGAGATGAATACGTCGGCAATCTCAGTGTCCCCGCGGAAAAAGTTGTTGTGTTTGATGAGGCCCAGCGAGCGTGGACACGTGAGCAAGCAGCCAGTTTTATGCAGCGCAAGAGGGGTCAGACCGACTTTAATATTTCAGAGCCAGAGTTCTTGTTGAGCGTGATGGACCGGCATGCTGATTGGTGCACCGTTGTTTGCCTTGTTGGCGGAGGGCAGGAGATCAACACGGGGGAGGCCGGTATATCTGAATGGCTCAATGCCCTTGAGTCCCGGTTCCACAACTGGGAAGTTTATGTTTCGCCTCGGATAGCGCTTCCGGAATACGGTACAAAAGGCCAAGTGGAAAGATTCTTGCTGTCCCCACAGGTTCGCTCAAATGAAAGCCTTCATCTCGCTGTTTCTATGCGGTCATTTCGAGCCGAAGCTCTTTCGGGATTTGTTGGCCACATCGTTGACAACGAGCCGGAAATCGGTCGAACACTCTTCAAAAGCATTCAGGCGGACTACCCCATTTACCTGACTCGCGATCTCAGCGCCGCCAGGGCCTGGTTAATTGAGAAGGGCCGCGGAACAGAGCGATTTGGCTTGGTGGCGTCATCTGGCGCTCAGCGACTTCGGCCTGATGGGATCCATATCAAGGCCGAGATTGATCCACCCAACTGGTTTCTAAATCCCCGCACTGATGTCCGGTCAAGTTATTACCTCGAGGACGTGGCGAGTGAGTTCGCGATTCAAGGTCTTGAGCTCGATTGGGTGGGGATGTGTTGGGACGGAGACTTCCATCATAATGGCGTGGTGTGGGTATGCCAGTCGTTCAAGGGTACAAAGTGGCAATCCGTTAAGGACGATTCGAAAAGACTCTATCTGAAGAATGCTTATCGAGTTCTATTGACGCGAGCTCGGCAGGGGATGGTCCTCTTTGTTCCGAGGGGTGATGCGTCCGACCGAACGCGCCCTCCGTCCTTTTACGACGGCACCTACGCTTATCTTCGATTGTGTGGGATTCCTGCTCTCGACTGAGGCTTGTGCAGAATTAAATTGGTAAACATTGAGCGCGACTTCGTCGCGTGCTTGATCGCTCGATTTTTTTGGGTTGGTTTGTGCTGGGGGTGAAGCCTATTTACCGCTCCGCAAAGGGCGCGGAGCGGGCTACCATTCCGATGCGCGGGTACCAGCATTCGTCGGGAGGATGCTCCGACAGATCGATTTGAGGATGAATCCCGGGCAACGGCGCGGCAATTCATAAATGGAATTTGAGCTCGGATTGCATCAAGGTTTCAAACGCGACCTGGCGGT
>JBEKRU010000035.1:0-50120 GCA_049518435.1 Occallatibacter sp. | reverse complement strand
AGGCGCGCTGCTCTTTTTGCAGCTTTGAGGTTCTGTTGTTGCTGCCCGAAGGTCCCGATGCGAGGTATCGGACCAGGCGTTTGAGGTTCTGGGCGGCAGCAGCCATGAAGAACTGTTCGCGAACGTGCTTGAGTCGGCGCAGCCGAACACGACGCAGACCGATTCGGTTCTTCAGTTCGCCGAACAGTGCTTCGACCTTTCTTCGACTACGTTGATGTTGGAAGAACGCTGCTTCCCGTGTTCGCTCTCGGGCTCGCTGCCGCACGGCTTCTTCCACATGGATCACGATCTGCTTGTATCGACCGGAAGTGCATTCGTTCTTCACGGGGCATTCGCGGCATTTCGCCGGAGTCGATCTGTAGATGTAGCTCCTATTCACCGCGGGCTTAATTCCGATGTACTTTAATTCCTTACCTTCAGGGCACTCGAAGCTGTTCGACTCGGGCCGATAGGTGAATCGGTCCAAGTTGAAGAGTTTGTTGCCGGATGTAGAAGCGAAGTGCTGCCTCAGTGGGATATAGGAAGTGATTCCCTGGCTTTCAAGCCAAGCTAGGAAATCAGCTTTTCCGTAACCAGTATCGGCGGCAAGAGTTTGGGGAGTGAGACCGAACTTGGTGACGCAGTCAGCGATCATCTTACGAGCTGAGGAGATCTCCCCACTCGGTCGCGCGTCTGTCGCTTCGACACCCACGATTACGCAACTCGCGTTGTCCATCAGATAGTTGTCGAAGTAACCGAGCGTCGGAGCTCTATCCCCTTTGCTGAAGTACGCCGCATCTGGATCAGTTGTTGATACCTTCTCCTGTTCGTGAGGCTCTGGTTGGACGGGATTCTCGTTCTCGACGTCCTCCAGATACTGCCGTACAGTTCGATTGACCTCTGCGACTTCGCTGAGATTTTCGCGCGGAATGCGGGTCGAATTGCTCGCATCAGCTTGTATAAAGCTTCCGTCAACCGATAGATGATCGCCTTTGACGAGACCGCATGCAATGCATTGGGATACGATCTCGTGAAAGAGCTGTTCGAAGATGCTTGATTCCTGAAATCGACCGTGGCGGTTCTTGGAGAACGTCGAATGGTTCGGCACTTCCTGATCGAAAGTGAGCCCGGTAAACCAGCGCCAGGCAAGATGCATTCGAAGCTCTTCGATCAGCTTGCGCTCGCTCGTTACTCCGTACAGGTATCCGACCAACAGAATTCGAAGCAGACGCTCGGGATCGATCGACGGTCGCCCAGTGTCGCTATAGAAGGTTTTCAGCCTCTCTCGCACAAAATCGAAGTTGACGTACCGATCGATGAGGCGGAGCAAATGATGCTCAGGTACATGATCTTCGATTCGAAAGTAGTAGAAGAGCGACTCCGAACGGCACTGTTGACCCATCATGCGAGCGGCCTCCAAAGCGGAACGACAAGATCATCATGCGTGGCGTGCGAGTGCGATTCAAGTAGAAAATGCAGAAACGGTGCTGAGTTTTCAACAGCTACTATTTCAGTGGGCTACGATGCGCACGCCCATCCCATTCAGCTTGGTGCGTGCTTGCGCGGCCTCAGGGGTTTGCGGGTGCCGCTGGATAAGCAAGCGGAGCTCATGGATGCCCGCATCTTTCTTATTCATCTGGATCAGAGCGAGTCCCTTGCGCAGTTGTGCGGCGGGGGCCTTCGGGCTGCCGCTGAAACCCTCAAGCACAGCATTGTAGTTCTTGACGGCGCCGGCGTAATCCTGCTGACGATAAGCGATTTCGCCAAGATAAAATTCAGCCGAGCCGGCGAGATCATCGAGTGGGTAGTACCGCAGAACGTCCTGAAACTCGCCTGCGGCTACGCTGTACCGGGCGGCGTTGTAATCGCGCACACCGGCCTGAAAGGTTTCCTGCAGGGGAGGGGCCTGGTTGGCGGCAGGGCCCGTGGGTGCAGGTGGCGCGCCGGACGGCGGCGCGTTAACATCGGGCGGAGTTGAAGAGGGAGATCCTGGTTGGCCGGTAGCTACGGAGCCCGCCGGCGGAGTCTGGATGTTCTGCAACTGCGCCTGCATGTCCTGGATCGATTTGTCGAGCTTGGCAATGCGGGACTTCAACTCATCGACAGAATCGTTGAGGGACTGCACCTGTCCGGAGACGGTGTCGAGGCGGCCGCCGCCCGCTTCATTTTGCGCGTTGATCTTCTGTTGCAGGGCGTTGACCGTAGCGGTCATCTGCGTGACATTGTCGGCGGTCTGCTGGGTAATGTTTTGCAGCGCGCCGAATTTGGTGTCGATGGTGGATTGCAGACGCTGCACCATGTCCAGGAGTTGCTGGACCTGGGTCTGCAACTCGATGATCTCCTTGGAGACCGCGTGGGCGGGCATCGGGACGGAGACGAGGAGCGCGGCAAGCAGCGCGGCAGGGACGAGGCGGTTGCAGAGGGAATGTATGGTCAGCATTTTTCACCTTTAGGAACAGATGACAGGTTTCAGATTACAGATGACAGTTTCCAAATACCCAGGCGGCGCTGAAACATGCCGCTTAATCTTCTGAAACCTTAAGCCAGTCCGCGTCGTTGAATCGATTTTTGATGAATCCGAGGTCCCGCTGTGCGAGGGACCTCGAATACCCAAGCTTCACACACTTCAATTTAACGGTCGAGGGTAAATCCAGCTCGGCGGTTCTGCTGCCAGCACTCCTCGGTCGATTCGGAGCAGAAGGGCTTCTCCTTGCCATAACTAACGACCCGGATACGGCCGGCTGCGACTCCAGCGGTAACCAGGGCATTCTTGGCGGCGTCGGCACGATTCTGGCCGAGCGCCAAGTTGTATTCGTTCGATCCGCGCTCATCGCAATAGCCGCCAATGACGATTTTGAGTTCCGGATGGCTGCCGAGGAATGCGGCGTCGCGGGACAGGGTCCCTTGTGCGTCGGAACGGATATCGTAGGTGTCGTAGTCGAAGAAGATATCCTGGACATTGGCCTTGAACTCGTCTTCGGCACTCATGCTGGTGGTGGGCACCGAGACCGCTGGCGGCGCGTTCACAGTGACGGTCGCAGTGGCATCTGCCGAGCCGCCTTCACCTCTCGCCACCAGGTGATACGTGGTGGTTGCGGTGGGAGTGACGGTCTTGACGCCGGAGGTTGGGACGTCGCCGATGCCGTCGATAGAGACGGTGGTGGCGTCGGTAGTGCGCCATGAGAGTTGAACCTGGTCACCAGCCGAGATAACGGACGGCGTGGCAGTGAGTTGGGCGATGGGCGTGGGCGCTGAGGCCGCAGGCGGTGCAGTTTCCAAGGGTCCGAGGGGAGCTTGCTTTTTCTTGCAACCTGAAACGGCGATCAAGACGGCAAACAGGGCAACAGGAACCAGAATGCCTTTACGTATATTCAAGGGTTTGCTCCTTCCGCAAATTCGAGTGCTCCTTCCGAGGGATTTGACCGGGTTTCCGTTGCAATTCTCCACCAATCCCGCCGAGCCGAAGGGCCTGACATATGAGGACGAAACGAGGGGGTGGAATGCAGTTGAGCCAGCCAGTATCTCCGGAGGAGATTGTCGTTAAGGCCGGCGCCTGATCGAGAACGGGTGCAGAGCGCGGAGCCGGCGTTTCAGTGGGCCTAGACCTTCCAGAATGATTGATGCTGGGGTTTAGGCAACGGATACATCATAGTGCAGAAAACTCACATCTTCTGTGCCTTTGAACGCGGACGGGATACGATCCGCGCCGGAAGAAACTCATTTCCAACTCCAATTCGGCATGAAGTTGTTGCCGGTGCTGGTGAGCTGATGTTGCTCAGTCCCGTCGGCCAGCATGGTCCAGATTTGGGTTTTGCCGCCGATGGTTCGCTCGAAGACAAGGTGACGCCCATCCGGAGCCCAGAAGGGATAGTCGTTGCTGCCGGACTCGTGGGTGAGTTGGAGGTACTTTTTGCTGGCGATGTCGATGACGTGGATGTCGACCCCGCCCGGGTCCCCTGGACCGTATTTGCGGTTCCAACTGTAGGCGAGTAATTGACCGTTAGGCGACCATGAAGGAGAGACGGCATAGCCGCCATCGGTGATGCGCTGGATGCCTGTGCCGTCCTGATCCATGATGTAGATCTGGGGCAGGCCAGTGCGGCCGCTCACCCAGGCAATTTGCGCGTTGGTGCGAGGGTTCCAGGTGGGTGCGACATCGGGTCCGCGGAAAGTGGTAACACGGTGCAGGTTGCCACCGCTCGCATCGGCTACCCAAATCTCCGGATCGCCGGTGCGGGCAGAAGAAAACGCGATTTTGGAGCCGTCCGCAGACCATGCCGGAGAGAGATTGCTGCCTCCAGCCGCGCCTGCGGGAAAAGCGACCAGACGGTTGAGTTCAAGGGAGAACATGCGAATCTCCCAACCGGCGCGTCCCATGGATGAAAATGCGAGACGGGTGTTATCCGGAGAGATACGCGGGGAGAGGGAGATGGTGCCGAGGTGGGTGACGGCGTGCTGATTCTGCCCGTCGTAGTCCATCACCCAAATCTCCTTGTTGCCGGAGCGTGAACTGACGAAATAAATCTTGGTTTCGCAGATGCCGTTGATGCCGCCGCCGAGGCGAAGGATGATCTCGTCAGCGAAGCGATGGGCAATGGTCCGCGCCGAATCCTGGCTCGCTGCTTCGTTGTATTGCTTGCCCAGCACTTGGGGATTTGTGGCATTGTGGGTATCGAAGAGCCAGCCATAGACAACAATGCGGCCGTTGTTTGCGGCCAACGATCCGAAGGCCACCATGGCTGCGTTGGTGGGCGTGGCGGACCACTGGGCTACGTTAATTTCCTGTGGCAGCCCGGGTGTGGCCTGGGGAGCGAGGCTCTTCGAAACGAGGTCAAAGATGCCGGCATTGCTCAGGTCGCCATAGAGGGTGGCATCGAACGTCGCTTTCAGAGCCGGTGTCTGAGGATCTGCGCTGCCGGGCTTGAAGTCGGCGGCGGCGATGCGGATGCGATCGTTTCCGAGGTTGGTGCCGGTGTGGACCCAGTCTTGCGCGGTCAGATAGGGTGCGGCGAGAGTCACAAAGATGAGAGCAAAGAAAAGGGCTTTCGGAAAGCGAATCATCATGCGTGCAGTGTGTCCTTCCTCGTGAGGGGTGAGAGAAGCGCGCGGCTGAACCGGCGCAAGGACTCAATACGTACAATCATAAGTGACATCCAGCCATTGGTCGTTGGAGTCCCTCGGCAAATCACCAAAAGTGTCAACTCTCTGAGTAGCGCGCAGGCAGGATTGATCAAGACTCGCGCTGCCGCTGGGTTTGCTAATTTTGAAGTTTGTTGGGGTGCCCTGGCGATTGACGCGGAAGTAAATCTCGGCGACCGCTCCTTTGTGCGTGCCTGCGTCCACTTCGTATTTATTCCAATTTTGACCAACCTTGCGCTTGATGACCTCGACGTACCAGCCAAAGCGGCTACCGAAGTCACCGTTGGTGATGCTCACTGGTCCGTTGGATGCATTGGGCTGCGCCATGGTAGCTCGGGGCAGGGCGGAACCGGACTGTTCGCCGAAATGGGCGCGGTTATCGGGTTGGGGCGGGGGTTGCTTCGGCTGGGTTTTGCGTGCCGGCTCCAGTTTTGGTTTTGCGTCTTTGCCGGAGATGGGGATGGCTGACTCGTCCACGGCTTCTTTCGCCTTGGGCTCGGGTGGCGCGGGCGCCTTGCTTTGGGTTTCCGTCATCAGCACATTCTGATTTTGTTCTTCGTGTGGCAGGGGGATGGCATTTGAGACCAGGGTGACCTGAATAGCTCCGCCCTCGCCGGGATTGCCCCAGAGATTGTGATGAAAGAGGCCGCTGATTACGCCATAGAACAGGAGCGTGCCGAAGAGAGCGCCATGGAGCATGAGGGAACCGGCGGCTGAGACGGCGACGGAATCCTGGTGTCGCTCTAAAACCAACACGCGTTGCCGATGCTCCATCGGTTGTTCGGGCTCTTCCAACGGATTCTTCATAGCTCGCTCACTCAGATGGCTACCGACCAGCCGGCGCAGACGCCTTGGTCTCGAGCGGCTGCGTGACGATGGAAATATTGGTGATGCCCGCCTGCTTCACCGCGTCCATGACGGCGGCGAAGGCGCCAAAGGGGACCTGCTCGTCGGCGCGCAGATAGATTACCTGTTTGGCTGGGTCGTGGGTCGGCGAATCGCCCCCGGCCTGAGTCAGCTTCTGGCCCAATTCGTGAATGTTGACCGGCTGATCGCCGAGGAAGATCTCCTGATCGCGGTTGATGGTGAGCACCAGGTGCTGCTCGGTGATTTGTCTGACGGTGCGCGTCTTGGGTACGGCGACATCGATCCCGGACTGCAGGACCGGTGCAGTAATCATGAAGATAACCAGCAGGACGAGAACCACGTCCACAAGGGGCGTGATATTGATCTCCGCCAGCGAACTGCGGGTTTGGCCGTTGCTACTTGTAAAGGCCACGCTGGGCCTCCTGCGGTATCTCCGCGGGCTCACCCGGGCCACGCTGAGTTGCGGCGGCTCGCGCTGGAATTTCTTCAAGCATGTTCAGGAGTTCGCGGGAAAAGTCATCGACCGCAGAGGCGAAGACGCGGATGCGGGCGGAAAACTGGTTGTATGCGACGACGGCGGGCACAGCGACGAAGAGGCCGGCGGCGGTTGTAATGAGTGCTTCAGAGATGCCGGGGGCAACGGCTCGCAGCGTCGCGGCGCCTTCGGTGCCCAGTCCCTGAAAGGCGTCTACGACACCCATGACGGTGCCGAAGAGGCCGACGAAGGGGCTGGCAGATGCGATGGTGGCGAGCCAGGTCATGCGCCGTTCCATGGATGTGATGGCGGTGCTGGCTGCGGTTTGCGCGGAGCGCTCCAGGGTATTCAGATTCCGCGGAGGTCCGATGCCTCCCGTCTGCCGCTTATAGGTCTCGTAGACATCTTCAAAGACCTGCGCGAGTGGGCTTGCCTTGTAGTCGCCGGTGATTAAAGCGATCTCGTGAAGCCGAGTTGCCTTGCGAAAGGCGCGGATGAATTTGCGGCTTTCCCCGGTAGCTTTGGAGAAGAGAGCCATTTTGCCCAGAATGATCATCCAGGAATAGAGGCTGGCGATAAGCAGTACGCCGAGAACGGCGATGGCAACGGACCCGATGTTGTTGAACATGTTTGTGAACGCGGACGAGCCCTGAATGAATGAGTGCGCCGTGGAGGGCGCCGCAGGGGCCGCGCCACTGTCGGTCTGCAGAATGAAGAGCAGGGCAGCAGTAAGAATCGGCATTCACCTCGCTAGGACAGTTCTCTGATTAGCGCGCCCAAGCTGATATTTTGCGGAGCACGAGTACGAAAGAACAGCTGTATCAACCGTATCAGACGAGATGCGCTCGTCCAAGTTATCGATTGGATGCGCCCTGCGGCCTGCGCGGTTCCTTTTGAGGTACCCCACGAGTCGGTTCGTGCTATGCTGCGCTCGGATTGTCAAGGCGAATTCTGTAGCCTACGATGGTGCAGGTCACGGCTCAGACTGCAAGGGGATTGCCCGGGAATGCTTGTTGAACTGCGCGCGGAAAACTATGCCGTCATTGATCACGCCATTGCTGTGTTTGGCCCGGGGCTAAACCTGCTGACGGGTGAAACCGGCGCAGGCAAATCGATCCTGGTGGATGCGCTGGCGCTGCTGATGGGCGGCAAGGCTTCAGTGGATGTGGTGCGCCACGGAGCCGACAAGGCTGTGGTCTCCTGCGTGTTTGAGTCCACGCCCGCAGCCGAGGCGATTCTGGAAGAAAACGGAATTGACGCGGAAGGGAACGAGATTATTTTGCGCCGCGAGATTCTTTCTACGGGCAAGGGCCGCGTATTTGCGAACAACCAGCCTGCGACGGTCGCTGTGCTGAAGCAACTAGCTCCAGAATTGGCGCTTGTGCACGCGCAGACGGAGACCTTGACCAGTTTTGACCAGGCGCAGCAACGGATTCTGCTGGACCGATTCGGAGGCGTCTCGCTGGAGGCTGTTGCTGAGGCGCATGCGCGCTGGCGCGAGGCGGCAAACAAGCTGGACGAGTTGCTGCATGGCGAGCAGGAGCGGATTCGCATGGTGGATTTGTGGAGCTACCAGCGCAAGGAAATTGAAGCGGCACGGCTTGTGGCCGACGAGGACGTGGCGCTGGAGACGGAAAAGCGCGTCTTGGCGAATGCGGAAAAGCTCTATGCCGCGGCGATGGGCGGATTCGAACAGCTGTATGAAGGCGGGGCTTCGGCGGAAGTGGCATTGCGCGCGGCATTGCGGAACGTGGAAGAGCTGGCTCGGTATGACAGCAGATTCGCCGAAGCTGCGCAGCAACTTGAGTCCGCACGGGCCACGCTGGGCGATGTGAGCGCAAGCTTGCGTGATTATGCCGTGGGCATCAACGCTTCACCGGAGAGACTGGCGGAGATTGAAGACCGCTTGGCGGTTCTGGACCGGCTGAAGCGGAAGTATGGCAAGAGTGTGACCGAGGTGATTGCTTTTGGGGAAGAGGCTGCGAGACGGCTGGCCGAGGTTGAAGACCGAGACGAGATTTTGAAGACGCTGCGAGCGGCACTGAGCGAGGCAGCAACAGCTTACCAGAACGCTGCCGCTGGAGTGACTGTGGAGCGGCAGGTTGCAGCGGCGAAGCTGGCGCGGCTGGCGGAGGCGCAGATCAACTCGCTGGCCATGAAGGTGCGTTTCGAAGTTGCAGTGAGTTCGCCGGCGCCGGATTCAGCTGAGCAATCCGGTTGGACAGCGAGCGGCTGGGACGAAGTGCAGTATCGCATCGCGACCAATGCGGGAGAGCCCCTGAAGGCATTGGACCAGATTGCGTCTGGCGGGGAGATGAGCCGGGTGATGCTGGCGCTGAAGGTGAGTGTGGAAGAGGGCGCGATTAAGCCGAAGAGGAAGTCGCCGACGCCGCGGACTCTGGTTTTCGATGAGATTGACGTGGGAATTGGCGGACGCGCGGCGGAAGCGGTGGGGCAGAAGCTGAAGTCTCTGAGCCGCGGGCAGCAAGTGCTGTGCGTGACGCATTTGCCGCAGATTGCGGCGTTCGCAGACCAGCATTTTGTGGTGGAAAAGCGGGAATCCGCGGGACGGACGAAGATGCAGGTCAGGCTGCTGGATGACAGGGCGCGGACTCATGAGGTTGCGCGGATGTTATCGGGGGCAACGGTAACGGATACGAGCCTGCAGCATGCGGCGCAGATGATCGCGGTGAGCCGGTGACTAGATTCCGGGCTCTCGACTTAAGGGCTTCGGCGGCGCACAGTTTCACAGGGGCTTTGTTTCTGTGAGTTTCTTGCTTGTAACTCATTTATTTTGAATGGATTATTGAGTCTCACAGTTTCACAGCCGGAAAAAAGGGCCGGTCTGTGTCTCTTGGCCTAAGTTTGACTAAGTATATTAGTTTCAAAGGCTTGTGCTGTGTAAAACCGCTGAAACCTCACCCTGAATGGTTACGAAACCTGCATTCATTCACCTTGGAAGGTAAGGAAACCTGCCTTAACTCACCTTGGAAGGTGAGGAAGTCTGCACCAATTCATCCAGGAAGGTGAGGAAGTCTGCGCTCATTCACCCTGGAAGGCCAGGAAAGACTGCCCAAAATAACCATGGAAGGCCAGAAATCGAAGAAAATTGACCACGGGCCGCTGGACTTGCAAGGACAATCACGCGGAAGTCTTTGCTGCGGTGCGGGTTACGGTTGGTTTTTTCCCGAGAAAGATGCGCGTGCCTGCATACCGCGAAGGGCAGGGGTGCTCATCGGTTCACTGTTCTTATTGTGCGCCGGGGGAGGGTAATCATCTGCAGAACTGCCTACAGAACGAGTTGGAAACGCGGTTGGCGCTGGTGCGTCAATCGAGGGTTACTTCTGGATCGCCGGTCAACGGCTGGGACCGTGGGCATTACGCGAACTAACCGGCCGCGGCGGAGGCTGGTAAAGCCCCCAGGTCGGGGACGCCTCCGGTCGAAGCGCAGGAGAGCCGTGCTTTGTCGCCCAGCCTTGTGCGGCTTCTTGCAACTTCGCGTTTCCACTGTTCAGGAAGTCTTCAGCCATTGGCTGGTCTCCATAGCTATCGAGTGCCGCGATCAAAAGCTCTTCTGAGCCAGGTTGGCCCCATCGAATGAAAAACTCGGGTGCGCCGGCAATGACTGCCGTGTCGCGCTTGGCCAATGCGGCCAGGAGGGCATCATCTTCCCTGGTATAAAGTTTGATCGCGTACAAGGTCTTCGCGGCAACCCGTCGTGTGTCGGCGTCGAGGTCGTTCAAAGCAGTAATCAAGAGCTCGACGGCCGGTGGCCCGATGGGGCGCAGCAAAAAAGATGCGTCCCAGGTCTTGTTTTCTTTGCAGCCTAAGAGAATCGGGCGGACTGCACGGGCGTCCTTGATCAGGCTCAGCGCATAGGCCGCACTCCATTGTTCCCCGGAGCCTTGATTGCCCAGGGTAGCGAGGAGAGGCTCAACGGCCGGCGACCCAATTTCGCTGAGCGCGTACGAAGCAAACCCGCGCAGGGCCGCATTCTTATCGTCCAAGGCGTCAATGAGGGGCCGGACGAAGAATGGGCTCTGCGTGGCGCCCATGGCCAGAATCGCCGCGGCACGATCGGTCGATTGAACACTCCTCGCGAGGGCGATCAGTGGCTTTTCGGCAGGCTCTCCAATCTCTGCTATCGCTTCCGTGGCAGCGGCCCGAAGGGCACCATCACCGCCAGTGCTTGCGACCATGAGTGGCTTCAGAGCGTGGCCATCTCCTATCTCTCCCAGAGCAGAGGCCGCATTCGCGCGGAGGTATACACCTGAGGCATTCAGGGCGGCTATCAGGGGCCGCACAGCGCGCCGGTCTCCGATCTTTCCCAGCGCAGACGCCGATATTGGCGGGACGGTCTTATCTGCGTCATCCAGGGCAGCAATCAGCGGTTCGACGGCACGCCGGTCACCGATCTCGCCTAAGGCGTTTGCCGCGCTTCCCCGGACACCGGGATCGGCATCCTTCAAGGTGGCGATTAGAGGTGCAACTGCTCGCCGGTCTTTGATTTGGCCCAATGTTTGGGCTGCATTCTGACGGACGTCCTGCTGAGTGTCATTGAGTGCCGCGATGAGTGGCAGGACCGCGCGAGGATCCTTTGAGAAAGAGAACGATATGGCAGCTCCTATGCGCACCTGATCACGCGGGTCCCTCAGGGCGACGATAAGCGGCTCTACGGCGGGGCCCCCAATCTTGCCCAGCGCCCGGGCTACCGAAAATCGTACGCGGGATTCCTGATCGTCAAGGACAGGGAGCAGAGGCAGGACTGCCCGGGGGTCCTTAATTCGGCCTAATGCCCCAGCCGCCCCTGAGCGGACTTTGGGTTCGGGACTTTTCAGCGCAGGGATCAGCGAATCGACCGCTGGGGGACCAATCTCGCTTAGCGCGCTGATGGCAAATTGGCGCACGGGTTCGTTGTCGTCATTTAAAACTGCAATCAGCGGATCAACAGCGCGAGGATCTTTGATGTTGCCGAGCAATTCGGCGGCCGTGGATCGCGATGGGAATGAAGTATCGTCCAGCGCCTCGATTAAGGGCTCAACCAATTGAGGATCGTTGAAACCTCTCAATGCTTCCATCACATTTTTCCGGACGCCGCTATCCGGGTCTTTCAGCGCTGCGCTGAGGGCAATGACGGTGCGAGGATCCTTGACTTTGCCTAATATCTCTGCTGCCTGTTGGCGGAGATGAACGTTCGGGTCGCTCATTGCTGCGATCAACGGTTCGACGGACGGAGCGCCGATTTCCACCAGCGCATTCGCCGCGTTTTTTGGAGACCATTTTTCAGGCTCCTTGAGCGTTGCGATCAGGGAAGGGACCGCGCGGCTGTCTTTGATTTCTCCCAAGGCGACTACTACCGCATCGCGGATTTGCTGGTTTGGGAAATCCAGTGTCGCGATCAGGGGTTCGGTTGCGCGAGGGTCTCCGATCTTGCCCAACGCGACGACAGGAGAGATCTCGGGGTATTTGAACGAAAGGAGCTTGAGGACCTGCTCGACCGCGCGGGGATCCCCGATGTCGCCAAGCGCATCTACTGCGTCGAATCCAACGTCTTGAAAGTGCGAAAGAGCGATCAGCGGCTCGACGGCGCGCTTGTCTTTGGTTGCGCCCAATGCGCGGGCTGCCAAACGCCTGATGGTTGTGGTTTGCTTCTCATCGACGAGAACGGCAATCAGGGGTTCCACGGCAACAGGACCCATCGTGCCCAGCGCATTGCCCGCGAGACGTGCTCGATTTCTGTCCCTGCCAAGAAACACTTCCATCAAGGGAGCGACGGCACTTGCAGCTTTTGTTGCACCCAACGCTTTAAATGCCTGTGACTGGACGGCGAAATCAGGGTCTTTTAGAGCCGCGACGAGGGGTTCAACGGCGCGGGTATCGCCGATCTCTCCCAGCGCGGTGGCGGCGTTCTGGCGGAGGAGACGCTCGGGTTCTTGAAGGGCCACGATGAGAGGGTCAACGGCGCGCCGGTCTCCGATCTCACCCAAGGCAGTGGCAGCCTCCGATTGCGCCAAGCCTGCTGGATTCCTGAGAGCTGCGAGCAGAGGCCTCACCGCACGCGGATCCTTGAGTGTTCCCAACGCGTCGATCGCGTTTTTTTGCACATCAACATTGGGATCCTTGATGACGGCAATCAAGGGATTGACCGCTCGCGGGTCCTTCAATTTTCCGAGCGCGTCAGCCGAAGCTCGACGGACATTCGAGTCGTAATCCTTCAGGGCCGCGATCAATGGTAAAACCGCACGCGGGTCATTGATCCTGCCCAGTTCGCTTGCCGCCGATCTCCGGATAACTGGGCTTGGAGATTTAAGAAAGGTGAGCTGGTGGGCGACATTGTCGGCTGGCCCATAGGCTTCATTCATCATTCTTGAAAAGTCGGCTTGCCCATCGGCTTCCGTCATCATTCCGAGCTCGCAGAGGCAGAGGATGATGGGCACTACGCACTTCTGTCTGATGGAATTGCGGCAGAGGACATTTGACGCGTTCAAAGAAACACCTCCAGAACACGGAGCGTGCGAGCGCATTTAGAGATCAATCCGTGAACGACTCAATGTGTCTGTCAGTTGCAGGTTCATTATCCTATAGACGTATGAACTACTGTTTATTCGGCCTATTTATTTGGATGCTTTACACGCACAATTCTGGCATCAGCCTCATTCAACGCATACGGAGCGGGCTTGTGAACTGCTGTTCGGGGAAGTGTCTTGGTGAGTTTTGCGCGAGGGTGTTCCTGAGGCCGGAGGGGGCTCGACGGGCGTAGATTGCCTGAGGCCGGCGCAAGTTAGCGGAGACTATTTATTGCCCTGGTTCCAATCGTCTGATGTGGACGTGGAACTCTGCGTGTTCCCAAACGAAATGGCCTGGAAGACGAAGGAGTAATTCTCAAGCTCGCTTGTGTCGTGCTCGCTCGATTCGCCCGACAGGCTCGGATGGTACTTTCCGCCCTGGGTGGTCAGATTGCGAACCGGGCTCTTAAGAAGCTGGGCGTTGGCCAGGAGGAAAGATCTGCCGGAGAGATCTGTAAGCTGAACGGCCGGTAGCGTACTCTTTCCCAGGTTTTTGATTCTGGAGGATAAGTAGTCGGGACGGCGGAAGAGAGTGAGCCGGTTGGGTTTCAGTTTGTCGAGCTTGACCGATCCGACCAGGTGCCAGGCGGGGCCAGCGCTTTCAACGACTGTCTTGCCGCGAAGAGATAAGTGAGCCATGGGAACCTCCGTGGGGAATGCCGCTCCACAGCGAGATGGTTACGCCTGGCATGAGGGCGGGTCAAGGGGAATCTTGGGGCGCAAAGCGGCAGGTTGAATTGAGATAGAAAGGGGATCCCCACAGAGGGAAAATCATCAGCAGGGCGGGCGAGTAGAAGAGGTGTCAGGGCCCGGCATCAGCGGCTGGAGAAGACGAATTCGTTGCCGTCGGGGTCTTTGAATTTGGCCATGGTGCCCCAGATTTGCTTCTTGGGTTCTTCGGCAAGTTCTACGCCTTTGGATTTGAGAAGAGAAGCGGTGGCGAATACGTCGTCGCACCAGAAGGTCATGGGCTGAAAGCCTCCGATTCGGCTCTCGTGGCCGGGCGGGGTGAAGAGCGCTAGACCTACGTCGGAGCCAGGGATGAGGAGTTCGATCCAGCGCTGGCCGGGACCCATGGGCTGGTCGGTCGCTACTTTGAATCCCATCTTTTCGATGTAGAACTTGAGCGAGACATCCTGGTTGCTGACGGGGATGCTGACGAGCTTGATTCCGCGAATCATGTGCGGCCTCCGGGTTGAGATTCCCGGACTATAGCGGGCTTGAATTGCAGATGCAATCTGGTAGATATTGCTATATTATTTATCGGTATAGCTATGTTGAAGATCGACGATTACGTGACTGATGTGCTGATGCGGGACCTGGTGGGTCATGACAAGAGGCCGGTGAGTTTTCTTGTGTATTTGTGGCTTGCGGCGGAGGAGCAGCGAGGGGGTGGGCAGGTGCAGATCAGCTATCAGGAGCTGGCGGAGTCGATTGGGGTTTCGAAGAGCTCCGCGCAGACGGCGGTGGGATGGCTGGCGAGACGGAAGCTGCTGAGTGTGAGTAAGGCTACGGTGACGGCTACGCCTTGCTATGGGGTGTTGACGCCTTGGCGGCGGGGTGAGGGGAAGTGAAGCCGCTTACTCGACGGCTACCTTATGGAAGCCGAGGCCGTAGAGCAGGGCGGTTACGGCGGTTTGGGCGTTGCCGTGGGCTCGCATTAAGATGCCGTCATCGAGGGCGGCCTGGGTCATCTGCTGTTCGGCGGCCTGGCGGACTTGGGACTCGAGATTGACATCGGGGTTGACGAGTAGGCCGGTGCTTCGAGAGAAGACCTTGGTTTGGCCGTTATCGATGCGCGTGGTGAAGACCTGGGCGGCGGGCAAGCGCACATGAACGGAATCGCCGTTCACGGAGACGTCGGAGGGCTTGAGCTGCTGGAGATCGACGCCGGCGATGACTTCGCCGTGGGCTACGAGGATGAGCTTGTCGCCGACCAGAAAATCGGGGATGTAGGAGCTTTGACGCTGGCCTTCAACGATCTTGTCGAGGGAGTAGACGACGGATTCGAGGCGGTTTAACTGACGAATTTTCTCGACGACGGAAGGCGAGGACGTGTCGATTGTGGAGGAACGGCCAGTGACGAAGCCGGCGAAGCGGCTCCAGAAGCCGGCGTGGGCGAGATGGCCGAGGGAGGCTAGGGCCAGGAAGCCCAACAGGACGCCGGCAAGAAGCGTGCCGAGTAAGACGCGAAGAGGATTGATGCGCATGAATCGGACCTCGTGGGCTCCGCTCGAGTATTTTGTTGGATGCCGGCGAGGAGGCTGCTGTCTTCTTTTGCTGTTCCCGAAGTGACGTCGTTGGTATACTGGGAGATGTGACCACAACTCTGCTTGAAAACCTCTCGAACGGTAACCACTCCGAGACTTCCCCCACCGTAAAAAAGGTGTTGTTGCTGAAGCCGCGCGGCTTTTGCGCCGGTGTGGTGCGCGCGATCGACGTAGTGAAGATCGCTCTGGAAACCTTTGGCGCCCCGATTTATGTGCGCCGGGAGATTGTGCATAACCGCTACGTTGTGAATGAGTTGGCGGAAAAAGGCGCGATTTTTGTTCATGAAATTGATGACGTGCCGAACGGGCAGCGGGTGATTTATTCGGCGCACGGGGTTTCTCCGGCGGTAAAGGAGATGAGCAAGAGCCGCGGGCTGAAGGTGATTGACGCGACCTGCCCGCTGGTGACCAAGGTCCACATTGAGGCGGTGAAGTTCGCCAAGCAAGGGTACTCACTGGTGCTGATTGGCCACCGGGACCACGACGAGATTGAGGGGACGCTCGGCGAGGCGCCGGACGTGACGCAAGTGGTTTCGAATGTGGCGGAGGTTGCGGAGCTTGAGGTTCCGAACCCGGACCGTGTGGCGTACTTGACGCAGACTACGCTGAGCCTGGACGAGGCGCGGGATATTATTCACGCGCTGAAGCAGAAGTTTCCGAATATCGTAGGACCGCATTCGCAGGATATTTGCTACGCGACGGAGAATCGGCAGGTAGCGGTGCGCAATGTGGCGCACAACGCGGAACTGGTTCTGGTGGTGGGTTCAACGAATAGCTCAAATTCCAACCGGCTGGTTGAGGTTTCCCGCAATCTGGGGACGATTGGGTACCTGATTGACAACTCCCAGGCGATCGATCCGAAGTGGCTGGAAGGTGTTACGAATGTGGCGGTTACGGCTGGAGCTTCGGCGCCGGAGATCCTGGTGGAGGATGTGGTGAATTATTTGCGCCTAAACGGTTTTTCCAGCGTCGAAGAGGTAGAGGTAATGCCGGAAAACGTTCGTTTTGGGCTGCCGCCGGAGATTATTCAGGCGATTGGCGGGGCTGGCGATTCGGGACCGGTGCCGGTGAGATAAGAGCGGGGACTTAGGGACTAAGGGACTCGAAATGCCTGGAACCCTTTAGTTCAAAGTTTTGAGTTCTTAGTTCGCAGTTCTTAGTTCAGAGTTCTAAGTTGCGATTGCGGGATACGTTATTCAACGGGAATCTTCGCGCAACAACTGAGGCGATTTAAACCGCATGAGTAAACAAAAAGGTAAGACGCTGTCGGTGGTAGCAACGACGGCAGCACCGCGATTTGGCCGGATTGATGCTGATCCTGCGGAAGTGCGGGCGGGAATTGAACGATCCAGGGATTTTATTCTTTCGCAGCAGGATCCGGACGGGTACTGGTGTGGAGAGCTGGAAGCGGATTCGATGCTGGAGGCAGATTACATCTTCCTGCATACGCTGCTAGAGTCGGGCGATCCGGGACGTTTGAAGCGCGCGCTGGCAGAGATGCTGCGCTATCAGAACGCGGACGGGAGCTGGAGTCTTTATCCTGGCGGGCCGGGGAACATTTCGTTATCGGTGAAGTGCTATTCGTCTGCCAAGCTGATGGGTATTCCGGCGGACGATCCGCGGCTGGTGAAATGCCGCGAATGGGTGCTGGCGCATGGAGGCGTGGTGGCGACGAACACCTTTACGAAGGTGTATCTGTGTGCGCTGGGCGAGTACGACTACGATGCGGTTCCGGCGATTCCTCCTGAGATTGTTCTATTTCCCAATTGGTTCTACTTCAATATCTACGAGATTTCTTCGTGGTCGCGATCGATCCTTGTGCCGCTGGCGATTATCTACGCGAAGAAGCCGTTCAAGAAAATCCCTCCCGAGAACGGGATTGACGAGTTGTTTGTGGGTGGACGAGCGGGAACAGAGTTGCGGCTGCGGATGGATCGGAAATCGATCATCTCGTGGCGGAATTTTTTCCTGCTACTTGACCGCATTTTGCATTTCGCGGAGGCGGTGCATTTGCGGCCGCTGCGGAAGCTGGCGCTGGCGCGCGCGGAAAAGTGGATGCTGGAACGGTTGGAGATGACGGATGGTTTGGGCGCCATTTACCCGGCCATGCTGAACGCTATTGTTGCGCTGCGCTGCCTGGGTTACTCGGAAGACGATCCGCAGGTGATTCGGGCGCGCGACGAGTTTGAGAAGCTGGGAATTGAACAGCCGCCGACGGCGGATATGCCGGAGCCGACCTTCCGCATGCAGCCTGCGGTTTCCCCGGTGTGGGATACGGCGCAGGCGGTGTATGCGCTTGGCGAAGCGGGGGTGTCGCGCACCGATCCGCGGATGTTAAAAGCCGTGGATTGGATGCTGTCAAAGGAAGTGCGGCACAAGGGCGATTGGGCGGTGAAGGTGCCCCATACCGATCCTGGGGGATGGTACTTCGAATACAACAACGAGTTTTATCCTGACACCGACGATACGGCGCAGGTGCTGCTGGCGCTGAACAAGGTGGATAATCCGCGGGAGCGCTATCAGCATGACGTGACGCAGCGGGCAATTGCGTGGGAGTTTGCCATGCAGTGCCGGAATGGCGGTTGGGGCAGCTTCGATAAAGACAATACGAAGATGATCTTCCAGTACATTCCGTTTGCGGATCACAACGCAATGCTTGACCCGCCGACGGTGGACATTACGGGACGCATTCTGGAGATGCTGGCCACGTACGGTTTCACGCTGGATGACAGCCGGGTGCAGAAGGCGATCAAGTTCATTCTGAGCGAGCAGGAGTCTGACGGAAGCTGGTTCGGCCGCTGGGGTGTGAACTACATTTACGGAACGTTTCTGGTGCTGCGCGGGCTGGATGCAATTGGCTTTGATCACTTCGAGCCGCAGGTTCAGCAGGCGGCGGAGTGGATCAGGATGGTGCAGAATCCGGATGGCGGATGGGGCGAAACGTGCGGGAGCTACGACGATCCAGATACGCGGGGAGTGGGGCCGAGTACACCGTCGCAGACAGCGTGGGCAATGCTTGGACTGCTGGCTGCGGGCGATGACCGATCCGATTCTGTGGCCAAGGGAGTGCGCTGGCTGTTGACTCGTCAGTTGCCCGATGGTAGCTGGGATGAACGAACGGGTGAGGGATCTGGGCGCCAGGCGCTATACACTGGAACTGGATTCCCCAGAGTTTTTTACCTTTCGTACAACCTGTATCGGCAGTATTTCCCGTTGCTGGCATTGACGAGTTACAGCAAGGCGATGGAACTGAAGAGCAGTTCTTAGTTCGTAGTTCTTAGTTTTCAGCCTTCAGCTTTTGGATCGAGGTTGGAAGCGGTTCGACAGTTATTGGCGTTTGGCCCGGAGCTAGCGGACTCGAACAGTACTTAGGAAACGCGCAGAGATTTGCGTTGGAGGGTAATAAAAATATGGCAGTTCCTATTTCACAGATGTGGACGGTTGCAACGTATGTGCTGAAGAAGAGGATGTCAGGCGAGAAGCGCTATCCGCTGGTGCTGATGCTTGAGCCACTTTTCCGCTGCAACCTGGCATGCGCCGGTTGCGGCAAGGTGCAATATCCGCCGCATATTTTAAAGAAGCAGTTGACGCCGGAAGAGTGTTTTGCGGCCGCAGAAGAGTGTGGCGTGCCGATGGTGGCGATTCCGGGCGGCGAACCACTGCTGCATCCGCAGATTGTGGAGATTGTGAACGGACTGGTGGCGCGCAAGAAGTATGTGTATATGTGTACCAACGCGCTCGAATTGAAGAAGCGTCTGCACGAGTTTACGCCTTCGAAGTATTTGACTTTCTCCGTGCATCTGGATGGGCAGCGCGATCACCACGACTTCAGCGTATGCCGTGAGGGTGGATACGACATTGCGATTGAGGGCATCAAGGAAGCGGTGAAGGCAGGCTTCCGCGTCACGCCTAACTCGACGTTCTTTGATGGCACTGATCCAAACAGTGTGCGCGCGCATTTTGACGAAATGATGGCTATTGGCGTGGAAGGGATTGTGCTTTCGCCGGGGTACAGCTACGACAAGGCGCCCGACCAGACACACTTTATGGGCCGCGCGCGGGTGCGCCGGTTGTTCCGCGCGATTTTGTCGAACCGCAAAAAGTCTTGGAAGTTCAACATGTCTCCGCTGTTTCTTGAGTTCCTGATGGGCGACCGCAACTACGATTGCACGCCGTGGGGCTCGCCGGCCTACAACATTTTTGGCTGGCAGAAGCCGTGCTACCTGTTGCAGGACGGATATGTGGATACCTTCAAGGAACTGATGGAAACCACCAAGTGGGAAGAGTATGGCGTGGCCAGCGGCAATGCGAAGTGCGCCAACTGCATGGTGAGCTGCGGGTATGAGCCGACAGCGGTAATTGATGGATTCGGAAGCATGTCCGGCTTTTGGGCGATGGTGAAGGGCACCTTCAGCATGTACAAGGACAAGCATGCACTGAAGCTGCTGAACGAGTCGGCACCGCACGGAGCGGCGAAGCTAGTTCAGATCGCGAAGCCCGAACACGCGCTCGAGGAGACAAACGCATGAGCGCCGAAGTGCTGAAGTATACGCGTGAGCAGATCGAGACGATGGAAGTTGCTCCGGGGACGGAGCGCGAGAATCTGGAAGGCTGGATTCCCGAGCTGGCGAGCGATGAAGATGTCCGCAAGGCGCTGGAAAAGGCCTTCGATTATCGCGGCGATGTTTCCCTCACGTTGAAGAACGGCGAAGTGATTGAGGCTTACATCTTCAATCGGTTGACGGGGAGTTCGCTGGCGGAATCGTGGGTGCAGTACTTCACGCCGAAGGCTGCGGACAAGCGCAAGGTGAGCTACGCGGAGATTGCGCGGGTTGAGTTTACGGGCAAGGATCGCGCGGCGGGCAAACACTGGGAAGACTGGGTTGCGAAGTACAACGAGAAGAAGGCTGCCGGCGAGAAGAACATCGCTCTGGTGCCGGATAAGCTGGACTAGCGATGGTCGGCCGGGTGCAGGAGTGCGGGTGCATTGCGCTGCCTGAGGAGTTGCAGGAGTTGACGGGGCTTTATCCTGGGGCTACTTACGAGATTGAGGTTTCCGCGGAAGGGCGGAGGTTGGTTTTGGTCCCGCTTGAAAGTGGACAGACAAGGCTGCCGAAGCTCGGCACTAAGTGCGGCTAGGATGAATTGGGCATTGGATCGGTGCGAAAGCCCCGCGGCAAACAGGAGACGGCAATGCTGACCCAGTTTGAAAATAACTTGTCCACAATCGTGGGGTCTCTGATCTTATTTGCCTTTTTTGTCGCTGTCATCAGGGCTGCCTTGCTCTTTCAGCTTGGCTTGGAGCAAGGTTTCGGGGTTCGGCAAAAGAGCAATCTCCAGAGCATCTTCTCTGAGGACGAGTAATTCGCCGCAAAATCCAAATCAGATTAAGGCCTCGTTACATTCAGGATAGTTTATCGGCATTTTGCAGGACCGGCCCGGCCTCTAAACTACGCCAGCAAAATAGCCTTCAGCCCCTGCGTTGCAATCGCTGACACAGCCTTTTTGTCAAAGGAAACAAACGTCTCACCACCCCGCCAGCGCCCCTCGTGTGCAATGACACCGTCGGCAAAATCCGCACCCATCTGAAGCATTGACAATCCTGCATCAACGGCGGCGCCATCGGTTTCAATGTTGCTCGCCTCGCGTAACCCGGAAATCGTAGCCGCGATGTTCTGGCGCGAGACCCCATAGCTGCTGCGCAAAACCCAAGCCAGCTCACAGAGTGCAACAGTCGTGACTACAACCGCTTCCGCCGTCTTCATGATTTCGAGCGCCAATTTGTATTGCACAGGATCGTCGGCCAGCAGATAGCGCAGGAGAACATTGGTGTCCGCGATCACCTTCATCGCTGAACGCCTCTCAGGAACTCTTCGACGACGGCTTGGCCGATCGCCTCATCCATCTCTTCAATCGTCAGGCTTACGCCGTTAGTCTTCCCCTTAAGGAATCCCGCAAGATCGTCAATGCTGCCCTTCTTCTTTACCGCACGGCCCCGGAACTCGCCGCCGGGCAACAGATCGATCTCCAACTTTTCTCCAGGCTTGACTCCGACGTGCTGGAAGATTTCCTTCCTGAGAGTTACTTGTCCCCGCGATGTTGTACTCACAATAGGCATCGGATCAACCTCAATTCATATTGTAATGCAGTTTTACATTATTTGGCTAGAACCGCCCGGGCAAAGGATTACGACCGGGCGATAGGATGCAGCAATTTAAGATGGTGTTAGAGATCCGCTATGAAAGTCTTTCTCACAGGCGCCACCGGATTTGTTGGTCATCATGTGGCTCGGGCGCTGGCTGCTGAGGGAGCCGATCTGCGGCTTCTGGTTCGGAAAAGCAGCAATCTTCAAAATCTTGAAGGCATTCGCGGCGAGACCGTTGTTGGGGACTTGCTTGCTCCTGAATCGTTGCGGCCGGCGCTGGCTGGGTGTGACGCGGTGATGCATGTGGCGGCGGATTACCGGCTGTGGATTCGAGACCCAGCCGCAATGTACAAGGCGAATGTGGATGGGACCCGGGAGCTGTTGCGAATGGCGCGGGAGGCAGGCGTGCCGCGGGTTGTCTATACCTCGAGCGTGGCGACGATGCACTTCAGGACCGACGGGCTGGTGATCAATGAGGACACGCCCGTTTCGATCAAAGACATGGTGGGACACTACAAGCGGTCGAAGTTCCTGGCTGAGATGGAGGCGATCAAGGCGGCGCAGGGCGGGCAGAACGTGATCATTCTGAATCCGACGACACCGATTGGGCCGAACGATGCAAAGCCTACGCCGACCGGTCGCATCTTTGTGGATTTTCTGAATGGGAAGTTTCCGGCTTATATGGATACCGGGCTGAACCTGGTAGATGTGGCCGAGGTGGCGCGGACGCATGTTGCGGCGCTGACGGTGGGGACGCCGGGGAAGCGGTACATTCTTGGCGGGGAAAACCTGACGCTGAAGCAGATTCTCGATAAGATGTCGGCGATTACGGGGATTCCGTCACCTACGGTGGAGATTCCGTTTGCCGTGGCGGCGACTTACGCGTTCTTTGAGGAGTGGATTACGGGGCGGATTCGGGGGAAGGAGCCGCGGGCGACGCTCGAAGAGGTGCGGATGGGGCGGAAGAAGATGTTTGCTTCCAGTGCGCATGCACAGCAGGAGTTGGGGTTTCGGATTGCGCCGGTGTATCCGGCGATGCGGGCGGCGATTGAGTGGTTTCGGGCGCATGGGTATGCACCGTAGTATCGGTGAAAGGAGAAGCAGCTCGATGAAACTTGTGCGGTGGTGGTTGCGCTTAGACCGAACTATCAACGCTTCCTCCTTTGGGCTGGCGTGCTTGTGGTTCCCTCTCTCGATCCTTTACCTTTCCCAAAAATGGTCCCATCAAAGCGGTTTCGAGTTCTATTTCTGGTTGATAAGCACCTTGCTCTTTCTGACGTTTTGGCCCCTCGGAATTGTCAGGCTTATGGGGCAGCTCCGCATCAATCTGCTTTGGTCGACAGTTGTCTTCCTGCCTGTGGCTCTGCTGATGCTATCCCTTGCCGAGAAGTGGTCGCTACTTGCGGTCATTATGCTTGCGGTAAGCATGGCAGCGCCTTGGCCCTTCCTGATTCGGAACGCACGACACGGCTCAACCGACGCCAGCCAGACGACGCCTGGACAAGGCGCATGACGAGAGCGGCTATCATCGCCGCTATACCCGGCGAACTGAGGCCGCTAGTGCGCGGCTGGGCGCACGAGCGGCGCGGTAACGTTCATCTGTGGCGATTGAAAAGAGATGAAGGGGATGAGTGGGTTGCTGCTTGCGGCGGAGCGGGTGTGAATGCGGCGTCGAAGGCGTTTGCTGAGGTTGAGAAGGATGGCCCGGTTGACCTGGCGATCTCGACTGGTTGGGCTGGGGCTCTGAGCGAAGATTTTGCAACGGGGCGGGCGTTCCATGTGAGTCTCGTGGTGGATGCACGGACGGGAGAACGGTTTGAAGCTTCGCTTCTCTCTCATCCGGCCGCCTTCCTGGTGACCAGCTCTGTCGTTGCGGGGGAACAGGAAAAGCAGCGGCTGGCTGCCGCTTATGGGCCTGGGTTGGTGGACATGGAGGCTGCCGGGGTGGCGCGGCTGGCGGCGATGCGGGGGATTCCGTTCTATTGCGTGAAGGGGGTTAGCGACGGATTCCGAGATCGATTGCCGGATTTCAACCGGTTTATCTCAGCCAACGGTCAATTCATGTTGCCTGGGTTTGTCCTTTATTCAATTCTGAGACCGTGGCACTGGCCCTCACTGATGCGGATGGGCGAGAATAGTAGAAAGGCCGCTGGAGAGATCGCGGAATTGTTGTGCGAAATCTTGAACCAACGAGGGATAATCGGTAAATCCAATGGCTACCCAGATCTCAAACATTGAAAGCACGACTGAACTTGCGCAAGGGGCGGCGAAGGTTCCTGCAACGATGCAGGCGGTGGTGTACCGCGGCGTGAACGATATGCGCGTGGAGACTGTGCCGGTGCCAAAGATAGGCGCGGGGGAGTTGCTGGTGAAGGTAGCGACCTGCGGCGTCTGCGGAACGGATCTGAAGAAGATCCACACGGGCTCGCACTCGGCGCCACGCATTTTCGGCCATGAGATGGCGGGAGTGATTGTCGAAGTGGGCCAGGGTGTGACCTGCTACGAGGTGGGTGAGCGGGTAATGGTTTTCCATCATGTGCCGTGCGGGAACTGCTACTACTGCCGCAAGCAGACGCCGGCTCAATGCCCGCTGTACAAAAAAGTGGGTGTTACCGCCGGTTTCGAACCGTCGGGCGGGGGCTTTGCGGAGTACATTCGGGTGATGGACTTTGTGGTGGCCAACCGCGGCGTGGTGCGGGTGCCGGACGGAGTTCCATTTGAGCAGGCGGCTTTTGTGGAGCCGGTGAATACAGTGCTGAAAGGCGTGAAGCTGCTGAACCTGGCTGCGGACGACACGGTGCTGGTGATTGGGCAGGGACCGATTGGGCTGATGCACGCGGTGCTGGCGCAACGGACGGGGGCGAAGGTGCTGACGTCGGATCTATTTCCGGAGAGGCACGCAATTGCGGCGCGGTACGGGCTGCGGAATCCGATTCATGCGGGAACCGAAAATGTGGTGGACCGCGTGTTTGCGGTGACGGATGGGCGCGGCGCGGATGCGGTAATTTTGGCGGTGGGCGGAAACGGGCTGATCAAGACGGCGATGGACGCGGTGAGGCCCGGAGGCAAGGTGATGCTGTTCGCGCAGACGCAACACGGCGAGGCGAACTTTGATCCAGGCGCGGTTTGCATGGACGAGAAGACGCTGATGGGATCATACTCATCATCGTTCCCCATCTTGGACGAAGTGACCGAGCTGGTTTTCGACGGTTACCGCAACGGATTCGATTTGACGCAATTGATCTCGCACCGGTTCCCACTCGAGGAAGCGGTAGCGGCGATCGAGATTGCATCGCACCCCAAGGCGGACTCAATGAAGATCATGATTGAGGCTGTTCCGGGAGGGGGAGGCAGGTCCTGATGGCGACAACCATGAAGGCCGCAGTCCTCCACGGCCGCGAAGACATTCGCATCGAGCGCGTTCCTGTGCCTGAGGCTGCTCCCGGTGAGTTGGTGGTGAGCGTGGGCGCGGCGCTCACGTGCGGCACGGACTTGAAGGTTTTTCGCCGCGGGTATCATGCGCGGATGATTGTGCCGCCGGCACTGTTTGGTCATGAATTGGCTGGGACGGTGGTGCAGGCGGGCGAAGGTGTCGTGAACTTTGTTCCCGGCGACCGTGTAGTGGCGCTGAACTCGGCTCCGTGCGGGCATTGTTACTTCTGCGAGCGCTCGCAGGAAAACCTGTGCGACGACCTTCTTTTCAATAACGGCGCCTATGCCGAGTTCATACGGATTCCTGCGCGCATTGTGGCGAAGAATACGCTGAAGGTTCCGGACCATGTTCCGCTGGAGCACGCGGCGTTGACGGAGCCGCTGGCCTGCGCGGTGCATGGGTTTGAAGACTCCCGACCGCGTTCCGGGGATACGGTTGCTGTGATCGGCGGCGGTCCGCTGGGGCTGATGATTCTGCATGTGGCTGCGCTGGCGGGATGCAAGACGATTGCGATTGTGAAACACGACGGCCAGATGGAAGCGGCGCGGCAGCTTGGAGCAGCGCACGTGGTGCAGACAACGAGCATTCGGAAGGCAATCAGCGAGACGCGCGCTCTTACAGAGAAGGGCCGCGGTGTGGATATCGCCATTGAAGCAGTGGGCGTCCCCGAGGCATGGCAGGAAGCTGTGGAACTGGTGCGCAAGGGTGGCACGGTGAACTTTTTTGGTGGATGCGCGGTGGGAACGCATGTGACGTTAGATACGAATCGTATCCATTACAGCGACATCACACTGCGGGCCACGTTTCATCACACTCCGGCGATATGCCGCAAGGCGCTGGACCTGATTGCTGGCGGCCGTTTTCAGGCGAGTGCGTTCATTACCGGCCACGCCCACTTATACGAACTTAACCGGGTTTTTGAGAAGCTGATGAAGCGAAGCAGCGAGATCAAAACCGCCATTGTGCCCTAAGCGATGACCATGACAACCGACAAACCAGAAAGTGCGGCCGCAATGCTTGATCAGGATGAATTGGTTGGGCGGGGATGGGCGGCGTTGCCGGGGATGTATCGCATGCCTGCAGTTAAACCGACACTCACGGAAGCGCGGGAATGGTGCAAACAGCTGGCGAAATCGCACTACGAAAACTTTCATGTGGCGTCGTGGTTTCTGCCCAAGGCGCTGGGGCCGCACTTCCACGCGATCTACGCGTATTGCCGCGTTTCCGACGACCTGGGAGACGAGGTTG
Organism: Occallatibacter sp.; assembly: GCA_049518435.1. GTDB lineage: Bacteria > Acidobacteriota > Terriglobia > Terriglobales > Acidobacteriaceae > Telmatobacter. Next base: position 23,998 of record JBEKRU010000035.1, on the reverse strand, counting down.
GGGACATTGCGCAATCGATGGCGCTGCTGGATTTCTGGGAAAAAGAGCTGGATGCCTGCTATGAGGGAGAGACGCGGCATCCGGTGTTTGTGGCGCTGGCGGAGACGATTCGTGCCTGCTCGATTCCCAAGGAACCATTTGCGGATTTGCTGAAAGCTTTCCGTCAGGACCAAACGCAGACGCGTTATACGACGATGCTGGAACTGTTGGCGTATTGCCGCTATTCGGCGAATCCGGTGGGGCGGCTGGTTCTGTATGCGTGCGGCGAGGTGAGTGAGGAGAAGTTCAGGCTGTCGGATGCAACCTGCTCCGCGCTGCAGTTGGCAAATTTCTGGCAGGACGTGAGCTGCGATTGGGCCAAGGGGCGAGTGTATATTCCGCAGCAGGATATGGGGTTCTACGGAGTGAGCGACGAGACGATCGCGAATGGAGTTGCAACGCCTTTATTTCGCGACCTGATGCGGCTCGAGGTTGATTTTGCGCGCGGGCGCTTCGAAGAGGGACTCGGGCTGCTTCCCATGGTGAGTCGCGACCTGGCGGTCGATCTGGATCTTTTCAGCCGTGGAGGCCTGGAGATTCTGCGAGCGATTGAGCAGCGGGATTATGACGTGCTGAGCGGGCGGCCTTCCATATCAAAAGGCACCAAGTTCAATCTTGCGGTGAGAGCAGTGAGCGCGAAGCTGTTTCCGTTTGCGGCCCTCAATCGCTATAGCCTGAGCGCAGAGAAGGCTGATTGACGGTCGAGCGTACAAGGGACGGAGATGCTTCGGGGCAGTTGACGCTGGACGGGTTGGCCCTACGCGAAGCCTACGCGGTTTGCCGTGCGATTGCCAAACGTGAAGCGAAGAACTTCTACTATGCGTTTGTTGCGCTTCCCGAGCCGCGGCGTAATGCCATCTGCGCCATTTATGCATTCATGCGGAAGGCCGATGATCTGGCCGATGATGAAACTGTGCCAATGGCGGAGCGGCGCGCAGGTCTGGACACGTGGCTGACGGAATGGCATGCGGCGAGCGCGGGTGGGGCGACGAGCGATCAGGTATTCCTTGCGGTACGTGACGCGGTGGCGCGATTTCAGATTCCTTTGACGCTACTGGATGAACTGGTGGCGGGCGTGACGATGGATTTGGATTCGGTGCAGGGAGACGCAGCGGATACCTACGCGACGTTTGATGATTTGTATCGCTATTGCTACCTGGTTGCTTCCGTGGTGGGGCTGGTGTGTATTCACATCTTTGGTTATTCGGACCATCGTGCTGAGAAACTGGCTGAGGAGACGGGGATTGCTTTCCAGTTGACCAACATTCTGCGCGATGTGGCGGAGGATGCGGAGCGGAATCGCGTGTATCTGCCGCTGGAGGATTTGAAGGCGCACGGGGTTTCGTTGAATGAACTGTTGAAGCGCGTGAAGGGCTCGGGGCCGACGGCTGCGGAACGTGCGTTGCTGAAGGAGATTGGGGCGCGGGCGGAGAAGTATTATGAATCGGCGAACGCGCTGATGCCGCTGATTGATAGGGAGAGCCGGCCGGCGCTGGGGGTGCTGGTGGAGATTTATCATGCGCTGCTGAAGCGGATTGAGGCGGCGGATTTTGATGTGTTTTCGAAGAGGGCGAGTGTGCCGACGATTGAGAAGATGCGGATACTGGCGGCGGGCATGATGAGGATGGGGTGGGTGAGGTTGGTTGGTTGAACCCCTGCGGTGGGGTTGCGTGAGATCCCACTCATCGCGATAAGGCCGCGATGAATGGGGCACAAACGGGGAAAACTATAAGAAGCTAAAGAGCCATAACAGGCTATAAATAGATGGAGCTATCCCACCTTAACCGCGATAAAGCCGCGGCGAAGGTGGGGCACCCACGAGCTTATTTGCTGATACCGGAACGACAGGCTGTTATTTGATTGATATGGGCAAAAACTCGCAGAGGACGGTCACCGTAATTGGCGCGGGGGTGGCGGGGATGAGTGCTGCGTGCGCGCTGGCGGAGGCGGGACTGCGCGTGCAGTTGGTGGAGCGGCGCGGGTACCTGGGCGGGCGAGCCAGTTCGTATCTGCATCCAGGAGTGGGCGAGGTTATCGACAACTGCCAGCATGTGCTGTTTGGGTGCTGCACGAATCTGCAAGGCTTCTATCGGCGCATCGGTGTCGCGGACAAGATTCACTGGACAACCGATATGACCATGATTGAGCCGGGGGGGCGGAGATCGATCCTGGGGCCTTCGTTCTTACCTGCGCCGTTGCATGGGCTGCCGAAGTTTATGACGACGAGCGCGTTTACGTGGGCGGATAAAGTCGCGCTGGGTCGCGCCTTCAACGCGCTGATGAAGCCGGTTCCGGCGGACTCGATGGAGACGCTGAAGGACTGGCTGATACGACACAAGCAGACGCGCGGCGCTTTGGAGAGATTTTGGCGGTTGGTGATTGCGAGTGCGCTGAATGCGGAGATTGATGAGATTGCTGTGCCGTATGCGGCCAAGGTGGTTCGTGAACTGTTTATGAACTCGGCAGAGGCGGGAAGCATGGGGATGAGTACAGTTCCGTTGAGTGAACTGTACGCGCCGGTTGCACCGTACCTCGAAGAGCGCGGTGGGCGCGTGCTGTTGAACACTCATGTGGAAGGCGCGGAGTGGGACGAAGAGACATTGCAATGGACGGCGCGAACGCGGACGGGTGTGCTGCTGTCGGATTTTGTGGTGGCGGCGCTGCCGTTTGAGGCGACTGACAAGTTGCTGCCGCATCTGCCGCCGTCGGAGGATGTTGGGGAACTGGCTGGGCAGATTGCGCGGCAGGAACATTGGCCTATTTGCAGCGTGCATCTGTGGTTTGACCGGGAGATTACGGAGCTGGAACATGCGGTACTGCTGGATCGCGAGATTCACTGGATGTATAACCAGTCGCGATTGCAGGGGCGGGGCGGGAATTATATTGAGCTGGTTGTCAGCGCGACGCGGGCCTTTGCGGCGCTGCCCAGGGATGAGGCGATTGCCCAGGCGCTGCGGGAACTGGCCGAGTTTTTTCCGCGGGTGAACGAGGCGAAGCTCGAAAAGGTGGCGCTGGTGAAGGAGGTTCGGGCCACGTTCGGCGTGCCTCCGGGGATTGATGCGGCGCGGCCTTCCGCCGTGTCCCCTTGGCCAAATCTGTTTCTGGCCGGGGATTGGGTGCAGACGGGATGGCCTTCGACGATGGAGAGCGGGGTAAGGAGCGGACACCTGGCGGCGGAGGCGGTTTGCGTGGCGGCGGGGGAGCCGAGGCGGATTTTGAATGCGGATTTGAAGCCGACGGGGTTGATGCGATTCATTAGATGACAGGTTACAGATGACAGATGACAGATTACAGGTTACAGGTTACAGATGACAGATTACAGGTTGCAGATGACAGATTGCAGGTTACAGATGACAGATCACAGATTACAGGTTACAGGTTACAGGTTACAGGTTACAGATGACAGATTACAGGTCACAGATGACAGTACGAGTTTCGCCTGCGTGAGTGCGGTTTTGTGTGCAGGCTGGGTGGTTGTGACGGCTCGCGTAGCGTGCGCTTAGAGGTGCATGTAAAAGCGAAATATTGTTCAAATTATCGATGCAAAAGCGGCTAAAACGGCGTTTTTTCACCATAGAAGGTTACGAATAATGCGGTTTCCAATTCTTCACGGTGCACTTTGATGTGCATGCGCGGTGGCTAGCGGGGGTCGACCAGGCCCATCGCAATCATGCCGAGGGCGGTAATGCTGGGGAGAAAGAAATAGTCTCCGCCGCGCAGCTCAATAAAGTCAGGAAGCCGGCTGCAGACAAAGGGGGGATTTGCTGGGCTTTCGTCCCCTTGCACCATAAATCTGCCTTTGCCTCCGTGACTTCCAAGCAGCACATCCTTGTCATTGCCCAGTTTGGAGTCGTTGCCGTACTGAACCCATTGCTGCTGGACGAATTCGAACTGGCGCGAGAGGTTGGCGTTCAGCACCATGAAGATGATTCCGCGCTCGTCAGTGTCGGAGACGGGCTCGCCTTCCGGAACGTAATGTCCATAGGGAAGTCCACGGCGGGTAATGCGGCGACGGTTGATGAGTTGTCCGTTGAAACCGAATGCGTCTCGCGGATGAACGCGGCGGATGTGCGCGCCAATCGGGCAGCGTGTGCCCTCGGCGTCGGCGCCATATACGAAATCGGTGTTGCGGTTTGGATCTTCCACGATGGCGGGATCGGGCTTATCGGGCGAGAGTTCGAGGGGCGTACCGTCTCTCCAGCGCCCGATGAATTTGGCTGCCAGCTTCTCTTTGCCTCCGCTGTAATGCGCTGCATGCTGATTGAGAAAGCTGCGGAAGGTGGCGACGTTTTGGTGCAGTTTGCGATAGACCATGAAGGTGCCGTTGCTGGCCAGAAGGTGCGGTATGGGCGCCACGGGAAGTTCGCCGGCTTCGTCCGCATAACCAAGCAGCAGCTCACCGGTTGCGAGGGGACCCCATGTTCCGTTGGGCAGCAGTTTGCCTTGCCCGGGCTGGGTGCTGCGCTCGATGCCAAGGTAATCTGGATTGCCGAAACCATCGGTGTAGCCGAAGTGCTCGCTGGTGGATGGCTTGCCATTCAAAACAACGGCAGCGGCGTCCTGCGTGCCGACGATGGTTGTTCCGCCGGTCTCGTCGACGAGAGACTGAAGGTTGGCGCAGGCGGCATCGAGGGCTTCCGTTGTGAGGCCGTTGACGCCGATCCAGGCATGAACATGGCCTTCGCGCCAGATCTTATCCCAATGCTCGGGGGAGTTGACGCCGCAGTCTCCAAGGATGCCGGCGCGATGCTTCATTCCTTGCTGGAATTCAACGGGAAAGCTCAGCAATGTTGCGTCCGGGAGTTCCAGATGCTGGAGGCCGCGCATGGTGAAAGCGATGTTGATGGTGCTCTGTGGCTTGCCTCCGTCCCATCGCTGGCCGGTTGTTATCAGGCCCAGCAATTGACCGATCAGCTTGCGCGCGCGGTGCGCGTCTTCAAAACGAAGAAAAACATAGCGGGCCACGGGCATGTTGTAGCCGCGCAGAACAAAGCCCTGAATGTCGGTCTCGTTGAGCTTACTCATTGTGGCCGCCAGTCTGAATAGAACGGTGGGGACCCATGGACCCAGGTTTGGGAGTGGGCAAGGCTTTGAGATGGGCTGCGAAGTGAATGAACTCGCGTTGCAGGGTAGCCGAATCCACACCCTGGTGGCTTGCGATGAAGTCGGCGACAGCGCTCTGCGTTTGAAGGGCGCGCAGTGTCTGGGTGACGGTCTTGTTGTTGACGGCTGCGAAATAGAAAGTGGTATCGAGCTGGCAGGCCTTCATATAGTCAACGAACGCTTGACGATTTGTTGCGCCAGGGTAGCCGACGCAGTGCTTCCAAACTTCGTCGAGGTGATGCGGGATGCTGGTGGCAAGGTTAGAAAGATAGGTGTCGAGGTCGCCATCGAGGTTTGCCTCGAAGATGAGGTACTTCGATTTCAGGTGCTCTTCACAGGAGGGCGCTCCAACGTAGATCACATCATCCATGACCACCAATCGGGCGAGGTGGGTGCCTTGCGTTTGCGCGAATGGGCTATCTTCCCGGGCGGAAAGATGTGCCAGATAGTCGCGAATTTGCAGGTCATGCGAGGGCGTCACCTTCTCATCGTCGATGATCGGCGAAAGAATTGTCAGTCCGTAGACGCTGCCATTCTCGTTCGGCATGGAGCCCTTTTCTATCCTGCGATCGGAGCTTCGCTTCTATCCTGCGATTGGAGCTTCGCTTCTATCCTGCGATGGGAGCTTCGCCCGTTTCGCCCAGGTGGCACTGAACTTGAATCACAAAACGAAGGTATGCGGCGGCAAACTGCTCCGGCGTGTACTGCGCGGCGGCGAGACTGAGGCTGTCCACTGAGGACTGCACGATGTGGGCTGACTTGACGTCGTTGGCCGTGGCGTGGGGATACGCGGTGTAGTAGTAGTCCGTGTCAAACTGAACGCGGGCGATGTATTCCTTGAAAATGGTGACCGGAACCGAGCCGGGAAACTTCTCACTCCAGCGCCAGATGAGGTTGAGGCCGTTGCTCAGCACGGCGGAGAAGGCATCAATGTATTGGTTCCAGGTGCCGTTGAAATTGCTGAAGAAGAGCAGGTAGTCGTACTTCAGGTCCTCGTGGATCTGGCCGTTTCTCAAGAACGGGAAGCTGTTGCGCTTGACGACGACCCAACGCGCGAATTGGATAAAGGACAGGTCAACCAGGTCTTTCTGCAACGGCTTGATGTGGCCCAGCACAAAGAAAAATGCGCGCACGATCCATGTCTTCCATGGCTTCATGGGAGTGATGGCGTTCATCGCATAGACTTTGCCGTTGATGTTGCTCATTCGACCTCAAATAGCAAAGGGAAGAAAGACAGGGAAGGGGATCGATCCGAATTTTTTCGATTGCATGCTCGTCTGGAGGGTGCTTTGGGGAATGGAGAAGCGAGCCAGCAAATTATGTCACAAACAATAGCGAACGGGAAGAAGGTTTTACGATCGCAGTTCGGCGAACGCCTGCCGGCCTGCGGGCGCTGATTGGCCGTTCGTTCCAGCGGGTTGAGGTTGCGGTGTTACGCGTGGCGACGGCGGTGGCTGTGCCTGCCGTGGCGCCTTGCGTAGGTCCACTTGCGGGCGGGACCCGTGTCTACGTGGATGAATTGGCCCTTGGGGTAGTAACCGACGCCGCCGGCGCGCAGTGAAAGTGCAGCGTCGCGCAACTCAACCGCGGGGACACCGGGAACCCGGAGATCGAGCGCATTTCCTTCGATGTGCTGTGAATGCTCGGCCGCGTTCGTGGTTCCGCTCTCGCGAAGAGCGTCGTTGGTTTCCTTGGTTCGGTAGCCGGAAAGAACTTCGATTTCGCTGCTGGATCGGTTCAGCTTGGCGAGCATGGTGTGAAGAATATCGAAGGTGCGTGGATCGTAGCTCTTGACCTCGTCGTTGTGTGTGTCGCGGAGGAACACGCTGAGCTGGTCGAGAGCCTCGGGGATGTACGTATCGCCTACCCGGTAAATGACGTCGATAATCTCGCCACCCTGCCGTACAAGCCTGAGCTGATACTTGGGGCCATCCTCAGGCGGATTGTCATCATCATCGTCAGGCATGAATCCGGGGACCGGCAGGCCAACGTTCGACAGCATGTGCCGCATGGCGTTCAGACGCGGATGCTTGTGCTGCTGGGTGCCGCGCGCCCTGGCTAAGGGACCGAAAGCGAGCAGCGCAATAAGGGCAGCGAGCATGCAAGCGTGGCGGGCGGAAGCGAGTCGGCGAGCGGACATTACTATATGCATCGGCAAAACGGCAGGACTCCTGAGTTCAATTTGCAACAGCGCCCGATCGTACATCCCCCATGAAGGCAATGAGGGTATGAAAATGAGGGGCCAAAACCCGACATCGTTAGGTGGTTCGTGGTTACTTCGGTTAGTAACCATAATACTACTTGAGGCACCACCGTTCCGTCCAAGGATAGATGCGATTAGTTTTGCCGGCCTGTGACGCAGTGCACAGATAGTTAGACCCGGCCATTGTGGGATTCGTGGCCCGGCGGTTGGGTTGTTCGGGCTCGGAGAGGCTCGCGTCTAGTGGGCGAGGAGGTAGACGCCGATGCAGACTAAGACTGCGGCGGTCCAGCGGCGGCGGTCTACGTTTTCATGCAGGAAGAGCTTGGCGGCAATGGTGTTGGTGACCAGGGTGAGGGAGGCGGCTGCGGGGCCGACCAGGCTGAGATTCATGTGATTCAGGGCGAAAAGCAGGGAGAAAAACGCGACTGCCATAAAGAAGATTCCGGCAAGGAAGAGCGGGGAAGTGACGACTGCGCGAATGGCGCCCTTCATGCCGGAGCGAGCGCGAATGTCATCGAGATCGCCCATGGATTTCATCGCAGCCGCGGTTAGTACTTCGCCGGTGGAGGAGGTGAGCACGATGGTGGCGATCATGGCCGTGGCTTGCCAGAAGCTGGGCTGGATGGGGTTTGCGGCAAGCATCATCGGACCTGCTCCTTTTCAAGAGCGTCATTGAGCGGGGAAGCTTCTGCCTGACTGATGGAGGTGGGCAGATTCAGAGGCGGGGTTGTGGATACAGGGCCCTGGGCCACAAATCCTACGCCAACGGTGATGAGCACGACGCCCATCCAACGTAACGGGGAGATGGTTTCATGGAGCCAGAAGTGCGCAAGCAGGGCAACAAACACATTGCCGAGGGCAGTCGCGGGCATTACATAGGTGAGATCGGCCCATGAGAGAGCGGTGAGATAGCTGGCGAAATAGCCGATCAAGAGCAGAATGCCAAGGGCGATCCATGGAGTGAAGACAGCGGCGATGAGCGTGAGGGGATGGACGAGCTAGATGGTGGGCAGGCTTGTCATGCCGTGGGAGAGTGAAGCATCGCCGAGCGGCACACTGACGGAGACGAACGCGAGGATGAGAAACTGCGAAACTGAGAGACGGTGATGAGCCATGCGTGTTTGAATCGGCCTGCTGTGTGGCAAAAACAAGAGGGACGGCTATCCGACCCGACGGATGCCTCATCTTCTAGAGTACGCGGAGGGACATAAGGTTCCGATGAGTTGACGGCAAAGAATCAGGGCGGACGCGACTGCGTCCGCCCTGATTCTTTACGGAAACAGAACTAAGCTCCGGCTTTTGCCGGGGTGGTTGGATCGGCATGAAGGGCGCGTGTGGCCTTGACCGCCTTGTTACGCTGCGCGCGCAGCTTCATGAAGGCCTTGGCTTCAACATAGAGGCGTGGCACGTCGCGATTGACGATTGCCTTCCACACCACGCGGAATGCTGCCTTGGGGCGGAAGTAGTATTCGTCGTAGAAGCGGTGAACCATCTCCATCACGTAGTCGACAGGCAGGCCGGGATACTCGATGTGCGCCATCTGGTGGCCGCCGCCGTCTTCCATGCGTTCGTTGGTGATGTAGCCGTTGGCCTTGGCGAAGTCGTAGAACTCGGTGCCGGGATAGGCATGGGCGATGGAGACCTGGATGGTCTCGCAATCCAGAGTTTTGGCAAAGTTGATGGTGTTGCGGATGGATTCCTTGGTTTCGCCCGGAAGACCAAGGATAAAGTCGCCATGGACGACCAGGCCGAGGTCGTGGCAGTCCTTGGCAAAGGCGCGGGCACGTTCGACGGTAGCGCCCTTTTTGATGTTCTTGAGAATCTGCGGGTCGCCTGATTCGAAGCCGACGATGAGCAGGCGGCATCCGGCTTCCTTCATGGCCTTGAGGGTGTCGTAGTCGGTGGTAACGCGGGAGGTGCAGCTCCAGGTGATGCCGAGGGGCTTCAGCTTCTCGCACAACTCAACGGTGCGGACTTTCTGGATGTTGAAGGTGTCGTCGTCGAAGAAGAACTCCTTAACACCGGGGAAATTCTCGTGAGCCCATTTCAGCTCGGCGGCAACGTCATCTGTTGAACGCTTGCGCCATGCGTGGCCGCTGAGGGTCTGAGGCCAGAGGCAGAAGGTGCATTGAGCAGGGCATCCGCGCGTGGAGTAGAGCGCGATGTAGGGATGGAGCAGGAAGGGGACGTTGTACTTCGTGACGTCCATATCGCGTTTGTAGATTTTGGTGGCCCAGGGCATCGCGTCCAGGTCTTCAACCTGCGGGCGATCGGGATTATGCAGGATTTTGCCATCCTGCTTATAGCTGATGCCGAGGATCTCGCTGAGGGGTTTGCCCTGGGCAAACTCGACTACCGAATAATCGAATTCGCGACGGCAGATGAAGTCGAGTACGGAGCACTCATTGAGGGCGCGTTCGGGGTCGGTGGTGACAGGGGGACCGACGAAAGCGATTTTGATGGAAGGATTCTCGGACTTGATGGTCTCTGCGAGGCGCTGATCGCCTTCCCAGCCGACGGTGGACGTGAAGAGAACAAGGAACTCATAGTCCTTGCAGATCTTGATGGTTTCCTCGGCGGAGACGTGGTGAGGCGGCGCATCGAGCACGCGGGAACCCTCGAGCAGGCCGGCCGGATAGGTTAGCCACACCGGGTACCAGTAGGACTCAATCTCGCGGGTTGCGGGCCAGCGAGAACTCGCGCCACCGTCAAAGTTCTTGAACGAGGGCGGATTCAGGAAAAGCGTTTTCAGGGGCATAGGCATCCCTTCTATTCTAACAGTTTCTCGGGTTTTCAACTGATTTGATTCGGTCAGAGCTACTTTGTGTGCAATTCGTTGAGCCAGTCATCCATGTGGCCGAGGGCACGGAGCAGTTGGAGGCGGGCTTTGGCGAGGTCGAGGCCGGCGTCGAGCGCGTCCTGATACTTCTGGCGTTCGTCGATGCGGGCAAGTTGTTCGGCTTTGGGAGTGAGTTGTGGCGGGGCTCCGGGGCCGCTTCCGGCGCCGTTTCCCGAATCGAGTTGGGCAAGGACGGTTTTGAGTTGCGCATCGGCGATCTGCTGCTTGAGACCTGCAACCTCGGCCAGCGCGTCCAATTCACGGAGACTGCCGGTGAGCGTTGCGATCTGGACATCGTTTTGCCGCTGGGCCTGCTCCTCCTCGACCGTGGCGCGCAGGGCTTCCGCTGCGGTCACCTTGGCCTTGGCACGAAGAGCGAAGTCAAAGAATGGAATGTTGATCTGGACGCCGAAACTGACGTTGTTTGGAGTGAAGTTCTGATAGTAGGTGTTGTAGTTGTTCAGCTTATTGGAGTCATAGTTGTAAACGGCGCCAAATCCAATCTGAGGACGGCGCCATGCCAGATCGTCCCCATGCGCCTGGAACTGCTTGGACAGCGCGAGGGATCCCACGGCCTCGATTCCTGGGAGCCTGAGGGGGGCTTCATCGGCTTTAACGGCTGGAATTTCAGGAATGCTGGCGTGGTCGGTGAGGATGGTTCCGAGAGGAAGGCCAGTAAGGGCGTTGAGCTGCTTGGTGAGTGTGTCCGCCCGCGTTTGCAGATGAAGGCGCTGGAGCTTGAGCTGGGCAGTTTTGAGCCGGGTCTGCAACAGGTCCAAGTTCGAATCGACGCCAGCTTCGGCGCGCTGCTGTTCAATGCGAAGCAGTTCCGCAGTGAATGCCTCCTGCTGCTGAGCGGCAGCGAGTTCGCGGTTCAGTGTGTCGAGCTCGATGTAAGTGGTTGAGGCTTCCAGCGCCACCTGCTGCCGAGCATCCTTGAGGCTCGAATCGGCTGATTCAATTCCTGCCCGTGCGGCCTTGGAGTACTGGCGCTGGGAATAGCTGAATACCAAAGACTGCATGGTGGCGCTTCCGACCGACGGCTGACCTGTAGGAAAGCCATGCGAGTAACCGATGGTGGAGCCAAGCACGAAATTGGGGATATACGCGTCTTGTGTCTGGGCGAGGGCCGCTTGCGCTTTTTGCACATCCGCTTCGGCCAACTTGACGGCGCTGGAGTTGCGCTGCGCGAGGTCGACCACGGTGGAGAGCGAGACTTGTGCGGGGGCGCACAAAGGCGCGGCGGCGAGAGCTCCGGCGATGAGAAAGGGAACGGCTAATTTGCGCGGATTGTGCAGGAGATTCAACTTAGCTCGTTCCCTCAATGGTTGTCTTCCTGGTGTACTGAATCGGAGGCCGGCTTGTATTCGCGTGCAAGCGCCAGGGCTGCTGCCCGGTCGCGCTCTGCGCCAGCGGAATTGCCCAACTGGGCGTCGATGCGAGCAAGCCGAACATATGCAACAAAAGCGGGTGCTTCTTCGGTTTTGGAAGGGTTGGTTAGGTAGCTGTTGAGCATCTTTGCGGCAAGGGCTGGGTCGCGCTTTGCCTTGGCGAGTACGGATGCTCCGTCATAGAGCGCAACAGCGGACTTCTTGTCGCGATCGACGGCGGCGATGAGGCTGTTGATTGCGGACTCCATCTCCGGCCAGCGCTCGCGCTTGCGGTAAAAGCCTGCCAAGGTGGCCCACTGCAAGGCAGGACGGGGGCCGGCGGCGATGGCTTGCTTGAATTCGCGCTCGGCCGAATCGTAGTCTTTGCGCCCGGCGGCCAACTCACCTCGAAGAGTGTGGGCACGTGCCGGATCCACTTTGTCCAGTTGCCCTGCGATCCCTTCGGCCTTGTCGGTGCCGCCGCCGATGGCTCCGGGCGCATCCTTGTAAAACTCGCCAAGGTCGGCGAGCGCGTCGGCATTGTGGGGATTCAGCTTGACCGCATCTTCGAATTCCGAGCGGACTCGCTTGGCTAGGGAGAATGCGGTGAGGAAACTGGCGCGATCTGCTTTTTCTCCGAGGGCGCGACCTAACCATAGATGGTAATTGCTGTTCTGGCTATCAAGCTGGACGGCTTGCTCGCATTCGTGGATGGCGGCGTCCCATTGCTCGAGGGTGTAGCGCACGCGGCAGGTGAGATTGTGTGCTTCGGCGGTGACTGGCTGGGGAAGGGAGTTGATCAGGTCGAGGGCTTTGTCGGCTTCTCCGGCCTGGAGGGCGGCGTTGATGGCGGTCAGCGGAGCTGCGGAATCGTGGGCCGGTGCGGGCGCAGCGGCCAGCGCGGACGCAGCGATGAGGCCGACTGCGAGGGCGCACGCCGTGATGCGCCGGGGCGTCACGGCCCAACCTTCTTGATGGGAACTCCCTCCTGCAGGGGGATTCCAGTGGTGGTTCCGGTTGCTACCCAGTCGCCTTCGTTGAGCCCGGAGGTGATGGCAACCTGGGTCAGATTGATGGTCCCAATGGTGACCGGGGTCCGCACCAGAGAATCCCCTACAATCTTGAAAACAAACGTCTTACCGTCCTGTGAGCGTAATGCCTCGCGAGGCAGGCTGAGAGCGTTGGGTTCGCTGGAGGTGGTGACGGTGACGGTGACGTTGGTGTCGGGGAGCAGGTCGCCGTCGCCGTCGTCGATCTGGACGAGGACTTCGCCAACATTTCTGGTGCCGTAAACCATCACCGTAGATGGTGTGCGGACGATGTGTCCGTGCCACTCCTTGCCTTGTTTGGCGTTCCATTTGATGAGGATTTTCTGGCCGACGGCGAGTTGGCCGATCCATGGCTCATCGAAGTAGGCGAGTACGTGCTCGTGGTGGAGGTCGGCCATCTGGAGGAGCAGTTTGCCTTCTTCGACGAAGTCGGTAGCGCCGGCGTCGAGGCTGTAAACTGTTCCAGCGATTGGGGATCGGTAAGAAGACTGCGCGACTACGGCGCGTGCGGCGGCAAGATTGGCTTCGGCATCGGACAGGGCGGCCTGGGCGCGTGCAATGTCCGCGGGAGAATAACGGCTTTGCTGGCCCTGCTGGGCGGCGTGGAGGCTGGCGTCGGCGGTGGCGACGCGCTGTTTTGCGGCGGAAACTTCGCTGGCGGAGGCGGCGCCGGTGGCATTCAGCCGGGTGAGGGCGTCCAGGTCGTGGTGGGCCTGATCGCTTTCAAGCTGGCTGCGGGCAATGTCGGCGGCGGAGGCCTGGCGCTCCTGAATGGTGCCGTTGTGGGTGATGGAATCCATCATGGCCTGGGCGGATTTTACGCCGCTTTCGGCTGTGGCCAAGCGGGCTTGGGCTTGCAAGTTATCTAATTGAATGAGCAGCTTGCCGGCGGGTACTACGTCGCCCGGGTGCACGTAAACGGCCTTGACGAGGCCGGCGAGGGGGCTGTGGTACTGGTAGTTGATGTCCGGTTCGACGCGGCCGTTGGTGGGCACGGTGCTGACCAATTCCTGGTGGCGGACCTGGACTTCGCGGACGAGGAGACGGTCGCGCATTAGAAATCGGGCGACGAAGAACACGATGACGATGAAAACGCCTGCGCCGCGCCAGATCCAGAGGCGCAGCCGGTCTGATTGCTGTTTCTCTTCTGCCATTCACCTAACCATGGTCAGTATATAAGAGTCGGGAAAGGGGTTTTGGAATCAGGAAAATGCAAACAAAAGATGAAGTGGGGTTACGATTTTGATTCGTCGGCGCGAGTGCAAGTACAATGGGGACATGACTTTGGAACCACGGTATACGGATGATCATGCGGCGGCGGGGCTGGACTTCGCGTTTCCGGCGATAGAGACCTGGAAGAACCAGTTTCCGGGGTACGAGATTCTGATTGACGACCCGGAACTGACCTCGGTGTGCCCTAAGACGGGGTTGCCGGACTTTGGGGTGTTGACGATTCGGTATATGCCGCGGGAGCGGTGCCTGGAATTGAAGTCGCTGAAGGAGTATTTGTTCAGCTATCGGAATTTGGGGATCTTCCAGGAAAACATTGTGAATCAGGTACTTGAGGACGTTGTGAAGGCTACCGATCCGGTGTGGGCGGAGGTAAAAGGCGTCTTCCGGCCGCGGGGGGGAATTGGGACGACCGTGGTGGCACGGTGGCCCAGGGAACAGGGAACAGGGAATAGGGAATAGGGAACAGGGAACAGGGAATAGGGACCAGAGAGCAGGGAACAGGGATCAGGGAACAGGGATCAGGGAGTAAAAGCTTGGGGCTGGGGTGCGAGGGTTTTTCACCTTTCAGGGTTAGGGTTTTGGGCGGAAATCAGGACATAGAGGCAGAAAAACGGGGGTTTTGTCGGCTTATAAGGTTAGAGAATGGGGGCAAATCTCACCCTCCAAGGTGAGGTTTCTTGCAATTTAAGAGCTTGGAGGGTGAGGCCGCTGGGGCTTTTGCTGCCTGGAACTGGATGAATCAGGGGGTGGAGTTTGCCGGGAACTACCCACTTTCTTTGAAAAGCGCGCTGATTGTGTACGGGATAGTGGCTTAAATCGTTGATATTGCGTTCTTTATTTGGATGATGTTGTCTGTGCGGGTGGGCTCCGAAATGGCGGCTTGCGAAGCGGCGAGTGTCTGTAACTTCCCGTCACACCTGACTTTATGCCGGGACGGCGATTCGGGCCAATGGCGGCGATTGCGGGCGGCTTGAATTGGGCAATGGTTAAGTGGCAAGTGAAGTGTACCCGCGCACAGGGGTCACCCACCCCGGTCAGGGGTCAGGGGTATGCCGGGTCGCGGCTGGGGTTGGGGCGGTTGCCTCGATTCCCCGGTCTCCAAGGGCGAGGGATCGGGGGCACCCGACAATCCTCCAGTGTGCGTTAGGCGACATTGGAAATCCGGGCCGGTGTGTATACTTCCGGGCATGGCCCGCGACGTACAAATATTGAGTGTTAAAAAGGATGGGCAGGACGGCGTGATATAACGTTTTCGGACGGGACGATTGCAGGTTATGTGGCGGAGGAATTGTTAGAGCTAAGGCCGATTCGCGAACGAGTCAGAAACGTCGAGCGAACAACGGTCGCGCGGTCAGCCTCTCCTCATCGCCCCAAATAGTGCTTCTCGAGCTTGTGAATGTTGAAGCGAGCGACAAACCGCTCGATATTTTCAGCCGACGTACCGTCAACCTCGACTTCGGGGAACACTTCTCCACAAGCAGAGCACTTTGCCGATATAGGGTGATGGTTCGCGTTGTAGATGATGGTCAATTCGGGACTATTCGGCATGGGTTGAACTCTATGCCGGAAGGAGAGGATTGATTGTGATTTAAAACACCCTGGATTGAATCGGGGTGTTGGCGCGCGCATGGGGCAGCTATCCCATGTCTCAGAATCGAGACATGGGCCACCCAGATTTATTGGTCAGATGTGGGCCACCCGCCGATTGCTTGCCCAGTTCTCCAAGGACATTTTCATCGCCTATGAGGAACAGCTTCTTTTCAGAGAGAACTGTCTTCAGGAAGTTTCCCTTCATCTTACTCGCGAATTCGCGCGCTGAGTATACGGTGGGGTTGATCTCGCGATTGAGGGTCTTCTGGGCTTCGGACAGGGTGGCGACTACGTGGGTGAAGGAGACCGTTCCCACAATCATTAGATCGATGTCGCTGTGGGCTGCTTCCTGGGAGCGAGCTACCGAACCGTAGACGAAGGCGAGTTTGATTTTCTTCTTGAGTGGGGCAAGGGCTTCGAGGAGGGCGTCGTGGATGCCGACGGTTTTGGCGACGAGGCTGCGCATCTCCTGGAAGACGGGGCTGGCTTGGTTGGCGCTGTAGAAGGTTTGGGTTCCGAGGGTCTCTTTGGTGACGAGGCCGGCGTCGACGAGTTGGCGCATCTCGCGCTGGACGGGGCCGAGGGAGATGCCGGTTCGGCGGGAAAGCTGGCGGAGATAGAACGACTCGCCTATATGCCCATAGAGCACGGCGAGGACCGCACCGCGCGTGCGGCCGAAGAGGGTTTCGGAGAGGATGGTGGCTGTACCCATTTCGGGGTCAAGTGTACCCGAAAAGGGTACGGAGGGGCAAGGGGATTCGGTGCTGCTCGAATCCACGTTCCCGAGTGCAAGGGACCGTGGGCACCCACGCGTGAGACACTTTCAACAGTTTCGATTGGAGTGGGGATGCCTAGGGGAGTTAAGTGTCCTGTCAATATCGGCGATCATGAGTTCCCCACGAAGTCGGCGGCTAAGTTAGCCGTTCGAGAGGTTCTTAATGGGTATCAGTTGGGGGAGACGCTAACGGGAGATAGAGATGTCTTCGTGAGAGACCTGATTGCCCTTCACCCTGCGACCGAGGATAAAATCGGCTGCGGCATTCACCATCTTGAGATTGGACTTGATCCGGACTACGGCACGACTCGATGCTTTCATATTGTCCGCACTGACGGCTCATCAACAGATGTGAGTTACATCAAATGCGTCGATGGCGAGAACAGGCGACAACTCGTCCGTCCTGCCCTCCGCAATGCAATCTTGCCCCAGATCCTCCACTTTAAAGAGTGCCAATTCTCAAATGGCGTTCAGAGATGCCCATATACAAACGAGTTTCTCAAATACGAGACTTGTCACGTTGACCACCTTCCCCCGATGACCTTTGAAACTCTAGTAACCGAATGGCTGAAACTGACTGGCCTCTCGGAGGCAGATATTCAGATCACCGGACGAGAGGACAATAATTCAGCCCGGTATATGACCAAAGAGGAACAGATCGCGTCGTGGACTGCGTACCATCAGAGTCATGGAAGACTCCGGCTTCTTAGCCGTAGAGGCAATCTTTCTGACTCAAAGCTTGAGGCTGGCAGGAAAGTGATACTCGGCCTACCGGGCGGTTCTGACGGGTAACTCGGCTGTGGACTGGATCATCCAGGCGGCTTGCAAGGCGCGCATGATCTTTCAAATTCTTCTGGGTCGGTTTTTGCCGGGGGTCAACCCCCGGCCTACCTGGTCGAGGGGTTTCGTTTGGGAACGGGGACGCCCCGCCTCATTGCCAGGATTGGCGGGCATCCCTAACCGAAGCTATCTCGTCGCCATCTCCATGTGACTCTGCACTTGGTGTCTAAATTCCTCGGGGCGTTCGACATATTTGAATGGTTCAGCCGTGCCGCCCGTTCCGCGAACGATAACGCTGCCATAGCCCAGAACTCGCCCGAGAATCCCTTGATCCACGGCCACGCTTTCCACTTTTCCCAAGAACAGCTCGATTGTTCTTTTACTTATAAGACCAGCTTTGATAAGTACGCGCTTATTTGTAACGGCCATTTCAACGGAATTTCGCCTCAATTTCGCGAGAACTCCGAGCAAAGCGGCAAAGACGATCAAGGACATCCCGATAATCAACGAATCACTGTTGCTCTTCATGTCGGATAGCCCAAGGATGGCAAATAGCAGTCCGACGATCACGAAGATCGCGGCAAATATCACGCTCCATAAGACTGAAATCCAGTGGAGTCGAGTCCGGTACACCACCATTTCCCCTGCAGTTAAGTTCTTATCGACATAGCTCATATCTGCCCCCCCTTAAAGAGCACACGACAAGCTGTCACTGACCATGCGGCTAGAAGATTTAATACTGCGGATTATACACATGCGCAAGCTGAAATCGGCGTTGCTTGAATTCCCGCTCTGCTTCGGACTTTTGAGCTGGTTGTGATATTCGCGGTATCTCTTGGCCTGCTTCGCTGGGAGGCAATCTGTTGCCGTCCGATTCTTCGTCTTTGAATTCACCCGCTCCGATTAATAGCTCGCTGCTTGGTCGCGCACGGTTGACGCCTGCGGTGGGGGCTTTGGGGGAAACTTTTTTTCTAATCTTTCCCCTACGCAATTGGTTTGCTCCACCCAGTCTCTGGTATCCCGGGAAAACCAACCGATGGTCTCAATGAGGTCATGGTATTGATTGGCAACGGTTCTCGTATGTCCGATGATCCTGTTGTGATGCGCAATGCGATTTCGAAGTGTTTTCATGTCCTTGAGTCGACCGTAGACAGCTCTTCGATCAATTCGGAGTGGGATGATCTTTCTCAGCGAGCGTCCCCAGAGGGTCTTGTCATAGGAAGCGGAAAATAGCCGGACCCAAAAGCCGAAAGTCAATTCCGCTACGATTCGGCCTTGGGTAATGGTTTCATGGCGACTCTCTATGCTGTGCATTGCGTCATGGACTGCGGATTTTTCGCTTTCTTCGAGCGCAATAGTGTCGTGCCAGTTCTGACCATGATCAGCTGCCAGGATGTTGTGAACAGCATTCCGCAGAGTCACTTCCAAGCCTTGAACGACTCCGTATAAGGCCTCCGAGAGCTCGGTATTACGTTCGTAAAGCCGAATTGCCCGCTCGCGGTCCTTTCTGGTCAAGATAAGATATGCTGCAAGCCGTTCGATCGAAAGATACACGATTATGCGATCCAGAGAGGCTTCGTCGTATGTGAACTTTGGTTGACCAGTTGTCATGCGTACTATATTATTCTTTATGTAGGCTTTGTTGACCGCTGCTTGCATGTCTTCAAGGCGCAGGATGTATGAAGAAGGCCACCCGCAAAGGTGGCCTTTTTCCATTGAAGCCGGGTTTCGCGGAGTAGGGCCCGCTGCTTCGGGAATTTGGGGCGCGTGTGATATTCGTGGTATCTCTTGACCGGCTTCGCTGGGAGGCAATCTGTTGCCGTCCGATTCTTCGTCTCTGAATCCTCGCGCTCCTATTCATAGCTCGCCTGGCTCGCACGCTCTGGTGAGTGGTGCGGTTTGGACGCTGGTGCTGCTGATTGGGCTGAACCTGCTGAACTATATCGATCGGTACATTCTGCCTGGGGAGGTCTCGCTGGTGCAGCGGGAGTTTCACTCGACCGATGCGCAGATGGGGGCGCTGACTACGGCGCTGTTTATTACTTATATGTTTGCTGCTCCGCTGACGGGGTGGCTGGGCGACCACTTTAAACGCAAGCCGCTGATTGTGGGCGGGGCGGTGTTGTGGAGTTTGGCGACGCTGGGAACGGCGTGGGTGCACAGCTACCAGACACTGTTTATTCGGCACGCTTTGGTGGGGGTGGGCGAGGCGACGTTTGGGATATTCGCTCCGGCGGTGCTGGCGGATTTTTATCCTGAAAAAGAACGGAACAGGATTCTGTCGATTTTTTATACGGCCATACCGGTGGGCGCGGCGCTGGGGTATGTGGCGGGCGGGCAGATGGGGAGCTGGTGGGGGTGGCGTGCTCCCTTTTTTGTGTGCGCGGTGCCGGGGCTGGTGATTGCTGCCTTGTATGGCTGGGTGGGGCGGGAGCCGGAGCGGGGGGCTAGCGATCATGAAAGAAAGACGGTGGAGAGGGGGACGGTTGGGGGGCTGTTTCGGAATGGGGCGTTTTTGACGGCGACGTTTGGGCTGGCGATGCTGACGTTTGCGATGGGCGGTATATCGGCGTGGATGCCTACGTATTTGCACCGCGGGGCGGGGATGACGGTGGGGCAGGCGAGCCTGGCGATGGGCGCGGTAACGGTGGTGGATGGAATTGCGGGGACGCTGGTGGGGGGATGGCTGGCGCAGCGATGGCTGAGAACGAATGAGAGGGCGCTGTATCTGCTGAGCTTTTGGAGCGTGGCGGCGACGCTGCCGCTGGGGGCGCTGCTGTTTTTTGGTCCTGCGGGGTGGGCGGTGCCGGTGCTGGCGGTGACGGAGTTTTGCCTGTTTCTGAATACGGGGCCGTTGAATGCGGCGATTGTGAATTCGGTGGGGGCCGGGGTGAGGGCTACGGCGATTTCGCTGAATCTTTTTATTATTCACTGCTTCGGGGATACCTTCTCGCCGACGGTGATTGGGTGGATTTCAGATAGGACGAATTTACGGGTGGCGCTGGGGAGTACGTTGGTGTTTCTGGCGTTTAGTTGTGGGTTTTTGTGGGCGGGGGCGCAAAGGCAGGGATCAGGGGTCAGGGATCAGGGGTCAGAAAGGCCGCGGGGCTAGTCGGCATGGGTGGGAGTCGTTGGTAAGTGTGGGTGCGGGGCAGGTGGGGGAGTGGGTGTTTGCGGGGGCTAGCTGGCTGCTGGCGGCGGGATGGATTTGGCAGGCGGTTGCTGCGGCGGTGGGGATGCGGACGCTGCCGGATTTGACACTGCGCGCGATGGGGGCGGGTTTGACGGCGGGGGATGAGGGCGAGTGGGAGCTGGGGGCCGGGCCGCTGGTTTCGGTGATTGTTCCGGCTTGCAATGAAGAGGACAAGATTGAGGGGACGCTGCGGTCGCTGCTGGCGACGGAGGGCGTGCGGATCGAGGTGATCGCGGTGGATGACCGGTCTACGGATCGCACGGGGGTGCGGATGGAGGCGGTTGCGGCGGAGATGGCGGGGATGGGGGCGCATACGCTGCGGGTGATCCATATTAAGGAGCTGCCGGCGGGGTGGATGGGGAAGGCGCATGCGATGGCGCGGGCAGCGGAGATGGCGACGGGGCGGTGGCTGCTGTTTACGGATGGGGATGTGTGGTTTGGTCCGGAGGCGCTGGCGCGGAGTGTGGGTTATGGCGAGGAGGCGAAGGCGGATCATGTGGTGCTGGCGTTGACGCTGGAGTACAGGAGCGTGGCGGAGGAGGCGGCGTTTGCGGCGTTTCAGGCGCAGTCGCAGTGGAGCGTGCGGCTGTGGAAGGTGGCTGATGCGGGGGCGAGGGATTTTTTTGGGGCTGGGGGATTCAGCATGGTGCGGCGCGCGGTGTATGAGCAGATTGGCGGGTTTGCGGGGATGCGGATGGAGGTGGTGGAGGACTTGCTGCTGGCGTTCAAGATCAAGCGGGCGGGGTATCGGCAGCGGGTGGTGGTGGGGCCGGGGCTGACGCGGCTGCGTTGGAATCATGGTGCGCTGGGGATGGTGAGTCTGCTGGAGAAGAACGGGTTTGCGGCGCTGCGCTACAGTGTGGGGCTGGCGCTGGCGGCGTTTGTGGGGCTGGCGGTGGAGATTTTGCTGCCGCTGGCGGCGATTGCGAGCGGTGGATGGACGATGGTGGCGGGGTTGCTGATTCATGTGGGGATTGCGGGAGTGATTGCGGCGAATCGGAAGGTGAACCAGGCTTCGGCCTGGAACGCGGTGATGTTTTCTCCGGCGACGGCGGTGTTTTTGTATGCGCTGGTGCGGTCGATGGTGCTGACGCTGAGGCGGAATGGGGTGGTGTGGCGGGGGACGCTGTATCCGCTGGAGGAATTGCGGCGGAATGCGCGGGGGTCCTGGTAGACGGGGTGGCTTTGAGGAGCGGGGTTGAGGATCTATTTTGAGGGGCGGGGTTCCCGATCGCGGTTGTTCATGAAAGAGCGGGTTGTGCCCTGGGTGTGGAGGCTGGGGGCGTTGACGGGAGGACGGCTTTGTGCGGCGCTGAATCCGCGGGCGAGCAGGGGATTGGGGCGGAATTTGGGTGGGCCTCCGTTGAACTGACGGGCGTGGCTGAGGACTAATCCGGCGCGGCCGTGGAGGGATTGGATGATGCCGCGGACCTGGATGTTGGAGTCGCGGTATTTATTCAGTTCGCCGACTTCGGGGCGGTCTTCGCGGAGACTGATGATGGTGAATCGGCAGGCGTCGTCGGGGGTTTGGGGGGTGCAGACGTCGAGGAAACGGGTGCCGTCTGGAAGTTCTACTTCATCGTAGACGTGGGCGGTGATGCAGACGTCTTTGTTCAGGTTTTGGCTGGCGTCTTCGATGGGGATGCAGGGTTTGGCGGCGTGGGCGGAGAGGGACGCGAGGGCGAGCAGAAGGATTGGGCGGAGGGACATGTTGGGAGGATGGTAGCGGGATTGAGCGGAGATGGATGTGCCGCGGAACACTGTGTACAAAAAGCCCGCGCAGGGTGGTGTATGGTGGTCACTGACTTTTGGAATGCAATTTGGATTGAGGCGAATAGGATGAGGGGTTTAGTGGGGCGCGGGTTGGCGGTGGCGGCTGTTCTGGCTGGGGCTTTGGGGGGTGTTGCGGTGTGTGCGGGACAAGGCGGGTTTCTGGCTTCCTACAAGGGAACGCCGTACCACGATAGCAAGTATTCCGGCGGGGCGCAGGCGATTCCGGGAAAGGTGATGTGCGCGTATTACGACCTGGGCGGCGAGGGCGTGGCGTATCACGATTCAGACGCGAAGAATAATGGGAGCGGCGCGCTGAATCCGGCGGATGGGACTTATCTGAACGAGTTTCGGATGAATGAGGGCGTGGATACTTCGTACACGAAGTTCGGGCTTGATCCGAAGATTGACGATAATCCTTATAACAAGGTTGTGCCGCCAGCGGGCATGCTTTATGTGGGCTGGACGGAGCCCGGTGAGTGGTTCAATGTGACGGTGAATGTGGCGGAGGAGGGGGATTATTCGGCCGATCTGCTGTATACGTCGAATCGCGGCGGGACTATTTCTCTGGATGTGAATGGGAAGGACGCGACGGGGCCGCTGACGATTGTGAGTACGCTGGACCCGGGTGAGCCGGTGGCCTGGCGGCAGTGGCATCACTGGAATTTGGCGCCGGGGATTGCAAAGGTTCATCTGCCGAAGGGGAAGGCTGTGCTGACGGTGCATGTGTTGACGGAAGGGATGATGAATCTGGCTACGTTTGATTTTAGGAAGGTGATGTGAGGCACCTACGGTGCGGCAGACGCTCGCGGGAGGCTCGCACTTGGTTGGTTGCGGTGCATGCGGGGATTGAGGCTCCAGTATATTTCGCCTCTGACGGGAGCCGCTGGAAAGCTGAGACCGTTGAAGCTTGCTGAGGCCGCCTGTAAAGAGTTCGGGAGACATTGGAAAACCGCTTGAAGGCGATGCGCGAGGCACGAGGCTGGAGCCAGGGCGAACTGGCCCGGCGGCTCGGTGTGTCGCGGCAGACGATCAACGCAGTTGAGACCGACAAGTATGATCCCAGTCTGCCGTTGGCGCTCCGTTTGGCGAAGCTGTGCGGTGTCGCTGTAACGGAACTGTTCATCGATCGCTGGGAGCCGGAGCAGGAGTGAGAATAATGGCCATTAACGGATCAAGGACACCTCCGCGAGGAACGCGGATTCCATCCATTTTTATGTTCGTTGTCATCATCATGGTCTGGGCGCTCTTCTTTTGGATGAGCCAGGGTCGGCACACGAGCGGCACCGTGGATGCCGGACGCGCCTCCGTATTCTTCGCGGGAGTGGTCGGCATGCTCCAAATCTCGTTCGGCCTCGTCGCGGCGGCGGTTCGCGCCAGCGCAGCATTCCAGGACGATCCCGAGGAAGCCGGCGAACTGCGCCGGGACGGCCGCGCACTGCTGCTCGGCGCCGGCGCGCTGATTTCATCGGGGGTCGCACTGATCTTGCTGAGTCTTGCCGGGCCAGGGCGTGCCGTGCCGTCCGTCATTGGTCTATCGGGCTGGCTCTTCCTGTCGATTCTGGCCGCAGTGCTCGTTGCTGTGCGCTGGCGCGGGTTAGATGAGTTGAATCGAGCGGCGGCCCGGGAATCCGACCACCTTGCTTTTAAATGGCTGCTGGCGCATCTCAATTTTGTAGCCGCTCCGTCCGCGCTCGATTGGCTGACAATGCTCGCGGGGGCCAGCTTCGTCGCAGGCCTTGTTGCCGCGGGCCGGATGGGTGTATTCGACGTCCCCGCAGCGGATCGCGGTCGAGCACGGGAGAGGAGTTAGCAAACTTCTCTAGAAGCAGGCACGTAGCCCCTGGCCAGCGCTTGACGGGCAATGTGCGAGGTGATTCATTGAAGAGAACCTTCCCAGGACAACGTCTCCAGCACACATTTGACATCAAGTCCGCACCGGAGCACACCCGCACAATCCGAGAAGCACTACAAGGAATGTTCTACGATGCGACACCAAGTGTGTCAGCAAATCGTGATAGCCGCTTCGCAACCGCGCAAAATATCCCTCGAAT
>JBEKRU010000034.1:0-50341 GCA_049518435.1 Occallatibacter sp. | reverse complement strand
CACTTCGTCGAGCACATGCTCTTCAAGGGAACCCGCTCCCGCTCCGCACAGCGCATCGCCCGTGAAATGGACTCCATCGGAGGCAATCTCGACGCCTTCACCGGCAAGGAAACCATCTGCTTCAACGTGAAGTCCCTCTCCGACCACGTCCCCATCGCCCTCGACGTCCTCAGCGACCTGGTCCTGAACCCGGTCTTTGCCGCCCCTGACATCGAGCGCGAGCGTGGCGTCATTCTCGAAGAGATCAAGATCGACGAGGATAACCCCGACGTCCTGGTCCACGAACTCTTCACGCAGAGCTTCTGGAAGGGCCACCCCCTCGGCTGGCCCATCCTCGGCACCACCAAAACGGTAGCCGGTCTCGACCAGAAGAGCCTCTTCGACTACCACAACGACCGGTTTCACGGTGGCAATATGGTCTTCACCGCGGCCGGAAACCTGGACCACGACCAATTCGTCGAGGCCGTAGTTGGCAAATTCTCCGGCCTGGCTGGCGGAGCCACACTCCACGAGCTATCCGCCCCCGAGGCCACAGCGCGCGTCGTCATGCGCAACAAAAAATCCCTGGAGCAGGTCCAGATCTGCCTCGGCGTCCCCGCTCCCCCCATCACCGACGAAAGCCGCTACACCACCCTCATCCTCAACACCATCCTCGGCGGCGGTATGAGCTCCCGGCTCTTTCAGACCATCCGCGAAGACCGTGGCATGGTCTACTCCATCTACTCCGACCTGAGCCCCTATCGCGACACCGGAACCCTTTGCGTTTACGCGGGAACGTCGGCCGGTAAGGCCCTCGAAGTCGTCGACCTGATCCTCGCCGAATTCCGCAAACTCAAACAGGAACCGCTGAGCGCGGAAGAGTTGACCCGTGCCAAGGACCAGGTAAAAGGAAACATCCTGCTCGGCCTGGAGAGTTCGAACGCCCGCATGGCCAACCTCGCCCGCCAGGAGATGTATTTCACGACCTTCTTCAGCGTGGACGAAGTCATCGCCCGCATTGACGAGGTGGAAGCCGCGCAAGTTCAAGCCATGGCCCAGCGCCTTTTCGACCCCGAGCGCATCGCCGTGACCCTCCTCGGCCGCCTTGACGGCGTGAAACTGAAGCGCGACCGCCTTGTGTGTTGAAGGGCAGATGACAGGTTCCAGATGACAGTTAAAAAGCCAGATGACAGATGACAGATTACAGATGACAGTTTAGAAACCCGAAGTCCGTAATCGGAAGGCTGTCATCGGTAATCTGCTCTTCGGGCTTTTGACTGTAACCTGTCATCTGTAATCTGTAATCTGCTTTTCGAGGTAATCTGCTTTCCCCGAGCGTCCCATTTCCCTTCCGCGTCTGTACGTTGTAGCATTTTGTCGGAAGGGGTTGGTCATCTTCCGGCTCACTCCGCGAGGCATTGGATTCCCATGAAACTGAAATTCTCGTTTTGCCGAGGCGCGCAGCGGCCCGCTTTGAAGAATGTCGAAGCAACCACCCGTCGCACTGCCCTGCCCAGCGCTGCCCTGCCCAACGGATTCACGCTCATGGAATTGCTCATCGTCATGGCCATCATCGCCATTCTCATGCTGATCGCAATCCCCACCGTCGGCAGCCTCACCAAGCGCGCCAACGACTTGTCGGCCGTCCAGTCCATCCGCGCCATCCAGCAGGCCGAAATCCAGTACTCCTCCAACTACCCATCCAACGGGTTCGCCTGCACGTTGCCTGCCCTTGGCGGTGATCCCAACACCGGAGCTCCTTCGGCAACCGGCGCCCAGATCCTGCAAGGCGACCTGACCTCGGGCTTCAAATCCGGCTACATCTTCGCCATCACCTGCAAAGACAAGGTGACCGTGAACAGCATCGACCGGTACAACAGCTACGTCGTCACAGCGGTCCCACAGACCGTCGGCAAAACCGGCGATCGTGGATTCTGCAGCGACCAGTCCGGCGCCATCAAATTTGACCCTGCCGGCGCCAGCAACTGCGTCCAGCCCCTTGGCCAATGATCGCGCACCCGACATTGCGCACCAGTCACAACAGCATCAGCACGCCAGCCAGGTTGCGCGGCCTCAGCATTGCCCGCTACTTCGGAATCTGCACCGCCTGCCTCGCGTTATGGTGCACGGATTCGCACCTCTACGCGTCGCCGAAAACCAATGATCTCCGCGCCTTGAACTCCATTCGCGAAATCTACAGGGCAGAGATCGAGTATGAATCCACCTACCCGGCCAATGGCTTCGCTTGCTCGCTGACGGCTCTGGGCGGTGATCCGAAATTGGGCTCATCCGGTCCCATGGCCGCGCAACTCATCAGCACCGATCTCGCGAGCGGTATCGACAATGGCTACATCTTCAAGATCACGGAGTGTCAAAAAGAAACAATCAACGGGATAGAAAAAGCAGTTAGCTTCAAGGTCACGGCCATTCCACAGATACCAGGAAAGACAGGGATTCGGAGCTTCTGCCACAAAGAGTCCGGCGAACTCACAGCGGACCCCGAAGGTGGCGCCCACTGCACAGTGACGTTGATCAAATGAAGAAGCGCAAGTGCATACAGTATGGCGCCCTGGTTTTGGCGGCCCTGGCATTGTCTATCTCACCGTTCGCGCAAGCCCCTTCCGCGCACGACCTCGCCCAGCGCGTTGATCGCCACTACAACACCCTTCATTCCCTGACCGCCGGATTTACAGAAACCTATAAAGGCATGGGCATCGACCGCACCGAGACCGGCAAGCTCCTCCTGCTCAAGCCGGGCCGCATGAAGTGGGATTACAGCAATCCCGCCGGCAAGGTGTTCCTGCTCGACGGCAAATACGCATGGTTCTACTCCCGCGGCAATTCGCAGGTGCAGCGCATCCCTGCCAAAAAACTGGACGATTTGCGTTCGCCGCTGCGGTTCCTGCTAGGCCACACGGAGCTTGAAAAGGAGATGAACGGGTTGAAGCTGGCCCCTGCGGCCGGTGGCCGGTTTACTTTAACCGGCGTGCCCAAAGGCCAGGAAAACCGCGTCACGCGCCTCACGCTCACGACAACGGTTGAAGGAACCATCACCGGCATCGAAGTCGAAGAGACCGACGGCGCGCTCACGCACTTTACGTTTACCGGCGAAGTGCCGAACGCCCCGATCTCGCCCGAAACATTTCACTTCACGCCGCCCCAGGGCGTACCTGTCGTGGACTCACTACCGCCAGTCTAAATGGGTCTTCTCAAGAGAACTGGCCCGACTCATTGCGGCTGTGCAACGAAGGCCGATCGAACCTGAGTCATAAGCCACTCTCTCTGCTCGTCAATTCCATCGCTCAAACGCGTGGCCGCTACAATCGGGATCCAATCGCGGTAGGCTTCGCCGGGAACACGACCTGCACCCAGGTACCGGGACAAATAGCGCTGGGTGAATTGATGAATGGCGTGCGATTCGGGCGACTGCGACCCAATCGCCTGCAAATACCCGTTCAAAATCACGAGAGTTCCCGCCAGATCCCCGGAAGCGTCTCCGCGGCTGGCAGCGGTCCAGTC
Organism: Occallatibacter sp.; assembly: GCA_049518435.1. Lineage (GTDB taxonomy): Bacteria > Acidobacteriota > Terriglobia > Terriglobales > Acidobacteriaceae > Telmatobacter. Next base: position 46,843 of record JBEKRU010000034.1, on the reverse strand, counting down.
CAGCACCGTCGCTCTGTTTCCCTGCACGATGATGTTTTCCGGATGAAAGTCGCCATGGCACAGGCTGCTTCCCGTCGCAAGTTCGCACAGCCGGGCCAGAACGCGCCTCTTTGTCTCGGAATCAAGGATGGTTCCAGCGCTTAGCCTCAGCTCAAGGGTGGGGCTCTGCAGAGGCACGCCTTCTACATTCTCAATACTGTTCAACTGGAGCTGCGTGTCGGCCATCAGGTCAGCGTAGTAAAACAGCTTCGATGGATCGCTGCGCATGGCTTGCGGCAGGGGAACGCCGTCCACCCTTTCATATTCGATGCCGTAACGTGGGCCTATCGCAACAACTGCGCCTGTCCTCGGAGCTGGGGCACCGGCCTCGAACACGGCGATGGAAATGCTGTGCTCACGCCGCACCACCGCCAGGTCTATGCCTTCGCGAAACAGCTTCAGCACCCATCCGGGCCCCCACTCATGCACATCCGCCATACGGCCGGACGCAATGAATTTTCCCAGTTCCCTCGCCATGCCGCCTCCCGAAGAGACAATCCAGGGTTGCCTCACTCGTACCTCAACGCCTCAATCGGATCCAGATTCGCCGCACGAATCGCAGGAATCATCCCGCTGACCAGACCCGTAATGATCAGGATCACCGTGGCCACCAAAACGGAGGTCGGCGAAATAATCAGGCGAATGTCCGCGCTCTCGGCATTCTTCGCCAGCGCACTGTAAAACGTAATCCGCCCCACCAGAGCGGACACAAGATAAGCCAGCGCAACCCCGGCCGCTCCGCCCACCACGGTAATCGCCAGCGCCTCGGCTAAAAATTGGATGAGAATATGGTGCCGCCGAGCCCCCAGTGCCTTCTCAATGCCGATCTCCCGCGTCCGCTGCTGCACCGCCACCAGCATGATGTTCATCAGGCCAATCCCGGCAATTCCCAGCGTCAGCGCCCCTACCAGCGTCAACAAAATCGACAGCGCAATCGACAGCAGGCGGAATACCTTCACCTGCGACATCAGGTTGGCAACGCCCATCGCGTTGTGGTCCGAGGGCCGAAAGTGATGTGCCGCCGCCATCGTCTCGCGCAGCGCCTTTTCCACCATCTCGTGGTCGCCGCGATAATCAAGCCAGATGCTGTCGAGATACTTCGTGTCGACAAAGTCGCTGCTGGTATTGAACGGAATATAGATATTCCGGTTACTGTCGTCGTTGTCGCCCTCTTGCATCTTGGCCTTCATTACGCCGATTACCGTGAAGGCTTCGCCATTCAAACGGATCGTTTCCCCCAGCGCCCAGCCACCGGAGAAAAGCTTGGCCTTGTTCTCCGACCCCAGAATGCAAACGTGGGCGCGCTGCTCGTCCTCGGCCCCTGAAAAGAAACGCCCCTGCTCAAGGTTTAGCTTCCAAATCTCCTGGTACGCAGGCCTCACCCCATTCACGCTCCAGGTGTAAAGATGCAGATCGTTCTGCACCGGGATACTCTTCGAGGACATGGGCGAAATGTGCAGAATCTCCGGAACGCTGTTCGAAACACGATCAACATCCTCCAGCGTGAACCGCACCTTCGCCCCCGCCTTATCGCCGCCTGCCTGCTCGCTGGTTCGTCCGCCCCAGAAGATGATCGTGTTCGTACCGAATTTGGAGAAGATAGTCTCGACTGCGTTGCTGAAACCAGCGCCATAGGCAACCAGCAGCACCACCGTCGCAATGCCCCAGGCCATGCCAACCATAGTGATGGCCGTGCGGCGCCGATTATAAACCATCGCCTCCCAAGCCTGTCCCAGAATGTCTTTAAGCATGATGCGCTCCAGATTACAGATGACAGATTACAGATGACAGATGACAGTAAAAACAGATGCCAGATGACAGGTTACAGATAACAGTAAGCGGAGAAACTACCGGCTTCCACGATACGCCTTAGCCAGACAATTGTCGGGGACGCACCGGGCTTTTAACTGTCATCTGTCATCTGTAACCTGTCATCTGCTTTATTCTCTCCTCAGCGCCTCAATCGGATCCATCGCTGCCGCCTTGCTGGCCGGGTACAGCCCCGCAACCACACCGCACAGCACCAGGCAACCGAGCGCCAGCGCCGCGGACCACGGCACCAGCCGCGGAGGATCAAAACCAGGCACCTTGCCCGTCAGCAGTTGCTGCAGAATCCACATTCCCCCGCCAGACACAACAATTCCGATAATCCCGCTCACCGCCGTCAGCAGCAGGCCCTCCCAGAAAAACTGCGCCAGGATGCTGCTCCTGGTCGCGCCAATCGCCTTCAGCAAACCGATCTCGCGTGTCCGCTCCGTCACCGAAACCAGCATGATGTTGATAATCCCCACCGCGCCCAGCGCCAGCGTCACAATCCCCACGCCACCCAGAAAAATATCCATCGCGTTGAAGATGGCCCCGATCATGTGCTCTTCCTGGATAGTGTCCCATTCATCGAATGCGTCCTTGAGCGACGGATCAAATCCATGCCGCTCGGCAATCACCCGATGCACAGCCGGAACAGCCGCAGTCGAATCGCCGTGCGTCGTGGGCTGATACTGGATCGAGCTCAACGCATCGTGAGGAACATTGTCGCCCTTCATCGCGAACAGCTCCTGCATCACGGAAACCGGAATGTAGACCTTTTGATTGTCGCCGTCGTTGTTGCCGCGGCTGATCGTCGCAACCCGCCCCACCACCGTGAAGCTCACATCGTTGATATTGATCGTTTCTCCCAGCATCGGATGCCCGGGAAAAAGGATCGTCGCGCTCTTGAATCCCAGAACCACAACTCTGCGCCGGTCGGTCAGATCCTTTGCGTCAATAAAACGTCCTTCGGCTAAGGGGACAAAGCGTATGTCAGCGTAATTTGGCTCCACGCCCATCACCTGCCCGGAAGAATTGGCATAGGCGCTCACTTCATACAGGTCGTTACGCTGCAGAAAGCCCGTGACAGCGCGTACTTGAGGCAAAGCACGGATGGCCGCTTCGTCGCCCGGAGTGAACTGGTAGGGCCTCATTCCTGTGTGCTGATTAGCCATTGCCGGGATGGTCCCATTCCACATCGACACCAGGTCGTTTCCGAAAGTCGCAAGCTGTTTGTGCTGCCCGCTGCGGAAGCCCTCGCCCAGACCCACCAGCACCAGCAGCGATCCGACGCCCCACGCAATCCCGAACATGGTCAGGAAGCTGCGCAACTTGTTAGCCAGAATGGCGCGGAACACCTGCCCGAGTGTGTCTGAAAATGCCTGCATAGATATTGGACGAAGAGGAATGCCCTTGGAGAGTGATACGTGCCAGCCGAGCTCCCAGTTCCCGCCGAAAATCAGACGGTTCCCGAAGCTCGTTTGCGGGCCGTCGGTTGCGCCCGGGAATTAGCGCAGGCTGCACGGTGCTTTGTATCAGGGCATGACTTTAGTCGTGCCGAAAAAGCAAAGAAAAACTGAGGGCTTTAGCCCCTGCGGGTTCTAAACGCTCTGCCGGAAGTCAATCCTCGTACCTCAGTTCGCAGGCCCCAGCTTGGGCAATCGCCTCGTTCATCTCCTCAATCGTAACTGGCTTGCCGGTCCACTTAAACATACCCCTCAGATTCATGATTGAACCAGTCTTGACCTTCATGACGTATTCGCCATTCTCGTTCTCGATGAACCATACCCGCGTTCCCGGCTTGAGCCCGAGCTTCTTGCGCACCTCGACCGGAATCGTGATCCGGCCTCTCGAAGTAATCTTTGAATCTGGCATAGAGTTCCCAATCACATTATCGGCCTTATTGGTTATATCGATAAAACCCCCGCCCCGACTTCCGTCCCAGCCACCCCGCATCCACCATGCGCACCAGCAGCGGGCACGGGCTATACTTGGGATCGCCGAACCCCTCCTGCAGCACCCGCAGAATATCCACGCACACATCCAGCCCGATAAAATCCGCCAGCGTCAGCGGTCCCATCGGGTGCGCCATCCCCAGCTTGAACACCTGGTCGACAGCCTCGGGCTCCGCCACGCCCTCCATCACGGCATAGGCAGCCTCGTTGATCAGCGGCATCAGCACCCGATTGGACACGAACCCCGGCGCATCATTCACCGCGACCGGCGTCTTACCCAACTTCAAAGCCAGTGCGCGCACCGTCTCAAACGTCTCATCGGAAGTCGCCATCCCCCGCACCACCTCCACCAGCGCCATCACCGGCACAGGATTAAAGAAGTGCATACCAATCACCCGCTCCGGCCGCCCTGTCTGCCCCGCAAGCTTGGTAATGGAAATGGAAGAAGTATTAGTAGCCAGAATCGCGTCCGCCGGCAGAATCCGGTCCAGCGCGCGAAAAATCTCCGCCTTCAGCTCGAACTGCTCAGAAGCCGCTTCCACTACGAACTCCGCAGCCCTCAGCGCCTCGCGATCCCCAATAAGCTGAATGCGCGCCAGCACCGCCTCAACGTCGCCCTCAGCCAATTTCCCCTTCGCCGCCTCACGCCCCAGGTTCGCGCGAATGGCCGCCGCAGCCCGGTCCAGGAATCGCTGCTCCACATCGCACAGCAGCACCTCGAACCCAGCCCGCGCAAACACATGCGCAATGCCGGAACCCATGGTCCCCGCGCCCACCACGCCTACTGTCTGAATTTCCCTCACGCTCAGTCGCCCTCGCACCGGAGTCTAACAGGGCAACCGCTGGGTTCGCCCTAATTCCCCGGCGCAACCGCCGGCGTCAGGCTCAGCGTGTCCGTCAGCGTGAACTGCAGAATCGCTCCCGGCTCCAACGTCGCCTGCGGATGGTTAAGCAGCAGATGGGCCGTCACCGCTCCCGCGCCAATCGCACCGCCCGTCACCGCTCCAACCGGTCCGGCAACCACCGCGCCCACCACCACACCCGTGCCCACCGCGCCGCCATACTCAATCTCATCCCGCCGGACCCGCGAAGGAGGGAGAATCGATCCCTCAGACCCCACGCGTGTCCGCGACCCCGGCGTTCCAGTAACCTCGCCGTGGATATCGAAGCGCGCCCCGTTTGCCAGAATCACCGTCTCCGGCCGCAGACGCATTGAGCCGTGTCCGCCCAGGTGTCCGCTCGACACCTCAACCACCCGCCCATCAATCTCCGCTCCCGCAGGAATCACCACCAGGTCTCCCTGGTACACGTCGGAAGCCACCTTGCTGCGGAAAGGCTGCCCCTTCTCACTGTCATAAGTGGAGAGCCGGTCAAGCAGCGCCACGCGAATGTTGGTGCCTTCTCCAAGCTGCCCGGGTCCAAGCGGCGCTGGATGCACAATATCGCCATCCGGATCGGACACCGCACCGCGAGCGCTCAAAATCGGCGCTTCCCCCACCACACCCGCATCCGGCTGAACAGAAACCGGCACCGCAGCTGCATTGGGAACCGCCCCTGCATCCGGACCACCCAGCGCAGCATTCGCCGGCGTAACCTGTGTCTGCACAGCCGCTGCGGGAGCCGCCACCATCGGCTTCCCCGCCGGCGGCTTCGCATCCGGCGTCGACGTCACCACGATCGTGTCGTCCGACGGTGGATTCGAGGTGCCCTGGTACGGGTTTGTCTGGCTTGCCTCCTGCGCTCCTAAAGCGGCGGAAGCCACGGCGAACATCGTCAATGCAAAAACGTGCCGATTCATCCAATTCTCCTTCGGCGGGCGCAAAAACCCTTATCCCTGGAACCCCGCGGTTTTCGGAAAGTTGCTCTCCCAAAGTTGCGCTCGGCCAAAACTGCAGGCAACAACAACCACCATCAGGGAAAATTGCCCACTTTCAGCCTAGCGCGCTTTCAGTCAGGATTCCGCCAACACCCGCCACGCAGGTGCCACCCGCGGCACGAATCAAAACAGGTAACGGCCGGATAGCAACCTGCACTCTCCAGCACAGTCTGTCCGACGCTATTTCTCCGCCACCAGCACCGCGCGCAGCGGAATCTCCAGCGTCCCCGCCTTGCTCGAAGATGCATCGCAGATTCCCGTGCGCAGATACACATCGCCCGGCGGCGCATCCAGATCGAAATGAAGCGGAATGCCGGACTTCTCCACCATCGCTTCCTGCTCCGGCCGAATCGAGAGACCGATTGACCGCGCCTGCCAGTTCAACGGCTTGCCATCATGGTTGTAAGCCACCAGCGCCACCTCAATCGTCGCGTGGCGAATCCCATCCGGTCCCGGAATCAGCGAGAGCCCATCCGGCGCCAGCCAGAAATTCACCGTGTACCGCGTTGCCGGCGGTTTCAATTCAGCATTGTCACCGGCATGGGCCGCGTCCGGCGCAGGCTGAGGATCGGCCGGCGCAACCCGCATCCGATAACGCAGCTCCGTGAAGTTGGGCATCCCGCGATCCATCAACGGACGCAGCGGATCGTTACCGGGCGTATTGTCCGCAAAGTTCTTTCCCTTGGCATCATCTTCGAAGTAGCTGCGCCGATACGAAAGCTTGTAATTCTTCTCCGCAACGGCGCGAATCTCGATCTTCCGCTGCTTCCCCACTTCCTCGTGATTGGTCGGCGTATACGCAAGCGTGTAGTAACGCGAGCCGTTATCAACGGCCCTGGCCAGCGCACCCTTGAGGCCATTTTTCTCGTACACCGCCATCCCGCCCGTAACCCGTGCCAGTCGATCCATCTGCATGTGAGCCAGGGCGCGGTCTTGATAATCCGATTGCAGCAAGGCGGATTGCGACGCATTCAGTTCCTGAAATGCGGCCGTCCCTGGCGTCGCCGCCGTGTTGGGAGCTGTCGCACTCGTTCCCGCCACTCCAAGGTCGGCGGTGGCCGGAGGACCGTCCGCCGTATACAGGGAGTCGGTTGCCGCCCCACCTGCATCAATCGGATAAACCGAAACGCGCGCATCGGCAAGCATATCCATCGTCTTGGCGTACTTCTCTTCGTACGGGCAACCGGCCGCTGTCAGTTCGGTTTCGCTGGTCATGGCCGCCAGGCACTGCGGAATCGCCCCCACAAACCAGATCAGGTTCTTCCTCCCGGGAACACCGGCCAGGTAGCGCGCAATCTGCTGCAGCGAGTCCAGCGTCATGATTGTCCGCTCGTTGGTTTCAAAATAGCCTTGCTGGTCCTGAAACCGTTGCAGCCCTGCTGCCGCCGCCGCGTAATCGGGGCTCCCGGATTCAGCCGCTTGCTCCAGCTCAATATTCACCGGGGCGTTCAACGCGGCGGTTGTTGACGCAGTCGGAAGCAGCGCCGAGGTATTCGGATTCGCCGCAAACTTGGCGATAGACGAACGCAGCACCCCTGAATCCTGGCTAAACCCTTGAATAATGCGCAGCCGCTCGCTCAGCAGAAAAACGCCAATCCGAATCCCTGGAGGAATGTTGGCCAGGTACCTCACCATCTGCTTGTGAACATTCGCCTGGTCCGCCACTTGCGTATTCAGCGCATCCATCAGCAGCACATTCACTGAGTTGTTCGGGGGTACCCGCGGAATGTTGCTGAACGTGTTTACAGGGAGCCCCGGGCCAGGCGCAGCGCTCGCAGTTCCGGGATCAGGCGCAAAACTTGGCTCAAAGAACGATATGGTCTGCGGCTTTCCATCCTCCAGAACCTGAAAATCTTCCTTCTGCAGTCCCGGCACCGCGCGATTATCCTTGTCCGTCACCACAACGTCCACAAGAACGGTGCGAACGTTCAACTTCAATGTGGTTGAAGGAGTTTCCGTCTCCGGCACCGGCGGGTTTTGCGAATACAGGGTGGCGCAGAGCGGGAAGCAGATTGCGAGGCGGAGAATGCAGGGAAGACGGTGCATACGTTTCTCCTTGAACCGGAAAGTCTTGTAGAGTGGCAGTTTTGCGTCGTCCGCGGCGACAACCGCCAACCTCGCGCAAAACGGGTGCCTTCGTCAAAATCAACATCGGCATTCACAATCACATTGGGCATTCCCAAACAAATCGGGAATAGAAAGACTTTTAGCCCGGTTGGGTTTCCGTCATCACGATGCCAGAAATTGGCCCGGAAATACCCTGACTGGTTCAGCTCTTCGGGGTGACGCCGTGTCGCCGGCGTTTTCTGCTTGTGCCTCTTCTACCACTTCCCGCATATCGCGGTAAAGCTCGATATCGCTGGTCGTGCCAGCAAAATAAGAACTGGCCATGCCTGCAAGGTGAGAACTGGCTATGGCCGCAAGGTCAGAACCGACCATGACCAAATCACTAATTCTCAAAGTACATGGATCATTCAAAGGCCATCGAATCACCTTCAGCCCGCGTAAGCGGGCGGCATACGGTAGCCCCAGGTCGCGAAACTGGGGTTGCTGCAGGGGCCATGCGAACGGCAAAATGGCCATCTGGACATCGTTCATGCGACTGCCCTGCATGTGACAGCCATTACACAGTAAGTCCCCGCCCGGTTTGCTAGAATCCGTATGGAACAGCCCCATTTCTTGAAGCTTTGGACGGAAAGGGAATTTTGAGTATGCATCAGCTTCTGGAAACGATTCACAGCGCCGCCGGAGAAGCTCTTGCTGTCGACCGCCGTCCCAAATTGAACGACCGGCTGCAGCACAGAATTATGAGGAACAATATGACTGAGATTGTTGCCATCCGTGCCCGCGAAGTCCTTGACTCGCGCGGCAATCCTACTGTGGAAGCAGACGTAATCCTTGAAAGCGGCGCATTGGGTCGCGCCATCGTGCCTTCAGGCGCATCCACCGGCGAACATGAAGCCGTTGAACTCCGCGACGGCGACAAGAGCCACTACATGGGCAAAGGCGTTCTCCAGGCTGTCGAAAATGTGGAAACCGTCATCGCGCCAGAACTCGAAGGCCTCGATGCCGCCAATCAGCGCCTCATCGACCACACCATGATCGCGCTCGATGGAACGCCGAACAAGGGCAAGCTCGGTGCCAATGCCATTCTCGCCGTCTCGCTCGCCGCCGCACGCGCCGTGGCCCAGACACTCGAAATTCCGCTCTATCGCTATCTCGGTGGCGTCAATGCCAGCATTCTGCCCACGCCCATGCTCAACGTCCTCAATGGCGGAGCGCACGCAGACTCCAACGTTGACTTCCAGGAATTCATGATCATGCCTGTCGGCGCCGAGCGCTTCAGCGACGCGCTGCGCTGGTCCGCTGAAACCTTCCACACCCTCAAGGGCGTTCTCAAGAAGAAGGGCTACAACACCGCGGTTGGCGATGAGGGCGGCTTCGCTCCTTCGCTCAAGTCGAATGCCGAGGCCATCGAACTCATCCTTGAAGCCATTGAAGCAGCCGGCTACAAGCCCGGCGAACAGATCGCCATCGCCCTTGACCCCGCGTCCAGCGAGTTCTACGACAAGGAAAAACAGCGGTACGTCTTCAAGAAAAGCGACAAGCGCGAACTCACCAGCGAAGAGATGGTCGCCTTCTGGGACAACTGGAGCCGTCAATACCCCATCGTCTCCCTCGAAGACGGCCTCGCCGAAGATGACTGGGCGGGCTGGAAACTGCTCACGGACAAGATGGGCGGCCGCATTCAGCTCGTAGGCGACGATCTGTTTGTCACCAACGTCAAGCGCCTGCAGCGCGGCATTGAAGAGGGCGTGGCCAACTCCATTCTCATCAAGGTCAACCAGATCGGCACGCTCACCGAAACACTCGAAGCCATCGAACTGGGCCGCCGTTACGGCTACACGTCCGTCATGTCGCATCGTTCCGGCGAATCCGAAGACACCTTCATTGCCGACCTGGCCGTTGCAACCGGTGTGGGCCAGATCAAGACTGGATCGGTCAGCCGCACCGACCGCATCGCCAAATACAACCAGTTGCTCCGCATCGAAGAAGAACTCGGCTCCGGCGCCGTCTTCCTCGGCCTCGAAAGCCTCAACTACGAGGACTAACAGCCTTCCGCGATCCCAACCCGCCAGGCTGTGAAGTCTCAGCGCGTGATTTCATAGCTTGGCGAAAGGAATCCAGCGGCACAAGAAGCATCATGGCGCGACTTCACAGTTTGCTGAAGAACTCCACTTTGGATGCGCTTTGTATCAGGGCACGAGTTTACTCGTGCCGCAAGCCGCTTTGATTGATTCTGGGCTTTAGCCCCTGCGGAACTTTGTCGACAGTTCCACAAAACCTCGACCCACGAAAGTGAGAATCTAAATGTACAAAGTCGTTCTGCTTCGCCACGGAGAAAGCGTCTGGAACAAAGAAAACCTGTTCACCGGATGGACCGATGTTGAACTCTCCGACAAGGGCCGGGAAGAAGCCAGGCAAGCTGGCGTCATGATGAAGGAAGCGGGCTTTTCCTTTGACCTCGCCTACACTTCCGTGCTCAAGCGCGCCATCCGCACGCTCTGGATCGCGATGGATGAGATGGACCTGCTATGGGTTCCCGTCGTGCGCGACTATCGCCTCAACGAGCGCCACTATGGCGCGCTCCAGGGCCTCAACAAGGCCGAGACGGCCGCGAAGTATGGAGACGATCAGGTAAAAATCTGGCGTCGCAGCTACGACATTCCCCCACCGCCCCTCGAAGAGTCAGACCCGCGGTATCCCGGCCACGACCGCCGCTACCACGACCTCACAAAGCACCAGCTCCCCTTGACCGAATGCCTCAAGGACACGGTCGATCGTTTCCTTCCCTGCTGGCACCAGCTCATCGCGCCCAGCGTCAAGGCCGGCAAGCAGGTTCTCATCACGGCGCACGGCAACAGCCTCCGCGCACTCGTGAAGTACCTGCAGAACATACCCGACAACGAGATCGTCGATCTCAACATTCCCACCGGCGTGCCCATGGTTCAGGAACTCGACGAGAACCTGAAATCCATCGGCAACTACTACCTCGGCGACGCGGAGGCAATCGCCGCCGCAGTCAACAAAGCCGCCAGCACCGGCAAAGCAAAAGCCTAGCCTGCCGATCAGCGAACGCGCTGAGTAGCGCCGGTCTCTAGACCGGGGTCCCCGGCGAGCGATCTGTGCTCGGTGGGGTGGAGACCGGCTGTCCTGAGGGCCTCCCGGCCCTCAGCAACCCTCTACAATTCGAAGATTTGGCGCCCGGGAAGCCTTGGAATATCGCCTCCATGAACTCGACAAGTCCGCGCGCAAATGCACAACATACAAAATCAATATAAATAGCTTATTATCAAAGCTTTAAACCAATAGAAAGGTGCAAAATCTGCCCATTTTCCAGCACCGTCTATAATTGCGGGCCGACTCGAGCTTCGATTCATCCAGTTCTAAGCGGAAAAAACGGCATTTCCCTCACTTTGCGAGTTGAAAAAACACACGATTCCTCACCTTATAGGGGTATGTTCAGCCTGTTTCCCCACCTTGGAAGCAAACGTTTCCGTAGCTTTTTCACCACGTAAGTCCTTTATTTGTGGGCTTGGGAAGTCGTTCCTGAAGGGCACGAAAGGTTTCTCGAAACCGAGGAGCGCGCGCGTAGCCGGCTTACCGCGGTCGCAGTGATTTAATTGCATCCGGAAGCCGTTCCTCAAGCAGTCGCGCGCGTTCGGCCGCAATGCCGCCCAGATAGGACGGCACGGGCGTGGTCGTCAGCACCAACAGGAACGCAACAACGGAGAACAAAATACCGGCAACGGCCGCCGAAACCAGCATATGGTACATATCGAAAGGATCGAGCCCAAAGATGTTGAAAGCAACATGTTCAAGCGGCTTGATATGCCGGATCACCGCGAGTGCGAATAGGAAGAAAAGAACCGCCAGGGAAGTCAATACCGCCAGCGTCACGTCCACGCTGCGATGAAACTTCTGCCGCGCGCGGCAGTGGCAGCATTCAACAAAGTGCTGTTCGTAGTCCTTGCGCATCTCAGGCGAGATCCCTGAAATGTCATAACGCCAGCTTGCCAGAATGGCGCCTACGACTCTGTCAGTGCACTTTGTTCTTGCCATAGGGTGAGGTCCTGCTTCTCAAACATTTGTCCAACCGCTAATTTGTAGCGCAATCGACATCCCAACAGTCGCTTACACGCATTAGACGCTTCACCGACGAGGTGGATGCACCAGAAATCACTATGATTTGCTACTCCATGGCTAAAATCCAGGCGCTTCCGTCGCCAAACAGCTTGGTACTGTCAGATGCCATGTATACAACTATTGTAACTTACTTTACCTACAAGTAAATAGACGAAAGAGGCTCGTGTTGCGCCGCCACCAACAGCCGATTGGCCAAAAGACTGGCGTGTCCATTCAGCGCCCGCTCCGCCGCAACCCGTGCCAATTCAGGAAGATTATTGCTTTCAGACAGATGTGCGAGGATCACATACGCGGCCTGTCCATCGTACTGGTTTTCCAGAAAATCCGCCGCCGCCTCATTCGACAAGTGCCCTACCCGCGACAGCACCCGCTGCTTCACCGACCACGGATACGGTCCATCCCGCAACATTTCCAGGTCATGGTTCGACTCCAGCAGCAAAAGGTCCACCCCCTTGAGCTGCGCTTTCACGTTCGGCGGAATATACCCCAGGTCGGTGGCCACCGCCATCCGCACCCCCTCTGAGCGGAACACAAACCCCACCGGATCCGCCGCATCGTGAGGAATCGTGAAAGGGCTAACCGCAATATCGCCAATCTGGAAAGGCTGACCCGCCTGAAAAAACTCCACTACAGGCAGCCAGGTCGGGTCTTTCGCCGCCGCAACTTGCTCCACGACGGAATCCTGTTCGGCTGCAGAAGCCTCAAGGTCGACTTCTTCCGCTTCGCCTTCGGGGCTGCATTGTGCCGGTTCAGTCTCCGCCTGGCGCTCAGCGGCCTGTTTCTTGCACTGCTCCAACCACTGTGCATATGTCATTTGCCGTCTTGGGGAAATCCAGCGCATCCATGCTCGGTGGGTGCCTTCGGTCAGGTACACCGGAATCCCGAGTTTCCGCGCTGTCACGGCGAGCCCATGAATGTGATCCGTATGCTCGTGGGTGATAACGATAGCGTCCAGCGTTTCCGGTTCCTCGCCGGCCAGTTTCATGCGCCGGAACAGCTCCCGGCAGCTCAACCCGGCATCCACCAGGATCCGCGTGCTGCCCCCGGTGACAACTGTCGAGTTGCCCTTCGACCCGGACGCCAGCACAGTGAATCGCACCATCTTTTCAGCATAGCGCGGCAGCCTGTTGATCGCGTAGCGCGGCGTTTACCGCAAAGGCTCCACGCCCGCCTCAAACGGGCACATTCGCGCTCCCTACCGCCCTCTGCAGGGCCGCCCGGGCCAGCAAACGCGTCGAGTCCAGCGCCGGCAGGGGCGAATTCGCATCGTCGATCATCAGCGGGATCTCCGTGCAGCCCAGCACTACCGCGTCGCACCCCTCCCCTTTCATCCGTCCGATAACCTGCTGAAATATCAGGACAGATTCCGGCGTGAAGACCCCATAAACCAGCTCGTCCATGATGATCCGGTTAATCTCCTTGCGCTCATCCGCGTTCGGCCTCACGAAATCCAGCCCGCGCGCCGTAAGCTTTTCCGGATACACTTCGCTTTCCACCAGCCATCGCGTCCCCGTAAGCCCGACGCGCCGGAAACCGCGTCGGACAGCTTCGTCGGCCACCGCTTCGGCAATGTGAATCCAAGGCAGCGGCGACTTCGGCTGCACGAAGCCCAGCGCCTGGTGGATCGTGTTATCGGGGCAAATCAGAAAATCGGCCCCAATCGTCGCCAGCTTATCCGCCGATGAAAGCATCAGTCCGGCCACTCCCGGCCAATCACCCTTATAAATCCTTTCCATGTAGTCGGCCAGCGAGTGAGAGTGAATTGAAATCTCGGGATGCGCATGCGGCCCCAGAACCCGCGCGCCTTCCGCGCAAATCGTCCGGTAACAGAGCGATGCCCCTTCGGCCGAGCAGGCAACAATTCCAATATTCTGTGGCATGAGCCAATTCTACAAAGGTGCAACCGGCCCCCGAGCCCCGCTCTTCTGAATATTGATATTCCCCAAAGGTAACCATCTCGGTTACTCTCAGACATAGATAGCCTGCTTTGCGCCGCAATTGTAATTGCGATACTTCGTTCATCAATGAAGGGAGGTACTGGCTTTGCGTTCCTTTCCAAATTCGTCACATCGGCTCTTCGCCGGACTGGCCCTTGCAGCCGCCGCATCCGCCACCCTCCTCTTCATGCTGTCCGCTCCCCCTCCGAAGACCGTTCTGGCCGCGGATAAACCCACTTCCACACCATCCGCCACCACCTGGGATCGCGCAGCCGCTGAGCACTACCTCGACAACCGCGAGGAATGGTGGCAGGATTGGGACCGCACTCATAAAGACCACGGCACCTTCTGCATCTCCTGCCATACCCAGGCGCCCTATGGCCTGGCGCGCCCGATCCTTCGACAGGATCTTCACGAGCCTGCTCCCTCCGGCGCTGAACGCGCCATGCTCGACAGCATTGAGAAGCGGGTGCGCATGTGGAAGGACGTCGAGCCCTTTTACCTCGATTCCAAATACGGAAAGGGCAAGGAGATCGAGTCGCGCAATGCGGAGTCGGTGTTGAACGCCATCATCCTCGCCAGCTACGACGCCCGCCAGGGACGCATCACCGAAACCACCCGCTTGGCCTTCGACAATGCCTGGGCGCTTCAATCGAAAGACGGCCCCGCAGCCGGCGCATGGATATGGCAAAACTTTCACTACACACCGTGGGAGTCGCCGGAGAGCGAATATCACGGGGCCGCGTTGTTTGCAGTTGCTGTGGGCAAGGCCCCTGCATACGCAAAGAACGAGAAGCTGTCGGTCTTTCTTAACGGAAAATCCCAGAGATACTTCGAAGACCCAAAGATCGCCGCCAATGTGGCTGCTCTGCGCGGTTACTTGCTAAGCCATTACGATGCGCAACCGCTGCTGAATAAAACTGTCGCCCTGTGGGCCTCGGCTCACCTCCCCGACCTGCTGACGCGTGAGCAGCGCGATAAGCTTTCGGCGGTTTTATTGAGTCAGCAACGCCCAGATGGCGGCTGGAGCCTGAAGGACCTTGGCACCTGGGAACGGGTCGACAACACACCGCTGCAAGATAGTTCTGATGGCTACGCCACCGGCCTCGTCGTGCTTGCCCTGGAAGAAAATGCAGTCACCGATCCTCGCGTGAATCGCGGACTCGACTGGCTCGCGGACAACCAGGACAAGACCACCGGCGCCTGGCCTGCGTGGTCGCTCAACAAGAATCGCGACCCCAAATCGAATATCGGCCAATTCATGAGCGATGCTGCCACCAGTTACGCCGTGCTCGCCCTCGACGCTCGCAAGTAACCCGCTCTACTAATTTCCACGCTTCCTGATTCGCAACGCACCCCCGTGATATTCCCTCTCGAACAAATCCTGATGTTCCATCCCGTCTGAAGTTCCATTGCAGAAAGGGTGCGAGACCGAAAACCGATTCCTCTTACTTGACTGGTAAGACAATCGGTGGGATTATCCTTTCGACTTCTTACAAACATTTGAAATTGCTTCGAAACTGAAGCTTGGGGGAAAGCTATGGGAATAATGACGCTTTTGAAGATCTTTACGAAACTCGTAAAAGGCGAGGACCTGCTCGCATTCATGTTTTCAGCACTTGTTGCATATTTGGTTGCTTCGTTTTTGCCGGAAGGTCCCTGGGTGAGTTATGTCTTCATCCTTATCTTTTACCACTTGTTTCTTGCTTGGGTCGTGGTTGACCCCGATCGCAAAAAACTTCAGACCGTGTCCATCGTTCCAACCGTTGTGATGCACCTCACAGCTCTCGCGCTCATTGTTGGCTTCATAATGACGCGGAGCAGTGTCCCGTTTTTCGTTATTCTTCGCTTCAGTATCGTTGGCTTGGCCATCGCCGAACGCAGAATGCTTTCAACCTGGACCGAAGAGAAGAAAGAAGTACAGGTCGACGCCAAGGCTGCCGCCGTTTCCGCCGCCGCCGCTGAGGTCGTCGATTCACTCACCGGGGAAGAATACGAGGAATGGGTCAGCTATCTTAGCAAGCGAAATCCGCTATCAGTGAAGGCTGGAACCACCGTGAAGCAAGAATACGAACAATGGCTTCTCGCTCGCGTCAGGAACCGTCCTGCGGTTTCCTCGAACGCGAGCCCGGCTTAAAGCGTGCCGTGTTTCGGATTTTAAAATCGCAATCGGCACAACCTGAAGCCGATGTGCAGTTCATGCGAAGGAGAAGGTTATGAATGCATGGTTTGGTTTGCAAGTTTCGGACATCGTCGGGTACATGGTTTCGGACTTTCTAGGAATGCTGGTTTTTTTCTGGCTAAGGCCAACAAGTGCCACCTTGGCCATCACAGCGTCCATTTTTGTCTCATTTCACCTTTTCCTTGCGTGGCTTGTGATAACTGCCGATCACGAGACGGGCATCTCTCTTCCGATCGTTTCGAGCATCATTACCCACCTCTCCTTCCTCGTCGTGGTGTATGGTTGCTCCGCACTCATTCTCGCCCTTCCAGCGGTGATCCACTTACTCCCAATCTATCTCTGGTTCTTCTTTCCCTCCGGCGCTGTTACCAACATTCTCGCCCTGTGTATTCCGGGCCTTGCCATCTTTGAGCGCTATTGGCTTTTCAGCGGGGGCGTCAAGAAGAAGGAAGCTCCGCTGCCCCCCGAAGCAGAGGCCCTCGCTGCAGAGACTGCCGCGGTGGCCGATGCAGCCACCGCCAGCGATTACGGCGCATGGCTGCAGTATGTCGCTCAGCAAAAGCCCCCATTCCCTAAACCCGGAAGTTCACTCAAGGGCGAATACGAACGCTGGCTTCTCGCACAGGCCAGGAGCAGGGCCGCGACGCCATCGAACATTAAGCAGGCTTAGGGCGCATCCGGACTGCAAGGGCTCAGGCCAAACGAGGAATCTCGCACATCATGCCGAGCAGATTCCCATCCGGGTCATTGAAGAAGGCCATCCACAAATCATGATCGGGCATCCTCGCAACAAGATGCGGGGCATGCGTAAATACCACCTCCTGCTCCAGCAGCACGGCATGCGTCCGTTGAATGTCGCCCACTTTGAAATACAGAATCGTCCCCCCCGGCGTAAATGGCTCCTCCTGGACACCAATCATGAAGCGAACGTCGCCGCAAAGAAAGAAGGCCATACTGCCTGCCTCAAACAAAAACTTCATCCCCAATGTGTTTTGGTAAAAATCCTTCGAGCGAGCCAGGTCGGTCACCAAGATGGCGATCTGGCCAATCTGGTCGAAATGCACAGCAGTTTGAATTTCATCGGCTCCGGCGGTCATCAGGTCCTCCATTTACTTAGCTCACCTAACGATATATCATAAGTTCGTCCCGCCATGGCAAACAAAATCTCAGAAGAAACTCAGGTTGTTGCCGATGAAATCCACTCGGCAGCCATTCACCTGCTCAGGAAGCTTCGCAGGGAAGATTCACAAAGCGGTCTGAATTCTCCGCGACTGTCCGCGCTCTCCGTGGTTGTCTTCGCTGGACCGGTGACTTTGGGGGATCTTGCCGCTGCAGAGCAGGTGCGTCCGCCGACCATGACGCGGATTGTGGATGCGCTGGCTGAACTGGGACTAGTAACCAAAAGCAGAAATGCTAAAGATGGCCGAAGCACCCATATCACCGCTACGCCAGCGGGCAAGAGCCTATTGATGCGAGGACGTGACCGCCGCGTGCGGGCGCTGGCCACGCAGATCGCCGAGTTGAAAGCAGAACAACGGGCCACATTGCAGGACGCTGTAAAGATTCTGAAACAGGTGATTGAAGCTATCTGAGCTCCAGCTCGACAGCATCCTTGCAAAGAGGAATCACCCCCGCATCTGCGAGTCGACGCGTTTGATTGGCGGCATTCAGAGGGCATCTTGCAGGTTGGCCGGAATCTCGATCGAAACCAGTGTCCCCCGGCCTGGATTGCTGACCACGGTAAAGCTGGCCTGATCGCCGTAAAGCACCTCCAGCCGCTCCTGCACATTCTTCATGCCAATACCCGCACCGGTTCGCCGCAGCGACGATACCGGCCGGTTACTCATGCCGACCCCATCGTCCGCTACCTCAATCAACACGCGGTTTCCATCCAGCCGGCTGCGGAGCGTCACTGTCCCGCCCTTCAGCCGCGGCTCAAGACCGTGCTTGATGCTGTTCTCAATCAAAGGCTGCAGCAGAATGCTGGGCACCATCACAGCCAGCGTTCGTGGGTCAATCTCTTTTTCCACCCGCAGCTTTTCCGCGCCGAAACGCACCACTTCAATATCCAGGTAATCGTCTGTGAAACTCAACTCCTCGCGCAGCGGCACATAGCTGTCGTGGTCCTTCAGCAACGCCCGCAAAATATTCGCCAGCTTCACCGTCATTTCGCGTGCCAGCTTGGGTTTCGTACGAACCAGTGATGCAATCGAATTCAGGGTGTTGAATAAGAAATGGGGATTGATCTGCCGCTGCAACGCGTCCAAACGAGCCTCAAGCAGCAGCCTTTTCTGCTCTTCCAGCTTCAGCTCAACGCGCAACGTATTCCATACCTTCAGCGCAATGCCCACTACGATCGGCGCGCTCAGCCACACCATCACCTGCAGCCACCACTGTTCTGCCATCAGCGCAAAGATCCATTTCGGAAAGGCATGCTTCAGCCAAGTGCGGCAAGCCTCCGCAGCCACAATCAGAAAAAGCATCAGGAACTGTCGATCGACGCGAGGCTGGCGGAGATTGCGCCGCACCCAGCGGTATAAGCTCAGGTCGATAAATGGAGTGAACGACCAGATCTCTTCCCTGCCCACAAATCGTCCCAGCAGCCCCCAGCCCAGTCCCAGCGCCATGTTGAACGGCAACGCCAAATACTCGTGATGGCCCACCGCCGGCAATGAAAGCACGGCCCCGCCCAGCATCGCCCAAACCGGCCCGAGCAACAGCCCCAGCAAAATCACCGTTTCAAATGAAATATCCGCGGCCAGAAAGTTCGGCACCCTGATCCGAATCAAAACCCCCAGCGTCAGCGGCACCACGATGAACGCCAGCAATGCCAGGGTTTGGCGCCGGCTTCGCTTTTCCGCAAACATCAGCCGCCGGAACGTCGTAACGCGCGCCAGCACACTGGCAACCGAGGCGGAAACGCCCAGCTTCACCAGCAACGTAATCCAAATCAGGTTGACGGTCACCCCATCACTGTACCGCGCCATGGCCCAGACAAACTAATGCGGTTGGAGCCTCCTGGCCATCTGCGGGAACCGGTGGCGTCAGGTGCAACGGTTTGAGGAAATCCCACGCCTTCCTGTTCACGGAATCTGAGATTGCGTAGTAGTTATGGTCGTGCTGGGAAATAATCGAAAGCTGCAGAGCGCTCCCGTGTTGCTCGAATTCCTTCTTAGTTGCGTTCACCAGGTCCAGAGGAAAGTTTGGGTCGCGATCTCCTACCCAGACAGCGACAGGCATCTTTCTCTGGGCATAATCAAACAGGTTGTATTGATCGGTCCGCAAAGCCCCTGGGTGGACCGCTGCCGCAGCATAGTACTCAGAATCGATCAGCGACAGAACCAGCGAAAACGCCGCTCCGGCCGAATGCCCGAAAAGGTAGATCCGGCTTCGATCGATAGCATGTTTCGCCGCCACCTCTTCGATCATGGCGTGGAAGAAATCGATGGAGTCCGGTCCGGTGTCCCAGCCTGCGGAGTTCCACGCGTCCGGCGCCGCAATTATGAAATGCTCCTTCGCCGCCAAGTCCTTCCAGCAATCCGCCATCACCAACCCGTCCCTTCCCGAGCCATGGAGCAGAACAACCACGGGCAGTGGCCATTCGCCGTCCGGTATGAGGGAATAATAGGTCCTCGTCTTGCCGGCGAATTCGAAAGTGAGTTTCGCCACCTTTTCTTTCGCGGAAGCGGTAACCGCCAATAGAAATGCACAAAGAACGAGCACTCCGACACGGAAGTTTTTCAAGACCATCTCCAAAAGCTGTCGTTGAAACGCAGCCAGTATAGCCTCATTTTCTATTCCATATTCCCGGTACCCGCCCTCCGATCCCTGTCCTAGTAGAATGGAACCATGGCCTACGTCAGCATCAACAAGGTCGCCGAAGCAGACTTTCCCACCCGCTGGGGACACTTCCGCATTCTCGGCTTTGAGGGCCTGCTGACAGACCCGCGCCCGTGCTGCGAACATGGTGCGCGCGAAGGACGGCAAGTCGAAGGATTGGTGGCCCTTGTCATGGGCGATATCCACTCCGCCCCGCCGCTAGTGCGCATCCACTCCCAATGCCTCACCGGAGATGTCTTCGGCTCGCTCCGCTGCGATTGTCGCCTGCAACTGGAGCTGGCGATGAGCAGCATTGCAGCGGCGGGAGCAGGCATCCTGCTTTACGAGCAGCAGGAGGGCCGCGGCATAGGCCTCATGGCCAAGTTGAAAGCCTATGAGCTCCAGGATCACGGCATGGATACAGTCGAAGCCAACGTCGAGCTCGGCTTTGCCGCTGACTGCCGCGCGTACGAACTGCCGGCCGAAGTCCTCAAGCTCCTCGGGGTCTCCTCCGTCCGTCTCATCACCAATAATCCGGAAAAGGTCGCTGCTTTTGAATCAGCTGGCATTGCCGTAGTCGAGCGCGTCTCCGCAGAAGTTGTTCCGCAGGACAGCTTCGCCGGTTACTTGAAGACCAAGCACGAGAAGATGGGCCACATCCAGGACTCGCTCATCACCGAAGAACAGGCCACGTGAGCGTCGACTCAGGCCAGTTACTTGGCAGCCTCAGGCAATTCAAAGTCGATCCCCGCTTCCTGATTCGCCTTTGCCGTTGCAACCATATCGATTTGGTCGATCGGGATCACGCGTTGATGCCGATCCCACACATAGACAACGTTGCGAGTAAGAACGTAGTCATGGATCTGCACCGGAGTACGCCCATCCTTGAATACCAGCGTCACCCCATCCTCGTTGGTCAGCCCTGAAGCCAATTGCGAACTCGCAGCGCCCTGCGGGTAAATACTGGCGGCCGGTGGGTAAACACTGGGAGCCTGAGGCGGCTGTTCCGGATACGGCTGCTGCGAATCGTAATCCTGGTAACCGTTATCCAGCGGCGTCGTCCCAGCGGCGTAGTCGTAGCCGTCCGGGTAGTCAAGAACGTAAGGCCCTGGAACTCCGTACCCGGATACCCCGTAGAAGACCGTCGACCCGTACGGCGACACATATGGGCGGCGATGCTGATAGTTTCTGAAATAGGGAGCGCGGGCGGCCGTATTCGCGCCTGGAAAGCCGCCAGTGCCCCTTTGCAAACCGGAAAACGTCGACGGAGCACGACTCGGCATCACGCCGCGATAGCCCGAAACGACTCTGGACCCGGAAGCAGCGAACCTGCCTCGCGTCGCTGATCCGGCATGGCCTGAAAACCCACCCCGCGCTCCGCCCCGCTGAGCACACACCGGCACCGCAAATCCCGCCACCATCAGCGCAACCGCGACAAGACGCTTCATGAGCACATCTTACGCCTGTTTTTAATTACTGAAGTGTGCGATTTTCGCGGCGCTTGAGAATCACAATTGCAAACCGAAGACGTCGGAGAGGGCAACGGGTTTCAACCCACTGAAAATGAAGCACAATTGACGCTGCCTTCAGGGCCTGGCTTTTGGGCGTCATCCCCGCAAACCCTTAAGAACTTTAGCGGTAGTCACCACCTGTCCCACATGCCGCTGCGTGTGATCGGCCACGTGCACCAGCGCCCCGCCAATCGACGTCGGCAACTGCTTCCGCCCCACCCCGCGAAACGTGTCGATGTCAGCCGTAGCCAGCACGCGCACCCGCTCCGCCGCGTTGCTGAATGAGACTGCGACCTCAGCCAAGAGCATCGAAAGCGTTTCGTCTCCAAGCTTCTCCGCCTTCAACGTTGCCAACTGCTCATCAGTCAGTTGTTTCCCCTCCGCATACGTCAGGATCCGGTCGGTTGAGCCCGCAATGTGACGCAAATGAAAGGCCACCGATGTAAGTCCCAGCGGCTGGGCATGGACCTGGCTGTCCGTCAGCCCTTCAGTCCACTTCATCAGATCGTCCAGCGCCAAATCCAGCGCGTGCAGCACGGCCCGCCCCACCACCGGAACATCAGCATGTGTCCCGCGCAGCCACGGCTCAACATACGGTGCGGAAACAGGAGGAGTGCTCATCCCGCGCTCTTCACCCGCACCACTGTAATCTTGTCGAACCCCTCTTCAAATACCGGTGGCTTCAGCTTCTCCGCCATCTTTCGCATCACGTCTTCGCTCACGCTGCGGTCCCGCTGGCTATTGCGCTGCAAGCACACTTCGAGCGGCACATCGAAGAACACCGCATGCACCTCGTACCCAAAGCTCTTTGCCATCTTGATCCATTGCCGCCGCTCATGAATCGACAAGTTCGTCGCATCGACATAGTTCCACGGCATCCGCGCAATCAGGCGTGCCCGCAGCAGCGACCGAAGCGTCGAGAACACCAGCCCCTGGTACCGCTGCTCCTCCACATCGTCAAAAAGAATATTGCGCAGCAGATCGCTTGAAAGTGGCGTCACGCCCCTGCGCCGGAACCACGTCGTCTTGCCCGAACCCGGCATCCCGATCGCCAGCACCACGTAGCCTTTCGGGGCCTGGGGCGACCGGCTCGCCGCCTCCGGCTCCGGTGTAGGCGCCGAAGGAATCTCCGGCTGCGTTTCCAGCTCAAAGCGCCCCGACCCCGCCGCTTCGTCCCATTCTTGCCTGCTGGGCCGGTCCGTCCGGGGAGTGCGCACATGAGCCGGAGCCTTTACCGCCGGAACCCGGTCAGGCCGCTCCTGAGCGCGCGGAGGCGGTCCTGCAGTTGCGCCTGAGTTACCCCGCGCTGGTTCATCAGCATAAAATGGCACCAGCGGAGCTTGCTGATTCGATGGGAGTTCCTGGCCAATCTTGCCTGTGGATTCCGAAGTATTGGGAGCACGTCTCGAGCGTCTTCTCATTCCGCCTTCTACCCTTGTATAGATACCCGAATACCATACTTGCCAAGCCTGCTGCAAATGATGTGCAGCCCATCACATACAGTCGTGAACCAAAGACGACATCCTAGCGATGAGCGGTTTTTGGTGTGGGTACGCGGCGTAGTGAGTTTTCATGTCGATCCTCCGCACCGGAGTGTTACGATCAAGGGTTTGGTGGAATAGCCTTCTGGGGATTATCCAGACGCCGGTTGCAGCAAGGCTAGACTTCCCAGCTCTCACCCATAGCCTCAGACATTACGAAGGAGAACACAAAATGGCAGTTAAGGTTGGAATCAACGGCTTCGGCCGAATTGGCCGCAACGTTTTGCGCGCCGCGCTTGGCAATCCCGAAATCGATTTTGTTGCCGTCAACGACTTGACCAGCCCGGCCACCCTGGCCCACTTGCTCAAGTACGACTCGATCCTCGGCAACATCAAGAATGAGATCGGTCACGGCGAAGACTTCATCACCGTCGATGGCAAGAAGATCAAAGTGTGGGCCGAACGTGACCCCGCCAAGCTCGATTGGGCCTCAGTCGGCGCGCAGATCGTCGTCGAATCCACCGGCCACTTTACTGACGGTGCCAAAGCCAAGGCTCACCTCGGCACAACGGTCAAGAAGGTAATCATCTCCGCTCCCGCCACCAACGAAGACATCACAGTGGTCCTCGGCGTCAACGACGACAAGTATGAAGCCGCGAAGCACAATGTCATCTCGAACGCCAGCTGCACCACCAACTGCCTGGCGCCCGTCGTCAAGGTCCTGCTCGCGCACTGCGGCATCGTTTCGGGTATCATGACCACCATCCACAGCTACACCAATGACCAGGTCATTCTCGACTTCCCGCACAAGGACCTTCGTCGCGCCCGTGCTGCCGCCATCAACATGATTCCCAGCTCCACCGGCGCAGCCAAGGCCCTCAAGCTGGTCATTCCTGAAACCGCCGGCAAGCTCGACGGCTTCGCCATCCGCGTCCCCACCCCCAACGTCTCTATCGTCGACCTCACCTTCATCAGTGAGAAGGCGACAGACGCCAAGGCCGTCAACGCCGCGCTGAAGGAAGCTGCGGAAGGCGAACTGAAGGGCATTCTCGGCTTTGAGACCAACGAACTCGTCAGCTCCGACTTCAAGGGCAACAAGCTCTCCTCCATCGTCGACGCGCCTCTCACCAAGGTCGTCGGCAACAGCGTCAAGGTTCTCAGCTGGTACGACAACGAATGGGGCTACTCCAATCGGGTAGTCGACCTCATTGGCTTCCTCGAAAAGAAAGGCCTCTAATAACCGGGGACGATGAACGGTGAACCGTGGACAGTATCCAACCATGGGCCACCGTTCGCCGCCCCTTGGACCGTTCACGGACCACCGTCCAACGTTTACCGTTATGCGCACAAACATCACCGGCGGTTCCCCTTACGAGCCCATCATCGGCTTCTCCCGTGCCGTGCGCGTCGGCAACACCGTGCACCTCGCCGGAACCGGCCCTGTCGGTGCAGACAACGAAGACGCCGCCGGCCAAACCCGCCGCATCTTCGAAATCGCTATTGAAGCCTTAGCGAAAGCCGGCGCAACACTTGACCACGTCGTCCGCACCCGAATGTTTCTGACCCACGTCGAAGATTGGGAAGCAGTTGGTCATGTCCACGGCGAGTTTCTCCGCACTGTTCGCCCGGCTGCCACCATGGTCGTTGTTGCCGCTCTCCTCAATCCAGCGTGGCGTATCGAGATTGAGTTCGACGCCGTAATTCCGGGAAAAGGTGAGGGCCCGGGAAAAGAGCAAGATTCACTGCTTGATTCGCACTTCTTTGATGACTACAAACTCGAGCCCTAATTTCCGAGAAAGGTTTTTGTCACATGGCAAAGCTCAGCATCCGCGACATCGATCTGAACAACAAGCGCGTCTTCATCCGCGTCGACTTCAACGTCCCTCTCACTGAAGACGGCAAGGAAATCACCGACGATACCCGCATCGTCGCCACGCTGCCCACCATCGTCTACGCCATCAAGCATAATGCCAAGGTCATCCTCGCCTCGCACCTCGGCCGCCCCAAGGGCAAGCCAGATCTCAAGTACTCGCTTCGCCCCGTTGTCGACCGCTTGCGCGAGTTACTCGACAAGGAAATCGGGTTATTCGAAAACGTAGCTTTCTCTCCCGACTGTGTCGGCGAAATCGCAACTGAAATGGCGACCAGGCTGGAATGCTGCCAGGTTCTCCTACTTGAAAACCTCCGCTTCCACGCCGAAGAAGAGGCCAACGACCCCGTCTTCTCGAAGGCGCTCGCCTCGCTCGCCGAGGTCTACGTCAACGACGCCTTCGGCTCGGCCCATCGCGCCCACGCGTCTACTGAAGGAATCACGCATTTCCTCAAGCCGGCCGTCGCCGGCCTGCTCATGGAAAAGGAAATCACCTACCTCGGCAAAGCGCTTGAGGCCCCGGAGAAACCCTTCGTCGCCATCATCGGCGGCTCCAAGATTTCCGGCAAAATCGACGTCATCGATAACCTCCTCGACAAGGTAGACACGCTGGTCATCGTCGGCGGCATGGCCTACACTTTCCAGCGCGCCCTCGGCGTCTCCACCGGGAAGTCCCTCGTTGAAGAAGACAAAATCGATATGGCCAAAGCCGCTCTCGATAAGGCCAAGGCAAAGGGCGTTAACCTCCTGCTCCCCGTCGACAACATCCTCGCCGATAAGTTCGCGCCCGACGCCAACACCCAGCCCTGGGACACTTCAGTCAACTTCCCAGCCGACTGGCAGGGACTCGACATCGGCCCCAAGTCCATCGCCGCCATTGAAGCCGTAGTGGCCACAGCCAAGACCATCGTCTGGAATGGCCCCGCCGGTGTCTTCGAATTTCCCAAATTCGCCGTCGGCACCAACGCCATCGCCCACGCCGTAGCCGCCAACAAATCGGCCATCTCCATCATCGGCGGCGGCGACTCGGTCTCCGCCATCAACCAGGCCGGAGTAGCCGACCAGATCACCCACATCAGCACCGGCGGAGGAGCCAGCCTCGAGTTCCTCGAAGGCAAGAAGCTCCCCGGCGTCGAGGCCCTTACCGACAAGTAGCAAACACGTGGGACTGGTCGTCTTCCCGGCCAGTCCCAAACAAAGAATGCAGGCGGAGGGGTTCGTCGAATGCTGCTTGCACTCCTCGTCGTGATCCCCTCCCTGCTGGCCACGTGGGTCAGCTATTGGTGGACCAATCTCTTCGGTTCCCTTTCTAATCGACCCAGCAGAGTCATCACTCTCATCAGCCCAACGATGTTCGCGGCTGTCACAGGCATCATCCTTGCCGTTTCAGGCACTGACATCGAGATTCCAGACCTGTCCGGGAGACACTACGTGGCTGAAGCTCTGCTTCTCGCCCTGACCGCCCTGCTCATCATCCTCACACTGCTGCTCGCCCTCTTTGCCGGAAAGCTTTTCAAGCATCCACAAGGTTTGAGGTGACGGATCACTAACCACCAACCATTGATCCCTGCCCCCGGCATGTACGATCTACTTTTAGGCTGCCACCAACTTCAGTACCTTAAATGCCCTTGCGAAAGAAGCGCATTGGTGGGATTCCTGGAGATCCCTGCCCATTCCTGCAGCTCAGGAGTTAGGTATGCCGGCTTCAACACAACCCGCGCCGGAACTCCCCAGGTTCACTCCCGGTATTGAGCCCTCCCTCGTTCGCGAGCAGCTCAATCGCCTGCTGGCCCACCCGCTCTTTTCGCATAGCAAGCGCTACCCGGTTCTGCTCGCCTATATCGTTGAACAGACACTACTCGGAAATGCATCGTCCCTCAAAGAGCGAACCATCGGCGTTGAGGCCTTTGGACGCACGCCGGATTACGATGTCAATCTCGACCCTGTCGTTCGCACCTCCGCTGCCGAAGTGCGAAAACGGTTGATCCAGTATTACTACGACTCCTCACACGTGGGCCAGTTGGTTATCGAGCTTTCCGCGGGCTCGTATATTCCCGCGTTTCGTGAACCAGACCTTCCACGGATCGATGCTGCGGACTTCGAAGCAAATGCATCGGCTCTCATTCCCTCCACACAGGAACTGGAGACCAGCCCAGACGAATCCCCGGGTCAATCGGTTGAGGGGTCGGGCACCAACGCCTCCCGCCCCGTCACCACCCAGGCAGAAAAGAGGCTCCGGTGGACGCAGCTAGCCATCTTGCTGCTTCTGGCTCTTGGCGCGGGCATCGCAATTGGCCGCCATCGACCAGCTCCGCCCCTCTCAGATATGGAAAAGTTCTGGGAACCCATTACCTCCAGCCCCGGCCCGGTCACGTATTGCATCGGGGAACCCGGCACTGCCGCCGATCTGCGAAGGATATCGGCGGTCGCTGGGAGCGAACCGTCGACTGCGGCCCGGCTCAGTGTTTCTGATGTCATCACCCTCTCTCGCTCCATCGTCCCGCTAGTCCCTCGCAATAGTGCTTTTCGCGTACTCTCTGCACAGGAAACAAGCTATGAACAGTTGCGCGAAGGTCCCAACGTCCTCATTGGGGCTTTTTCAAACATCTGGACCTTGCGCGTTACTGAAAAGCTGCGCTTTGGATTCGACATGAAAGACGGTACCTTGAAACTCATCGACCGAAAAAGTCCCAATTCGGCATCCTGGAGCCTTCAGCATGATGCATCGGGCCGGAAGATTGTCCGCGACTATGCAATTGTGGCAAGGATCCATGACGACGTGACCGGCCAGCCGGTCATTATCATTGCCGGAATTATGGGCTCAGGCACTGAAGCTGCGGGGGAAGTCCTCTACAACAATGTTTACCTGGATTCTTTGCTCAAGAACGCGCCAAAAAACTGGGTGCAAAAGAACCTGGAAGCCGTGATCCAGACCGATGTAGTCGAAAACCATCCTGGCCCCCCCACGATTCTTGCGGTTGAGTCCTGGTAATCGCCTCCCAGCTCGGGCTCTCCCTCACTGCATGCGCGCCCTACCATGTATCAAATCCATTTCCTTGTATCATACATTCGTTTTGTGACCCGAATGGAATTGATTATCGCTATTTAAATCAATTGCTTGCAATTTGCTACATCAACTCTCTACTCGTTGAAGCTTTTCTTGTGGACTATGTTGCATTTTCAATGGAGAAGTCCGGAAATAGCTTCTGAAACGCCTTAAACGCGTTCTGAAGCAGCGGCTCTGATCCGCCCGGGCAGAGGAGATATCGATGAAACGCATTCTCGGACTCGTATTTATGATGGCTCTCTGTTCGCTTTCATTGCATGCTGCACAGAATTCCCTGAAGGTGACTCTGGCAGCGCCCACCAAGGTTGGCAACGCAACGCTCCCGGTGGGAGAAGTGAAGATTTCCTGGGTTGTTAGCGGCTCGGAAGCGCAGCTCACGTTCCAGCCCAGCGGCCAGCAGAAGGCAGTCACGCTTCCTGCGCAGGTTCAGGACGTAAAGAGCTACAATCACGCACTGCAGACCGACACTGTGAAGGGCGAGAATGTGCTTCAGTCGGTCATCCTGGAGAAGATGACGTTCGTGCTTGCTCCGAGTGCGATCTCCGGTAACTAACACAAGGTACAGGACTTCAAATCCATGGACTGTGCGCTGCGGTCGAATCCGCAGTCTCTCAAAGCCATGTCACTTCCCACCCCTTGTCCCCGGACAGGGGGTTTCTTTTTTTTGGCTGACCACGACCAACTTTCAGTCGATTGAATGGGCAACGATTCAGGGTCCATGACGATCTCAAAATAGCCCGCGCGCGGTGTCGAAAATATCCAGCGAGAGGGTGAGATCCATAGGGTAAAAGTCTGCCTATGAGGTGAGGAAACCGGCCGAAACATCACCCTTTGAGGTTAGATATCTTTCAAAAACAAACCTCAGAAAGTGAGGAAAAGCATGTTTAGTTTGTTGGGAACTGGATGTTCGGGAGCGGTCATTCTGCTCAGAATTACCCATTTTCTTTAAAAACGCTCTGATTTCACAGGATTTACCATTATAAACTATTGAAAGCACGTGCTTTATTTGGATATTGTTTGCTGTGCAGCTGCGCTTGCGAAACAGCGGCCTTGAGGAGCCTGGACGGCGGAGCGATTGTTCCGATCGGCTGTACATTCAGCGCCGTTCCAAGCGGGCAAAGCAAGCGCGATCAAGTAGCATTCTATTGAGACAGATTGGATCGGGAAGGCCCCCATGCCCTACTACACGCGAGTCCTTACAAAGCAGGAAGACTTCCCTCCCCTCGAGGAGCTCGCCCAGTTCATCCGCTCGGAACACCCTGAATACAAACTCACCCTCGAAGAGGGCACGGAAGACGATTGGGAGTCTCTTCTGCTTTCCGGCGATGACGAAGTCGAAGTCGCTGTCCTTGAACGCTACCCGGTCTTCGACGGTTCCAATGGCCAGGACGAGATTGCGGACTTCATCCTCGATCTCGAAGACTGCAAGCCGGAGACAGGCGTTGAATGGCTCACCGAATACCTTGGCGAAGTGAAAACCATTTACGCTCTGCAGCATCTGCAAGGCGCGGAAACGGTGGACGGGGGCAACGCCCTCCATGCGCTTCGCTCGCATCTCTGGGAGCGCGGTGACGCGATCCTGCAGGCCGATAGCGAAGGCTTCACCAACGAGGACGGCTTCCACATCGTCTGGCAGTTTTCGGAATCCATCTCCGGGCCATGGAACATGGGGATCTACAAAGACGACATCTGGTACCACTTCAAGATGGACCTCGGCGACCCCGATCACCGGGCGGCGTTTCTGGCCGGAGATGTGCCTGAGGATCTGTCCGCGGTTCCGATTACGGGTTCGCGGGGTTAAGATGACAGCATTTATGGGATTGGAACACGAGCCATTTCACAGCGCCCCTACAGGGCGCGAGATTGATTTTGGCCTTGTACCCAGGACTGCGCTACGCTTGTCCTGGGCTATTCTCTGGCGGCCCCTCCGGGGCGCTTTTCGGTGCGAAAGGTCATTTTAGCCGTAACTCGCAAATGCGAATCAAGATGCTCAGGATTACAGCCGCGGTTTTGTTTTGAGCCTCGAACTAAACGGCGCTTTCGCGGGTAGTCGAGCCGGTGTGTGCCCGCCGTCACCCGGGTCCGCCGATCCCATCCACTAGAATCAGCCAGAGGAGTTTGACAAACAATGCCCCGTAAAGCACTCATTGCCGCCAATTGGAAGATGTTCAAAACGCCTGCCGAAGCCAAGGCGTTTGTCGATGCCTTTTTGCCCCTCGTTGCCGGCCACGACCGCGACGAAATTGCCCTGTTCCCGTCGCCGGTGCTTTTGCCCACCGTGATTGAAGCCGCCAAAGGTTCGAACGTAGCCGTGGGCTGTCAGAACATGCACTTCGCCGAAGAAGGCGCCTACACAGGGGAAACCTCTGTTGGCCAGCTACTCGCCGTTGGTGCGACCCACACCCTCATCGGCCACTCCGAGCGCCGCCAGTACTTCGCGGAGACGGACGAGATCGTCAATAAGAAGCTGCACACCGCTCTTAAACACAAAGTAATTCCCATTGTCTGCGTGGGCGAAGTGTTAGCCGAACGTGAAGCGGGAGAGACGGCATCTGTGCTTACCAAACAGATCACGGGGGCCCTGGCGGGCATCACCGCTGAAGCAGCCGCGCCCATCGTGATTGCCTACGAGCCGGTCTGGGCTATCGGCACAGGCAAAACAGCCACACCGGAAATCGCCGTTGACGCCCACAAAATCATTCGTGCGGAGATCGCCAAGCTACTCGGCGCTGAGGTTGCAGCCGCCATCCGCATCCTCTACGGCGGCAGCGTGAAGCCCGACAACGCAACGTCGCTGATCGGTCAGGAAGAGATTGATGGCGCGCTCGTGGGCGGCGCCAGCCTGAAGCCGGATTCTTTCGCGGCCATCGTCAAGTACTAATCGCTAATCAGTTGGGGTCCCCCTCGGACCGATCTTCGTCCGAGGGGGAGATCCGTGCGCTGACGCTATTCTGCGCGGGTCAGTATCATGGGCACATGGCCCAGCGCGATCTCTACATTGACCGCCTTCGGAGCGTCATGACCGCCTTGGTCGTTCTGCATCACACGGCCATCACCTATGGCGCCCCTGGCGGCTGGTTCTGGACCGAACTCAAGCCCTCCTCGGCGCCCTCGAGCCTGCTCCTCACCCTTTTCGTTAGCACCAATCAGGCCTATTTCATGGGCTTCTTCTTCTTGCTCGCCGGTTATTTCACACCGGCATCGCTTGAGCGCAAAGGTTACGCACATTTCATTGGAGACCGCTTCCTGCGCCTCGGCCTTCCCCTGCTTGCATTCGGCCTGCTCCTGGGCCCTCTCACCGCCGCTATCGTGACGTTCGCGCAGGGCCAAGGCTTCTGGTCGACCATCAATTCCCTCTGGCAGCGCAGGCATTTCATCAACGGCCCGCTCTGGTTCGCTCAGGCGCTCTTGATCTTCAGCCTCATTTACTGCGCCTGGCGCGCTTGGCTCGGTTCACCTTTGAATGTATCGGAGCGCAAACCCAGGTCTGTCCCGACCTACCGCTGGTGGCTGGCCAGCGCCCTCGGAGTCGGCGCTGCAGCGCTGGCGATTCGCCAGTTTGTCCCCGTCGGCCAGAATGTATTTGGCCTTCAACTCGCCTATTTCGCCAGCTACATCTTTCTTTTCGCCCTCGGGATCGCAGCCTGGCGTCACGACTGGCTGCGGCAGGTCGGATGGAAGCAGGCGCGCCCATGGGTCATCGGTCTGCTCGTCACCTGGTCTTGCATGCCGTTGGCGATCGTGGCCGCCAAGGCAATCAATGGCCCAGGTAAATCGAACTTCGCAGGCGGCCTCAGTTGGCCTGCCATCGTGTATGCCTTCTGGGAACCATTCGTAGCGTGGGGCCTGATCACCGCATGGCTGTTGCTCTTCCGCGACCATATGAACCAGCCATCGGCATTCTGGAGTTGGCTCAACCGCCGCGCCTACGCGGTCTACATCATCCATCCCCCGGTACTGGTGGTCATTGCCCTGCTGCTGCACGGCTGGGTGGCGCCCGCGCTGGTCAAGTTTGGCGTTGTGGGCCTGCTCGCCTGCATTGCAACTTGGGTGCTGGCCGATCCGCTAGTCCGCCTGCCCGGCTTGCGAAGAGTGGTGTGAAGGCGCGTGCCGTGTGCTTGTTGCGCGCCGGAAACAACCTACACCTTCACGCGCAGTTCGCCGTCTGCTACCGAGGCATCAAGGACATGGGCCTTGATGTCGGGGTCGTCCTCGGTGACGCCGGTGCGCACATCAAATGCGTAGCCATGCCACGGGCAAACGACTCGCCCGGCTTCCACAATTCCCTCTCCCAGGGGCCCTCCGTCGTGGGGACACACCCCGTCGAGGACAGCAACTGCCCCGCCGATGCGGGCCACACACACGGGGCGGCCTTGAATGGTAAATTCGGCAACTTCGCCTTCAGAGGGTAATTCGGATTCCGAACAGATGCGAACAAACTGGGACATGACGAAAGCTCCTGGCAATATGGCCGTGGATGCCGGCCTGCGCCTTTAGCATAAAGGAGAAGCTACCCTGTAGGCGAAAGCTGAAAAGAGCCCAAAGATGCCGCCCAAGGAAGTGCAAAGGAAAGCCGCAGTGCCAAAGGCAGTCGCTACTCCGGCCTCAACCTCTTCGCATGCGCGGCGGGGGGGGCAAACTCCACCGCCAACGGTTTCGGGAAGATGGCTTCTGACGGCAGCCACTCTCTCGATTGTCGGCGCGGGGTTTTGCGCCTGGGGTGCGCTTTGCCTGCTGTTCTGGCAGGGAAGCTGGCAGCTTCTGTATCACCCGGCATCCGCCGTGACGCGCGCTCCGGCCAGCGTGGGACTGGCCTTTGATCCAGTGGCCTTTGCAACAACGGAAGCGGCAGAGCCGCGCCTGAAGGGCTGGTGGATTGCCGCCGAACCCGGAGCCCGCTACGCCCGCTTCACCGTCCTTTACCTGCATGGCCAGGACGGCAACCTCAGCGACGCGGTGGACGCCCTGACGGCCTTGCATCAGGCCGGCCTGAACGTGTTTGCATTCGACTATCGGGGCTACGGGCAGAGCGAGTTTCAGCGCCCCAGCGAAGCGCGTTGGCGCGAGGATGCCGATTGGGCCATCAAGTACCTGACCGGCACACGCCATGTTGCAGCCGACACCATCATCCTCGATGGGCGGGCGCTGGGCGCTAACCTGGCGCTTGAAGTTGCAGCGGCTCACCCGGAACTGGCTGGGGTGGTGCTGGAGTCACCCCTGGAAGCGCCGATGAACGCTGTCTTCAACGACCCGCGCGCCCACATGGTTCCGGCTCATCTGCTGGTCAGGGATCGCTTCGATGCGGACCAGGCCGCCGCAGACCTGAGAATTCCGTCGCTGTGGTTTGAGTCGGCTGAAGGCGCGCACACTCAGGCGGGTGATGCGGTCAAAAGAGTCTCCGCGCCGAAGATGCTGGTTTGGCTCAAGGCCGGCCCGGAGGAAAACCAGGAGCGAACGGACTCTCTCGCGCGGTGGCTGGACGATCTCGCACCCGGCTCGCTTAAGCCGCGAAATTGAAGGGACGGTCACCTATGCGGAGCCGCCGAAGCGTGCATCTTTTTCCAGCCCTGATTCTGCTTTGCCTGGTTTCCGGCACTGCATCGCCAATTCTCAAAGGAGCGCTCGGCGCGCAGGAGAGCGAACACACACCGTGCTGCGGACCGATTACGCCAGCGGGCGAACGACTTGCCGCGACGCTGGACGGCATGGATGTGGAGCGAAAGTGGCTGGCTCACGAGCATGTGAATTGGCAGACGGGAGAACCGGACAGGGGCGGTGAAAACGAGGGGCCCGGCACGCATACGCACTGCAGCGCCTTTGCGGCGGCAGCGGCGGCGAAGTTCGATGTGTACCTTCTACGTCCGCCGCAACACGGGCAGGTGCTGCTGGCAAATGCGCAGGCCGATTGGCTGGCTTCGGAGGCGGGTTCACAGGCCGGATGGCGCAAAGTTTCTGGAGCATTGGAAGCGCAGAAGCTGGCAAACCAGGGAAAGCTTGTCCTGGTTCTCTATCCGAACCTAGATCGACATGTGCCGGGGCACATTGCGGTGGTTCGCCCTTCGATAAAGTCAGCAAAAGCGCTCGAGGAAAATGGTCCTGAGATTACGCAGGCGGGGGAGCATAACCATGCAAAGACCAATGCTCGGCTGGGCTTCGAGAATCATCCCGGAGCGTGGCCCGATGGAGTTGTGTATTACATACACAATTTGCCTTGATGAGGGGCAGGCGCGAGTTTTTATTGCGAGCCGTGCCGCCCGGGCTGTTACCTCGGCATGTCCCGATGGAGCGGCTTGACGCGGTAACCCGCCTTCTTCAGCCGCTTGCACATTTCCTCCGCCATCATCACGCTGCGGTGCTGGCCGCCGGTGCAGCCAAAGGCCACGGTCAGGTAGCTCTTTCCTTCCTCCACGTAGTGCGGCAGCAGGTAAAGCATCAGTTCCGTTACGCGGGTGAGGAACTCGGTGGTCTGCGGGAATCCGGTGATATAGGCAGCGACTTTGCGGTCCTGGCCGGTTTTTTTTCGAAACTCCGGGACGAAGTGCGGATTGGGGAGAAATCGAACATCGAAGACCATATCCGCATCCAGCGGCACGCCGTTCTTGAACCCGAAGCTGAGACAGGAAACCAGCAGGTGCTTGGTCTGATCCTCGTGTCCGAAACGGTCGAGGATGTGCGCGCGCAGCTCATGCACGTTGAAGTTTGAGGTGTCGATCAGCGTGTCTGCCACGTTCCGAATGGGATCGAGGAGCTGACGTTCTTCAACGATGGAACGCGAGACTGTTTCCGAACGACGCAATGGGTGCGGGCGTCGCGTCTCCGAGTAACGGCGAACCAGGACGGCATCCTGCGCATCGAGAAAGACGACGCGGGTGGGAAGTACTTTTTTTACCTCTTTGAGAATTTCCGGCAGGCGATCGAGCGTGGTGCCTTCGCGCACGTCGACGACGATGGCAGCGCGCTCGAACTCATCGGAGGCGGCGACGAGGCGCGCGAAATCCGGAAGAAGTTCGAGGGGCAGGTTGTCCACGGCGTGAAAGCCGAGGTCCTCAAATGCCTTAAGCGCGGATGCCTTGCCAGAGCCGGAGATTCCGGTGACGATGACCAGTTCCTTGTGGATTTTGGCTGATTTTCCTGGTTGCGCTGGGGCTTTGGCTCCCGTACGGGCCGTCTCTTTCCGGCGGGCCGCTTTCGATGGCTTCATGGGCACATGGTACACCGAACGCGTGGATTGAGGAATCAGACTTGCGGCGCGGAAACGGACGGACCAAGGTTCGAATGATGAATTGCCTGCGCCGGTTCCAAAGCTTCTGAAAACAGGGCGCCCTGGCCCAGTTCGCAACCCATCCGGCAGAGCGCGTCCAATTGCGCGGAGGACTGGAGCCCTTGCGCAACCACCTGCATTCCGAGACCGCGGCCGAGGTGGATGAGCGACTCGAGGAGCGAGAATTCGCGGCCGGTGGAGCTGGAAGCCGCGGTGAGCCGGGAGGCTAGTTTCAGCACGTGAATCGGCAGCCGCACCAGGTGGTTCATGGGCGCCAGGCGGGCACCGAAATCGTCCAGCGCAATCCGCACGTTGCAATCGAGGAAGCGTTGCAAAATGGCCTGAGCGGCCTCTGGGTTCTCGTTCACCGTATCTTCTGAAACTTCGATCAGCAATCGCGACGGATCTGCCCCGCTCACCAACA
Organism: Occallatibacter sp.; assembly: GCA_049518435.1. Lineage (GTDB taxonomy): Bacteria > Acidobacteriota > Terriglobia > Terriglobales > Acidobacteriaceae > Telmatobacter. The sequence continues at coordinate 11,408 of JBEKRU010000034.1, read as the reverse complement.
GCGCGGCTTTCAATTGGGGAACCATGGCTGGGTGGTAGAACTGCATCTGCGTCACATTCACGGTCAGCATCAGATCGCGGTTGGGCGTTGCATCTGTCCAGTGCCTCAGCTGCCTGCAGACGCTCTCCATCGTCTCCCGGCCGATGCTGACGGAGAGACCGGTATCTTCGGCCACTGGAAGCAGGTCGCTGAAGTCCGCCACCACGCCATCTTCGCGCCGCCAGCGCAGAAGCGATTCATAGCCCTCGATCTTGCCGTCGCGCAGCCGGCAAATCGGCTCGTACCATAACTCGAATTTGCGTTTTTCCAGCACGTCCCGGACTTCACGCTCCAGATCCCGCTGGACGGTCACGTCCGATTCCAAATGCTTGTCGAAGATTTCGTAACGCCCGCCGCCTTTCTGCTTGGCGCGGTACATGGCAAAGTCCGCATCGCGAATCAACAACTCGGGGCGCGTGTGATCGGCTCCAGCCATGGCCACGCCGATGCTGGCTCCGGCTTGAAATGTGCGGCCGAGAATCTCGAAAGGCCTTTGCATCTCTCTCAAAACGCGACTGGCAACGATATCGAGGTCACTGAGTTGCGCAATGTTCTCGACGAGCAGCGCGAATTCGTCTCCACCCAGCCGGGCGGCGGAGTCCTGCGGACGCAGCGCGTCGCGCAACCGCTGGGAGACAGCAACCAGCAGCGCATCGCCGGCTGCGTGTCCGCGTGTGTCATTCAAATCCTTGAATCGATCGAGATCGAGAAACAGGACACCGCAATTCTGATCGCGGCGACGGGTCCGGCGATGGAGGGCAACGGTCAGCCGATCGAGGAACAGCACACGATTCGGCAATCCCGTGAGGCCGTCATGCAGTGCATCGTGCTGTAGCCGGGCCTCCTTCTGTTTGCGCTCGCCGATATCGCGAAAGCTGAGGACGTAGCCGGCTTTGACTCCATCGACGAGGAGGGGACCGGCGAGGATCGACACATCCTTGTTGCGGCCGGCCTTGTCGACGCGAACGGTTTCAGAACGCGCAAAGCCATTTTGATCCACAGCCATCTCGAGCATGGCTTGCTCATGCAAGCGGCCTTCGGGGACGATCAGTTGCCAAAGATCCCCTTCACTCAGTTCTTCGGCGGTGTGTCCGAACATGCGGGTGAATGCGGGATTGGTGTAGAGGACGCGGCTGTTATGGATGATCAGCAGGGGCTCGGGAACGCTGGAGAGAACATCTTCCATCAACTTGAGCCTGGGCTCTTGCTTAGGCTCTTTGGAATGGGCCACGATCACGGTTTCAAGCGGCTCCGTGGTCAGAATGCGCCGGACGCCTTCGACTGGCACAAGCTGCCCGGTACCGGACTGCAAAGTGGCGTGGAACGGGCTCCCGTGCCCGGAGCAGACGACCAGGGTCTCCGGCTCAGCCGCTCCCGAGGACAATCCCCAGAGGACTTCTTCGCTCGGGCGCGGGGTCCAGATACTGTCCTCAACACCCAGCATTTGCCGTGCCTCAGCATTGGCGAAGACAATTGTGTCTCCGCGCTCAAGAAAGATAAGCACAGGCAAAGCATCGAGGATCTCACGCAGTTCCGCGGAGTCCAGATTCTCGGGAAGATTCAAACTGTCGATCTCCCAGGCAAGTCGCGCAAGCTTCAGGCTCGTTCGTTTCCCTGGCCGCCAAGTCGCGGCTTCTCAATTAAGTAATGCTTTGCCGCCAGTTTACGTGGCTGGCGCAAAAAATTCTATCCCCTAAAGCGGTTACAGACTGAAACCAGGGTGGTTGATACTCCCGAATCGGGACGGGTTCTCGCCGGCAGCCTGTGGCGAGAATCCAGAGTCCGTGAGAAACATCCCTCGGGGTCTAAAGCCCCTCTTTACTTTCAGCTTCTTGCGGCACGACTGAACAGCTTGGTGAAAAACCCTGCGTGGTCGGATATTTGAAAGGCCCGTGGCTAAAGCCACACGGATTTCAGGGGCTTTTTTCGGGAGGCTAAAGCCCCCCGCTCCCTCCGACGGCTGAAGAAACGAGTTTTCACCAAGCCGTGAAGTCGTGCCCTTTCAAAACGCAACTTTCACCGCGATCAAAACGTGACTTTCACCACGGCCTGCTAAGGAATCTCCACCAGCTCCATCTGTCCATCGCGGCGACGGTGCAGCACGTACATGTCCCCTGCCGGATTGCGGAAGATCAGCAAGTCGCGATCACGGAATTCGGCTTCCTTGACGGCTTCCTCAATCGTCATTGGTTTCAATGAAATGGCTTCGGCGCTCTTCATGATGTGCGGCTCCACCATGGCAGCGCGGAACGGAAATGAATGCACGGCGATGGAGGCGCGCGGTCTTGCCACCGGCGCGGGTTTGCCATTCTCGTCCACACTATCGGGCTGGGCCGGACGCGACTTGGTGCGGGAAACCGGAGGGGCGCTCAGAACCTTCTCTTCCTTTGGCAGCCGTTTGCTCTCAAGCCGCCGGTCCCGATGCCGGCGTGCCTGATTCTCGGCGTGCTCCATTGCCTGCTTCAAAGCAGCATCCAGCGAGTCGGCTTTGCCGGTTGCGGCGATGGTTTGCAGGCGGGCCTGCAAGGTCAGTTCCACGATCTGGATATGCCTCTGCGCGCCAAAAGTAATGGTTGCGCGCGCGCTCTTGCCCAGGATTCGGGCGATTCGCTCCAATCCCTCGGCAGCCTGGGTGCGCAGGGCCTTGGATATCCGTACTTGCCTGGCGGTGAACTCCACTTCCATGGTCAGCCTCCGCTTCTCTTTCTCACAATTCGACGTTTGAGGTGAGAACTTTGGATTGTATAGCGATTGGTTGGCGGTTGTCGCCCCGAAGCATGTTTGTGTAGTGGTGCAGTTTGAATTTATCCGTGGTCGTAAAGATTGTAGTCGCGGTCAAACCAAATGATATGGAACATCCCGTCTTGTTGGTATCCGACCATCGGTTTTAGACCACTGAATCGCAGAGCGATGAAACTCACGTCTTCGCTTATATTCCCCGGTGGTTTAGGTAGTGAGTCTCGCGAAATCTTCTCGCGTCCAAAGCCGTGCCGATCAGCTTGAATAATCTGGTTCCATGTCATTGTGCTGAGTTGTCTGATTCGTTCTGCAAAAGCAGCTTTGTCGTCTTTGTTGCATAGAGTAATGCAATATGAGGGATCGACGTATCGGAGACAAAAAGTCGGCTTCTCTCGGTTGTAATCAACCCTGAGAGATTCTGCGGAATTGCTGAGAGAGAGTTTGCTGCCTCTATTGGGCTGTGGCTTGCGGAACGTCATCTTCGATCACCAGCGTTTTGAAGAACCTCGTCAATTTTTCCTGCGAAATTTCTTCTGGCTGTGGGGTATCCTTCCACGGCGGTTCCTGATGAGTCATGTCGCGCAGCTTTGAAGCTGTGAATTGCCCGTATACGGTGTAGACTTCGTCGAGCAATTCGCGAGTTTCGTCCGGATAGTCATTGAGATTCACTTTGGTCACAGGAATCGGATTTGATCCAAACTCTTTGTACTCATGCCACACCTGAGGCACTACGGGGCCATGCATCCAAGCCTTGATCTTCTCCGGGAAAAGGGGATTCCCGTAGATCGCAAGGTGGAATCCCTGCGCATAATAGAGCAGCTTCTGGAGTTTAAGGTTGGAGATCGAGTCCCCCGCTTCTTCATCGACGAGAGACACGAAGTATTTTGCCACTGCGTGTGCAGGCATCATCGGGTAGACCTCTTTTATAAGTCTACATTTTATGCGTATATGGGTAGGATTAGTAGCCAATTTTATTTTCATTCGGTAACCATCCCGGGAACGCCCCATAGGTTGACGAATTCATCCAAGGTCCCTACATGGTTCGAGATGCCCGCTTCGATTGCCGGTATTACCCTCAGGGTCTTGTGGACCCTGCGAAATTCGTAGTGCATAAAGTGCTGACCCGCAACTAGAGCGGCAACAACTTGGGCGTGCTTTGCCTTGCTCAGACGGTTCACGAAAACTCCACCGATTCTCACAAGGTAGCTGCGCAACTCATTTTTTGTCAAGGTATAATTTGATAAATTATTCCTTTATATCTCCTCATTTCCTGATATAATGGTTTGAAGGAGAACCACAATGGGAGACTTCATAGCCCAGCCTGGAGTTGCACAGGCTCCCAAGATCGACCCTCTTAAAGCAAAACGGCAACGCAGCCCGGCATACCCGTTTATCAGCCTAAAAACGGCGCTTGAGAGAGCTAAGGAGTTCTACGACAAGGAAAAGCGAAACCCATCGAATGTGTTGGTGGCTGTTACGCATTGGGACTATGCTCAGAAGAGCAGTGGGGGTATCCAGACCATAGCTGCTCTAAAATCCTTTGGATTGATGAGGGATAGTGGGTCGGGCGATGGCAGGTCTGTGCAACTCACCGACGAGGCTTTGCGCATACTGCTTGACCAGCGCGAGAACTCAAGTGAAAGGGACGCACTGATAAAGAATGCCGCACTCTTACCACCGATTCACTCGGTGCTTTGGAAGAGGTGGGGCAAGGAGAACATGCCCTCGGACGGAAATTTGAGGCATGAACTCCTGTTCACCTATAAATTCAATGAGGATGCCATTGACAACTTCATTCGGCAATACAAGTCCACTATCTCTTTTGCAAAGCTTAGCACGAGCGATGCCCTACCTGAAGAGGCAAGAGATATAGGCAGTGATACGGAGGAAGCATCAGATAGGAATCTCTATGTTCCTTCTGTCGGCGAATATGTGCAATGGGAGCCGGGTGGCATCCTGCAGTTTAAGGAGCCGCGGCGGATTGTTAGGCTGTCCGGTGATGGCAGGTTTGCCTTTGTGGATGGGAGCAATACCGGAGTGCCAGTCGAGCAACTGACAAAGCAAGCGCCACCGGCGTTCACTCCGCCATCGGGACGTGATCGGCTCGGCTCGCCCCCTCTAAAAGTGAACATGCGCGAAGATGTATTTTCTCTAGCCGAAGGGAATGTGACCTTTCAATGGCCGGCGCCACTCAGCCCTGACAGTATTCAGGATTTGAAAGATTGGCTAAAGATTCTTGAACGGAAGATTTCCCGACCTGCTCCGGCGGGTCAGGAACCCTCTGAGAACGCGGAGTAGACGATTGTTAATCCCTTGTTGATTCCCTGACTGTGCGAAAGGCTGCCTAAATTCATGTCTTCGCTGTCGCGGGCGCGTTGTCGGATGCGAATCCTCTATTTCTCCTCGACCTTCTTCGCTATATATGCACTGTCCTTACCCTTGTCGGCGTCGATGAATTCCTGCATGATTTGCCAGTCCGGTTCTGCAGCGCAAAATCTACGCCAGTTGGCGGGCACCGCCAACTCTGCAAAAGAATTTAAACTGTGCCACTACCCACGTTTGTGCAGCAGCTGACGCATTTCCGCCCGGAGGAAGCTCGAGCTTACAAACTGATCCATAAAGATGGGAATGGGCCAGTGTCTCTCCTGCTAATCGCGGCGGCGGCGTTGGTGCGTGGACGGAATGTTCATGTCTTCGCGGTACTTGGCTACGGTTCTGCGCGTGAGTTGGATGCCCTGGGCCTGAAGCATGGCGGCAAGCTGGTCGTCGGTGAGCGGATGGCTTGAGTCTTCGTCCTCAATCAGCTTTTTTACTTTTCGCTTCAACACCAAAAGCGGGGTATCGGCGCCCTCCGGTCCGTTTGACCCTTCAGAAAAGAAGAAACGCAGCTCGAGCACCCCTTGCGGCGTGTGCGCATACTTGTTGGCGACTGCACGGCTGACAGTAGACGGGTGAACTCCGATTTCCTCGGCCACTTCCTTGATCATCATGGGCCGCAGTCCTTCGACACCGATTTCGAGAAAATCCTGCTGGCGGCGAACAATAATTTCGCAAGTCCTGAGAATTGTGCTCTTCCTCTGGGCGATGTTGCGCATGAGCTGCATTGCGGAGCGAAAACGCTCCTTCACGTAGTCCTTGACTTCCTTGTCAGTGTTTTCGGCAACCAGCATTCTGCGATAGCGCGAACTGAGCCGAAGACTGGGAAGGTCTTCCTCGTTCATGGAAACGATCCACTCCCCACCACGCTTGATAAACACCACGTCGGGCTCGATAAGGCGGGTTTGCTCGCGGTTGTAAAGGCGCCCCGGCCGCGGGTCCAGCGTGCGGATGAACTCCACACCGCTATCGGCCTCGGCGGGCGTGACATGCGCCGCCCGGGCAAGATCCTTCACGTCGCGCTTTAGCAGCAACGGCAAATGCTGATCCACAATCAGCGCTGCGACTTCCATGGCGCGACGGCGCTCCTCCCATTGAGCCTCCGCCTCGACGCGGAAACTTCCATGCGGGTTGTCGGACGGATCGGGATCCGCATCCGGCGTTTGCCGGGAGCGCAGCTCATTGAACTCATGCTGCTGGGCGGCAATCTGGATAAGCAGGCACTCGCGCAGATCTCTGGCGCCCACTCCGGAGGGGTCAAGATGCTGCACGAGGTCAATTGCCCGGCGAATCACATCGAGCGCCGCGCTGAATTCAGGATCGTGGCCGTTCTGGGCAGTGGGAGCAATCGGGGCAGTGCGAGCGGTCGGGACAAGGGAGTCAACGGGAGCAATCGGGTCAGGGGGGGCAATGGGGTCAGGTGTTGACCCGTTCACTTGAATGGGGTGCACGGAGGACTGGGCCAGAGCTTCCGCCATTTCCTCCTCAGTAGCGACCAGGTAGCCTGCATCGTCCAGATTGCCGATGACGAACTCCGCAGCCGCAAAAAGCCGCGGATCTACGCTCAAAGATCCCAGTTGCCACGCCAGATGATCGGACAAAGTGGTAGGTTGGGAGAGAAAATTCTCAAACGAGGGCTTTTCGCTATCTTCGAACTCCGGTTGCGTGCGGTACCCGGGGTCAAGGTAGTCCTGGAAGTACGATCCAAAGTCAATCTCGTTGAAGGAATCCTTGGGCGGGGCCGCAGGCTCTTCCGCTCCGCGTCCCAGGATTTCCTCACGGCCCGCAACCTGATCCAGCATCGGAACCGTTTCATCGATCTCCTCCAGGACGGGATTCTCCACCATCTCGGCATCGATCATCTCCTTTAATTCCAGCTTGTTCAGTGCAAGAACGCTCACCATCTGCATCAAGCCGGGTGTGAGCACCTGGCGTTGCGAGACTTTGAGACCCAATCGTGGCTGCAAAAGTGGCATAAATGAGACTCGTTCCGCTTTCTAACTCAATGTAAGTGTAATCTGGCACGAAAATTGCTAAAGAGCAAATTGCCTTATTCTCGGACATTTTTCCCGATTCGGGCGGCAATTTGCAAACGATTCCAATTTGGGAACCTCCTCAGCCCATTCTGCACCGGTGTGAGACCCTGCAACCCCAGTCGACCTGTAAAATAGCAAGGACATTTCCAGCATCAACCCAGCGAGAACCCCTCGCCAAGATAGACGCGCCTCACTTCCACGTCGTTTCCCAACTCGTGCGGCGTTCCGGCGCGAAAGATGCGCCCTTCGGCGATGATGTATGCCCGGTCAGTGACGCTCAGCGTTTCGCGCACGTTGTGGTCGGTTATCAGGATTCCGATACCGCTGGCCTTCAGGTCGAAAATAATCCGTTGCAATTCGAGCACGGCAATGGGGTCAATGCCGCTGAAGGGCTCGTCGAGCAGAATGAAGCTAGGCTGGATGCACAGGCAGCGCGCGATCTCCACCCGCCGCCGCTCACCGCCGGATAGCGCGTAGCCCCTGGTGGTGCGAATATGCCCCAGGTTGAGCTGGTTAATCAGGCGCTCGGTGCGGGTGCGTCGCTCGCGGCTTCCCAACGGTTGCGCTTCCAGCACGGCGAGGATGTTTTCCTCCACGGTGAGCTTGCGAAAAACGGATGGCTCCTGCGGCAGGTAGCTGATTCCATAATTGCGCGCGCGCAGGTACATGGGCACACGGGTTATATCCTTGTCGTCGACGAGAATGCGCCCGCTCTCGGGCTCAACCAGCCCCACAATCATGTAAAAGCTGGTGGTTTTGCCGGCGCCGTTTGGGCCCAGCAGCCCCACAACCTCGCCGCGCGAGATGCGGAGGTCCACGCCGCGAACCACCTGGCGGCCTTTGTAGCTTTTTCCGATGCCCTCGGCAATCAGTGTTTCCATCTAGCTTGACTCGTTCTCGCCGATCACTTTGGCGCTTTGGTCTCTGTCGTGGTCTTGCCCCCGCCGCTTTCTACGCTGACGCTGTCGTTGAAGCTATGGAAGACCAGCGCCTCGCCCGTTACAACTCCCCGTGCTGGATCCGTCATACGCGGCGGCGCGGCAGCACTCCCGGTGAGCACATATTCCCCTGTCTCGCTGGTATAGACCAGCTGTTCGCCGGTTCCGCGGCGCCCTTCCGAAGTTACCGTAACTTTACCGGTGGCAACAAGGCGGTCGACCTGCCCCTGGCCTCCATCTTTTCCAGCGTGGTTCCCTTCAGGCAAAAGCGTGAGAACGGCCTGGTTCGATACCGATTTCGCGGTAGCAGTCTCGGCAACCACGGTTCCCAATGCGCCGCCGTGCATCACAGCCTTTCGCTCTGCCACCGAGTATTTCAGATCGCCCCCGCGCACTTGAATCACGGATGGTGTCGCCGGTTTTGATTTAGAGGGCCGGCTGGAGTCGACGAGGGCGGGCTTGGCCGCGGCGGGACCACTCTGGGCCACCAGCACCGCGATTACCGGCTCCTTCGGATCGCCGCTCCGCGCCACCAGGGTTTGCTTGTCGCGATTCAGCACGATGACTGGCGCGGTCACCGAGTTCCCCTGCTGCCAAAGCCGCGCGTGTTCACGGAATGTCGTCTCTCCAGTGGCGTGGCTCAGCTCCGCTTCTCCGGAGATAACGTGCGCTGGACCGTTCCCGCCGAGGGCTGTGGAGCCCTGGGCGCTGTGGCCGCTGTCGGGCTTGCCCGGCTGGGCTGGCCGGCCCGGACTGGCAAGACCTGCATTGGCAAGGGCTGCGTGGCCGGCGCCCGGGTCGGTCGATTCATGCGAGTCGGGCGAGTCGGTCGAGTCAGTCCAGGTCGCCTTCACGTTGCCGTGCGCAAATGCGTCGCCCGATTCGTGGGATACGTCGATCTTTTCGGCGGTCACCTGCAATCCGCCTTGTTCCACACGCGGGTTCAGTGTCAGATGCATCCATCCACCCGCACCCTCATAAACCGCACGACCCCCTGTGGCGCGCATTGCGTCGGCACTCTGTGTTCCGGGCTTCACCGCCGGTTGCTGCGTCAGGACCACGTGACCATCCAGGAGCGCCGACTGAATCTGCGATGTGCCCCCCGGCGCGTTCTTCGCATCGGCCTTTGCGGAAGCCGACGCCGGAGCGAAATGGACTTCCAGCCGGTCTCCGGTTGAGGACTGCTGTGTTCCGGTTGCGGTGGTCTCCTGCATGCTCGCATGGCCAAGGCCGATCATCGCCGTCAACTGTACGCCCGTAGGCCCGGCGGACGCGCCCTGGGTGGCGGCGGGGCGGGGTTGAGATGAGAATTCTCCGGTGACCTCGTCGGCCGCCAACCTTGAAGGCTCAATTGCGCCGTTGCTGCGCTGGCTTTCTCCGGTGAGGACCACACCCCCAGTCCCGTGCACCGAAGCCGGCTCCGCCTGGCCGTGTCCTGCATCGCGAAACTCCATATCGGCCACCGGCGAACGCCATGTCCTGCTGATTCGCAACGCGACCTTTGGATTGCCCGGAACCTGGGTGATCTCTTCGCTATGCATCTCCACACCCCGCTCCATGTGGGTGTGGCGCAGCTCGCCCTGTGGCGTGAATGCAAGCTCCATTGTTGGCGCGGTGCTGTGAACATTGCGGCTCAAGTTCCCTTGCTGCCGGACCGAATCCATTACTACACCGCCCTCAAGATGGCCGTTGCGCGGCTGGTTATGTTCGTTGAAGATCATGGCCGCGGTTGGCGACGCAACATGATCGCTATTCGCCGTGACGAGCGTAAACCCCTCCGATGCATCGAGCCGTACCACCGACCCGTCATCGCGGAAAAGAATCTTCGCCAAGCCAGCCGTCGCTTTCCCTCCCCGGTAGTCGGCAGTAGCCCCTTGAAGATTGCACAGATCCGTTTTGCGTTCAAATGCGCCGTGCGTGGCATGAATCTGGACTGGCTGGCCATTGCGTGAGGTGTTCAACACCACGGCCTGGTCCAGAACAAGTTGCCCTTGCTGCGAGTCGTATGTGGCTCCTGTCGAACTGCCGCTTCCCTGGACCATGGAAAAATCCACATGCTGGCTGGTGGTTGCCATTCCGGTTTTCATGTCGTAGGTGAGCCCGCTGGTCTCGACATGAATTTCGCCGGACGCGGCTGTGCCGGCCGCAGCGGCCAACGCGCTTCTGGCTTTGTCTCCGACCGCCTGCGTCGGGGTCGCTTTGGGTGCGACCGCGGGCGCAACGCCAGGCTTCATCAGCGTGATTTCTACGGCACCGGCGGCCTTCACCGTACCGCCCTTTTTGTCGTACTCAAACTCGCTGCCCTGAATCCGGTCCACACGGCTTCCATCTTCGCCGTAGAGCTCAATTGTGACGTCGTGGAGAATCTGTTTCTGATCCTTCAGCTCCACCACCTTGGAGGCATGAATCTTGTATTGCGAGTGCTCGCCGAGGGCGTGAGAGAAAGTGAGGCCATTCTCCTCTAGCGTGATACCCGCTCCCAACGGCTTGAGGACTTCGCGAAGGGTGAAGTGGCGCTTCCATTTGCCAACGGCGAGAACCACAACCAGCGACGCCACCAGCAGGATCCCGGCAGCCAGCACAAGGGTCCGCAGCCTTTCAATGGTGAATCCGCGGGTCAGTTTGCCACTCCTAAACGCGCTGCAAGCCTTTGGGCAAGGCTCTCGCCCAACTCGCTCCACAGTAAGCGCGCGGTTGCCCCCGAGGCCTTTTCGACGGCTGTGGTCAGCGCAACGAGTTGGCGGATGTTTTCCTCCACATGGCGGGCTGCAATCGCATTCAACTCGGTGTCATCTTCCCATTCGTCGAGGAAGGGAGCGTCGGGGCCGAAATCGATGCGGATGTGGCCGTCGGCTTCGTAAGCGCCGTCGTCGAATAGCGGCCCGTAGCCTGTGACCCGCACCAGGCGCGGCTCCCGGATCCAGCGGGCGTCAGGCCCTGTATCGGTTGCATCGAGCACCCAGAGACTCCAGCCGATTTGGAATTCGTAGGCGTAGTCGTCATGCAGGGACTCGAGCGTCTCTTCAACGGCCAAGCGGGGTTCAACGCCGCCTTCGGATGCGTGTTGCCCGCGGCCCCAGACACGCTGAAAGATGGGCGGTTCGGTCCAATTCACGGGCCAGACCGTCGCGGCATAAACATGGGCTTCGCCGCCGTGCGCGGCAAACTCGCTCAGGACTGCGGTCAACTTGCTCGCAAGGGCTTCCAACCGCAGATTGGGATACCACAAGCTCAGATAAAGTGTGTCGGACATCTCTACTGATTGTAGACGCGCGGCGGG
>JBEKRU010000033.1:0-57711 GCA_049518435.1 Occallatibacter sp. | reverse complement strand
TTACAGCAACTGGCAGAAACGGGAGCGGGTGTGGTGCATTCGGCTTCTAAGAACTAGTCAAGTTCAACACCACATTGGCCCGGCACGAGCCGAGCTGGGCGCATTAACCGAAGGGTCGCAAGTTCGAGTGCTACCTGAGGAGCCAATATATCAATAATTTACAGCAATTGATCTGATCCCATACCACACAAAACCCACCGTAACGCTAAAACTGCTACCTGTCTTCAATCAGCCTCTCGCTTCATCACCATCTGAACAATTTTTGAGTTCGCCTGTTGACTCGTATTCAGCGATGTATTGCCGTACACGTTCATGGTCGTTGTAACGTTGCTGTGACGCATCAGTTTTTGCTGAACACCAATCGGAGCACCCGTATCGTCCAGGAGCGAACGGTACGTGTGGCGGAATGTGTGCCAACTTAATCCAGCAATTTAAACTCTTTCGCCTTTCGGTTTGAGAATCTGGCGCTGAATGATGCCAGCGTAGTAGAAGCCTCCGGTGACGTGGGAAGAGAAGACAAGTCCTTCGGTCCGGTTAAGGACCAACAGATGGTCGAGAACAGGGAACTGCTCGATCACGATAACTGGAATCTGATCGCCCCCCCGCGACTTAAGAACTCACTTGAGAGCAGCTCAAGGGGATTACCCCCTACGCTGTTCCGTCCCTCAAAGTTCTTCTGAATGGAACGTCTTGGTGATTGCCAACGTAAAACCCCTCATGTGGATTAAGAATCGTCCAGTTGAAGCGTCATCTCTATGAACAGTTCAGAAGGTGTTCCCGTGGCAGCATGCACTGCGACATTTCCAATGACCGAGCTGTCCCTGCTTTTCGGAGAGCATCACAGGCGGGTGCTGACAGCGGCTTTTCGCATCACCGGCAACATGGCGGATGCGGAAGACGTGGCGCAGGCAGTTTTCCTGCGGCTCGCGGGAGCGGATGGCCCGGTAACAAATGCCGGCAGCTATCTGTATCGAGCGGCCATTAACGGGGCGCTGGACTTGCTGAGGCGTCGGAAGAGCGCGCAGACTGAGCCGCTGGAGGCTGCCGAATATTCAAGGGCGGCGGGGGCGGGCAGTTCGCCGGAGGCCGAGGCTTCAGGCAGGGAGCTTGGTGCGCTGTTGCGAATTGCCATCAGTGAATTGCCTGCGAGAGCGGCTGAAATGTTCATCCTGCGCTACGTTGAAGAGCACGGGAATCGGGAGATTGCGGCGTTGATGGGCACGTCACAGGCAGTCGTGGCAGTGACGCTGCACAACGCGCGCTCGAGGTTGAAGAAACGACTATCGGAATTGGAACGGGGAAAACGATGAGACAGGACGAGATGCGTTTGAGAACCGCGGTCGAGGTACTTAAGGCCGGTGAGCCGGATGCAGAGCAGGTGGCGGTGTCAGCCCGGCGCGTGGCTGACAGATTGGGGATCGATATGGTGAGCGAGTCAAGCGTTGATGCGATTACGAGTTGCAATGACGTGCAGCGGCTCTTCGGATCGTATCGGGCGGGCAGGCTGTCGCAAGCGCGTTCGCTTCTGATTGAGGCTCACCTGCGCGACTGCAGCGACTGCGGCCGCCGGTTCAGCGGAAGAGCAGGTACGGCGGTCCTGGATTGGTCCGCTCCCAAGCCGCAGCGCGTGTTTGCCTGGCGCCCACAGGTCTTTGGATGGGCGTCGGCTTTCGCGATTGTAGTTCTGGTCACGTTTTTCTTTATCGACAGGGCGTTTTGGCAGGTACCGCCGGGAGTGCGCGCCGAGGTGCAATCGATTGACGGGGCGGCCTATCGAATTTCGGACACGGGCGATTACCGGCTTGCGCCGGGGGAGAAATTAGGCGAGGGCGACACCCTGAGAACGAGCGCAGGGGGGCATGCGGTGCTGCGGTTGACGGATGGATCGACGATTGAGGTGAACGAGCGGAGTGTGGTCGGCGTGGGTGCAAGGGGACGCGACATGACGGTCACGGTCGCGAATGGAGCGGTGATTGTCGAAGCCGCTAAGCGCACTTCAGGGCATTTATATGTGAGGACGCCCGATTGCCGGGTTGCGGTGACAGGAACTGTTTTCTCAGTAGATGCGGGACTGAAGGGCTCGCGGGTTGCGGTTCTTGAGGGCACGGTGCACGTGTTGCATGCGGGCATTGACACGGTGGCAACTGCGGGCAACCAGGTGGCGACCAGTGACAACCTTAGCCCCGAGCCGGTTTCAGAACAGATTGCATGGAGCCATGATCGCGATAAATACCTGGTGCTGCTGGCGCAGTTTTCAACGCTGCAACAGAAGATTGAACAGATACCATTTCCGCAGCCGAGGTATAGCAGCGATTTGCTGGACCGGGTTCCGGCGAATACCGCGCTCTATATCAGTGTGCCGAATCTCGGCGATTTTCTGAGCGAGGCAAACCAGACGTTCCATGACCAGTTGAAGCAGAGCCCGGCTCTCGCGGAGTGGTGGAACAGCGGACATGCAAACAATGCCGCCGATCTTGATGCGACGGTGGAAAAGATTCACCAGATGAGCAAGTACCTGGGCGACGAAGTTGTGATTGTGGGGAGCGGGCAGGCGAAGAACTCGGGGTTCGCGATTGTTGCGGATGTTAAGCAGGGTGGGCTTGACGATTTGTTGAAGCAGCAATTCCCCGCATCGAATGCGAAACCCGGAATCACCGTGCTGGATCAGTCATCGCTCGGCGGAGCCGGTAAGGCAACGAAAGATAATCACGGCGTGTATGCGGTGGTGAGGGAACATGAGGCAATCTTCTCAAACAGCACCGCGACCCTGGCGCTGATTAACGCGCAGTTGAATGCCGGCGCGAGCGGCTTTGGGACAAGTGATTTCGGCAAACACATATCGGCGGCGTATGGGCGTGGAGCGGGGATTATTCTGGCGGCGGATCTTCACCAGATGATGGGCGATGGGGCGAAGGAGATGCACGCGACGAAGCGCGCCAACGAAGTGGTGGAAAAGAGTGGTATCGAGAACGTGCGCTACCTGATCGCGGAACATCGCGAGGTAAATGGGCAGCCCGAGAATCGGGTTAACCTGGAATTCTCCGGCGCAAGACAAGGGGTGGCATCGTGGCTGGCTGCACCGGCGCCGATCGGGTCGCTCAGCTTTGTGAGTCCGAATGCGGCGTTTGCGGTTGCGGCGCTTTCAAAGGACCCGAAGTCCATTGCCGATGATCTGATTGCAATGGCTGTTCCAAACGGGGATTCGAAGCAAAACGGGTTCAGCGAACTCGAAGAGAAACTGCAGATCAACATTCGCGAGGACCTGGCGGCTAACCTTGGTGGAGACTTCCTGCTTTCGCTTGATGGGCCGGTGCTGCCGACACCATCGTGGAAGGCGGTGATTGAAGTGAACGACCCGGACCGCCTTGAACAGGCGCTGGAGCGGCTGACTGAGGCAATTCGTAACCAGACCGGTGCCAATGCGAAGCACTCCATTGCGATTGAGGCGAGTGAAGCCGCGGGGCAGCGCTATTACTCCATCCATGACACGGTGACGGGCAATGTTGTGGCGCAATACACCTATGCGAACGGGTACATGATTGTGGCGCCTAGCCGCGCCCTGCTGAACGAAGCGATGCAGGATTATTCGACAGGAAACTCGCTGGCAAATTCGGCGGCGTTCAAGGCACTGCTTCCGAAGGATGCGAATGAAGATTACTCCGCGGTTGCTTACCAGAACCTGAGCCCGGTGTTGACTCCGCTGTTGAGTGAACTGGATGGCGAGACGGCGAATGCGGTCCGCAAACTGGCGGCGGATGCAAGGCCCACTGTGATTTGCGCGCGGGGAGAACAAAGCCGCATTGAAGCCGCGAGCGACAGCCGTCTTTTTGGCTTTGACTTTCTGACTTTAGAAACTTTGATCCACTCGGGGAACAAGAGTGCAGGCGCGAACGTAAGAGAGTGACATGGGCGTCATCGATCTTGATGGGGTAGAGGTCCGGCTCGCGAACCGGATTGTGCTGGATAACCTGACAGGAGAGTTGCGGGGACAAGCGATTGGCCTGCTGGGCCCGAATGGCGCGGGGAAATCCACACTGATCAATACACTGCTGGGGTTTCATCTGCCTTCAAAAGGGAAGGCCAGCGTGTTTGGCCTGGACGCGCGCAGGGACAGGGCACAGATTCGCGGCAGCATTGGCTTCATGCCGGAGAACGATTCGTTCATTGGGAATATGAGCGGTGTTCGGTTCGTCCGCTACATGGCAGAGTTGTCCGGCCTTCCATCGCGGCTCGCGCTGGAGCGGGCGCATGAGGCGCTGTTTTATGTGGGACTGGGCGAGGTGCGCTACCGCAAGGTAAACACCTATTCGCTGGGAATGAAGCAACTGGTGAAGCTGGCGCAGGCATTGGCGCACGGGCCGAAGCTGCTGATCCTGGACGAGCCTACCAACGGGCTCGATCCCGTTGCCCGCCAACGCATGATTCAACTCATCAAGGATATTCGCAAGGAGGGCAGCATCCGGCTGCTTATCTCGTCGCATCTGCTGAAGGACATTGATGAGACCTGCGATGAAGTCCTGATTCTGAAAAACGGCCGCATTGCTTCGCTCTGCAACATCGAAGAAGAGCGGCGGTCGAATCGAAGCTTCATCGAACTGGAGACGGTGGGCGCTACCGAGCGCTTTTCGGTGAGCATCCGCGGTCTCGGCTGCGAATGCGCAATCTTCCCGGGAGGTCGAATCAAGCTTGTCATTCCGGACAATATTGAAGCGCGCGATCTTTATGTGATTGCCGCGGAACAGGGTGTGCAGATTCGGCGCATGAATCAGCGGCGCGATTCTCTCGAAGACATTTTTCTGCGGGCGATGGACAACGAGCAGGGCGTCACAGCGCAGGGCGTGAAAGAGCAGGGCTCGAACGCGCAGAGCCCGAACCCGCTGAGAGGGGCTTCGAATGGCCGTCTATAAGCGCAATTACACGGCGTATACCGGCACCGTAACGCCGGTATGGACACGGGTGCTGGTGCTGGCTCGCTATGCATTCGACGAGGCATGGTCATCGAAGATCACAGTGGGGCTTTTCATTTTCAGTCTGCTTCCCTGCATCGCGACTCTGGTGGTGATCTACCTTGTCAATAACCCTATTGCGAAGGCCCTGGTTGGAATCCGCGGGCAGGAGCTGGCGATCGATGCGCGATTCTTCCTGAGAATCCAGCAGACTCAATCATGGCTCGCACTGGTGCTGGCTTCGTGGATTGCTCCACGGATGATTACGCTCGACCTGGCGGATAATGCTCTGCCAATTCTGCTGAGTCATCCGATTTCGCGATTCGGTTATGTGTTGGGCAAATTTATTGCGCTGTTCGGGTCGCTGTCGCTGGTGACATGGCTGCCGTGCCTGCTGCTCTTCGTCTTCCAGGGCTACTCTTCTCCTCAACCGTGGGCAATGAGTAATCTGCAAATCGCGTTCGGATTGCTGGCTGGATCGTTGATCTGGATTGCCTTTCTCTCGATTCTTGGCCTCGCGCTGTCTTCATGGGTGAAGTGGAGGGTGGTGGCGACGGGCGTCATCTTTGCGGCCGTCTTTGTGCCGGCGGGCATAGGAGCGATTGTAAGCGCGGTGCTGCGCACAAAGTGGGGACTGCTGCTGAACGTTCCGGTCATGATGTCGAACTTGTGGCAAAGACTGCTTGGCGCTCCGGAGTCATTCGGCGATAGGTTTTCAGTGCCGACACTGGCTATTGCGGTGATGCTTTCGCTGGCCGCGCTTGTGTGCGTGGGGATGCTGAACAAGCGGATCAGGGCGCGCGAGGTGGTCCGGGGATGAATGACAGGATCATTTTCGAAGATGTGTCGAAGTTCTACGGTGAGGTTCTGGGAGTGAACCGGATTTCGCTGTCGATTCCACCTGGAATCACGACGCTGGTAGGACCGAACGGCGCAGGCAAGACCACGATCATGAACCTCATGACGGGATTGGTTCAGCCTTCGAACGGGCACATCTCGGTTCTCGGACTGACACCGGCGGACCAGACGGAACTGTTCAGCATTTTGGGGTATTGCACGCAGTTCGATTTTTTCCCGCGAGGACTGACCGGATGGCAGTTTGTACTGGACGGTCTGATGCTCCATGGGATGGAGGAGGCCATGGCCGTGGATCTGGCGCAACAGGCCATCGAACGAGTGCAGCTTGGCGATGCAGCATGGCGAAAGATTGCCGGCTACAGCAAGGGTATGCGGCAGAAGATCAGGCTGGCGCAGGCGATTGCTCATCACCCGCGGGTGTTGGTGCTTGACGAGCCGCTGAACGGACTGGATCCAATGGCGCGGGCGGAATCGATTGGGCTGTTTGAAGAACTGAGCCGACAGGGAATGCATGTACTGATCTCAAGCCATATTCTCGACGAGGTTGACCGCATCTCCGATCGAGTGATCCTGATAACCGGTGGATACCTGATCGCGGAAGGAAATATTCACCA
Organism: Occallatibacter sp.; assembly: GCA_049518435.1. Lineage (GTDB taxonomy): Bacteria > Acidobacteriota > Terriglobia > Terriglobales > Acidobacteriaceae > Telmatobacter. Next base: position 51,293 of record JBEKRU010000033.1, on the reverse strand, counting down.
GGTACGGCAGGAAGTGCACGAGAAGCCAATGCAGGTGCTGATTCGCTGCGACCGGCCCGAAGTGCTGGCTTCGAAGATGTTCGCCATCAATCACTGCGTCGAAGCCAGATTGCATGCGGATGGGAAAGGTGTCTTCCTGCGCACCGCGGATATTGACCAGTTCTATTCGATGCTCAACGGAATTGCGGCGGATGGGTTGGTGAAGATTGATGCGGTTGCTCCGGCGGACGATGATGCCAATGCTATTTACGAATATCTGATTGGCAAGGATGGGAGCCCATCATGACTGATATGCAATTAGGCGACCGCGCGCGCGAGTTGGCCAAACAGCCGTGGGGCTTGTGGTGGATGCAGGCGCAGCGTTTGACGCGCATTGAATTAAGACGGAACCTCTTCTCGTGGAAGGCGACCTGGATCTATTGCCTCGCCTTCATTCCAACCGTCATCCTTATTTTTCACTTGTTGGTGGATAAACATCCTTCCTTTCAAATGAGCGAGGACACAAATATTCTGGCGGGCATCATCCAGCTTTATTACATCCGGCTGGGAGTTTTCTTCGGGTGCCTGGGGATTTTCTCGCGACTGATTCGCGGAGAGATGATTGAGCGCAGCCTGCACTTCTACCTGCTCTCTCCAGTGCGGCGCGAGGTCCTGCTGCTGGCAAAATTTGCGGCTGGGTCTATCAGTGCCGTATTCCTGTTTGGAAGCGCCGTCGTTTCTGATTTCGCGCTGATATATGTCGGCTTTGGTGCGGCTGGCCGTGATTACATTTTCGATGGGCCCGGCATGGGACAACTGGAGGCTTACCTGCTTATCATCGTGCTCGCCTGTCTTGGATATGGCGCGGTGTTTCTCCTGTTGAGCATGATGTTCAGGAACCCGACGCCGGCCGCAATGCTGGTGCTGGGATGGGAGACAATCAACCCTGTGCTTCCGTCGCTGCTTCAGAAGATCAGCGTGGCTTCGTATCTCCGCCACCTGATGCCGGTAACCGTTGGCGCTGAAGGGATCTTTGCGCTGCTGACGGTAGAAACCGAAGCAGTACCCGGATGGGTGGCTACCGCAGGACTGCTGGGGTTGATTGCCTTAGTTCTGTTGTACTCCTGCTATCGCATTCGCACACTCGAAATTCGCTACTCGACTGAGTAGAGCACACAAGAAGAGGATTGCGCCTCGGACGACTTGACTGGACTGAATGATCGTCGACCACCGCGAATTTCGCAAGGCAATTCGGAGTCCCAATGGAATGGCGCTATCGACCTACGGCGAAATTGCACCGAACTCCATTTGTAATTGAATCTGATTAGTCTGATAGGTGTTGGCGGCAATGACTCCTTCGATGATTCCCTGCATCGGTGCACTCACTTGGATGGACCGCATGGTCCTTGATGATCGGCGCTGAATCGCGGGATCAGGGCCCCATTTCAGCACCGCACGCGCGGTCTGCACTCTACCGAACCCTATTCGGCGCTTCAGTTCGCATTCCGCGTTACCCCTGAAATCTATTTCGAATTTGCCAAATGGCATTGCTCCGTATTGGAACGTAAGGGAGTCATTCTCGCGTTTGTCCCTTTTTTCGAACTATGCCGGGGCTGTTTTAAGGAGCAAAGTCGAAGGAACAAGCAGGGACGTTGCTACGACGGGCGTTTCCTGTAGGCGTTCGCCCTTCCTGGACAAATCCATTCGTTCTTTAAAATCCTCGCGGTGATCCAACGAAGGAAAGGAACTGAAGCAACTCTTGGAAGGAGTAATTTTGCCGATCTTGAGAGATAGGGGATTGTTTTCATGCCTGATCGGGATGTCTCTCCATTGGTTTTTGTCGTCGACGACGATGCGAGCATCGTTAGGACAATTGAAGGATTTCTGAAACGGGCGGGCTTCCGCACGGCAAGCGCCGGAGACGTGGAAGGAGCGTTGCGGGGAATTCGGGAGCAGCATCCCGATTTGATTCTCCTGGACATCAACCTGCCGGACGGATCTGGATTCGATGTCTGTCGATCATTGAATAATGCGGACACCTTCTCTGCCGCTCCAATCCTATTCATTTCGGCTGATGAAGACACGGCTACAAAAGTTACGGGGTTTGAAATTGGGGGAGTCGATTACATCACCAAGCCTATCGTCGGAGCGGAGGTCATCGCCAGGGTAAGGACGCATCTGCGGCTCAAGCATGCCTATGAGCGTTTGGCCGAACTCCAGGCGGACCGATTGCAGCAGTTGGCGAGCGCACAACAGACCTTGATGCCTCTTTCGAAGGACTTCCCGGCGGCGCGTTTCCATGCGTCCATCCGTCAGATACTTACCGCGGGCGGAGACTTCTACGATGTAATCCCGGCGGGACAAGATGTTGTGGACTACCTGGTTGCAGATGCCAGTGGGCACGACCTTGCGGCCTCTCTCTGGACCGCATCGCTGAAGGCATTAGCGTCGGAATACGCCAGCCCGCTGAACCTGCCCGTTGAAGTGGTACGCGCGATGAATAGCTCTCTGCGCCGGTTCCTTCCTTCCGGCGCGTTTTTCACTTTGATCTATGCCCGGCTCAACCATCGCACCGGCCACCTTTCTCTGGTGAGTGCCGGACATCCACCCGCAATTGTCCTTCGCGTCAATGGCACAAGGCCGGTCATCCTGCGTCAGGAAGGGGACGTGGTAGGTGCGTTCGCCGATGCGGTCTTTGGCGTTGCCGAATTGACTTTGTGCCCGGGAGACCGGCTCTTCCTATATACAGACGGGTTGATCGAAGGCAGCTCCTCCTACGAAAAAGGCCTGCAACGGCTGGCCAGTGCATGCCTTTCGGGTCGGACTTTGCCCCTCCGGGACTTGGTGCCCGCAGTGTTGGAGGATGTGATGTTCGAGCGGAGCCCTGCGGACGATCTGCTGATCATGGGGGTGGAAAGGTGAAATCTTCCGATCAACGCGCGCCAACTTCGATCTGCCAGAGAATCCCGTCGTGCATGGATGAAGTGGAGTCGCTCGGCCTGAGGATCCGCGAGTTGCTGAACGCGAATGGCCTGTCAGAGCTTTGTTTTCCAGTGGAACTCTTAGCGCGTGAGTGCTTGAACAACGCCGTAATTCATGGCAATCAGTACGCTGCCGATAAGTCAATTGTTGTTCGTCTTTGGCTTGGGCGGCGGTGGATTCACTTAGAAGTATGCGACGAAGGCCCGGGGTTTGAATGGCGAGAAGCATGTCGGAAGAAAGCGGATACAACCAGATCCTCCGGCCGCGGATTGCAGTTTTACGCGTTGTACGCCGAGCGCGTTTGCTTCAATCGCCGCGGAAACCAGATCACGCTCTGGATAAGCAAGAAGAAGCGTTCAGGAAAGGACGATTCGAATGGCGGCATACGTTGTTGAACAGAAGGACACGCAGTGCCTGGTAAGGCTTAAGGGCGACTTGACCGCGATCCTGGTTCCGGATCTGCAAGCCGAGCTTAAGGGCATGTTGAGCAAGGGCGCGCGCGAAATGGTATTCGATTTGAAGGATGCCGCGATGCTTGACTCCAGCGGCATGGGCCTGCTCATCGCGGCGGCTAACAGTCTTGCTCCTGATGGAGGCCGGGTCCAGGTGACGAATGTCAGCCCTGACATCTTCCGTCTGCTGCAGAGCATGCGGTTGACGGCACGCCTCAATGTGAGCGCAAGAACGTCTTAGGAGATTGAGCATGGACACGGATGTCAATGTGGGTTTGGATGATGAACTGCTGGCGGAATTCATCAATGAGTCACGAGAGCACCTCACCACGATCGAGACCGACTTACTGGCCGTTGAAGAGGATGGAGCGAACATTGATGCGGAGCTGGTGAACAAGGTATTCCGCGCGGCCCATTCCATCAAGGGCGCGAGCGGCTACTTTGGCCTGACCAAGGTCAAGGAGCTGGCGCACAGGGCGGAGACCGTGCTGGACATGATCCGGTCGAAGAAGATGCCCCCCAATGCCGAGATCACGAACCTTCTCCTGGCTGCCTTTGATCGCCTGCGCGAGATGATCAACCACCCTCAAGAAAGCGCGAACGCAGATATCGATGAGCTGGTCGTGAACCTGACCGGCCTGGCGTCCTCTTTCCTGCCGCAGGAGAAAAAGGCATCCCTGACAGAAACGGTCACGCTCGAGCGGGAAGGGGGAGGCCACCCGTTCGTGATGTCGAAGTTCGATTATGAGCGGTCGAAGGAGTCCGGTAATTATTTGTACTGGGCAGAATACGACCTGATTCAGGATATTGAGCGCCGCGGCCAGACGGTGCTGGAAGTTTTTCGCACTTTGTTTGCGGCCGGGCAGATTGTAGATTGCGAAGTAGATTTCGAGGCAGTAGGCACGCTGAACGATGCTATTGGACACCGGTTGCCACTGCGTTTGATTCTGGCCACAATCTTCAAGCCTGACGATATCGATTTTCTGTTTCCGCATAACCGGGACAAAGTCAAACTGCTCTCCGTGCCGGATGGGAGTGCGCCCGATAGAACCGCACCCATGGCGACGGTTGTCCAGCAGGCGCCGAAGTCTCCTGCAGCGATTGCGCAACCGGCAGTCCGGAGTGACGTTCCTGTTTCTCAGTTCGGGGTCGTGGCTCAAGCACCCGGGGCTGCCGCTCCAGGCACTGCAGCTATGAAACCCATTGCAGGCTCGGTTCCCGCCTCCCCGGCAGCGGTGGTCGAAGACAGTATCCGAGTCAATGTGGCAACGCTGGAGATGTTGATGAACCTGGCCGGGGAGCTGGTACTGGGTCGCAACCAGCTCCGCGCCTCCATCGCCCAGAAGAATCCCCGTGCCCTGAAGGCCGCCGACCAGCGGATCAACCAGATCACGTCCGAGTTGCAGGATGTCGTAATGCAGACTCGGCTTCAGCCGATCGGCAATGTGTTTGGCAAATTTCCACGGCTGGTGCGCGACCTTGCTGCGTCCCTCAAAAAGGACATCCAGCTGGAGATTCGCGGCAAGGATGTTGCTTTGGACAGGAGCCTGATCGAGTCCCTTTCCGATCCCTTGACGCATATGGTGCGCAATGCCGTCGATCATGGCATCGAACCGCCCGAAGATCGACTCCGCGCCGGCAAGGGGCGCCAAGGTCTGCTCAGCATCGATGCCCGTCACGAAGCCGGCCAGGTAGTGGTGGAGATTGTCGACGATGGCAAGGGCATCGACCCGGAGCGCATCGGCAAGGTCGCTTTAACCAAAGGATTGATCACGGCCGAGAAGCTGGAGGGAATGACCGCGAAAGACAAGATGTCGTTGATATTCCTTCCCGGATTGTCCACCAACACGGAAGTAAGCGACATCTCCGGACGCGGGGTGGGCATGGACGTGGTGAAGACCAACCTGGATCGTCTGGGCGGCAAGGTGGAGATCATTTCAACCCTCGGAAAGGGCACAACCTTTCGCATCAAGCTGCCGCTGACGCTGGCCATCATTCCGTCGTTGATCGTCTCGGTCGAGGGCGAGCGGTTCGCCATTCCGCAGATCAATGTGGAGGAAATGCGCCACGTGCTGCCAGGACAGGCCAAGACACGGATCGAGATCGTGGGAGACGCTGAGGTTCTGCTTCTTCGCGACCGCCTGATCCCCCTGGTCCGCTTTGCGGATTTGCTTGGAGTGGTGCCCACGTATGTTGACGCGAATGCCGGCAAGAGCGAGGTTGATCGCCGTACCCGGCTCGCCGACCGTCGCTCGCCGCGTCTTCCCGCTCCCGGCGAAGAACAACCAGAAGAAAAACCCGCAGGCCCGGTTCATGGGCGCAAACCCGGCGACCGCCGTCATAGCGGGGGTGCCCTGGAGATCGTGGTGGTCAACACAGGCACGCAAACCTACGGACTGGTGGTAGGCAGTTTTCATGACACCGAGGAGATTGTCGTCAAGCCGCTGGGCTCGCACCTCAAGGGGCTGGAAGAGTATGCCGGCGCCACGATCCTGGGGGACGGCTCGGTGGCTCTTATCCTGGATGTCGCCGGGCTGGGGGCCAAGGCAAACCTGGATGCGATTACTCGCATGACGCGCGCTCAAGAGCGTTCCGCCGATGCTGAAGAGCAGTTCACCGACAGCCATTCGCTGGTTCTGTTTCATAATGCTCCGGATGTGCTTTGCGCTCTCCCTCTCGATACGGTGGCGCGCATCGAAAAAATCGCACCCAAACGAGTGGAGACGATCGGCGGACGACGGACCATGCAATACCACGGCGGAATCCTGCCGCTGGTCACACTTTCTGACGCGGCCCAGGTCGAGCCGATTGGCGACAGCAAGGAATTGGCAGTGATGATCGCCAACATTCGTGGCCACGAGGTCGGCTTGCTCGGCGCCATGCCTGTGGACGTAATTGAAACCGGGGCTCAGATCGATCAGACGACTCACCGCCAAAAGGGAGTGGCCGGTTCCACCATCATTAACAACCGCACGGCGCTCGTTGTCGATCTTTACGAGCTGGTGGACGCGGCTTGGCCGGAATGGGCCGCAGAGCAATCCGTTGCGCAGCCGCGCTCGGCAAACGCACCGGAGTCAGCGGTGCTGCTGGCCGAGGATTCCGATTTCTTTCGGGCCCAGGTTACACGCTTTCTAAGCGAAGATGGCTATCCCGTGCTGGCTGCGCCGGACGGCGAAGCTGCCTGGGAGTTGCTTCTCAAGAACCTTGATAAAGTGCGGGCCGTGGTGACGGACATCGAAATGCCGCGCCTGGATGGGCTGGGGCTGGCGCGGCGCATCCGTGCCGACAAACGGACCGAACACCTGCCCATTGTGGCTCTTACCTCGCTTGCCGGCGATGAGGATATCGCCCGGGGGAAAGCGGCGGGCATCAACGACTATCAGACGAAGCTTGACCGCGAACAGTTGCTGGAACGGCTGCGGGAGTATTTGGGAAGAGCCGCACCGGAATCGGTCGCATCCACTGGCAGCTATGCGGCGGCCTGATGGCTTGCCGCAACACATGAAGGGTTTCGAGATGCGTCCAACACGAAGCACGAAAGAGAGAAGATCCCGATGAAGCTGAAGATTCGTTCGCAACTGGTGCTGGCTTTTTCCGTTGTCCTGGGCCTGGTGTTTATTTCGTCAACGGTAGTGTTTTGGAAAGCGTCTGACGTCACTCAGAAGCTAGACCGCATAAAGGAGAACCGGCTCCCTGATCTGGTGATGGGGGATGGTGTGGAACTCAACCTGATGAAGGCGAGATCCGATGTCCGACAGGCATTTCTTTTTGTCGCCACCGGGAAAATGGAACAAGCAAGGGGCTACGACAAGAAAGTGGCAGAAGACTGGGCCGCGATCAACTCGAGCTTTGCTGACCTGCCCAGATTAAGCAAGAGTTTCGTTTTGCAGGAGAACAAAGACCGGATCGCAAAGCTGGCAACCGAATTGCCGCTCCTTCAGAAGGACCAGATGGACCTGGTCAATGCAGTTCTTGCTGGAGGTCAGAAACGTATCGGACCCCTTGACGACGAACTGGTAAAAACTGTCGAACCACACGGAGTGGTTGTTAGGGACCTCGCCTATGGGTTTACGGACAACATAAAGACTCTCATGGCAGAGGATGTCGAAAACCTCGCCCAAAGCCAGAGGCAGTCGCAGTGGGTGCTGGTAATCTCCTCGCTGCTCGCACTGGGATCCGGCATTGGAATTGCATTCATCTTCAGTGGCAGGATTGTCGGCGCACTGACTCCGGTGGTAGAGCGCCTGAAGGCGATTGCCAGCGGCGACCTGAGCGGAGCGAAACTGCCCGACACGCTGCTTTCCAGACCGGACGAATTGGGAGAACTGGCGACGGCTTCCCAAGCCATGACCGAAAGCCTGCGCAAGTTGCTAACGGGCATCGCCAGCGGAATTCAGACCCTTGCCGCCGCTGCCACTGAGCTCTCCGCCGTTTCAAAGCAAACAGCGGCAGGGACTGCCTCCATGTCTGACAGAGCCAATGGGGTAGCGGTGGCAGCCGAAGAGGCGAGCGCCAACACGCTGTCGATCGCCTCGGGCATGGAGCAATCCTCCGGCAGCCTGGCATCTGTGGCCAGCGCGACGGAAGAGATGAGCGCCACCGTGGGCGATATTTCCGCCAATACAGCCAGGGCGCGGACCATCAGCGAGCAGGCTACCGGCCAGGCGCAGATCATCACCGAACAGATGCAGAAGCTAGGGCAGGCGGCGCAGGAGATCGGTCACGTGACGGAGACTATCACCAATATCTCGGCACAGACCAATCTGCTGGCGCTGAACGCAACCATCGAAGCGGCACGTGCGGGAACGGCAGGCAAGGGCTTTGCCGTTGTCGCCAACGAGATCAAGGAACTGGCCAAGCAAACGGCCGAGGCCACCGAAGACATCAAAGTGCGCATTGCCGCGATACAAAACTCAACCGGTTCGGCGATCACCGACATTGGGCAAATTACCACCGTGATCAGGGATGTGGGCACCATCGTGACCAGTATTGCCGCCGCCATTGAAGAGCAGGCAACGGTGACAAGGGACGTTGCGGGTAATATCGCACAGGCTTCGAGCGGGGTGAGGGATGCCAATGAGCGCGTCTCTCACACGGCACAGGTATCGAAGAGCATTGCGCAGGACATCGCGGGCGTCAACGCATCGGTGGCCGACATCCGCCAAGGCGGCGAGCACGTGCAGGCCAGCGCGGTCGACCTGTCCAAGCTGGCGGAACAACTCGGCGCCCAGGTAGCGCAGTTCAGGGTGTGAGGCAACAGGACATATTCGATTCTCCGAATAGGAGAGCGTCATCACGTCCCAGTAGGGAATTGAGGAAGGGCATGTTCAAACACTTCAAGCTATCCGGAAAGATCGTAGGGATGATCGTGATTGTTCTGGCGATAACTTCGCTGATCAGTTTCTCGATTACCCAGTACCGCATCAACCGCCAGGCCGAAGAAGCCTTTCGCGACAAGGTTCGCCAGATTACGGGCATGGCGACCGCCACGCAGACATGGTTATCTAATAACCTCACCACGCTTGTGCCTGACGGGAAGTTCAGGGATCTCAGCCAGGTCCCCGTGGTTGCGGCCTGGCGAGTGGCCCAGAGTTATGCGGACAAGAACGACATGACGTTTCGTACGCCATCGCTCACGCCCCGCAATCCCAAGAACCAGCCCGACAGCTTTGAGCGCCGCGCCCTGGAGATGTTTCAAAATGATCCCGCACTGAAAGAATTCTCGGAACGGGAGTCGGTCGACGGCAGGGAAGTGATGCGCTATGCCCAGCCGGTTCGCCTGACGCAGGATTGTCTAGTTTGCCACGGCGATCCTGTGGGAGCGAAGGATCCATTTGGAAACGTCAAGGAGGGAATGAAGGTCGGGGACCTGCGCGGAGCATTTGCAGTGACCGCCTCGACGGATCAGTTGGTTTCGACGGCCAGATCAAATTCAATTGCAACGTTCATGCTGAGCTTCCTGACCCTTCTCGCATCTGCGGGAACCATATTCCTGGTGATTCGCAAGCTCGTGATCAGGCCTCTCCGCAAATCCGTCGAACTGGCCCACAGCATTGCGAACAGCGATCTCTCCGCAGCCGATCTGATCGTGGAGTCCGAAGACGAAATTGGGGAAGCGGCCGCAGCCCTGAATACGATGAAGAACAATCTGCGCAAGTTGCTGAGTGGCATTGCTGTTGGGGTGCAGACGCTTGCCGCCGCGGCTACGGAGCTCACTGCCATTTCAAAGCAGACTGCAGAAGGCACTGCCTCAATGTCTGACAAAGCCAATGGAGTAGCGGTGGCAGCCGAAGAGGCGAGCGCCAACACCCTGTCGATTGCCGCAGGCATGGAACAGTCCTCCGGCAGCCTGGCGTCTGTGGCCAGCGCGACGGAAGAGATGAGTGCTACCGTGGGCGATATTTCCGCAAATACGGCACGAGCGCATTTGATCAGCGAGCAAGCCACCGGCCAGGCACGAACCATCACCGAACAGATGCAGAAGTTGGGACAGGCGGCGCAGGAGATCGGTCACGTGACAGAGACGATCACCAATATCTCGGCACAGACCAACCTGCTGGCGTTGAACGCGACCATCGAAGCAGCGCGGGCGGGAACAGCGGGCAAGGGCTTTGCTGTTGTAGCCAACGAGATCAAGGAACTGGCCAAGCAAACGGCCGAGGCCACCGAGGACATCAAGGTGCGGATTGCCGGGATACAGAATTCGACGGGCTCCGCGATTACCGACATCGGACAAATCACCACCGTGATCAGGGATGTGGGTACTATCGTGACCAGCATTGCCGCCGCCATTGAAGAACAGGCGACAGTGACCAGGGATGTGGCGAGCAACATCGCGCAAGCTTCCAACGGGGTGCGGGATGCCAATGAGCGTGTATCCCACACCGCGCAGGTATCGAAGAGCATCGCGCAGGACATTGCCGGTGTCAACACAGCAGTGGCTGAAATCCGCCAGGGTGGTGAGCACGTGCAGGCGAGTGCGGTTGACCTGTCCAAGCTGGCGGAACAACTCGGCGCCCAGGTAGCGCAGTTCAGAGTGTGAAGGAGTTGACATGGCAAGCAGTGTTTCCATTACCGAAGTCGAAGAGGATCTGCTGATAGCAACATTTCAGCTGGGGGGCGACGACTGTATCTTCGGTATCGATGCCACCCTGGTTCAGGAAGTGGTGATGGTGGGCGAACTCACACCTGTTCGCCACGCACCCGACTTTGTGGCCGGTATCCGCAATTTGCGCGGCAGGATTATCACGGTGATCGACTTATGCGTCAGGCTCGGTGTTGGCAGGGTGGAAGTCGGCCCGGAGAGTCGCATCCTGATCGCCGACTGGAAGGGTGAGCCTGTCGGCTTGTTGGTGGACCGGGTTGCGGATGCCATTGCATTAGGCCCGGACGCTCTCGAGCCGGCGCCTCCGAATCTGCATGGCATCCAGATGCAGAAGCTGCTTGGAGTCTTTCGCAGTGGCGAGCGTCTGGCGGCGCTGCTCGATCTTGCCGCCGTTCTCGGCACCGACGAGCGCATCGGGCACTTACAGACCAATGAAGAATTGCGAGGCTAACCGTGAGGGTTCTAGTCGCCGACGATGCGATCCTCTTCCGGCGGCTTCTTGCGGATGTTCTGGCTTCGCTTCCCGGGGTCGAGGTGGTGGGTAGCGCAACCAACGGCAAGATCGCAATCCAGAAGGTTCGGGAGTTGAAGCCTGACCTTCTCACACTCGACATCGAGATGCCGGAGATGGACGGTCTCGCGGTACTGGATGCGCTTGTCCAGAACGGTAGGCCGGAGGTAGAAGTCATCGTGGTGAGCGCGCTCTCGCGGCGTGGCGGCGAACTCACCATGCGTGCCTTAGAGAAGGGCGCCTTCGATTTCATAACCAAGCCGGAGGCCGAGACCCCGGAAAAGGGGCGCGCGGCGCTGCTGCGCGAATTGGCCCCACGAGTGCGCGCCGTGGCGCATCGCCTGGAGATACGGTCGATCCTTCGTGGCCAATCCATTCCGGCAAGGCCCGATGCCGTGACGCCGATTGTCCCCTCCGCTCGTGTCGCATCGGAGTCGAACCTCAACGGGATCGCCGTGCGCATGCAACGGCTGTCGAATCCGATGAAGCCGGAGATGGTTCTTATCGGTGTATCCACCGGCGGGCCCCTGGCTTTGGCGCAGTTGCTGCCGGCAATTCCTGGAGATATCGGCGTGCCCATCCTGGTGGTGCAGCATATGCCACCGATTTTTACCAAGTCGCTGGCCGAGAGCCTGGCCACAAAATGTGCATTGCGCGTCCGGGAAGCGATCGACGGCGAGTCTCCATTGCCCAACACGGTTTACATTGCGCCTGGAGGACGGCAGATGCGATTGGGAGCAGGTTCGGAAAACCGGCCGGTTCTGGAGATGAGAGACGATCCTCCTGAAAATAACTGCCGTCCGGCCGTCGACTACCTGTTCCGTTCGGTTGCCGATTGGTTCCCGGGGCGCGCGATGGCTGTGATTCTCACCGGTATGGGTAACGACGGCACGCTGGGTTTGCGGCTCCTCAAACGTCACGGCTGCTTTGTGATTGCGCAGGATGAGGCGAGTTGCGTCGTCTATGGCATGCCGAAATCCGCGGTGGACGCCGGTGTCACGGATGTTGTGCTGCCGCTCGAATCGATCGCCAGCCGGATTACCGCCGCAGTCAGAGGGGGGCGGGGATGAGCATTGCAATTACGCGCGAAGAAATGCCCGTGTGGTCCCGTTACATACAGGAGATCTGCGGAATTCACCTGGACGACTCCAAGGGATACCTGGTGGAGACGCGCCTGGGCGGGCTGCTTCTCGAAGCCGGTGCGGCCAGTTTTTCCGAACTCTTCTACAAAGCTCGGGCAGACGCGAGCAGCAAGCTTCGCGGAAAAATCATTGAAGCCATCACGACCAACGAGACCTCATTCTTTCGAGATACCTCTCCGTTTGATCTGCTTCGGCACAAGCTGATTCCCGAACTGATCGACAGGCGGAGCGGGAATAGCGCACGGATCCCCATCCGCATTTGGAGCGCCGCCTGTTCTACCGGCCAGGAGGCGTATAGCACGGCAATCGTTCTGAAAGAACTGCTTGGGGACCTCGCTCGGTTCGACATTCGCATTCTGGGTACTGACATTTCCAACAAGGTCGTGGCCCAGGCAAGCTACGGCGAATACAATCGTCATGATCTGGAGCGGGGCTTGCCGCCGGAGACCCTCGCCCGGCATTTCATGGTATCCGGGGATCGATGGAAGGTGCGCGACGAAATTCGCGCCATGGCCACGTTCCGCACCATGAATCTGCTGGAACCGTTTTCCTTTCCAAACCAATTTGACATCATATTCTGCCGCAATGTAGCTATCTACTTCACTGAGGCGGACAAATCCCAACTATTCCGGAACCTCGCCAAGTATCTGGCAAAAGATGGCGCCCTGCTTATAGGTTCGACCGAGTCCATCTCCGGGCTCTGTCCCGAGCTGGAATCAAAACGCTACTTGCGCTCGGTGTTTTACCAGTGGAAAGGGCCGGCGTGAAGAACGACTTAACGGATGTTTGTGCCTCTCCATCGCAGAGCGTTGATATTGTCGACCATAGCTCTCTGTTTGCGGCTGTGGAGCAGGCCGCTGATGGCGTTGTCATAACCGGCACGAACGGCCTCATTCAGTATGTCAATCCTGCGTTCACGGCGATGACGGGGTACGCCAGAGAGGAAGCCGTCGGACAGAATCCGCGCATCCTCAAATCAGAGCGCCATCCGGAGCCCTTCTACAAGGAGATGTGGAGCACGATCCTGTCGGGCAGGGTCTGGGATGGAGAGCTGACCAATCGTCGCAAGGATGGCACACTCTATGAAGAGTCGATGCGGATCGCACCGGTGCGCAACTCTGAAGGCGGAACGACCGGATACATCGCCATCAAGCATGACGTGTCCGAGCGACGGGGCGTCGAGCAGGCGCGAGCTTTCCTCGCAGCGATTGTAGAGTGCTCCGAAGACGCAATCGTCTCCACGAGTCCATCGGGTATTCTGCTCACCTGGAACCGTGGAGCGGAAACACTTCTCGGTTTCACTGCGGAGCAGGCGATCGGACAGCATGCTTTTACCTTCATTCCTCCGGATCGCCACTCAAACATGGCCCGTTGCCTCGAACACGTATCAAAGGGCAAGCCGTTATCGAACTACCAGGGAGTGTGCCAACGTGCAGACGGACGGCAAGTTCACGTAACGGTTACCGGCTTCCCGATCAAGGACTCCGCCGGCAAAGTTGTAGCCATCACTTCAATCATCAGAGACGACACGACGCGCCATGAGGCGGAACAGGCACAGGCTTTACTGGCGTCTATCGTGGAATCGTCCGACGACGGGATTATCGCCTGTACCCCAGCGGGAGTCATCACGACCTGGAACAGCGGTGCGAGTCGCCTCTTCGGTTTTTCGGCCGCCGATGTGATTGGGAATCCTGCGGCGATGCTGGTGGCCCCGGACCGACTGGAAGACGTAGAGCATTGTCTCGGTCAGGTAACTCAGGGGATCACTCTTTCGCAGTTCGAGAGCGTTTGTGTTCGCAAGGACGAATCGAGAATTGACGTATCGATTACGGCATCGCCGATCAGAAATGCCGCGGGGGATGTGGTCTCCATCTCGGCCACTGTCCGCGATGTGACGGCCCGCAAGCAGTTTGAGCGACAACTTCGCGAGAGCGAAGAGCGATTCCAGGAGGTCTTCGAGCATGCACCCGTAGGCATTTGCCTGGCTGCGCAAGATGGGCGATTCATCCAGGTGAATGGGGCGTTTTGCCAGATGCTTGGATATCCCCGACAGGAACTGCTTGAGAAGCCCTGGCCGGAATTGACCCATCCTGACGACCTCCCCGCCGCGTCCGAAAGGAAAGCGAAATTATGGAGTGGTGAGATCGCCATCGCGGAAGGAGAAAGGCGCTATTTTCATCGAACAGGAAAGCTGGTCTGGTGCCATGTGAGGCTTGCGCTGCTAAGAACGGCCGAGGGAGTTCCGCTATGTACCGTGGTCCATGCGGAAGATATCAGCGAGCGCAAGCATGCGGAAGAAAAGCTGCGCGAAAGTGAAGAGCGTTTCCGCAGTATGGCGGATTGTACCCCGTCGATGATGTGGGTGACCGACGCGGAGGGGAATATTGAGTTCATTAACCGCGCATACCGGGAGTTTTCCGGGATGACCTGCGAGGAGGCGCGAGCGGGCAAGTGGCGCGTACTGCTGCACCCGGACGATGCGGATGAATATGTAGAGGCATTCCACTGCGCGATGAAAGAACACTCGTCGTTCAGTGCGGAAGTACGAGTCAGACGTGCCGACGGCGAGTGGCGGCTTGCGGGAACCCGCGCCGAACCGCGGTTTTCGCCTGACGGTGAATACTGTGGGCACATCGGTCTCAGAGCGGACATTACCGACCGCAGGCAAGCCGAGAACGAGCGCCAGTTCCAGCACTCGCTGATTCGCACGATACAGGAGGTCTCGCTCGACGGAATCGTCGTTGTGAACGACAAAGGCACCATTGTATCCAACAATGAAAAGTTTCTCGACGTTTGGCAGATTCATGCTTCAACCATCGAGGCGCAGGCTCGACCAATCGATTTCACATCCTGCGCACCGGAGCAACCGCTCTTGATGGCACTCCGGGAACGTGTGAAATATCCTGACGAATTCATGAAGCGCGCCCGGAGGGACTATGCCGATCTTGGTTCAAGGAAGCATTTCGAAACCGAGCTTAAGGACGGCAGGACGCTCGAACGTTATTCCGCCAGTTTGTGGAATGAAGGAGACCACTACCTGGGTCGGGTGTGGTTCTTTCGAGACATCACCGAGCGCAAGCATTCCGAGCAAGCGCTGCGTGAAAGCGAAGAACGGTTCCACGTCATGGCAGACGGTTGCCCGATGCCGATGTGGGTTACGGACATCGACGGTGGGATTCAGTTTACCAACCGGAATTTCCGGGAGTTCTGCGGGATTGCCCACGAGCATGTGGATGGACGCAAGTGGGAGTTGCTGATTCACCCTGACGAAATGCAGGACTTCCTGAAGCGAACCAACTGGTCGGTGATGCAGCATATGCCCCTCAAGACCGAAGCGCGCGTTAAGCGAGCTGACGGCGAATGGAGGTGGTTTCTTATTTGCGCGGAGCCACGTTTCTCAAAAGGTGGCAAATTTCTTGGGCACGTTGGCCTAGGCGTAGACATCGCCGAGCGCAGGCAAGCTGAGGAGGCGTTGCTCGAGAGCGAAGGCCGCTTCCGCATTATGGCTGATAGCTGCCCGATCGGAATCTGGGCGACCGACGCGGAGGGGGGGACGCGTTTCATGAACCGGACGTTCCTGAGATTCTTCGGAGCTTCCGCTGACCAACTGGAACCGGATGCGTGGCAGTCCGTGCTTCATCCGGACGATGTGTCCGAGTTCGCCGAACCATTCCAGTGCGCATTGAAACAACATTCGCCTTTCATGGCAGATGCGCGCTTTCGTCGTGGCGATGGCGAGTGGAGATGGGTGGAGTCGGTTGCGGCGCCGCGTTTTTCTGCGAGTGGCGAATTCCTGGGACTCGTCGGCACCAGCAAGGACATCACGGACCGTAAGCAAGCCGAGCAGGCCTTACAAAGCAGCGAGGAGAAATTTCGCCAACTGGCAGAGAATATCCGGCAAGTATTCTGGATGATGAACTTCGAAGGTACCGAAATCCTCTACGTTGGCCCCGCGTACGAACAAATCTGGGGGCGCACCTGCGAAAGCTTGTATGCGAGCCCAATGGATTGGATGGATGCAATCCATCCTGAAGATCGCGCAAGCGCCCACGAGACGTTTCTGAAACAACTGCAAGGGGAGAGCATCGATTCTGAATACCGAATCTCAACTCCGGACGGGCACGAAAGATGGATTCGCGACAGGGCTTTCCCTGTTCGCAATGAAGCTGGTGAACTGGTTCGAATCGCTGGGATCGCGGAAGAGATTACCGAACGGAAACTCCAAGAGGAGGAACTGATTCGCGCGTATGCAAAGGCCGAGGCCGCCAACTTGAGTCTCTCCGAGCATCATATAGTTCTGGATAGAGAGCGCAAATTGCTCCGCGCCTTCATCGACAATGTCCCCGACTTGATGTATGTGAAAGACCTGGAGAGCCGGTTCGTCATCGCCAATTTTGAGGTAGCGCGGCGAATGGGAGTAGAGAAACCTGAAGACCTGATCGGAAAATCCGACTCCGACTTCTATCCGCGCGAATTCGCTGCCCGCTTCTATGAGAACGAACAACGTGTGATCCGTTCCGGTGAACCGATGGTGGATTACGAAGAGACAATCAGTATGCCTGCGACGGGAGAGATGAATTACCTCCTCAGCACGAAAGTGCCACTCTTCGATGGCAAAGGAAATGTGACTGGAATCGCCGGCATAGGGCGGGATATCACCATGCGCAAGTCCATTGAAGATGCGCTGACCGAAAGCAATCTGGATCTCCGTGAGGCAACGGACTGGGCTACCAAGATGGCATTGGAGGCGGAGGCAGCCAATCGCGCCAAGAGCGAGTTCCTGGCTAACATGAGCCATGAGATCCGTACGCCCATGAATGGCGTACTGGGAATGAACGGTTTACTACTTGGTTCCGATCTCGACCAGGAGCAGCGGCACTACGCGGAAGTGGTCGACTCCAGCGCCAAATCTTTGCTCACGGTGATTGACGACATCCTGGATTATTCCAAGGTCGAGGCGGGCAAGCTGGAAATCGATGTCGTCGACTTCAACCTGCAACTGCTGATGGATGATTTCGCCGAAATGATGGCCCAGCGCGTCGGCGACAAGCATCTGGAGTTTGTTTGCGCAGTGGCGCCCAATGTCTGCACGTCTCTTGATGGGGATCCCGGACGCCTGCGTCAGGTGCTGTTGAACCTTGGCAGCAACGCCATGAAGTTCACACATCAAGGCGAGGTCGCGGTCCGCGTGGAACTGATCTCCGAAACCGATTCCGAGGTCTGGCTGCGTTTCAGCGTTCGCGATACCGGTATAGGAATTCCCGCAAACCGGCAGCAAATGTTGTTTACCAGTTTCACTCAAGTTGACGCCTCGACCACGCGTCAGTACGGAGGCACCGGGCTTGGCTTGGCAATTTCGAAAAAGCTGGTCGAACTCATGGGAGGGGAAATCGGGTTGAAAAGCAAAGAGGGCGAAGGTTCGGAGTTTTGGTTCACGCTTCGTCTTCAAAAACAACCTGCGAAAAGAAAGGTGGATTCCCCCCATTCCGCAGTGAAGGGCACACGCATTCTGGTGGTGGATGACAACGCTACTAACCGGGAGGTGCTTACTGCACAATTGCAATCGTGGGGCGCGGTTGTGGCCGCAGTGGAAAGCGGTTCAACGGCGCTGGCCTGTTTGCGATATGCCGTGGCGACCGGAAGCTCATTCCAGTTGGCGATCCTCGACATGATGATGCCCGGCATGGACGGGGCGACTCTGGGACGAACGATTTTGGCGGACGACACTCTTAGTTCGATCCCGCTGGTGATGATGACCTCCCTGGGGCAAAGGGGAGACGCCGTTCGCTTCAAAGAGATCGGGTTTGCAGCCTATCTCATAAAGCCCGTGCGGCAGTCCGATCTTTTTGATTGTCTGGGGGCAGTATTGCCCGGGGGGCAGATAAAAGCGGCACGTTCTCTGATTACGCGCCACAGCCTTCTGGAAACGCGCCGCAGCGTTGCCCGGATTCTGCTGGTCGAAGACAACCTCACAAACCAGGAAGTGGCAGGTGGCATGCTCCGTCGGATGGGGTGGCAGGCAGACGTGGCAGCAAATGGCAAGTTGGCCGTCCAGGCCCTTGAAGCACAGCCTTACGACTTGGTTCTCATGGACGTTCAGATGCCGGAAATGGACGGATATGAAGCCACCCGGATCATTCGCGATCCACTGTCTCCTATTCTCAATCACGACGTTCCAATTATTGCTACTACCGCTCATGCCATGGCGGGCGACGCCCAAAAATGTCTTGCCGCCGGGATGAACGACTATATCTCCAAGCCAATTGATCCGAAGATCCTGGCCAAATTGGTGGAGAAGTGGTTGCCACAAAGAGCGAGTAGCAGCCCTGGAGGACCTGTCGTCGGATCGGCAAAAGTCGATATTGCGTCGAGTCCAGATTCTGTTGACGGGTCAATGATTTTCAATCGGGAGTTGTTTCTTTCGCGAATGATGGGGGACGAAGGGTTTGCTCGCGAAATTGCAGCTCAATTGCTCGAGGAACTGCCCGCGCTCCTAAGCAAACTGATGGAGTCAGTTGAGCAGAAGGATCTGGAATCGGTTTGGAAACAGGCCCATAAAATGAAAGGCGCATCCGCCAATGTGGGCGGGGAGGCGCTCAGCGGTGTGGCATTTGAACTGGAACAGGCGGGCAAGGCAAGCGACCTGGCTGGAGTTGTCCACCTCGTTTCCGAGCTTGAATTTCACACCGCCAAATTAAGTGCTGAGTTGCAGCAATTCGTCAATTGACCTGTGCCTCGCCAAATCTTCGGAGCGTATTCGCAAACGTTGCTTACGCCGGACAGGGTTGGACGGGCCAGGAATGAATATATTTATTTTCTTATAGTTAGATCAATTCGGCGGACACGGCTGGAAGGGTGATTGGCTGGAGGAAAGGGTTCGAACCCCCGATCGCCTTGAGATTAGCTCTGATTTCTAGTCAAATCAAGTCGAATCTCATCCGCTTTAAAAATTAATAGTTTAGCGGGCGGAAAAAATTGGGCTGGTGCTCAATATGGTGCCCGGTTCATTCAAAACTGCTGGCGGAGGAGGCGAGATTCGAACTCGCGAAACCTTGCGGTTTGCCGGTTTTCGAGACCGGTGCTTTGAACCACTCAGCCACCCCTCCGTTTGCCACTTAATAAATATATTTTACTGTGCCGGGTTTCGCCTAGTTTAGCTTCTCTTCATCTTCAGCAGCCAGAAGGAGTCGATCGGCCGGACCTGCTCCCCGGACAGCCAGGGTTACCAAGCGGGTTCGGAGCCATTGGGAAGTGGAACGTCACCACGGCAGGCGAACCACCGAAACTCCGGGTGGTGGCGTGAGATATCTACCGGATGGTTTCCACATCCAATTCGATCCCTTTCGATTCACGCGAACCGGTGCATTGACTTTATGGATTGTGTGGGCCGGTTGCAATGACCCTTCTGGGGCATGGGTATCCAATCTATGGAATTCGCAGAATTGCGACCCAAGTGCACTGCCAGATATTTTGCCCTTAGAACTCCCTGCATCCCCCTATTCGTTTAGCCCGGATTTACAACTCCCCCTCCGCAACCACACAGGCATGTGATCGCGCGACGACGACAGAACATTCTCATCTGCAACAAACAGAGAAGATGCACGTCCTCAATGGCATTGACTAGGCCCAGGATCCGTTCATGCGTCCTCACCGGCTTTACGAACGAACAGGTCCGGTTCTCGCTGCACTGCTGGCAAATGAAGTGCCGTGGCAATGAGTGCGGCAATAACAAACGCTGCCGAAGTAATTGAGAGAGCCGAACTAAGTCCCGCGGTTTGTGAAAGGCCGCCGACCAGGTAGGGTGCGGCGGCGCTAGTAACTCGGCCGATGTTATATGCGAATCCCATCGCGGTCCCTCTGAGCGAGGTTGGGAATAACTCACTTGTGATCACGCTGAAGCCGCTGAAATATCCTGTTCCGAAGAAGCCAATGAGCGGACCAATCAACAGGAGAGCGCCTGGTTGCCGAACGAATGCGAACACAGGCACCAGAAACGCAGCGATCAGAAGAAAACCGATATAGGTGTATTTGCGGCTAAAGCGGTCCGCAATGTATCCGAAGGAGACGTAGCCGAGGAATGTTCCCGCCTGCATGACGATGGTCCATACGGAAGTCTGCGTGACGCTGAGTCCTCGGCCGCCCTCAGCAATGGACATGGAAAGAAAGCGCGGCACCCAGGTGAAGAGGCCCCACCAGGCAAACAACGCGGCGGCGTTCATGGTGGAGCAGATGAGCATGTTGCGGCCGAATCCGCCGCGGAAAAGCTGTCCCACGGCGACACGCGGGGATCGTTCCTGTTTCCATACTTCCGGTTCGCGCAAGCCGCGCCGCATCCAGAAAGTGATCAGCGCGGGGGCGACTCCGGCGAAGAACACGCCCCGCCATCCAAAGTGAGGCATGACCAAGGCCACGAGGGCAGCCCCCATGGCATAGCCGATGGCCCACGAGCTTTGCACCAGGGCGAGAGCCTTGGCGCGATGCTGCCCGGGCCATGTTTCGGCAACCAGGGCTGCTCCGGAAGCCCACTCCCCGCCCATGCCAAGGCCCAATACAATGCGGCACAGGATCAGCTGGGTTGCTGAATGAGTCAAGCCGCAAGCACCTGTAGCGATTGAATAGATGAGGATGCTGAAGGTTAAAGCGCGCGCGCGGCCAAACTTGTCGGCGAACCATCCAAAGCCTATCCCGCCTGCGGCCGCTGCAAGCAGTGTGACCGACATCATGGCCCCGCTCTGCGCCGCGGATAGATGCATTTCCTTCTGGACTTCGCCCAGCACCATTGCGTAGAGCATTACATCCATGCTGTCCAGCATCCATCCGAAAGAAGCGGCAATGAGCGCACGCTTCTGCTCTCCCGAGGCTTCAGTCAGCCAACTGGCAATTTTGGGCAAGAGCGTTCCTTTCGGGTGCGCATCGATTCCGTTAGAGTATCTAGGATACGGTGAACCCGCCTCAGAGTAGTGCCGTGAAATTACGATATGAGAATGGACTGATGTGCGCATAGCAATTGATACCGGAGGCACGTTTACCGATTGCGTGTACCTTGCAGACGGTGAGTTGCGGGTGCTGAAGGTTTTCTCAACTCCTGAAGACCCTTCCGTGGCGATAACCGATGCGCTCACGCACATCGGCGCAGCGCAACAACTCGATATTCGGCACGGCACCACGGTGGGCACCAACACCATGCTGGAGCGGACGGGCGCCCGCGTGGCCTTCGTAACCACAGCGGGATTCGAGGACACGATGGCGATCGGACGCCAGGCGCGAAGCAGGCTCTACGACTGGTTTGCGCCCGTGCCGGTTTCAATCGTGCCAAGGGAGTTGCGCTTTGGAGTGCCGGAACGGGTGAGCAGTGATGGCGCCGTTCTTCGCTCTCCATCCGATGAAGAGATTGCCGGGCTGGTGGATCAAGTGCGCGCAAGTGGAGCAGAAGCCATCGCCATCTCGCTGCTCTTCTCATTCGCAAACCCGGAGACAGAACTCCGTGTGGAAGCCGCCTTGCGCGTGCTGGAGATTCCTGTCTCCACATCGCATCGCATTCTGCCGGAGTTTCGCGAGTATGAGCGTGCATCCACAACCGTCGTCAATTCTTACCTTGCTCCTCGCATCATGCGGTACCTGGCTCACCTTGAGCAACGCGTTACGGCGCGGCATCCGGGCACGCGTGTGGATGTGATGCAATCCTCTGGCGGAATTATTCCAGCGCACGTTGCAGCGGAACAGCCTGTGCGAACCGTGCTGTCAGGACCCGCGGGAGGCGTGATTGGGGCGTGCCTGGTTGCGCGCCGAGCCGGCTTTGATCGCATCATCGGCTTTGACATGGGAGGCACCTCAACTGATGTGTTTTTGGCCGATGCGGCGATTGGGGCCCTGCAGTTAACCCGCGAATCGATCGTGGCTGGCGTACCCATCGGCGTGCCCATGCTCGACATTCATACAGCCGGCGCGGGCGGAGGTTCAATTGCGCGCTTCGATGCAGGCGGCCTGTTGCACGTGGGGCCGGAGTCAGCCGGCGCGGAGCCGGGCCCCGTCTGCTTTGGCCGAGGGACTCTTCCTACGGTGACTGACGCGAATCTCCTGCTGGGGCGCCTGGATTCTGATAGCTTCCTGGGTGGCGGAGTTCAGTTGGATCTGAAGAGAACAGAGCGGATGATGCGGGACCTGAAGGGCCCGCTGGCAACAGTGGAAGAGTTTGCAGCCGGCATTCTTGAAGTGGTGGAAATGCAAATGGAAAGAGCAATCCGCGTGATTTCAATTGAGCGCGGTCACGATCCGCAACAATGCACGCTGGTTGCCTTCGGCGGCGGCGGCCCGCTCCACGCATGCTCGCTGGCGAGAGCATTGCGCATACCCAAAGTTATGATTCCAGCCATGCCAGGCGCGCTTTCCGCAGTGGGTATTTTGTTGGCGGATGCAGTGCGGGACTACTCGCGGACTGTCATGCTACCGGGGAGTGAGGTTGAAAACCTGGAGCCGGCCTTTGCAGAACTGGAGCAGCGCGGTGCGGCGGAGTTTGCCGCGGAGGATGTTGAGGGCATCGCGCAACGGACAATCGACATTCGCTATCAACGTCAAGGGTACGAGTTGAATGTCGCCTATGAAAAGCAGTCTCCATCCCGCACCATTGACGCGTTCCACAAACTCCATTTGCAGCGCTACGGATTCTGCGATGCCAACCGGCCAACGGAGATTGTGAATCTCCGTGTCCGTATGACTGCTTCTGCTGAGACTTATGCGCCTGTACCTCAGGACATTGTGCCTGGGAATGGGAACTCCGCCTGTTATGCCGAGCGCGCGGTATTCTTCGATGGAAGCTTCCTCCCTACTCGTCTTTACCGGCGACATCAACTGGTTCCAGGAGACACAATCCCCGGACCGGCAATGATCACTGAATACACTTCCGCTACGGTGGTGCCACCCGGCTGCACCGTCAATGTCGACGGCTTTGCGAACCTCATAGTGTCCATTGGAGAGCGCACCCATGAGCAATAGAAAAATCGACCCCGTGGTGCTCGCTGTTTTTCAGAGCGCGGTGCATTCCATTGCAGAGGAGATGGGCGCGGCACTGCGCCGCACCGCGCTCTCGCCCAATATCAAGGAGCGCCGCGATTATTCCTGTGCAGTTTTCGATGGCCAGGGAAGAGTCATCGCCATGGGTGATCATATGCCGGTGCATCTCGGCTCCATGCCTATGTCAGTGCACGCAGCAATTGTGGCCATCCATTTTGCGCCCGGAGACATTGCGATTCTGAACGACCCGTATGCCGGCGGAACTCATCTGCCGGATATCACGATGGTTCTTCCGGTCTTTGTTCCCGGTCAAGCCGAGCCTGCATTTTATGTATCCACCCGAGCACACCACGCCGATGTAGGGGGAAGGTTCGCGGGATCGATGGGGCCGGCGGAGAATATCTTTCAGGAGGGCATTCGAATCCCTCCGGTGCGTATCGTGCGCGGCGGAACACTGGACCGCGAAATGCTCGATCTGATTCTGCTGAATGTGCGCACGCCACGGGAACGCGAGGGCGATCTGAACGCTCAGATGGGAGCATGCCGCGTTGGCGAGAAGCGCATTCTTGAAGTTGCTTCGAAATATGGCATAAGCAAGTCACAAGAGTTGATCGAAGAGTTGCTCGATTATTCCGAGCGGCTGGTTCGTGCGGAACTCCGCACCATGCCTGCCGGCGACTTCAGCGCAGAAGACTGGCTGGATGACGATGGCGTCACCGACATACCGCGGCGAATCTGTGTGCGCATTACCTTTGATCCGGGAGCAGGCGCAGTCCGCATCGATTTCTCCGGCTCCTCTGCCCAGGTTGCGGGCAGCTTGAATGCTGTGCGCGCCATTACTCTTTCAGCTTGCTTTTACGTGCTTCGTTGCCTGCTGCAAGAAGATGCGCCTGCGACGGAAGGAATTCTGCGGCCGCTGACTTTGGAGGCGTCCGCCGGAACCATCGTGAATGCGCTGCCGCCTGCTGCCGTAGCCGGCGGCAACGTCGAAACTTCGCAACGCATTGTGGACGTGCTTCTGCGCGCGCTTGCAACTGCAATCCCCGAGCGCATCCCGGCAGCAAGTGCCGGCACCATGAGCAACCTGACCATTGGCGGCATCGACCCGCGCACCGGAGAGCCCTTTACCTACTACGAGACGGCTGCAGGCGGCATGGGCGCGCGGCCGGGATTGGATGGTATCTCCGGTGTGCAGACGCACATGACAAACTCGCTGAACACTCCAATCGAGGCCCTGGAATACGCGTATCCATTTCGCGTGCGGCGCTATGGATATCGTTACGGTTCGGGAGGGGAAGGAAAGTATCGAGGTGGCGATGGACTGGTCCGCGAGGTGGAAATGCTGGCCGATGCGCAGGTAACGCTGCTGGCCGAACGGAGAAGGTTCCAGCCTTATGGGTTGAACGGCGGACAGGATGGAGCACATGGCCGTGCGTCGTTAATCAGGAACGTGGACGGCGGAGAAATGGAACAGGAACTTCCCGGAAAGTGCAGCATTCAGGTTTCAAGCGGAGACATCCTTCGCATTGAGACCCCGGGTGGCGGAGGCTGGGGAGAGATGACAATTAGACCAAGCTAGCCAGCGCTTTTCGCTGCGGCTATCGGTCGAGTCCGACGCGGCGAACGAGGTCATCGAAGCGAGCGTCAGAGCGAAGGGGATCAAGACAGGGATCAATTTTTAGATATAAGAGGCCGACGTCGTGCGCCTTGTAAGCCTCTTCAAGCCATTTGAACGCATCCTGCTTTTCTCCGAGGCCGGCGTAGACCAGAGCTATTTCGTATCTTCCCACACCATCCTTTATTACAGTCTTCTGTAATTCAGCGATGGTTTTCCGGGCGGCGGCTGGCTTACCCCCTCGAGCATAGGCATTGCCCAGATGGCCAAGGGAATCCGGTCCGCTGCCTGACTTGATGAATTCAGAGATTGCTTCGCTATATTTACCTTTTTCCGCGTAAACGTCGCCGAGGAGAAAGCTCCAATCCGGTGGCTTGATGTCGAGCGCGCGAACTCTCAGTATGAGCGAAAGGGCCTGGTCATATCTGTGAGAGAAGTAATAGACGAAGCCTTCGTAGTGGAAGGAATGCCAGGAGACGGGATCGAGGTCCACTCCTCTCTCGACTTCAGCAAGGGCTTCGGGCAAATGGCCGGTGCGAACCAGGTAAAATGCATATTTTTCGTGGATAGGGGCTGAATTCGGATTGAGTTCAAGGGCGCGGTGAAATTCCGTTGCCGCGGTAGACCAGTCCCAGTCGAGAGTCATGGCGGTGTTGGCGAGTTCCGCATGACCTTCGGGCAGGGAATCATCTAACTCGATGGCGCGGGTGGCTTCGGCCTTTTGTTTTGAGAATGCCTCGTTGTACGCCATGCGGCCGGACTCACCCATGCGTCCGTAACAGTTGGCCAGCGCGGCATGCGCCTGGGCGTAGTTTGGATTTTTATCGATCGCCTTATTGAAAAGATCGATAGCACTCTTGCATTCGTCCGCGTCCAATTGGAGGAGGCCACGCAGGTATAAATCCTGGGCTTCGGGGTCGATGGGGCGGTTGCGTGCGAGGCGCGCCTGCTCCTGCGGCGTCACGTTGATCCTGATCTCGTCGGCAATGGCCTTTGCCACTTCTCCCTGCCATGCAAGCCCGGAGGTAAAGTCGCGCTCGTAGGTGCGCGCCCAGACGGGGCGGTCGCTGCGGGCATCAATCAGTTGTGTACTGATTTGTACCTTGTTGCCGGCGCGAAGGACGCCGCCTTCTACCACTCCGTCCACAGCCAGCTCATGGGCAATCTCCGGGAGATTCTTCTTGGTGCCCTTGTAGCTCATAGCGGAGGTGAGCGAAATGACACGGAGAGTAGAGACCTGGCCCAGGTCGTTGATTAACTCTTCAGTCATGCCGTCGGCGAAGTACTCCTGGTTTGCATCTCCCGAAAGGTTCTTGAGAGGCAGAATGGCGATTGAGCGAATTTCAGATGAGGGGTGGACCCCGCTGAACCATTTTCTGTATGCGGCGTAGCCGATCACGGCCAGGAGGATGAGCACTATGCCGGACGCCAGGAGCCAGGGACGCGGTGTAGTCCGCGCAACGGAGGGGACATCATCCACTTTGGCATTTCCGGGCGCGGCGATCTCCGGATGCGGGACTGTTGCTGGAGCAGTCTGGATCTCGGTTCCGGAGTCAGACCAGGCTGAAACCAACGGCGGCTCGAAATGAAAAGCTGGCACATAAGAGCCACTGGGCAGCTCAATCCGCATCGCCAGGGGCTCTTTGGCTTCGGCGTAGAACTGAACCAGCTTCTTGCGAACTTCGGTAGCCTTGACGCGGACCACCGAGTCGCTTCCGGTATCGTAGCTCACCGGGCGCCCGAACATTTCGGCGCCGATCATGCGCTCGCGCAACTGATCGAATTCGCCTTCCAGGGCGTGGGTGATGATGAGTTCGAGGAAGTCCTGGGCGCGTTTACTGCCGGCAAAAACATGGCTTGCCAGCACCTGCTTGAGGTGTTGGCGGATCAGCTCGGTCTGTTCCGGGGTGGGCACTGCCGGTTCCCGGTCTACGGGTGGATGGCCAGTCGACATAGCTCAATCAATTGCTCCCGGACGCTTGCCTCGATCACCCACTATAGCACCGCACGATTCTCCGGGCGAATGATGCCAATAAACGGGAAAACCGAGACGTAACGTCCCCGGAAGCGTTTGTTCAAAGTGAAGCAAGTCAAGCACTTAACAGAACAAACGTCCCATGAAGCTGTTAATAGCGTTGCACATTGAGTTCTTCGAGTGTTTGAATCGCGACGCTCGTGAGAAGGATAGTGCCTGGGATTTGAAAGGCAACACACGCACGTTCTGAGAGACGCGAGAAAACGCTTACCGGATTATAGATCGTTCTTGCGGCTGGTTCGTGGTTTGAAAGCAAGCGGACGTTCTTCTCACGAGGGTGGGACGCCCGACTATCAAAGTGGAGGGAGTTATGGGCAACCTTAGACGGAATTGGAACTTGCCGGGTTGCGCGATGCTGATGGCCGTCCTTGTTCCCGCGCTGGCTCAGTCGGCGCCGGATCAAGCTGTCAACCGCGCCATGCAGGAAGGCACTGCGCAGATGAAGGCAGGGAACTTTGCCCAAGCCGCGGACGCCTATGGCAACGTGACCAGGTTGCAGCCCGGCTTTGCCGAGGGGTATTTCAACCTTGGATTAGCTGAACAGCAGGCCGGCAGGTTGGACGAGGCGCGCGTTGCCCTGGAAAAGGCAGTACGGCTGAAGCCGGCTCTGCGGGGCGCGCACCTGTTTTTGGGGATCCTGGCCTATCGTCAAAATCGCTTTGAGGACGCGAAGGCGAGCCTGCTCAAGGAGACCCAGCTCGACCCATCGAACGCGAAAGCTTTCATGTGGTTAGGGGTGTGCCTGTTGGCGCAGGACAACCCGCAGGCGGCGATCGCCCCGCTGGACAAAGCTTTTGCGCTGGACGGGTCCGACGTGGACATTCTCTATCATCGCGGGCGGGCTTACCTTCTGGTGGCCAACGCCTCCTACGACGCAATGTTCAAGCTGGATCACGATTCGCTGCGGGTACACCAGGTGCTGGGCGAGGCTTACGCCCAAGGGTATCGCAACGACAACGCCATCAGTGAGTTTGAGCTTGCAGTGAAGCTGGCGCCGCGGCAGCCGGGGTTACACGAGGAACTTGCGGACCAGTACTGGATTGTTGGCAACGTTGACAAAGCGGCCGAGGCTTACCGGGAAGAACTCCGCATCGATCCAAACGCGGTTTCTTCCATGTACAAGCTGGGCGGCCTGCTGGCTAAGGGACCTTCACCGGCTGACGGTATCCCATTGCTGCGCAGTGCCTTACGGATCGATCCTGGGCTGAACGATGCGCATTATTACCTGGGTGAAGGGCTAGTGAGTGCAGGTAAGGACGCGGAAGCGATTCAGGAATTTGAAGCCGCGATCGCGGCTGATCCGGCGAACGACCGCGCCATGACCTCTTATTACAGGCTCGCGTTGATCTATCGCAAACTTCACAAACCCCAGGACGCGCAAGCGGCGCTGGCGAATTACCAGCGGATGCGGGCGGATGTGAAGGCCCGGCAGGATAGCAAAACCGCGGAACTTGTGCGAAGGCGGACCGAATTGCCGGTGAATGACGATGGGGTCGCGGCAACGGCCTCGGCTAACGAATGAAGTTTTTGATCTTTTTGCCTGGAGCGACAGCCGTCCGAGCCAGGTGTTTTGAGGTTCCAGAGTGCGAAAGCGAAAGCTGAGCGGCGGCAGAGAAAAAGAGATGACTCAATCAACATTCAATTCTTCAGAAAGCGTTTGCTCAGGAGGCAGATAAATGATTCATGGGTCGGCATTCATTCAGTTCAAGAAAAGTTGGATGAATTTGCTTCAGTCGCGGCTTCCGTCACGGGGAGCATGGCTGGCGTTGGTAACGATGCTCCTTGGGTTCACCGCGTCCGCGATTGCCCAGCTCGATACTGGCTCCATCAGCGGTGTGGTCACTGATCCAGCCGGGAAAATGGTGCAAGGGGCCACTGTCAAGGCCGACGAAACTACCACCGGCACAACTTATTCCACCACCACTTCCGCTACCGGGTACTATACGTTCCCTTCGGTGCATCCCGGAACCTATGAGCTGAAGGTCGGGGCGGCCGGATTCAAGAGCGAGGTCTATACCGGTGTTGCGGTAGGCGTGGGCACAAGTTCAACGCGTGATGTGACACTTGCGGTCGGCGCAGCCAATGAAGTGGTCAGCGTTTCGGCTGGGGCGGTGACGCTGGAAAAGGACACTTCTGAAATCGACGCAAACATTGCGCCCGAACAGGTGGCGGATCTTCCGCTTCAGGTTTCCGGGAACCTGCGTTCGTTGTCAACGCTGGAGTTTCTTGTTCCGGGTACCGTGGGGCCGGGCACATCTTCAGGCGGATCAGGATTCCAGATGACCAAAATCAATGGCGGCCAGGAAGAGGGAACTGACTACCTGGTGGATGGCATCACCACCAACCGCATGGAAAATGGCTCGGGATCGTTTGATATCGTTGCCCCTTCTGTTGAGGCGGTAAACGAGTTTCACATCAGTCTCTCGGGCTTGCCTGCGGAACTTGGGAGAACCACGGGCGGGCTGGCCAACTTCAACACGAAAAGCGGAACCAACAGTTACCACGGCGCAGTGTTCGATATTTACAAAAACGCCGCACTGGACGCCAACAACTGGTTCAACAATGGATACCTTGCTCAGACTCCCGAATCCAATGCAGCGGCGAGGGATCTTCTGCAACGTCCACCAGACACCAAAAACGATTTCGGCGGTAGTCTCGGCGGTCCTATTCGCATTCCTCACCTCTATGACGGCAAGGACAAGACGTTCTTCTTCTTTGGCTGGGAGCAGTTGCGCTATTCCACGGGCTCGGCTATCACCAGTCTGATTCCGACCCCTGCCGAACTCGGTGCCAATGGCCAATACTTCGACTTCTCATCGACGCTAGGCGGCCCGATTCCTGGAGGCACCGATGCCTGCAATGCCCAAGTTTATTACGGTGAAATCTTCGATCCGGCGTCCGAAACGAACCAATGCCGCAACACCCCTTTCCCCAACAATCAAATTCCGATTGGACGTGAGAGCCAGGTGGCTAAGGCGGTGCTAAAGTACATGCCGACGCCTAATCTGACCGGCGGGGGCACCAATAATTTTGCCTATGATAGCCAGGACACCCTTGCCCAGACGGTTTATAGCTTCCGTATTGATCAGAACATCGGAGTGAGAAACAAAATCTGGGGCTTTTGGAGCTCACGGCAAAATACTGACCAGGGCAATGGGTTGAATCTGCCCGAGCCACTTACCAGCGGCGGCGGTGGACAAGTCAACCAACTTGGCAAATTGCTCCGTTTAGGTTGGGATTGGATTGCCTCCCCGACCGTGGTTAATTCACTGACCTTCGGCACCAACCGCTCGAATAATTACAATCAGTCGCGCGCAGTGAATATGAACCCGGATTGGGACAGCACGCTGGGGATTGCAAACGGCAAGGGTCCAGTGTTTCCTGGTTTCGAGTTCATCGGCAGCCCCTACCCAAGCTTTGGTGAGAACGACGATGCGCAGGATGTCGACAATGTGATCGCGATCAACGACATCGTGCATTGGCAGCGCGGCAACCACAGCTTCAAGCTCGGTGGAGAAGACCAATATCATCAGTTCTCGTTCGTGAGTAAGATCGGCGGCACCTGCAGCGGCACTTCAGGTTGCTTCACTTTTTATGACAATCAGACCGCATCGGATACAACGTTTTGGGGGCGGGACGGCAATTCTTTCGCCGCGTTTCTCATTGGCGAGTCCGCTACAGCAAACGCGCTTGAACAACTGCACTCTCCCCGCTGGCTGGCTCACTACGGCGCGCTGTTCGCGCAGGATGACTGGAAGTTGCGTCCCAACCTCACCGTTAACCTTGGACTACGCTGGAGCTACGATACTCCTCGTCATGAAGCGGACGGTGATACGGCGATCATGAGTCCAACCGCTCCCAACCCTGGGGCAAACGGGATTCCCGGAGCGCTCGTCTTTGCGGGTCTGGGCACTGGTCGCAATGGAAGCAAGAACGAGACCTGGGCCGACGTCTATCACAAGGACTTTGAGCCGCGGGTCGGATTTGCCTGGGACCCGGGGATTTTCCAGCACAAAGATGTTCTTCGCGGAAGTGCGGGAATCTACTACGGTCCACTGGTTTACGCCGACTTCGGCCAAGGCACCTTGCAGGGATTCACGGTCAATCAGACGCTGTTTACCGCCGACCCTCTGGACGGTCCGCAGGTCGATGCAGGTTTGCCGGTCTTATCCACCGCACCGGACCTCGATCCGACCCAACTGAATGGACAGGGAGTGGATAGCGTTGGAAAACCTTTCGGGCGTCCGGCTATGGTCGAGACATGGGGCCTGGAGAATCAGTACCAGATCAGCAACAATCTGTTCGCCTCGTTAGGATATCTCGGGATGCACTCGGTACGTTTGCATGGCCTGATCGATTATCCCAATGACATGCCGCTTAGCGGTCTGGCCTTGGGAACCAATCTGTTCAACATTGCGTCAGGCACGCAATTGCCCTACGCCAACTTCCAGAACACCTGGGGCGGGGGCGGCAACTTGTCGCAGGCTCTGCGTCCCTTCCCGCAGTATGGGTATGTCAACCAGGACAGCTACCTGCAAAACGTCGGTCAAGCCAGCTACGACGCGTTAACGGCCAAGTTGGAGCGCCGCTTCCACAATGGCTTTAACGTCCTGGCTTCGTACACCTTCTCTAAAACTTTGACCGACGCCGACGCCATTCAGCCTTACTACAGCACCCTGCAAAACCAGGGCGGAACCCAAAACCCCTATGACCACAAGGCGGAAAAGGCCGTCAGTAACGAGGACATCCCCAACAACTTTGTCGTGAGCTACCTTTACGAGTTACCGGTTGGCAAAGGCAAGCAGTTCCTGGCTAATTCGCCAAAGCCGGTCAATGCGGTGATCTCTAACTGGCGCATCAGCGGCGTGCAGCGCTACTTGGGCGGGCAACCTATCAGCTTCTTCGGAGCGAATGGGATCCCGGGCTTCGACAATGGAATTCGTCCGAACGCTGTGCCCGGTCAGGCCTTCAAGAGATCGGGACCATTCAACCCATTCGACTTCAGTAATACCGGCACCAGCGGTTACAACCACTCGTCCGGCGCTTGCACCACGGGCTATTGGAACTGCGACGCCTTTGCGGATCCCAACCCCAATCCCGGTCCCAACGTTCCCTATGTGTTCGGCAACTTTCCGCGCAACTCGGCAAACATCCGCGGCTTCGCGTTCTACGACGAGGATTTCGGAATCAACAAAGCCATTCCATTCACCGAAAAAATCAAGTTGGATTTCCGCGGCGAACTGTTCAACGCATTCAATCGTCACTCGTTCAACAAGCCAGACTCGGGCGTACAAGACGATAACTTCGGGCAGGTTACAAGTACGTTGCTCGGCCCAAGAAATGTCCAATTCACGATGAGGATTACTTACTAGCCCGCATCGCTCCGGCCCGTGCCCCCATGGGCCGGAGCATTCGCAAAGCACCGCCTGTGCATATCGGCGTGGTGCTCGGTATGGGCCTTTGCGCATACTCCAGGACAACCGGTCCTTCAAGACCAGAGAGAGAGAATCCTCATGCGTTACCGTCTTCCTCCGCTCGCTGTATTTATTCTGTTGCTCGCGCCGCCGCTTATTTGTCAGGAGCCCCATGCGTTTACCCTGAGCGGGGACTATCCAATCACCCATGATCCTTCCATCGCCCGCGAAGGGAACACGTACTATGTCTTCGCGACGACTTCAAAGGCGAGCGAAGGCCAGTTTCCTATCCGCTGCTCCACCGATCTACAGGCATGGAAACTCTGCGGCCACGTATTCGACACGATCCCCGCGTGGATTCACGAAGCAAGCCCGACTACGAAGGAGTTGTGGGCGCCCGATATCAGTTATTTTCAAGGCAAATTCCACCTCTACTACGCTTACTCCGCCTTTGGCGTTAACACCTCCGGTATTGCACTTGCCACCAATGACACACTCGATCCACTGAGCCCCAGGTATCACTGGAACGATCAGGGCCTGGTGCTGAAGTCCACTCGCGACGATAACTTCAACGCGATCGACCCGAATATAGTCTTCGATGCCGAGGGGCAGCCCTGGCTAAGTTTCGGCAGCTTCTGGGGCGGCATCAAGATGCGCCGGATTGATCGGGCTACAGGCAAGCCTTCGGCTGCCGATCCCAAACTATACTCTCTCGCGGCGCGCGCTATGCCAGACCTGCCCGAGCCTCCCAAGCCCGGATTGCCAGCGGATTGGCAGGCTATTGAAGCGCCCTTCATTGTGCGCCATGGCGATTACTACTACTTGTTCGTCTCTTTCGACCTGTGCTGTCGCGGAACGAAGAGTACGTATCGAACCATGGTTGGCCGCTCCCAACAGGTTACTGGCCCTTACCTCGACGAGGAAGGAAAACCGATGCTCAATGGTGGAGGCACGCAACTGCTCACGGCCAATGGCCGCTGGCTTGGTCCTGGCGGCGAGTCTGTTTTGCAGCGTCCGGAAGGCGACATTCTTGTCTTTCACGCCTACGATGCAGTTACCGGCAAGCCGGCGCTTCAAATTTCAACACTTACCTGGGACAACGGCTGGCCGCACGCGGTTCTCGGGGCTACCGGAGAATCGAAATAAACGATGTCCCCACTTCCAAAAAGTAAAAGCGCTCAATATCTTCTTAGGCAGGCAGCGAGATTTGCTCGCATGGCCTGCATGGGTACTGCAGTCATCACAGCGTCTCTTCTGGCGAGTTGTGGGGGCGCCGGTTCAGGCGGATCGGGAGGCGGTGGCGGAGGTAGCAACCCGCAGACGCCGGACATGGGTACCCTTACCACGGTCAGCGACAGTTATGAGTACACCGTTGAGAATGCAGCCAGTTCTCTCGTGCTTGGCATTGCGGGTCAGAGCCAGGCGGCGGGCGCCAACGTGGCGCAGGAAGCTAACAGTGGATCATCCGATGCGCTTTGGCACTTTCTGCCCATGAACAACAGTGAATTCAATATTGAGAACATGTTGACGCACCAGGTGATGGGGGTTCAGAGCTCTTCCACCGCGGCTGGGGCACAGGTTCTGCAATGGGCAGACAGCGGAACCAACGACCACCTGTGGAAGTTCTACCTTCTCAAAGACGGCAACTATCTTATCCAGAATGTGAATAGCGGACTTTACCTTGAAGACGCCGATTCCGGTTCTACATCGTCCGCGACTATTGACCAGGGTGCGCGAGCAACCAGCGGAACCGGCTGCACCTGCCAGGAGTGGACACTCACCTCGAACAACACATCGCCTTACCCGGCGCCCATTTCCGTCAACGTCTCATACACGGGTTCCGACTCAAATTCCATTGGCATTCACGATCCCTCGATCCTGAAGGCCGGCTCGACATACTATCTCTTCTCAACTCACGGCTTGATTCACGCTCATACATCGGCTGACCGTGTGAACTTTTCTGACGATGGCTATGCCCTTCCTTCGCTGCCCTCCTGGACAAGTGCCTACACCGGGGGAAGTGGAGACCTGTGGGCACCGGACGCTTCGGCACACAACGGGGCCTACTGGCTTTACTACGCGGCATCGACGTTCGGCAGCACCAATTCCGCCATCGGCCTGGCCACCAGTCCCACAGGAACGCCAGGCAGCTACAACGATTCCGGAGCTGCGGTATACACCTCGACCAACTGCGCCGGCTCCAACGCTATTGATCCAGCTTCAGTCGTCGATGCATCAGGCAATGCCTGGTTAGCTTTCGGTTCCTATTCGAGCGGAATTCAGATTGTGCCTGTCAATAACACTACAGGAATTCCAACCGGCGCGGCCTGTACCCAGTTGGCCTATCATTCTTCCGGGACCGGCCTCGAGGGTTCTTATATCTACCCCCATGGCGGCTACTACTATCTGTTTGCCTCTATCGATACATGCTGCAATGGCGTTAGCAGCACTTATCGCATCATCGTGGGCCGGTCGACGAGCGTTACAGGTCCCTATACCGATCGCGGTGGCGTAGCGCTCACCTCCGGCGGAGGAACGATTGTGCTGAGCGCGCACGGAAACATCAATGGCCCGGGCGGCGAGAGCCTGTTGACCGATACGGATGGCGCAATTCTCGTCTATCACTACTACGACGGCAACAACAACGGATACCCCGCTTTGGGTATCAACGTTCTCAGTTGGACCGCAGACGGCTGGCCCTATCTCCAATAAATTGGCAGTGGCTTTTCAACAGCGAGTGCCCGATACAACTCAGTTCCCAGGCGGACTTCAGTTATAAGTTCACTACAGTATGCTGCTAGTGAAGGTCGACCTTGTTCGAGGTAAGTGATAGATATGGTTGAGGGTATGGATATCGAGCAACGATTGACAAAGGCTCATTTTGAGGGGTAGTATACGGTCTTGCCAAAGGTCACTGGGCGTTTTGCCGCGCTCAGAGTGACTGGCAGCTGTGCCGGATGTTGCGGCCGCTCAGATTCGGAGTCGCGATGTCTGCTTCAATGTCACAGAGGGTTGCGAATGCGGGGATCGCTCCCGATGTGATTCGGGAACAACTTACGCGAATCCTGGCCAGCCATTACTTCAGCAACAGCAAACGCTATCCCGCAATGCTGCGCTATGTCGTAACCAAGGCGCTCGAAGGCAACTACGACGATCTGAAGGAACGTACGATCGGCGTCGAGGTGTTTCAACGCTCCCCTGACTACGATACGAACGTGGACCCGGCGGTTCGAATTGCAGCGGGCGAGATACGAAAGCGTTTGGCGCAATATTACTGCGACCCGGCTCACGAAGCGGAACTTCGCATTGATGTTCCTTCCGGATCCTATCAACCGGAGTTTCACTTCCATGCGGCGAAGACGTTTTCTACCATCGCTTCCCCATTCGATGAGATGGTTCCGGTATTGGTGCCTGCAGCGATACGCCCCCGCTCTCGCAAACCGCTTGTCATGGCGTCCTTCTGCGCGTTGGCAGTGGTCGCAGTGCTGGCCGGCGTCTATTTCTGGTATCCCAAGTCGCCAATTCAACAGTTTTGGGGGCCGATTCTGAAATCGTCAACGCCCGTGTTGATTTGCGTTGGTCAACCGGATTATTTCATCAACGACGCGGCGAAGGTCGGGAGTCAGGCCACGCCGCAGGCTGCGCTCGGCTTCAAGACTGTAAACTTCGATCGCGTCACGATGGACGATTTGTTTGCTGTTTCCCGGTTGACATCCGTGCTGGGCATGGCGAAGGTTCCCTATGTGATTCAGGGAGCGAACACCACCTCATTTGTCGAAATGCAGAAGGGGCCAGTCGTGCTTCTCGCAGCGGCAGACAATCCCTGGACGCTGCGCATCACGGATCCTCTTCGCTTTCATTTCGTGTGGGCAGACAAGAGTGTGTTTCGCATCGAGGATAGAAAGAACCCCGCCATGCACGATTGGCAGGTGGACTTTAACGCTCCCTCCGACACATTGAAGAGGGACTATGCTATCGTTGGCAGATTCTTTGATTCCACCACCGGTCAGATTGTAGTTGTGGTCGCGGGCGCGGGCGCAAACGGGACGATCAGCGGGGGCGAGCTTGTCAGCAATCCAAAGTATCTGTCCGTGCTCACCTCAAAGATGCCGGCCAACGCCCGGAACGTGGAAGCGGTTATTGAGACTCAGGTGATCGATGGGAAATCGGGCCCGCCGGTGGTTCTTGCCGTTCAGGCTTGGTGACGCAAAGTCAGCAGGAACCTGCACATCACACGTAGATTACCCTCAGCATGACCCAGGACGTCGGCAAGAGACTCACGTTGTTCCCGCCTTGAATCATGCATTTACAACCGGCCCTGCTTTCTGAAGGGCGCAACCTACCGTAATAAACGTTGAGTGTTTGCCGCTGGTCACCTAACGTCAAGGGTGAGATCAAGAACAAATGCGATTTCAGCCGGGGGTCCGGGCGTCTACTAGCGCGGCGGCGAATCGGCGTACGTGGAGAAGGAACTCGCTTCTAACCGAACCACTTTCAATCGGAGTCCAATGATATTTCTCAAAGCTGTGTGCAAGTTCGGGATATTTGTTTTCGGCGGTCTTCTGATTTCGGCGCCGATCGCCGCTGTTGCCCAGAGTGATCGGGCCGCCACCGATTCCGGGCAAGTGAAAGGCGCCGTCCTGAACGGTGTTGTTTCGTACAAGGGCATTCCCTTTGCTGCGCCTCCGATTGGTCAGTTGCGCTGGCGTCCACCGCAACCCGTCGCACCATGGAAGGGTGTTCGCGCAGCCACCGATTTTGCTCCCGATTGCTTGCAGGTTCCATTTCCTTCCGATGCCGCTCCAGTCGGGGCAGGAGGCCTGAGCGAGGATTGCCTGTACGTGAACGTGTGGGCACCTGCCGGAAATAAGGCGAAGAAGCTGCCGGTGGTGGTTTGGATTTATGGTGGGGGCTTTGTGAACGGTGGAAGCTCTCCCGCGGTGTACGACGGGTCGCGGTTCGCCGAAGACGGTGTGGTTTTTGTCAGCTTCAATTATCGGGTGGGGCGATTCGGCTTCTTCGGGTTCCCGGCTCTTACGCAGGAGAATCCCAACGAGCCTCACGGAAACTATGCCTATCTGGATCAGATTGCCGCTTTGAAGTGGGTGCAGCGGAACATCGCCGCATTCGGTGGAGACCCCGGCAAGGTGACGATTGAAGGTGAGTCGGCGGGCGGTGGATCGGTCTTTACGCTGCTGACTTCGCCTTTATCGCAAGGGCTGTTTCAACAGGCCATCGTTGAATCGGGCGGCGGGCGTGAAAGTTTGATGGGCCCACGCTTTCTGAGCAAGGCTTCGCCTTCAGGGGCTCCATCTGCCGAAGATGTCGGTGTTGCGTTTGCGGCGAGTGCCGGGATTACGGATACCGGAGCGGCCGGATTGGCGGCATTGCGCGCATTACCCGCCGACAAAGTTGTGGCCGGACTGAACATGGCGACGATGGGGCAGGCTTCGAAGACGTATTCGGGGCCAATGGAGGATGGCACGATTGTTCGCGAGACTCCTCAATCCGCGCTGCTTGGGAATCACTGGGCCAAGGTTCCGGTCATGATCGGCGCGAACAGTTCGGATATTGGATTTCCGCGTGGCCGAACGATGGACGAGATTTTCGCACCGTTTGGCGCTGATACAGATAAAGCGAAGGCAGCGTTCAACCCCGAGCATTCTGACAACGTGTTCCTGGTCGGAGCCCGCATCAGTTCACTGCAGATTATGGGAGAGCCGGCACGCTTTGTTGCGGCAACCGTTGCGGCCCAGGGGCTGCCTTCCTACGAATACAGATTCTCGTATGTGGCTTCATCGCTTCGGGACAAGTTGACCGGCGCTCCCCATGCCACCGAGATTCCTTATGTATTCGACACGGTGAAGGCGGCCTATAAAGACAAACTGACGCCTGAGGATGAGAAGGCTGCGCAGAGTACGCACGCGTATTTTGTGGAGTTCATCAAGACAGGGCATCCTTCCCCTGCGGGTTTGCCTGCTTGGCCGCCCTATAATGCTGCGACCGATAGCATGATTGATTTCACGCTTGGTGGTCCCGTCGTGGGTAGTGATCCATGGAAAGCGCGCCTGGATTTGGTTACATCGCTGGCCAACAAGCCTGCCATCGTTCCCGCGTCGCCCGCTTCTGCTTCAAAGGCATCGACTGGGGCAGTTCCAACGTTCACCACCGGCGTCTGGACAATCTCCGGCGATATTATGGGCTACCCAATCAAAGAGACCTGTAACTTGAACGCGCAGGGAAACTCTTTGACTGGGACCTGTCAAGGTGAAGGCAAGGCTTACGATGTCACGGGATCGATTGACGGCGCAAAGATCGTCTTCAAGCATGGCGGCGAATACCAGGGCACGGCACTTACCAGTACGTTTAAGGCCGCCTTGTCGGATGATGGCGTCCTGAATGGCAGTGTGGATGTCGATCCTATGAATGTTTCCGGAACCTTCACTGCGAAAAAGACGGACTAGAAATGTCCTTCGCCCAGTAAGCGGCTCAAGACAACAGAGAACAGATTCAGAAAGGAAGATTCCCGGGATGATGTCATCATCTTGCCTCACCCGCGCCGCGTGCGCGTTGGCCCTCGCAGCAACCACCGTAACGGCACAGCTAGCGATGGCTCAATTTCCAGGGATGGCACCACCCAAGCACTATCCGTGGTCGGACACCGCGCTGTCGCCTGACACGCGCGCCGATCTTGTCGTCAAGGAGTTGACGCTTGACGAGAAGATCTCTCTGCTGCACGGGCAGGGCATGCCCTTCTTCACCACGGGACCAACTGAGTCGAACGGCGGCGCGGGCTACTCGAATGCCATTCCGCGGCTTGGCATTCCCGCTGTTCAGATGGCCGACTCAGCATATGGAGTTACCCGAGGCTCGGCCACCGGACGCTACGCGACTGCTCTGCCAAGTAATCTGGGCGCCGCTTCGTCCTGGGATCCGCAGGCAGCCTTCGCCTATGGGGCGCTGATCGGCAGGGAACTGCGTAATCAGGGCTACAGCATGTCGCTTGGAGGCGGTGTGAACTTGCCGCGTGAGCCGCGTGATGGCCGCACCTTTGAATACCAGGGCGAAGATCCGCTACTTGCAGGCACCCTGGCGGGAAACTTTGTCAAAGGAGTGCAGTCAGAGCACATCATCGGAGACCTGAAGCATTACGCCATTAACGACCAGGAGAGCGGGCGCAATGCCGTGAACGCGAATATCGACAAGCGCTCGATGCGCGAAACCGACTTGCGTGCCTTTGAGATTGCGCTTGGCATTTCAGATGCCGGCGGCGTCATGTGCTCATACAATCGCGTGAATGGCGATTTTGCGTGCGAGAATAGCTATCTTCTCAACGACGTCTTGAAGAAGACCTTCAACTTCAAGGGATTCGTGCTCTCTGACTGGGGTGGCACTCACTCGGCGGTCAAGGCTTCGCATGCAGGACTCGACCAGGAGCAGCCTGACAAGTATTTCTTTGGCGACACGCTGAAGAAGGCGGTCGACAGCGGCGAAGTTTCACAGGCGGAAATCGACGAGCATGTGCATCGCATTCTCCGCACAATTTTTGCCACGGGACTCTACGATCATCCCGTTGTAAAGCAGGTGCCGGATGTGGAGAAGGGCTATGCGGTGGCGCAGAGCATCGCGGAGGAAAGCATTGTCCTGTTGAAGAACGAGCATGCAGTGCTGCCTCTGGATGAAGCTCGGGTGCATTCGGTGGTGCTTATTGGCGGACATGCGGACGTGGGCGTCCTCACGGGCGGTGGTTCTGCGCAGGTCGATCCGCCGGGAGGCTCCGTCGTTCCTCCTCCTCCGGCGAGGACCATGATGGAATCCTTTATGCGGCCGGCGTGGCTGCCTGGTTCGCCGTTGCACGCGCTGACGGAAAAGCTGCATGCGACCAAGGTATCTTTTGTCTCAGGCGATGATGCGGCGGTTGCCTCTGCGGCTGCAGCACAGGCGGATGTTGCGATCGTGTTTGCTTATCAATGGGAGTCGGAAGACATGGATCTGAAGACTCTTGACCTCGCTGCGGAACAGAACAAACTCATTGAAGCGGTTGCATCGGCCAACAAGAAAACGATCGTCGTGGTTGAGTCGGGTGGCCCGGTGACCATGCCGTGGGTGGATAAGGTTGCGGGCGTAGTTGAGGCGTGGTATCCGGGCATTCGCGGATCTGAGGCATTGGCTAATTTGCTTTCAGGTCAGGTGAACCCGAGCGGCAAACTTGCGATCACTTTTCCAAAAAGCGATGCCGATTTGCCTCATCCCACCCTGGTAACGCCGCCTTCTTCCTCCCAACCGAACTACGCTGCGATGGGCGGAGACATTTCCAACTTCATGAGTGTGTTGGCCAAGGGGCTTCCTCCCTTCCAGGTCTCTTACGATGAAAAGCTGAAGGTTGGCTACAAGTGGTATGACGCGGAGAAAAAGCCGGTCCTGTTTCCCTTCGGCTTTGGTCTGTCGTATACCACCTATGCCTACTCGGGACTGAAGGTGAAAGGCACGGATTCACTGGCCATTTCATTCACGGTTAAGAATACGGGCAAGCGCGCCGGCACAGAAATTGCGCAGGTCTACGCTTCGCTTCCCGATGCTGCGGGCGAACCTCCTAAGCGGCTCATCGGCTGGGCTCGTGTCGAGTTAGCTCCCGGAGAGTCGAAAGATGTGTCAATTCCAGTCGGTCGGGACCGGCTCACGATCTTCGATGAAGACTCGAACGGATGGAAGCTCATCCCAGGCAACTATACCGTACTCGCAGGCAGTTCCTCGCAGGATCTGCCGCTGCATCAGCAGGTATCGTTGCCCTAGCTGTTTCCAAAATCATAAAAGCGCGCCTCATCGTGCTACTCGGAACTAATGGTGGGTGGCACAAGGGGAATTTACACTTGTCCACTCCCGAATCACCGTGAGGTTAGATCCGGTCGAGCGGAGAGTCTCAAGTATTCGTTCCTTAAACCTTCCCCCTTCCCGTCCAGAGGCACCATGAACGCCAACTAGATAAGGGCGTCTGTTCGCCTCGAGAAGCTTTCGTCAATCGACGCGGTAAATATGGGTCTCTTGTGGCTTATGCGGAAAAGTCGTTTTCGCTTGGCGGCCTTTCCGTTCCAGGATTCGTCTCAGTAACAGCTTCCAGCCACGCGTGAACTCTGAGACGTGTTGTGTCATGGTGATTTATGGTATCGTTACCGCGCGACGTTTGATGCTGAGCCGCGAAGCGTGAAAGTGCGAAGGAATCGGATGACGACATCAAGAAGGGATTTTCTGAAGACGACTGCGATTGCGGGAACGACAGTTGCAGTGAATGGTCTGAATGCATGGGCAGAGCCTGTTACCGGTATGGCAACTACTGCAGCAAACGGCCAATTGAAGGCTTCAGGGCCAATAGACCCCACGCGCGGCATTGGCATTTATCCCGGAGCGCCGAGCGAATACTTTGGACCGGAGTTGATTCCCGGCAATATCAGCTATCGCAATCTTGCGCTGCAGAGGCCGGCGTATCACTCCAGCAGCTACGACTACAACCTGACAGCGCAGCTTGTCACCGACGGCATACGCGATACACGTTTGCCGGAATGGATTGCAGTCTCCGAGGGGTTTGGCGGAGCGCTGCCGAAGGAAGAGCGCGAGGTTCTTACCGATCACTTTCCAATGAACATGCTCGACTTGCGCGGGGCTCGACCCACCGTGGAGATTCAGTTCGGAGGCGGCGAGAGCGTGCCGGAGGTCGATCGGATTGAGTTGGTGGTCGTTTCGCCGGCGCAGGTTTCGCCACAGGCGTTCAAGTTCACTGTGTCGGTTTCAGACGATGGGCGTGCGTGGAAGGAAGCGGGTAGCGTGAATGCGCCTCAGCCTGCCACAACGGCAGGTTATCCGATGGGGATGGGCGGCCCGAATCAGTTTTTTCTGCCTTCGATTCCGCTGAACTCTGTCAGGCGCAGCCGCTTTTATCGCGTGGAGTGCTCCGCGGATGTTCCGGGGATGAGTCCTTTTCAGGGTTTCGGGATGGCGTGGCGGCTGGGCCAGGTGGCGTTCTTCCGCGGCAAAGAGCGCGTGGAGATTGGTGGGCCTTACGGCTTTACCAGCGCGTGGCGGAGCGCAGGCTTGGGCGAGGAATGGGTTTACGTGGACCTTGGCACAACGTGCGAGTTCGACCGCGTCACGCTTTACTGGATTGCACGCGCTGCAGAAGGCTCCCTACAGACTTCAGATGACGCGTTAACCTGGCACGATGTAAAGCCGCTCTCCGGGAATGCGGGAAATGTGGAGGAACTTTGGTTTGGCCAGCCTGTGCATGCGCGTTATGTGCGCGTGCTGATGACACGTCCCACTTCTCCGGATGGGTACATCCTCAGCGAGATCGAAGTGTATGGGCGCGGCGGATTCCATATTCGTCCGAAGGCTGCGCCGGTGCCGGATGCTGACGGGCGTCTTGATTTGGCTGGAGGCGGATGGCGACTGCAACGGACGAGCCTGGTTGAGGGGGAAGGCGGTGCGTTGTCGAAGCCGGGTTATCAGGATTCCGGCTGGCTCGTGGCGACGGTGCCGGGAACGGTGCTTACGTCGTATCTGAATGTTGGCGCGATTCCCGATCCGAACTTTGGCGAGAGCCAGCTTCAGATCTCCGATTCGTTTTTCTACTCTGATTTCTGGTATCGCACCGAATTCACCGCGCCGGCAAATACAAAGCAGGCTGCGTGGCTCAACTTCGATGGCATCAACTGGAAGGCCGAGGTGTTTCTGAATGGCGAGAAGCTTGGCCGCATTGAAGGCGGATTCATGCGCGGGCGTTTCGATGTGACGGGCAAGTTGATTGCGGGGCACGCGAATGCGCTTGCCGTGCGCATAGAAAAGAACGCAACGCCAGGCAGTGTGCACCAGAAGACGCTTGCATCTGCAGGCAAGAACGGCGGCGGCCTTGGCGCGGACAATCCCACTTATCATGCCTCGGCAGGATGGGACTGGATCCCGACAATTCGCGGACGTAACACGGGTATCTGGGGCGCGGTGTACCTCACCACAAGTGGCACGGTCACGCTCGAAGATCCGTTTGTGACGGCGACCTTGCCTCTGCCCGATGCGTCAAGCGCCGACCTGAGCGTTGAAGTGAATCTGAGCAATCGGCGGCCCGGGGCGGTGAGCGGGGTGCTGCGAGGACGCTTTGGCGATGTGCGCTTTGAGCAAAGCGTGACGGTGCCCGGCTCATCGCGCATAGCCGTTAAGCTGAATGCTGCGACGCATCCGCAATTGCATCTCACAAACCCGCAGCTATGGTGGCCTGCCGGGTACGGAGATCCTTATCTATATGACGTGGTGCTTGCGTTTGAAGCAGGCAATGAAACCCACGACACCAAGGCATTCAAATTCGGCGTGCGGCAGATGGCGTATAGCGAAGAAGGCGGTGCACTGAAGATATGGATCAACGGGCGGCGCTTCATCGGGCGCGGCGGCAACTGGGGATTCAGCGAGTCGATGCTGCGCTACCGTGCACGCGAGTATGATGCGGCTCTGCGCTACCACCGCGACATGAACTTCACGATGATCCGCAAC
The DNA here is from genome assembly GCA_049518435.1 of Occallatibacter sp. GTDB lineage: Bacteria > Acidobacteriota > Terriglobia > Terriglobales > Acidobacteriaceae > Telmatobacter. The sequence continues at coordinate 7,516 of JBEKRU010000033.1, read as the reverse complement.
TGGGTTGGGCAAGTGGGCGATGAGGCATTCTTTGAAGCCTGCGACCGGCACGGCGTGATGGTGTGGCAGGATTTCTGGCTCGCCAACCCCTGGGATGGGCCGGATCCGTTTGACAATGCGCTCTTCCTCGACAACCTGAAGGACTTTACTCTGCGCATTCGCAATCACGCGTCCATCGGCCTCTACTGTGGACGCAATGAGGGCAATCCTCCCAAACCGCTCGAGGATGGCATTCGCAGAACGCTGGGCGAACTGCATCCCGGGTTGCACTATATTCCCAACTCGGCGTTCAACGTGGTCGGCGGCGGCGGCCCGTATCGTGCGATGCCGCCCTCATCTTATTTCCGGTCGGTCGATCCGAAGATGCACAGCGAGATTGGCATGCCGACTGTTCCGCCCATGGAAAGCCTGCGCGCCATGATGCCCAAGAGTGCGATCTGGCCGCAGAGTCTTTCATGGGGCCTGCACGACTTTACGCTTTCCGGCGCCCAGGGTGGCATGGGCTTCAACAAGATGATTGAGGATTGCTATGGCGGCGCAAACAGTGCGGAGGAATGGGTAGGGCTGGCGCAGTTTCTGTGCTACGAGGGCTATCGCGCCATGTTCGAAGCGCAGAGCAAACATCGCATGGGCGTACTGCTGTGGATGAGCCATCCGTGCTGGCCTTCGTTTGTGTGGCAGACCTACGACTATTATTTTGAGCCGACCGCCGCGTACTTCGGCTGCAAAAAGGGTTCCGAGCCACTGCATATTCAGTGGAACCCGGAGAGTGAAACCATTGAAGTGGTGAACTACAGCGCAGGCTCGGTGAAGGGACTCACCGCGCAGGTCGAAGTCCTGAACATGGATGGAACGCGAGTCGGGCAAAAGACCGCCTCACTTGACAGTACCGAAGATAGCACCTCGTCGTGTATCACGATGGAATATCCTGCAGGGCTAACGCCAGTGCATTTTCTGCGTCTCATGCTGACGCGCGGCACAGAGACGTTGTCGTCAAACTTCTATCTCCGCGGACTTGAGGAAAACAATTACCGTGCGATTCGGCAGTTGCCAAAACCAAAAGTAAATGCAAAGACTTCGTCTGAGCGTAAAGACAATCGTTGGCGATTGACGACTGAGCTGCGCAACGATACTGCGTGGCCCGCGTTGATGGTTCGCGTGAAGGCTGTACGCGAGAAGAGCGGCGACCGCATTCTACCGGCGCTCTACTCTGATAATTACATTGCGCTGATGCCGGGCGAACACCTCACGATTGTGACAGAAGTGAAGGAAGCGGATGCTCGTGGCGAAAAACCGGTGATTGTCGTTGGCGCATAGAAGCGCAAAGCCAGGCAGTATTTTGTGAAGTCGGTTCGAAGTTGAATTGTTCTGCAATGGGTAACAAAGACGGCGCACCTCGATTGAACGCAGCGTGATAGGCTTGGTGCGTTTGAAAACCAGATTCCGGCTGTGCGCGATGCTGCGGCGCACTGCACAATCCTGAGAAAGCTGACAAGGTATTCGCGCATCATGAAGAATCAAGTTGCCACCCTTTTCTTTCTTGTGTTGTTCGGGTTTGTTCCAGCGCTCGCGCAGCTGCCAGAGTATCCCTTCAACGACCCGTCGCTGCCGATGGAAAATCGGATCGACAACCTGCTTTCGCTGATGACATCGGACGAAAAAGTGGCCTGCCTGGGCACGCAGACCGGCGAGCCAATCACGACGACGCAATTTCCGCAGCCTCCCGGGATGGGTGAGTCGTGGGATCCCGAGGCGGTTCGCCAAGCCGCGGGCGTCGAGGGCTATGAAGCTCGCTACATTACGCAGACGGAAGAGTACAACCGCCAGATTCTCATGCTGTGGGGGCCGCAGTCGGATCTCGCGCGCGATCCACGCTGGGGCCGCAGCGAAGAGGTTTATGGCGAAGATCCGTTCTTCAACGGCACCATGGCCGTCGCGTTTATCAAGGGCCTGCAAGGCGACGATCCGAAGTATTGGCAATCGGCCGCGCTGCTGAAGCATTTTCTGGCCAACAGCAACGAGAATCATCGCAATAGTTCAACCTCGGATTTCGATGAGCGCTTGTTCTGGGAATATTATTCAGTGCCGTTCCGCATGGGTTTTACTGAAGGCGGCGCGAAGGCCGTGATGGCATCCTACAATGCGTGGAACGGCACGACGATGGTCATCAATCCCATTCTCAAAAGCATTGTTCGCGAGAAGTGGGGAGTGGATATTATTTCGAGCGATGGTGGTGCGGTAAAGCTGCTCGTCGATCCGCGGCATTTTTTCCCTGATCAGAAAGCGGCGGTAGTCGCATGCCTTAAGGCCGGCGTGAATCAGTTCCTCGATCGTTATGCGGATGAGACGAAGGCTGCGCTGAAGGATGGTTCAATTACTGAAGCGGAGATCGATCAACTGCTGCGGCCCAAGTTTCGGGTGACGATTCGTCTCGGATTGCTCGATCCGCAGGAGATGGTTCCTTACTCAACGATCAAGGACTCGCCGGAACCTTGGAATAGCGACAAGGACAAGAACGTCTCCAAAAAGATTGCGCTTGAATCGGTTGTGCTGCTGAAAAACGAAAAGGATTTTCTGCCCCTCAAGAAGGATGGCATCAAGTCCATCGCTGTGATCGGTCCGCTCGCCGACACCATTGCGTGGGACTGGTACGGCGGCACGCCGCCTTACAAGGTGACGCCGCTCGATGGCATCAAGGCGGCCGTGGGCCCGAATGTGAAGGTGAACTACGCAGCAGATGAGACGGGCAATGCGGCAATCACCGCGGCCAAAGGCTCGGACATTGCCGTGGTCGTAATCGGCAACTCGCCCACCTGTGGGCCCGATATGGCGCACGACTGGTACAACACCTACGAAGGCGGCGGTTATACGCTACCCTGCACTAATCCCAGCGATGGACGCGAGGGACGCGATCGCGAAAGCATCGATACCCCCGAGGAGCAGTTGGTGAAGCAGGTATACGAAGTCAATAAAAAGACGGTGGTGATTCTCGTTTCCAGTTTCCCGCTGGCCATTAACTGGACGCAGGAAAACGTTCCGGTAATTCTGCACATGGCGCACTCGTCGCAGGACGAGGGCACGGCGCTGGCGCAGGTACTATTCGGCGACTATAACCCCGGCGGCCATCTAGTGGAAACCTGGCCTAAATCTCTCGACCAACTGCCGCCGATGATGGACTATAACATCCGCGACGGTAAAACCTACATGTACTTCAAGGGCGAGCCTCTTTATCCGTTCGGCTATGGCCTGAGCTACACGACCTTCAAGTATTCCAACCTGAAAACGAGCGCTCCGCAGATTGCAAAGGACGGCGCGATAACGGTGAGCGTTGAGGTGACGAATACGGGGAGCCGCACAGGGGACGCAGTTGTCCAGCTCTATGTGAAGCACTTGCAATCCAAAGTTGCGCGTCCGCGCGAAGAACTAAAGGGCTTTCAGCGTGTGACGGTTCAGCCCAACGAGACAAAGACGGTGCAGATTCCATTGAAGGCTTCCGCACTCGCTTATTGGGATGAAAAGCTGCACGACTTCCGCGTTGAGGCGGAGCCGGTCAAGGTAATGGTCGGCAATTCCTCGGCAGACCTCCCGCTGAGCGCGACTTTGCGCGTCCAGTAAAACCTGATCGAGGCAACCGGAAAGCGCCTGCAAATGACTGTCCGATGGTGGCGGTCCTTTTCTTTTCATTTCGTCACGACAGTTGGGGGAAAGTACTGGTGCTGGGAGTATCGCATCCAGCGTAGGTCTGGCAGCCGACATAGGTCGGGGAACGATTTTGTAACGCCTTTGGGAATGGTCGTTTCCGATTAATTGAATGATGTGAAAGCCACCTTTACAGGTTACGTTGTTACTAAAGCGTGCACCAGTGAAATTACCCCCCCGGCTCTGCCTGGCTCTGCCGGGGGGTAATTTCACTCAAGCTCTAGAATGCCATCGACCTACCTCACACCCACCGCGCCTGAAGAATCCCTCAAAAAACGAACCCACCAAAATGATAGGGTTCGTCAGCAGTCTGAAGAGCGCCCCTTGGGGCGCTTTTCATGTTTGGTGTAGAGTCGGGGCAACTTCAACTTTGCGGAACAGCCATAGGGCCTGAGGTATGCCAGCTGCAGCGAAGTTTACCGGAGCGGAAGGGGAAGAACCATCCGTTTCTCGATCAGACACTTTTCGAATTCCTTTCCTCTATCCCACGGACACAGGTGATATAGCCCGGTCATCGACGTCATCTTATGCGACGTGCGCTGCACGGAATTGTCGCAGATAGTGTGCTATTCCGGAAGACGAAATGGTTTGGCAGTCGAAGCACATTCGCGAACCTTAAGGAACATACTCAACTTGCAGTGTGCCAACGGCCGCACCTTATGGTTTAAGGCCGTCCTAGAACCAAATACGCGGGAATACGGCCTGACACAGGAGTTGACGCGGCAATTTCCAGAATATCTGACTAAGCTCGTCGCATGGATTCCGGAATGGCACGGGTGGATCTCTGAGCGGGTCGTCGGAGTGCCGCTCAAAGGATCGAAGGACCCCGCCGTCTGGGAAGAGGCTTTCAAAGTTCTGGCAAGTATGCAGCGTCAGCCCGAATATCATCTTGATTCGTTGCGCGCGGCCGGGGCGAAAGACTTAACGACTTGCCGCCTTTGGCCCTTGCTAGCGCCGTTCTTTGCAGAAGCAGAGGACGTGAACCCGAGTCGCGCCCCTCAGCAGCGATGAGCAGTCTTATACGCTGACGTCCATGACAGTTTCCCACTTGCTTTCATAGCATACTGTGTCCATGGATGCCGCTCAGTTTCCGGATCTTGACATGCTCGATCGAGAGGCCCTGAAGGCGCTGCTCATCAAGCGCCAAGAGGATCTTCGATCGCTTGCCTCTTCTCATGAGAATGAGCTTCGATCGAAGATGAGATCGAACGCCAGGAACTCTCGAACCAGATTGAGGAACTGCGCCGCTCCAGCAGCGAGCCTACGCGAGGTTGTCAATCACACCTTTCACAGTGACTCGTATCCTGACGGAGGCGGTCAGTTGCGCCAGTTCGGTGAAGATGTCTCTGAGCAGCTGCAGCACATCCCCAATAGATTCAAGGTCATTTGCCGGATGCGGCCATCCACGGCCGCTTCCGAAGTACTTCAAGGGCGGCTTTCAGGCGGACGCCTATGGGGATTCCATCTTCTGTATGCGAAGGCGCCATCTATGAAGTTGCCTGCTGGGCGCATGCACGCCCAAGTTTCACAAGATCCATGCCATCCACGCATCGCCGGTAACGATAAAAGCGTTGGCCAGGATCGGCGCCCTTTACGCGATCGAGGACGAGGTACGCGGGAAACCCACCGATCTGAGGCTGAGTGTCCGGCAGGCGCGAGCCAGGCCACTGCTTGACGATTTGCGCAAATGGATGGAGAAGACACTGCGTTCCTTGTCATCGAAGAGCGAAACCGCGGGTGCGATGCTATACGCGTTCTCGCGATGGCGCCCTCACGCGCTACACCGACGGTGGGATGCCGGAGATCGACGACAGTGCGCGGCCGATAGGGCGCTGTGCGCCGTGGCTCTTGGAAGGAATTATGTGCAGTTCGCGATTATGTGCACCGTTTGGGGCTTGGACATTGGAGTGCCGGACCTAAGGGACATTTTTCTGTTCAAGGAACGCAGACTTCACATAATCAGTGCTCTCCTGATGTCGGCATTTCTGATGCCAGGAGAACATCATGGAAAATGGAACATCAGTTCGCCCTCAGGTGCGCGCATGGTTGGAGCGCAGCGTTCTTCAACCCTACATCTCAGAGTTCTGTTCGCGTCTTCAGCGGAGCCGTTACCACGCATCGACCATCCACTGCTACCTATACTGCATTGCGCACTTTGCGCATTGGGCCGGCCGACACAGGCTGGCGCTGGTCAAGATGGACAAGCGGACAACTACTCGCTTTGTCGCTGAGCATTTACCGCATTGTGGTTGCCCATATCCTGTAAAGCGCGGCAAGCCCGATACGCGTGCGGCTCTCTCGCATTTGCTCCAGACTTTATCCGCATGTGGAGTGACAACCGAGAACCGCGCTGATTGGGATCCGTTTCACGAGGAACTGTCCTCTTTTGATCGCTACATGAGAGAGGTGAAGGGACTTGCTCAGAACACTCGACAGCAACGCATCCATATCATCCGCCGGTTTCTGACCGAGCGATTCGCGCATGGCTCCTTCATGCCTGATCGCATCAGGCCTACGGATATTCGGCGCTTTGTGCTAGGCCAAGAAGGGGCGCATAGTACCGGGACGATTCATGTGGTGGGAGGGGTTGTCCGCTGCTGCCTTTGGTTCCGGTCGGTTGCTGGCGGCCAAGTTCGTGGACTGCTCGATGCCGTCCCCAGCGTTGCCCATTGGCGTTTGGTGTCGTTGCCGGAAGTGCTCTCCGACGTGGAAGTACGGACAGCGGGACCGCGCACTGCTCACCATGCTCTACAACACGGGAGCCAGGGTCTCCGAAGTCGTTGCGATCCGCATCAAGGACGTGATCCTCGATCACTCGCCCTGTGTTCACCTTCATGGCAAGGGTCGCAAAAACAGAAGCGTCCCGCTATGGCGATCGACGGCGGAACTCATGCGGACTTGGAAGCGTTGCCTTCACTCAACAGAGGATTCCAGCTACTTGTTTCCGAATCGCAGCGGAAACGAAATGACGCGCTCCAACGTCACCCAACGCCTTGCCTTGGCCGTCTCCACCGCTGCCATAAAATGCTCCTCCTGGCGGCGACATGCAATCTCTCCACATACCATTCGCCACGCCACAGCAATGCACCTGCTCCAGTCGGGCGTGGACATCACTGTAATTGCTCTTTGGCTGGGCCACGAGAGCCCCGCATCGACACATATGTACGTCGAAGCCGATCTCACCATGAAGCAGCGCGCACTTAGTCGGCTGCAGCCAGCAAAAACGAACAGTCCTCGCTATCGGCCCCCGGATCACCTGATGAAGTTCCTAGAGAGCCTGTGAATTATGCGCAGCGTTTGGTCGGTGCGTGAAGGTACAGCAGGCATATGTCCTACGCGCTGCGCATAATCGCGAACTGCACATAATTGCGTTTATGCAAATCTTCGCATAAATGGAAGAACTACTTATTCGCCGGTTCCGATTGAGGCGGGGAACGTGCCGCCGCCATGTACACCTGATTGGATCGGCGAAGCTGAACTGCCTCGACTCCGAGTTCTATCTCCGCAGCGTGCTTGCGCAGATCGCGGACCATCTATCAGCCGCATCGAGGAGTTCCTGCCCTGGAATCTTACCCTGTCCTTACAGGCTCACTCCTCCCAAGCAGCTTAGACACACTCATCAGGTGTACGCCAAAAAGGTAGCTGTTGAAAAACTAGTGGACGCCTGATGGCAATGGGCCGAAGTCTAAAGGAGCAGGCGCGCTGCTCTTTTTGCAGCTTTGAGGTTCTGTTGTTGCTGCCCGAAGGTCCCGATGCGAGGTATCGGACCAGGCGTTTGAGGTTCTGGGCGGCAGCAGCCATGAAGAACTGTTCGCGA
>JBEKRU010000032.1:0-52535 GCA_049518435.1 Occallatibacter sp. | reverse complement strand
TGAGGTCGTCCTTGACTACGACCGGCTACTTCCCGCTCCCGGTTTCGACTGACGACATCAGGCCAATGCGCTCATCAAACCTTTTGTCGAATTCATTCAGGGTGATTAGTACCGACAAACGCGGTTCACGTCAATAATGAATCTCGATGAGTGCATAATCGCCGATGCGCTTATCGACGCAAGATCAGTGCCGAATAGTGGGCTCGTCATGGTGGGCTCGTCGCGAACATTCCGAATTCGACGCTGTTCGGGCGGCGTACCGTCAGTTCGGACACGATGCCTTATTGCCCTTGGCATCGATGGAAGGGCAACCGCAGATCTTTCGACTCACTGCGCTCGCTCAAGATGACAGATATTAATAAGAGACTATAAGAGGCTATAAGAAGCGGGTCCTTCGACTCCCTGCGGTCGCTCGGGATGACAGATATGAATAAGAAACCATAAGAAGCTATAAGAGGCCGTAAGAAGCAGGTCCTTCGACTTCCTGCGGTCGCTCAGCGACTGTCTGAAGATGTTGGAGAAGAGCATAAAAGGCTATAGATAGGTGGAACTATCCCACCTTAACCGCGATGGTGCCGCGGCGAAGGTGGGGCACCCGCTTTTGTGCTGATACAAGGATGACAGATATGAATAAAGAGCTAGAAGAAGCTATAAGAAGATGTAAGAAGCGGGTCCTTCGACTCCCTTCGGTCGCTCAGGATGACAGATATGAATAAAGGGATTTTATGAACAAAGAGCTATAAAAAGCGGGTCCTTCGACTCACCACACGGCTACGATCAGGGTCGCTCGGGGTGACAGGTATTTTTAAAGGGCTATAGGAAGCTTAAGAAGCTATAGATAGATGGAGCTATCCCACCTTAGCCACAGAAACAACGACGTGGCGAAGGTGGGGCACCCGCGTTTGCGGGGAGGACTGTCTTGAACCCCAAATCTGATGCAGTTGTCCTCATGGAACGAGGACAGCTTTGATGTTTGTTTTTGTCGGCTGTCGAAAATCACAGCACAGGTTGAATTTTTGGTGGTATTCTTCCGCGGTTCCGTGGGAATGAGGAGAAATGCATGCGAAAGATTTTGCTTTTGGCGGTGGGGGGATTGCTGCTGCTGGCGGGGTGCCAGGAGAAAAAGGATGCGGGGATTCCGGTTGGGCCGAAATGGAAGGGCGCTCCCTATCGGCTGGAGTTTGACACCAAGGCAGCCAAGGTGGACCCGGAGGGCATTACCATTCCGCCGGTCAAGTTCACGGCGAACCCGGCAGCGCTGGAGACGCGCGCGATTGTGGTGCTGAAGTTTACCGCTGCGGGACCGGGGGGCGATGACTCGACGGAGCACCTGATCGTTGGTTCTCCTTTGGATATCCACGGGCCGGAGGGAACGCTGCCTGAGGATTATATGGACAGGGCGCGGAAGGGGCTTTCGGATTACCTTTTGGCACACTGCATGAAGGGGAAGGTGGAGCTGAATGTGGCGCTGGCGCGGTCGTCGCTGGCGTACCAATCGACGATGGCGCAGGCGGACGCGAAACGGCTGTCGGACTGGATGCCGCTGGAGTTGACTTACAAGAATCCGCATCCGAAGTGCAAGTGAATCGGACTGGGAATGATTGTTCCAGAGGGGCTAAAGCCCGGATCATTTTTGGGCATTATTGGCACGACTGAAGTCGTGCCCCTTCACACATTCAAGTCCGGAGGGAGGTTTGAACGAAGCCGAGGGATCCGGGCCTGAAGGCCGCGCGATTGGGGACTGTTTTCAGGGGGTTGAAACCCCCTGCTCCCTCCGTCAACTGCAAATCCAAGGCCGGGCGCACAGGCCGCCAGCGGTGTCAGAGGATGCTCTCAGCCGTGGCGTTTGCGGAGGACCCAGGTGGTCATGCAGCGGTAATCCTGGACGATGGTGGTTTTGAGAGGGTCGACCTGGACGGCATTCAGCTCCGCGGCTAAATCGAGGAGCATTTGCTGGTCGACGAGGTACCACTCGGAGCCGTCGGGGATGCGATGGATGTTGCCGCGGAGGCGCTGGAAGTCCATGCCGATGCGGGAGCCGAGACGGCAAAAGAGCATGCCGCCGGGCTTGAGGACGCGCCAGAGTTCGGCCAGCATTGCCCGGAAGTGGCGTTCGTCGCGGGCGAAGTGAAGAACGGCATTGCAGAGGACCACGTCGGCGACGGCATTGGGGAAAGGCATGCGCTCGATGGGGCCGACCTGAAAGTATTCCTGGGGCAGATTGGTTTGGAGGGATGCAGAAAGCTTGCGCACATGGTCCACGGCTTCGGGGTCCTGGTCGATTGCCAGGACCTGGCAGCCTTCGCGGAGCAGATGGACGAGATTGCGGCCATAGCCGCAGCCGGCGTCGAGGATGGTCATGCCGGGCTCGATATTGCCGCGGAGGATCTGATCGAAGACGTAGATGTCGATCTGGCCGAATTGTTCCTGGATGTCGATTGGCATGGACCTCGATGTTTTGAGGGTACATTGTTGATCTCCTCCATGTGTCAGGAGCGAAAGATGGTGGTCGCGGAGTGTTTTGAGAGAGAACGAATATCAATCTTGTTCCGGCATGCCGGGTTGGTTCCGACGGCGGCTTGGAGTTGCGCGGGCTTTGGCTGGGGCTAAAGCCCGACTCATTCTATTGGCCTTTTTCGGCCCGGCTCAAGCCGTGCCCTGATTACAGAGCCTTGCATTTGAGTTCATACGAGTTTTTCAGCAGCCTGTGAAGTCGTGCCCTGGTACAAAGCCTTACGGAATTGCATGAGGGTTAGTTTTTCACCAAGTTGTAAAGTCCTGCCCTGGTACAAAGCGCGTGCGGCGCAGGTTGTTACGAAACGCTCTGCTGGCGCAGAAATTATTCTCTTTCGCCCGCCCAAGCGGGCTGGGGATGTTTTGATATTCCCGCAACCCCAGTCTCGCGGCTGGGGCTACCCTCTGCCGCCCGCTGCCGCGGGCTGAAGGCGATTCGATGCCTTTGATACTTAGGCTCGCCGAACAGTTTCGTAACAGCCTGAGTGGGAGGGACCTGGGTTTACGACCACTGGAGGGTGTGGACAGAGGCGGCGGGGAGATCGATTTCGAGAGCGTGGTCGCCGTGGAGCAACTGCACACGTTTTTCCGGGCCGGGGTTGGCGAGCACGACGACGAAGCTGCCGTCGGGATTGCGGAATCCGGTGTGGGAAATGGCGGCAGTTCCCTTCTCCGCAGGCTCGGCGACGCCGTTGGTGGCGAAGACTTTTGCACCGCGGCGAACATGTTTGGAGAAATGCGCGAAGGCCCAGTATTGGCCGCTGCGGGTGATGGCTTTGGTTGCGTTGTCGATGGTGATGACGCCGCCGCAGGGGAAGGGACCGATGTTGGGGTTGCCTTTCTCGTCGAGGGCAACGTTCCAGGCGGTGAGGGAGCGGGCCCAGTTGTTGAGGATGCCGTTGAAGGTGCCGGCCCAGTGGGTGAAGTCGGTCTGGTAGTCGGGCGCGGTGATGTCGGGACCGCCTTCGGTCCAGTAAGCATTTTTCTGAGGGAAGGCGTTGTGGACGGTGCTCATGGCGGAAGGCTCGCCGACGTAGCCGTGCCAGGCGATGCCATCGATGTACTCATAGGCGGCGGGATCGCTGAGCTCGGCGATGGCACGGCCCCAGAGATTGTAGTTGTGATCAAGCACCCAGATTTTGGTGTTGAGACCGGCTTTGCGGAGGACGGGGCCGAGGTGGTCCTTGACGAACTCGATCTCATATTCCTGACCCCACTGACAGGCGGGCATGCGACCGTCCTGGTCGGCATCGACTTCGTTCTGGACGGTGACGGCATCAATGACGACTCCATCGGCTTTATAAGCGTCGAGGAATTTGAGGAAGTAGCGCGAGTAGGGCTCGTAGCTGTGCTTGCGCATTCCTCCGCCGAGGATGGTGTTGGAGGATTTCATCCAGGCTGGCGGGCTCCATGGGGATGAGAACAGAAACAGCTCGGGATTGACTTTGCGGGCGTCGCGGAGGAGGGGGAGGATGTAGGCCTTGTCGTGGTCGATGCTGAATTTCTTGAGTTCGGGATCGGGCTGGTCGCTGTCGTCGTAGGTGTAGGCGTTGCGGGAGTAGTCGCTGGCTCCGATACAAGTGCGGCAGACGTTGAGGGCCATCTCGCTGGGAGCGAAGAGGTCGTGGAGGACGGCTTCGCGGGCGGAGGGGGAGAGCTGGCTAATGACATAGCAGGTGGCGTCGGTGAGGGCTCCGCCGAAGCCGAGGATTTCCTGGCGCGGGGAGGTGGGGTCGAGGGCGATGGCGTCGGAGGCGACTTCGTGAACGGGGGCCCAGGAGAGCGGGGCGGAGGCGGCGTGACGGCGTTCGCGAAAGGTGGACCAGACCTGAACAGAGCTCTGTGCTGCCCATGCTGGAACGCGGCTGGAAACGGCCAATGCAGCAGCGGTTGCAGAAGCTGCTTTCAAAAACTTTCTGCGTGAAGCCCGAGCCATACCAACTCCTTGAAAAGACAGTATGTATTGCGGAGGAATCATAGCAGCGGGGGCTAAGCGACGTCGAAGGCCGGCAGGGGGGATTGGGGTGATTTGAGCTCTACAGGCTGCGGGGAAACTCGTCATCCTTCAATCAATACGGCTCTGAAATCTTGCAGGGGCTAAAGCCCAACTCATTCTATCGGCGTTATCGGCACGACTGAACTGCTTGGTGAAAAAGGCAGCATTTTGGAGCGAGATCGCCACCAGCCTTTGCAGGGGCTAAAGCCCGACGTTGATTTTATTGGATTTATCGGCACGACTGAAGTCGTGCCCTGTTACAGAGCTTTGAGAAAGGCGGGGTGGCCCAAGTTCTTCCGCAGCCTGCCTAGACGGTCGCGACTTCGACGCGGTTGTGGCCGGCTTGCTTGGCACCGTAGAGCGCGGAGTCCGCGGCGGTAATGAAGGGAGTCACGCTGGCGCCTTTCGCGGGGATCGCGGTTACGCAACCTACCGAGACGGTGACGACGGCGGGGGAGTTTCCGGCATGGGGAATGGCGCGTCGAAGCACGCTGGCACGGACGCGCTCGGCGATTTCGAGAGCACCGGCAGCAGCGGTTTCCGGAAGAATGATGGCGAATTCGTCGCCCCCGAAGCGTGCCGCGGTATCGGAGGAACGGCGGGAACTCTCGAATGCTTCGGCGGCGATGACGCGCAGGCAATTGTCCCCTTCCAACTGGCCGTAAAGCTCGTTGAAGGCCTTGAAACGGTCCACTTCAAGAAGCAGAAGGGAGATGGGCGAACCGTTGCGCATGGCCCGCTGCCACTCACTGAGGATTGTGCGGTCAAACAAGCGCCGGTTGGCGATACCGGTCAACGTATCTTCCGCGGCCAGCGAGTTCATGGAGAGAGCGAGGGCGCGATAGCGGTTTTCGCTTGCCTCAGCGGCATGACTGGCGCGCGTGAAGTCGGCATAGAGCATGGAAACGACGCCGACGCTGAGCACCGCGACGGCCAGGAAAAGCTGAACCATGGCGATGCGATGTTCGACGCGGGGGTCGGCTAGTTGCGCAATGGGTTGCCCGTGCGGGGAGAACGCGAAAAGAGTAGCGAAGACGGCGACGACGCAACAGCCGAGCGACGCGCCGGAGGGCCCGAGACGGATGGCGAGAAGAAGCAGCAGCGGCAGAACGAGGAAAGGCCACGGAAACTCCACACGGGAAAAGGCGACCGTGGTGGCTGAGGCAATCATGAGCAGGTAGAGCAGCGTGTTTATCAGGTTGGCAGGGTGGAATAGTTCACGCGTCTCATGGCGTGCCACACCGAGAACCAGCGGCACCACGACGACCATTCCGAGGGCATCCACCGAAACCCAATGCAGTGGATCGACCGGCAGACCGCCCGCTACAAAATGCAACAGCAACCCGGCAAACATGCTGTTGAGCAGCGGTCCGAGCAGAACTCCGAAAACGATAAAGAGGAAGAATTGCCGCTGATGGGTCAGGTCGACGCGCTGGCGTACTCCAATTGCAACGCCATAGACAGCGACGGCGGCTTCGCCTGTACTGCAAACCGAAAGAGCCACGGACTCCCAAAGCGGAAAGGGGAAAAAGAGATGGCCGGCCACAATGCCCACTAATCCAGCCAAAAGGAGGAGCGGCCAGCGCCCTCGGCGATCCAGAAGGATGATGGATGCAAGTGCGGCGTTAGCCCACCAGATGGCCGGGGCCTGGCCGGCGCCCGGAGTAGCGACGAGGCCGAGCCACGCCAGAATGGCGGTGATGACCGAAACTCCCACGAGTTTGAAAGCGAATTTCACGCCGGTCAAACCATTCCCTCTGAAACGGACTTTCAAGATAAACGGTCGCAGCATGGTTTGAACACAAGAAATTGTCTCGGGGCAAGCGGCGAGTTCCGGATTCGCCAACGGAATGGATGGATTGAGTGAAGACTCAGGCCGGGATTTCGAGCGCGGCCAGTATCAGCGGGGCGAGTTGGCTGACGCTGCCGGCGCCGAGGGTCAGGATGAGGTCGCCTTCGCGGGCTTCGGAGACGGCGGCGGCGATGGCAGCGGGAAAATCCGGGGCGTAGTGAACGCCCGCGCCTACGATTTTTTCTGCGAGGGACTCCGCGGTGACGCCGGGGATTGGCTCCTCGCTGGCGGCATAGATGGGCAGGACGATGACATTGTCCGCGCCGACGAAGGCGCTGCTGAATTCGTCCATCAGGTCGCGGGTGCGCGTGTATCGGTGGGGCTGGAAGACGACATGAATCTTTCGATGGCCGCACTCGCGGGCGGCGGCGAGTGTGGCGCGAATCTCGGTGGGGTGGTGGCCGTAGTCGTCGACCACGGTGATGCCGCGGGCTACGCCGCGCAACTGGAATCGGCGATCGACGCCGCGAAAGTGATTGAGGCCCTCGGCAATTTTGTCCGCGGGAACTTCAAGCTGGCGGGCGATGGCGACGGCGGCGGTGGCGTTGAGGACGTTGTGGCGTCCCGGGACCTGAAGTTCAAAGGGGCCGAGCGTGCCGGCGGCGGTGTAGACCTGGAAGCGGGCGAAGCGGATTTCGGCCGGTGCAGCGGGGGCGGCGACGAGGAATTCAAGGCGGAAATCGGCGGTGGGGGCGGTTCCGTAGGTAAAGATGCGGCGGCGGGCGCGGGGCAGGATGGCGGCGAGCTGGGGATTGTCGATGCAGGCGGTGACCGCGCCGTAAAAGGGCACCCGGTCCATGAAGTCGAGGTAGGCCTGCTCGACGTCGGCCATGTCGCGGTAGCAGTCCATGTGCTCGCGGTCGAGGTTGGTGACGACGGCGAGGATGGGCGAGAGTTTGAGGAAGGAGCGGTCGCTTTCATCGGCTTCGGCGACCAAGTATTGAGTGGTGCCGAGGCGCGCGTTGGAGCCGAGGGCGTCTACACGGCCGCCGACGACGACGGTGGGGTCGAGACCGCCGGCGGCCAGAACGCTGGCGACCATAGAGGTGGTGGTGGTTTTGCCGTGCATGCCGGCGATGGCGATGCCGTACTTGAGGCGCATGAGCTCGGCCAGCATCTCTGCGCGGGGAATGACCTGGATTTTACGGGCGTGGGCTTCGACGACTTCAGGATTGGTTGCAGAGACCGCGGAGCTGGTGACGACGACGGTAGCGCCGGCGACGTTGGCGGCGTTGTGGCCCTCATAGACGGTGGCGCCGAGTCTGGCGAGGCGATCGGTGACGGGACCGCGGCGCAGGTCGGAGCCGGAGACCTTCATACCCATGCTGAGAAGGATTTCGGCGATGCCGCTCATGCCGATGCCGCCGATGCCGATGAAGTGCGCGTGCTGAGAGGTTGTGAACATGAGGGGCGAAACTCAAGGTTAACATTCGGGTGTGCAGGGGGAGCGGGGCGGGAGGGTGAAGAGAGAATCGACGTGGTTGCGGGAGCATACGATTGCTCCCGAATTGCTGGGGACACGACCATAATTTCGAGTCGATGCACGCAAGCTCGAGGCAAAGCACGATTCCTGAAGGCTGGACCGACGACATGAAGTGGCGACCCTAATGGGTTGAGGCAATCGAGGCGAACTGCGGTCCGAGGCTCGCGATCACTTTTCGCAGCTCTTTCTCGTCGCCCCCGAAGTCGTAATAGACGATCTTGCCCTCGGAATCGATGAGCACCACAAGCGGAATGGCATCGCCCTTCAGCGCTTTGAAGAATGCATTCCCTTCGTCGTGGTAGTTCGTCCACGCGTAGTGGTGATGCGCAAGAAAAACCGCTGCATCGTCCGCCGCCGTGCTGTGATCGAAACTGATGACCTGGAGACCTTTGTCTTTGGTTTCGGAATAGATCCTGTTGAGGGCGGGCATGGATAGGAGACAGGGGCCGCACCATGTGGCCCAGAAGTCGATCAGCAGTGGTTTGCCGCGATAGGCACTGAGCTCGATCCTCTTTCCGTCCGGGGTTGAGAAGGCTACGTCCGGCGCCATTTGCCCGGCCATTTGCGCCTTGGGATGCGTGGATGGAAGCGCTGCGCCGCCGAAATCCGGCTCCAGGGTCGCCACTTCCTTTGCTTCGACAGGAGGTGTGAAGCGGAACATCTCAGGAGTGGTTTGCGGATCGACCTCCGCGATGGGATAGGTCTCAGTGGTTTCGGAGTGGGACGGCAGATGGAGGTTCCTGGAAACCATCATGTAACCGTCGGAAATGCGCCTGATCCTGCGGAACACAAGGGCCTGCTTATCGATCCAGTAGGTGACCTCGGCGTGGTAATCCTTGTCGTGGGTTGCGACCGAATCGTCGCTGTTTGCCCGCACCACGTAACACGGATAGCGATGCCCATCGATGACAATGGCCTCTTCCGGCAACAGGATGGCGCGTTTGTAGCCGAGAGCATCATCTTCAAGGAAGGTGCGCTGATCCCAGGCCTGGCTCAGATCGTGGAATACCATATCTTTGACTTTGGGAAAATGCGGCCAATCGGGCGGCAGAGGGCGCTTCACCCAGGAGTTGGTTTCCGCCTGGTAGAGCCACTCGTTCGTGCCATCGGAGACTTGCAGCAGAGACCCGAAACCGGTGCGGACCTCAATGCGGTACTGAGTGCCGGGGCCTTTGATGGCGGTGCGATAGGTCCTGTTCCACTGGTGATTCAGGTCGCTTGAAGATTCATAGTCGGAGATGGATTCCAGGCGGAAGGTTTCCGCTGCGCTTCCGTAGTTCTTCGCGACGGCTTGCAGCAAGGCCATCGGATCAGTGAATTCCGGCGACGGCTTTTCTTGAGCGGCGGATGGCGAAACAATCGAGACGAACATGATGGCGGAGGCAAGAGACTTCACTGAACGGGCAAATGGCTTCATTGAGCGCTCCCTGCGACCTGATGGATCGAAAGCATCAGGGCTTAGCTTGCGAAGTGATGCGACGGGACACACCATCTTAGTACGCTTGGTCCACACCAATAGTGAATCTCTCCGAATAGACTTTGGATTGGCGCAAAACGCTCAATCTATCGCAGATGGCTAAACCGAGTGAAACAAAGGCTGAATCGCGGGGCGGGCGGTCGATGTTTCGATCGTCAGCCGTGGTACGCTACCACCCCCGGCACGTCACGCGCATCCAATAACGAATGAAGCTCTCGTTAGCCGCTGCCTGCTTATTCGCCGTTTCAATAACGACTGCTCTGCGTGCGGATAACGCACGATTCGACCTCGAAGGCCCGAAGATCGACATCCGCATCACGCGCGGAAGCACGACGCTGCCTATCGCTCAGGTGCCCAACCTGCAACCAGGCGACAAGATATGGGTGAAGGCCGACCTTCCTGCAAGCCAATCCAACCATTTGCTGCTGATTGTCGCCTTTCTTCGCGGCACCACAAACGAGCCGCCGGACAGTTGGTTCACCAAGATCGAAACCTGGGACAAGAAGACTTTGGAAGGCACCAACATCACGGTCCCCGCCGAGGCGCAGCAGGCCATTCTTTTTATAGCGCCAGAGACGGGCGGCGACTTCAACACGCTCCGCTCGGCGGTTAAAGGCAGGCCGGGTCTCTTTATTCGCGCGGATGTCGATTTGAATGAAGCATCGTTCGAACAGCAGCGCATTGAACGCTATCTGGCCGCGATGAAGACGGTGCCAACGAATGACGGGAAGGCCATCACGGAGCGCTCCGCGAAGCTGGCCACAACTCTCAACCTGAAGCCGAACGCCGACTGCTTCAAGAAGCCTGTCGAACAGCAGGTGTTCTGTCTTACGCAGTCCAGCGCTCCCGTCCTGCTTGACGACGGGCACGGCCAGAGTATCGCCGAAGCCGTCTCGACTGGCCCATCGTCTGACTTCATCAACGCTGCTTCATATACACAGCCGGCGGGCGCCGGACTCTACTCAGCCTATGTGGGCGCAATCGTGGACCTTGTCCACCTGGTGAGCCTGATGCGCACGGCGGTGTACCAGTACATTCCCGCAATCAGCTTCCCACAGGAGTCCACGCTCAACCTGAAGCTCAACGCTCCACCTTCGTTCAACAAGCCCAAGTCAGTCATCGTGATTGGCCTGCCTGCCATCCAGAAGGCCATAGCGCCGCCGTTGCATCCCCACGACCCGAACCAGGTGGCATGCATGCTGAACCCGAAGATGACGCTGTTGCTTGAGGGGGCGCCACTTGTCTACTCCACCGGCTTTGCTCACGATCTAACTCTGCACCTTAATCGAACGGGTGCGGTGGATGAGCTCCCACTCGAACCCGAAGCCGTCGAAGGAGGTCTTGCTGTCATGAAGGAAAAGCCGCGCGAGGTGCTGCATGTCGCCGGCAACCCACAGCCAGGCAAGGCAGATGTGAAGATAGGAACCGACAAGGACCTCACCATCACTGGCACCGTCCGCGGTTACTGGGGTTTTGACGCATTCGAGGGGCCCACACTTACCCTGCAGCAGGTGGACGGCAAAGACTGGAAGATCGTCAGCGAAACACCACTCTTCGCCGGGCAGGACAATCATCTGAACCTCAAAGGCAGCGGCACGGCCTGCGTGCAGCACATTGCGCTGACGGCCAAGGACAGTAAGGACGTAGATGTGACCTTCAAGCCCGACACCGACAAGGATGTCAAAGACACCCTTGCCCTGGACATCCCGCTGAAGAAGGTGCAGCCCGGCGGCTACTCTCTCGCCATTCAGCAGTACGGCGACTCTCATGCCGAGAACGTTTCTCTCACCGCGTACACAGGCGACATTCACGTGGACGGCCTGAAGATTCACGGGGGCGACAACACAGCCATTCTCACCGGTGAGGGCCTGAAGGAAGTTGTGTCGGCACAGATCGACAATCAAACTTTCACACCCGCCGACAGCGGCAACGACGACAGGACCGTACATCTCAACGCCAAGGCAGGCGTCTCTCCGGGCGATGGCAAGGATGCCACGGTAAAGCTCAAGGATGGACGCACAATGACGGTCAAGATTTCTCTGCAGGCCCCGCGTCCGGGTCTTACACTCCTTTCGTTCAATGACAAACCCGCGCAGCTGAACGGCGCCCTGTCTGTCACCCTCGGTGCGAAGAACGATGTCCCTTTGAACGGCAAGCTGACCTTCGTTGTGCAGACCAAGGATGTCTTTCCCCGCAAGCAGACGATCGAAGTCGCCACCGTGGGCGGCTCAGTGCATACCAGTCTCTCGCTCGCGGAGAACAACCTGGTGCTGCAGGACGAGCACACCGCCATTGCGACGCTCGATCCGCTGAAGGCTTTCGGTCAATCCGCCTTCGGCAAGCTGCAGATGCGTCCGATTGCGGAAGACGGCACACCCGGCGATTGGACGCCGCTCGGCACGCTGGTCCGCACGCCACTGATTACGGCAATCCATTGCACCACCGCGGATGCTCCAACGTGCAGCCTCGACGGCAGTGGCCTGTTCCTGGTGCGGTCGTTCAGCGCAGGAAAGGATTTTGCAAAGCCCACCGAAGTGCCGACCGGCTATGCCGAGGAGAGCCTGAGCGTGCCGACGCCGGCGGACGGAACAACGCTCTACCTGAAGCTGCGCGACGACCCCGACGCGGTGGCGTCCATTACCTTGCCGACGCCAATCCAGAAGCACGCTTCCACTCCTGTTCCGAGTGCGCAAACTCCGTCACCGGCACCGAATACGGCGACTGCTTCTGAGCATGCGGCAGAGGCACCCAAGGCACCCGCGGCAGGCCCTGCTGCGCCGAGCCAGACTGCAACACCACAGCCATGAAACGAAATCAATAGCACCAGCGCACCTTTTGCCGGGAGCGGCGGCGCCGGATAAGCACGTGGCAGGCTGGTATTGCGTCCTGATGTTGGGCGTCCTGATATTGGGCGGCCTGATATTGGGCGGCCTGATAGGGGGCCCAGGGGGGCGCTCTTGACAATTTCGATGCTTCAAGAGATTATTCATTGTGAATTATTCGAATTGACCTATGTTAATTCATTCCAAGAAGAGTACGGGGCCGGCTGAGACGATCGCCATGGCGGACAAGGTTCGATTTTTTTGTTCCGTGATCACTAAAATCGCTCGCGCAGATCTGCAAGAACGCCTGGACAACCAGGATTCCGGAATCAGCGCCATCGAGCACGGAGTGCTGCGCAATCTGTCGCGCGGCGTGGATTCAATGGCCGAAATGAGCCGGTTGATGGGAGTGGCGCCGTCCACGCTGGTCTACGTCGTGGATGGACTGGTGAAAAAGAAACTGGTGAAGCGAGGCAAGGATCCGAAGGACCGTCGGCGCGAACCGCTGCTGCTCGAGAAGAGGGGCACTGCGCTGTTTGACCAGATTCCGAAGATGGATGCGAGCAGCGTTCTGGTGAAGAGCCTGGAGGGCATGAAAGACGCCCGGCGACGCGAGTTTGTGGCGCTGCTTGAGGAATTCGTAGAAGGCCTTCCGGCTTCAGAAAAGCTAACTTTACGGCCTGAGTCGGAGATGCGCGGGGAATCGGCTAATTCCGTGGCAGTGGGGATCAAATCGGCGGTGAAAGGAGGAAGCCGTGAATAAATCCCAGTGGATTCTGATGACGACGTTCGCGGCCAGTTTCTATGGCGTGGGCAACATCTGGATGACACAGTTTGGATGGCGGCTGTGGCCCTATGTGGGTCCCGATGATTTCAGCGCATACCACAACGCATGGTGGGCGATGATCAAGCCGGTCATTTTCCCTGTCGCGGCGGTTGCGGTGCTGGGGTCGATCGCGTTGATCTGGTGGCGGCCCGAGGGCGTTACGGGCACACCGGTCTGGCTGAACATTGCTCTGCACGTGGCGACCTATACGTTGACGGCTATCTTCTGGGCACGTTGGCAGGCACATACCGATTTTGCAAGGCTGCCGGATGGATCGCTCGACCCGATGTATGTGCGCGCCATGAGCACGCACTGGATACGCGCAACTTTGATCACGTTGAACGGATTGGCGGTGTTCTGGATGGTAATTCAGCACCTGTCAAGCAAAGCGGAAAGGCTGCCCTAAGCATCGGCATGCGGGAAGATCAGGTGCAATGGCCTCGGGAGATGAATGATGCTGCGCCGCTTACCCTTGTTCGTCAGTTTATCGATATCGTTTTTCCTGCTCTCTGCACATACGGCTGCGGGGACGGGGCAACCCTCGTTGAAGCTCGGTGATAGCCTGCCGCCGCTCGCCGGTCAGGCGCTTGCCGGGAAGTGGCTCGATGTGGGATCGGTCGCCGGCAGTAGCCCGGCGGTTGTGGTGTTTTCATTTAGCCGCGCCGGTGGCCGCGATGCGCAACGATGGATTGAGCGCCTGACGAAAGACAATCCGCAACTGGCAATCTACACTGCCATTTTCCTGGAGGCTGTTCCGGGATTGTTTCGTGGTATGGCCGTTTCCGGAATCAAAGACGGAATGCCGGCTGCGCTGCAGGGCCGGACGCTGCTGATGTACCGGGATGAGGATTTGTGGAGACAGCGATTACAAGTTGCCAATGAGCGGCAGGCCTGTGTGGTGCTGCAGGGACCAACTGGACGGATTCAGTGGATGGGAGCTGGGCCGTTTTCGGAAGGACTCTATTCGGATTTCAGCAAATCGATCCGGGGCTTGAAGTGAGGATCTGCAGTTCGCCCTGGAGGTAGGGGCGACGGGCGAGATGTCGGGGTGCGGAACCGTCGGTGTGCGGAGCCGTCGGTGGATTGAGGGCATGCTAGTTTTCCGACGGCTTATCCACGCGATCGATCACGTATACGTCGGCTGGACCCTTGACCGGTTCGAGCTTCAAGCCTAGTTGCTCCTGAACGGCGGTGAAGATGCCCGGGGCTGGATTGGGGGAGTCGGTGCTTGCGTCGTCAGGCGACCATCTCAGGACGAAATCGTACCTGCCCTCAAGCCCGGTTTGATCTACTACAGGCTTATCAAGGAAGGCTTGCATGCCGAGGGCAAAATCGGACATGGAGTTGTTCGTGAATCGCCTGCCGTCACCAGTCCCACTTCCCGACTGCGTGGGCAAGCCGTTTGAGGGCGCCGTGTGCTTTGTGAGCTTCGGACCGGCTTTGGCTACGGTGATCGCATAGATGGAGAGCTCGCGTTTTTCGCGATGAAACTTCAGATTGAATCGGGTCTCCAGGAGGCTTTGCAGCATCTGCTGGATTTGCTTGAGGTTTGGATACCCCTCCACGTCGGCCTGCCCAACGATGTCGTAGTGCTCGGTTTCAAGCCAGGGCGGGCCGTCGACGATTTGTTTTGGATGGATCGCGTAAGCAACGCCGATCAGGTCATTCACGGTCTGGTTTTGAATGAAGAGCCGATGTCCACCGACCTGGAAACCGCCCTTCGTGTCGTCTGGATGGGAAGGCTTAATGGTTGCGACTTCGAAGGATGGGTGTGCGTCGGCCGGCATGGGGGACTCGGCGGCAAGGGGATGCTGTGATGGGGGGCCGGGGCTTTGCTGTGCGGTGGTGACGGACGAGGTCCAGGCCAATAAAGCGACGAGGAAGAATAACCCATTCCTCCAGTCCACGCTCCGATTCCGTGAACTCATCGAGCTCTGCCTCCACCTGACGAGTTTCATTGTCCC
This sequence comes from Occallatibacter sp., assembly GCA_049518435.1. GTDB lineage: Bacteria > Acidobacteriota > Terriglobia > Terriglobales > Acidobacteriaceae > Telmatobacter. The sequence goes on along the minus strand of JBEKRU010000032.1, from coordinate 37,601 downwards.
ACGGGACGCAAGCTGGATGGAACGCTGCCGGTGCAGTCTTTGCCTCCCAGTAACGGGGATCGTACATTTCGCGAGGAACATTTTGGATTGCTGCGAGCACGGACCATAGAATGAAAGTTTATTTGGATGCACTCCATCGAGGTGGTCCCTGGTGAAGCGATTCGGTTTGATTTTTTGCATGATGGGCGCCGGTCTTATTTCTCTGGCATCGGCCGCACAATCTACTCCTCAACCCGCACACGTTCTGGCTTCGAACGAACGTGTTGCAAATCTTGGCACGCTGAAGCTCAAACTGCAGAGCTATTACGCGTGTACGTGCGACTGTGGCTGCTATGCGAAGGAACTGGACCACCAGGCACAGGCTGCGATCGATTTTCTGGATCGGCGCACCGCGCACAAAGACGCCCAGGAAAAACTCGCGCTGGTTCTGGACATCGACGAAACCGCACTCTCGAATTACAAGGAGATGGCTGCAGAGGACTACGGCTACGTGCCCAGCGCCTTTGATGCGTGGGAGGATTCAGCGCAGGCTACGGCGATTCCGGGGACGCTGCGGCTTTACCAGGAGGCGCAGAAGCGGGGCGTGACCGTCTTTTTCATCACGGGACGGGGTGAGGCGCATCGCGCGGCGACAGAGCAGAATCTGAAGAGCCAGGGGTATACGAATTTTGCGGGGTTGACGCTGCGGACGCCTGCGCAAGCGAAGGAATCGACGATTGAATATAAATCGGGTGCGCGGAAGGCGATTGTCGATGCCGGATATCGCATCATTCTGAATGTCGGGGATCAGTTCAGCGACCTGAAGGGGCTGCCGGCGGCGGAGTACTCGGTGAAGTTGCCGAATCCGTTTTACTACATCCCTTAAATCGAGTGCGAACGGACTGGGCAAACGGCGGAATCGAAGCGCCGATTCCGACCTTCGACGCAATTTCAAAAAAATAGGGATCATCCTTGGCAGCATGAGATTCATGCACCAGAGATGATCCCTTCCCCAGATCTGCGTTGTTTCTGTTAATAATTCTGTGACAACTTTTCTTAACAGTATGTGATTTAGATCACTCCTAGAACAGAAAACCGGCTCGATTGCGATTTTCTTTTTCCGCCGACTGAGATCGAAGCAGCGGAGTGCTGGCGATCTGTGCGCCTGAGTGCTTGATCGAGACCTCTACAATATTTGCGGCTGCCGTTCGTCTTCAGTAGTGGATGGATGGTCCCATGAGCGCGATTGCGATGACTGAGCAAGACCGACGCATCTCCGAAGTCATCGACGAAGAGCAATCGCGGCTGCGCAGTTTTATACGCAGGCGGGTGCCGGACGAATCGGACGTGGAGGATCTGCTGCAGGAGGTTTTCTACGAGCTTGTGGAAGCCAATCGCCTGCTGATGCCGATTGACTACGTGACGGGATGGCTGTTTCGCGTGGCGCGCAACCGGATCACTGACCTGTTCCGCAAGAAGAAGCCGGAGAACTTCAGCGATGCCGCGGTGATGAATGAAGACGGCGAGCTGATGGAGATGGAAGACCTGCTGCCATCGCCCGATGCGGGGCCGGAGGCGCTCTACCTGCGCGGCCTGCTGCTGGAAGAGCTGGAGGTTGCGCTGAGCGAACTGCCTCAAGAGCAGCGCGCCGTGTTTGTTGCACACGAGTTGGAAGGGATCAGCTTTAAAGAACTGTCGGAGGCGACAGGTGTGAATGTGAACACGCTGTTGTCGCGCAAACGGTATGCGGTGCTGCAACTGCGGCAACGGTTGCAGAAGATTCACGATGAGTTCACGAAGAAATGAGGGGTATGTATGGGCATGGATAAGAGCTGGGCAAAGAGACACTGGTGGATCTTTTTCGCCGCGCCGCTGGCGATTGTGGCTTTGATCACGATAGGCGGCGAGGTGGTGATGCATTTGTGGAACTGGCTGACGCCGACGCTGTTTGGATGGCGGCAAATCGATCTGTGGCAGGCGATTGGGCTGCTGGCATTGTGCCGGATTCTGTTTGGACGATGGGGTGGGGGCGGACACGGTTCGCGCCGGTGGGAAAAGAAAGAGCGCCTGGCGCGGATGACGCCGGAGGAGCGGGAGAATTTCCGGAAGAACATGCGGGGGCGGTGGTGCGGGGAGAGAGCGCCTGAGGGTGAGAGGGGCGAGACGGCTTGAGGGGAGCGGCTCAGGACATGGTCTCACGACTGCATGGTTTGAGAGACGGATTTGATGGGTGAATTGGCCAGTTTTGCGGGGCTGTTTACCCGGGATTCGAGGAAAAGTTGCGGCGATTTATTTTTGAGTGACGGCCGCAACCTTTTGATAGCGTGGTGTTTGCACTGTACATAACCGGCACGCCGGGGAGGCAGATGGAAGGAAACCTCCCTCGGAGAGAAGCCGGGCCGGGCATTGAAAAATGGCCGGCTGGATGGAGGAGTTATGGGCAGCATGCGGAAGTGGATGTTAGGTGCGGCAGTGGTGGCGGGCGCGATGGGACTGGCGGCAGTGCCGGCCCAGGCAGCCGAATTTGGAGTATATGTGCGCGGACCGGTGGCCTACGTTCCGCCTTGCCCTGGACCGGGGTACGAATGGGTGGCCGGGTACCAGGCGAATGGTTACTGGATTCCGGGGCGCTGGAACTTTGTGGGTGTGCGCGGGCCGGTTGTGCGGTTCGGATTTGATCGTGGCCCGGGATTCGACCGGCACTTTGTTCCCTTTCGCGGCCATGATCGTTTCCGCCGGTAATTCTGTTTTCGCAGGTGGATTCTCTGCCTGAATGCCTGCACACAGCGGCCTCTCCTAACTGGAGGGGCCGCTTTTTTATGGTTCGCACGAGCGCGGTTAACGGCGACGCAATTTTGCGGCATTTGGGAGCTGGAATTGGGCGGGAGTGCATGGGAAGAACCCTTTGTCGTGGGGATTGCAGGAATAGGTGTTGCTGTTTGGCCAAAGTTGAAGGATTCTTAGACAAAGACCGCAACTTTTGCAGTGGATTGTTGTTCTAATTACCAGAAGCCGGATGGGTGAGAAAAGCCCAAGACCGGCAGGGTGCTGAGTACGACGTTTAGCTTCGAATCCCAGACTCCATGTTCGGCAGGACTGGGCAAGGGCGGCACCGGGGAGGTTCTTTATGAAGTACATGCGCCTAGTTCTGTTCGCAATGATTCTGGCTTTGCCGTTCGCGGCAGCATCGGCAAATGCCCAGGTGGCAGTCGGTGTAGGCATTGGCCCCGCAGTGGTTGACGCACCCGCGGTTTATGGTCCTCCGGCGTGCGAGTGGGGTTATTACTCTTATTATCCTTACGCCTGCGCTCCTTACGGCTATTACGGGCCGGCATGGTTTAACGGCGGCATCTTCCTTGGCGTCGGGCCGTGGTACGGCTGGGGCTGGGGACATGGCTGGGGCCGCGGCGGCTACGGCTGGGGCCGCGGCGGGTATGGCTACGGTCGCGGCGGCTATGCAGGCCGTGGATATGCAGGCGGAGTACGCGGTGGCTATGCAGGTGGCGCCAGAGGCGTAGCACCGGCGGCACGCGGTGGATTTAGCGGCGGCGCACGCGGTGGATTCGCAGGCCATGCGGGTGGTGGCGGCGGACACGGCGGCGGCGGCGGTCACCGGTAAGTTACAGCGGTAGTTTCAAGAAGGCCCGTCTGCTTCGGCAGACGGGCTTTTTTGCGTTCACCTGCGGTGGGACGGATGCTCGGCACCTGCGGTACGGCAGACGCTCGCGGGGGCTCGGACGGACTTCATTGCTTCCCACTCATTGCGCGATGAAACTGCACGATGAATGGGGCAGAGTGAAGTTGCGAGGATTGAGGGAGTGGGCTGCTCCTCAGGCGATGCGCTGCTCGGAGACCACGTTTCCTGAGAGAGTGACGAGGCGGTCGGCGATGTTTTCCGCGGCGGCTGGGTAGGCCAGGGTGCGGGCTGCGGTGGACATGGCGGCGAGGCGCGCCGGCTCAAGAAGCAGGCCGGTCAGTTGGGAAAGTAGTGCGCCGGGCACTTCGAGGTCGGTCTCCTGGAGCATGACGGCAGCGCAGGCGTCAACCATGGCCTCGGCATTGCGCTTCTGGTGCTCATCGGTGGCCGCGGCGAAAGGAACAAGCAAAGCGGGCTTTCCGGCAGCGGCCAGTTCGGCTACGGTGGAAGCACCGCTACGGGCGAGGACGAGATTGGCGCGGGCGAAGCAGGCGGGCATGTCGTCAAGAAATGGCCTGACCTGCCAACGATCGGGATCGGCGCCGCTGGCGGTATACGCGGCCAAGGTTGGCGCGGCGTGGCGCTGGCCGCTCTGGTGGAGGACGGTGAGGCCGGGAATCGCGTCGAGAAGGGGGGCAATAATGCGCGGCAGATGCTGATTGAGAATGCGCGCGCCCTGCGAGCCGCCGAAGACCAGCAGATGGGGATGGGGGTCGGTGGGCGGCGCCAGGGCGAAGAACTCCGGGCGGACGGGAATGCCGGTGACCTCGCAGTTGCGGAACCACGCGCATGCGGCGGGAAAGTTGACGGCCGCGGCCTGCACCTTCTTGCCAACGAGACGGTTGGCGAGACCGGGGACGGCATTGGGCTCGAAGACCATGGTGGGAATCTTGAGTTGGAGCGACGCGGCAATGGCGGGGCCGGAGGCGAAGCCGCCCACGCCAAAGACGACGCTGGGACGGAACTCGCGGATCAGCCGGCGGCAGGCCATGATGCTCCGCGGCAGGTCGATGAGGGTGCGGATGCGTGTGCCGAGCGATACGTTGTTGAGCGGTCCGACATCAACGAGGCGCAGGTTGAAGCCGGCATCGGGTACGAGGCGGATTTCCATGCCTCGCTGGGTTCCGACAAACAGCACCTGGGCGCCATGCCGCGCGACCAGTTCGTTGGCCACGGCAAGCGCTGGGATAATATGACCGCCAGTTCCGCCACCGGCGATGAGAATTCGAAGTTCCGCCAAGCTTTTGCCTCTCGAATCGAAATGCAGGGGGGAAGCTGTGGGAACAGATCGGCACGAGTGAGTTCTACCTACCTGCCAATATTCATGATACCAAGACGAAAAAAAACGACAATTCCCCGAAAGTGCTGGAACCGGGCCCTAAAGTGGAGTCGCCGGGCGCAGACGGGAGAAACCGTGTGGATGCGGCGGGATGCGGTTGGTCAGGTTGATCAGTCGGCCTTCTTGGTGATGTTGAGCAGGATGCCAATGCTGGCCAGGGTGCAGAAGATTGACGTGCCTCCGAACGAAATGAGCGGGAGGGGAATGCCCTTGGTGGGGACGAGCGAGAGGACCACGCTGATGTTGAAGAAGGCCTGCAAAAGGATGGTGGTGGTGATGCCGAAGGCGGCGAGACGGGCAAAGGGGTCAGTGGAGCGGAAAGTGGCGCGGAGGCCGCGGACGCCGAGTACGACGAAGAGCAGAACGATGACGATGGAGCCAATGAAGCCGAGTTCCTCCGCGATGTTGGCGAAGATGAAGTCGGTGTGCGCCTCGGGCAGGTAGAAGAGCTTTTGTACGCCTTCCATGTAGCCGCGGCCGGTGAGGCCTCCGGTGCCGACGGCGATGAGCGACTGGTTGATGTGGAAGCCGGCGCCCTGCGGGTCGGATTCCGGGTTGAGGAAGACGAGCATGCGCTGGCGACGCCAGGCGACCATGAAGAGCAGCGCGGCGAGACCGGGGAGGGCGGCCAGCGCGGCGAAGCCCAGATATTTCCACTCCATGCCGGCGAGCAGCAGCATCATGGCGGTGACGCCGCAGAGGACGAGCGCGGTGCCGAGGTCAGGCTGCTTGACGATGAGCAGAATGAAGAGCACGGGCATGATGGCCGCGCGCAGCAGGGTGTGCTTCCAGTCGCGCATAAGATCGAGGCGCGTGGATAGAAACCAAGCGAGAAACAGGATCAGCGCGGGCTTGGCGATTTCAGACGGTTGCAGGGTGAAGGGGCCGAAGTGAATCCAGCGATGGGTGTTGTGGGATGTGGGGAAGAAGAAAACCATGACCAGGAGCAGGGTGGTGACGCAGAGCGCGGGATAGATGAAGCGCGGCGAGTTGTAGACGGAGTAGTCAACATGCATGAGGATGAGCATGACCAACACGCCGGCCAAGGCCCAGATGGCCTGCTTGCCGACAAAGGTGTAAGGGGAGTTGAAGCGCTCCTGGGCGACAACGGCGGAGGCGGAAAAGACCATTACCAGCCCGGCCACCACCAGCAGCAGGGTGGTGAAGAACATCCACTTGTCGACCCCTACGAGTTTTGCCATAGTGTTGAACCGGTTCTTCCCTGCGCGGGAGGTTGCTGTTTAGTGAGCGGTCTTGATGACCGGGTTTGTTTTGCGATGAAGTTTTGAGAAGAAGAAGCAGGTTCTTCGACTCGCTTCGCTCGCTCAGAATGACAATCAGAATTGGTCCCTCAGGATGACAGGTTATAAGTGGCCGGGGCGGTGAGGCCTCGGCGGTCGCTGACGAGTTGCTTGAAGACGCGGCCACGGTGCTCGTAGCTTTCAAACTGATCGAAGCTGGAGCAGGCCGGAGCCAGGAGCACGATATCCCCGGGATGCGCGGCATTGGCGGCCATGGTGACTGCCTTGTCCAGGGTTTCGCAGGATTGGAGGGGGACGACGCCGCGCAGTTGCGACTCGATTTTGGCGGCGGCTGTGCCTATGGTGTAGACGGCGCGGACGCGGGCGCGAAGCAGGTCGGCAAGCTGTGTGTAGTCGGAGCCTTTGTCCTTGCCGCCGAGGATGAGGCGAATGCCGGAGTTGAAGGACGCGACGGCCTTCATGGTGGCATCGACGTTGGTGGCCTTGGAATCGTTGTAGTACTCGACGCCGTTGATGGTGGCAACGTATTCGAGGCGATGCTCGACGGCGCGGAAGTTTTCGATTGCCTGGCGTATGGACTCGGCGGGTGCGTTTGCAAGGCGAGCAGCACAGACGGCGGCGAGTACGTTTTCCACGTTGTGCGTGCCTTTCAGGGGGATTCCGCTCAGGGGCAGAATCTTCTCGATGGGCGCATCCTTGCTTGCGCGATAGACCACGGAGCCATCTTCAAGCCACGCGCCTTTTTCGACCGGATGCTCGACGGAAAACCAGTAGACCTGGGCGGTGGAGCGCGTTGCGGCCTGGGCTGCACGGGTGTCATCGGAGTTCAACACCAGGAAGTCATTCTCATTTTGAGAAGCGAAGATGCGTTCCTTGGCGAGGGCGTAGTTTTCGAAGGAGCCGTGCCGGTCGAGGTGGTCGGGGGTGATGTTGAGAATGACGGCGATGCTGGGATGGAATTTGGAGGTGCTTTCAAGCTGGAAGCTTGAGACTTCAAGGACGGACCAGGTCTGATCGGTGCTGGGATCGATGAGGGCGACGACGGGGACACCGATGTTGCCGCCGACCAGCGTGGGCAGGCCGGCCGCAGCGAGAATTTCGCCGACCAGCGCGGTGGTGGTGGTTTTGCCGTTGGAGCCGGTGATGGCGAGGATTTTGCCTTTCAGGAAGCGGGCGGCGAGTTCGATCTCACCAATGACGGGCAGGCCGAAGCTCTTTACCTGGGCGAGTTCGGGGGTGTTGAGCGGGACGCCGGGGCTGACGACGATGAGGTCCTGGCGGCGGAAGGTGAGCAGGCCGTGGCCGCCGGTTTCAACCATGATGCCTTCTTCAAGCAGTGCGGGGAGTTCCTTGGCCAGGGCAGCGGCGCTGCGCACGTCGGAGACCGTAACCTGGGCGCCGCGGCGGCGCAGAAACAGAGCCGCTGCGAGACCGGACTTGCCCAGTCCCACGACCAGAACTTTTTTGCCGTTGAGTTCCATACTGCACTGGCTCCTGCGGACCGCGCCTCTATTCATTGTGCACCGCCGGGCGGGTGGCGCGGGCCTTGTCTAACGGAGTTTAAGGGTAGTGAGTGCAAACAATGCAAACACCAGTGCGCCGATCCAGAAACGAACAATCACTTTCGATTCACTCCAGCCTAATTGCTCGAAGTGATGGTGGAGCGGCGCCATTTTGAAAATGCGCTTCTTGCGCAGTTTATAGCTGCCGACCTGCAGGATGACGGAAACCGCTTCAAGCAGGAAGATGCCACCGATGAAGGGCAGCAGCAGCTCCTGGCGAATGACGATGGCGACGGTGCCGATGGCGCCACCGAGGGCGAGCGAACCGACGTCGCCCATGAAGACTTCAGCGGGGTGAGCGTTGTACCAGAGGAAGCCAATAGACGCGCCAACCATGGAGCCGCAGAAGACGGTGAGTTCGCCGACCAAGGGCATGCGCTGCAGCTCGAGGTAATCGGCGAAGACCACGTGGCCGCTGACGTAGGTGAGCACGGCGAGCGCGCCGGCGGCGATGATGGTGCAGCCGATGGCCAGGCCGTCGAGGCCGTCGGTCAGGTTGACTGCGTTGGAGGAGAGCGTGAGCACGAGGATGATGAAAATGACGAAAGGGATGAACGCGATCCATGCGAGATGCGGGACGGTGGCGGGCCACAGGTGCCATTGCAGGTCGGGCTGCCAGCTCTTGATGAAGGGCACGGTGAGGCGCGTGGAGAAGTAGCCGAACTGGTCGAGGACCACGAGGGTGACAGCAACGACGGCGCTGGCTACTCCCTGCCAGAAGAGCTTGGCGCGTGCGGTAAGGCCGAGGCTGCGTTTCTGGACCACCTTGATGTAGTCGTCCGCAAAACCGATGGCGCCGAAGGCGAGGGTGGAGAACACGGGGATCCAGACAAACGGGTCGGAGGGGTCTGACCAGAGCGCGGTGGGCAGCAGGATGGCGATGACGATGAGGATGCCGCCCATGGTGGGCGTGCCGGTTTTTTTCAGGTGCGACTGGGGGCCGTCGTCACGGACGTACTGGCCGATTTGGAATTCGCGCAGCTTCTGGATGACCCAGGGGCCGATAAACATGGCAATGAGCAGCGCGGTGAGCGAGGCGAAGGCGGTGCGGAAAGTGAGATAGCGGAAGATCCGGAATGGGTGAAAGAACGGATAGAGCTTTTGGTAGAGCAGCCAGTAAAGCAAAGAGCCTCCAAGGCCGGATGGAGCGGGTTTCTAGCTTGATTTTACAGGGGCGCGGGTGGTGGGGCTGTTGGAAACGGGGGAGCGATTGTGGCGATGGAGTGTCTTGCGTGGTTCGCGTTTTTCAGGGTTTGTTAGTGGAACATTCGGGGATCGAAGTGAAAGGGTATCGGTTCGGCAATAACTACTTTGGGGAAATCGGGGTGGGCGGAATTGAGGAGCACGTTCTTGTCGCCTTCCACCACGATGGACGGGACGAGGAGCGCAGCCGAGCGGGCGGATTTTACCCAGTTGGAGCCGAGGTCGCGGCAAATTAGGTTGTCGAGTTCGCGCCAATTTTCAGGGAGAAGTGACGGGTTGAGTTCTTCGGCAACGTCATCGGGGACGGTTGCAGCGGCCATCAGGAGGTCGTCTGGCGCGTCGATCGGCTCTAGGTTGACGAAGAATTCCATGGCCGCGAGGGCGCGCGAAGTGGCGCAGTAGACCATGGCCGTGCCGAGATGGTTCCAGCGCCTCGCTGCGTAAAGACCACCAATGCCGGTGAAGGCTGTGGAGCGATAGCGGGCCGGAAAGATGCGAAACACCTCCATCAGCTGTACATTCCGTAGGCGATGGCGTAGAGGACTTGCTCGACTGACTGCACGCCAAGCTCGGTATCCAGCTGATCGAAGGGAATCTTGCCGCCCAAGGCGCGGTTGGGCTTCGCCATCCAGCGGGCGGTCTTGTCTTCCGCGCCCAGGACTTCGTTGGCCAGGGCGACGACTTTTGCCATGCGGAGGGTGCGGTCGGACTCGTCGTGGGTGAGGCGGGACTTTGTGGCCAGGCGGCGGCTGAGGGTGCGGGGCGGAATGTTGAGGCGCTTGGCGACCTGGTCTCGCTTGAGGGAAAGCGTATCGGCGAGCATGGTGACGGTGGCGGCGGGGAGGCCGGCGCGGACCTGGGCGACTAATTCGTCTGATTTTTGGATGGGATGGGCGAAGATTTTCGCGCCTCCGAGGACTGCGACGATGTCGGCGATGCTCATATCGGCCACCTGGCTTGATTATCGCGCCATTTGGCGTTGGATGCAAGAGGGGTTTGGTACTTTGGCAGGATTAGGCGGTTTTCAGCGACGATAGAATTGTGAGAAAAGGAATCTTATGGTTACTTTCGCCTACCGGCCATTGACGAGCGAAGAGCATAGTGTGCTCGTTTGGCTACTGGAGCACAGTGAACCCGCCGCAAGGAATTTTCTGCCACAACTTGAAGTCATGCAAGTTAGGTCCAGTTGCACTTGCGGATGCCCGAGCATTGAGTTCAGTGTCCCTATCGATGCTCCGTTCGTTGAGGCCACGAATTGCATTCCAGATATGTTTATTGGTCAGGCGGGCGAGCACGCGGTCGGGCTTATGCTTCTCGCGGGATCTGGGGTACTTTCTGAGTTGGAAGTCTTTACTTTTGGAGGGCATGAACACCCATTCGGCCTCCCAAAGGTCGACACTCTTGAGGTCGCGGTTCCAGGGTCACCGCCCAAGCTATCCAATTCATCGTGCGATGAAGCTGCAAGGTGAATTGGTCACAACGTAGCGTTCCTTGATGGGTTTTGGCTTTCTTGGGGGGTGAGGTCCATTTCCTTCAGCGCCTCGATCGCGCGCTCTAGGTGGACGCCGCGGGAGCCTTTGACTAAGACAACGTCGCCGGGACGGAGGGTTTGCTGGAGCCAGCGGCCGGCGGCTTCGGCGTCGGGCAGGAAGAGCGAGCCCACTCCTAAAGTGCAGGCTGCGGCGGCGAGATGAACTGCGTTGCCTTGCACGCCGGCGACGAGATCAAGGCCGGCTTCAGCGGCGGCGCGGCCACAGGCGGCGTGGAGCGCTTCGCCATGCGAACCCAGCTCCAGCATTTCTCCGGCGACGAGGATGCGGCGGCTGGCGGGGCGGGCGGCGAGGGTGCGAATCATGGAGCGCAGGGCTTCAGGGTTGGAGTTGTAGCTGTCGTTGAGAATTGTGGCGCCGTTGATTTCGAGGACCTGGCCGCGTTTGTCTCCCGCAGTGAGCTGGCCAAGGGCAGCTACGGCATCGGCGAGCGGAACACCTGCCTCCAGCGCGACGGCGAGACCAGCCATGGCGTTGGAGGCATTGTGCGCGCCGAGAAGGTGGAGGGTCATTTGGCCCTGATGTTCTCCGGCACGATATTTGATGTGCAGGCCTTCGATGTCTTCCTTTGGATCGAAGCTTTGCGGATTCGCGCAAGGACCGGCGCCGAAGTAGACGACGCGGCCGGGAAAGTTGCGGCCAAATTGCGAGAGGTACGGATCGTCGCAGTTGAGGAAGGCGATGCCGGTGGCGGGGAGCGCGGTGACCAGTTCAAGCTTGGCACGGGCAATGCCGGCTTGGCCGTCGGGGAAATTCTCAATGTGCGCGGTGCCGACGTTGGTGACGACACCCCACTCTGGCGCGGCGATGCGGGCGAGGGCGGCGATTTCTCCGGCGTGGTTCATACCCATTTCAACCACGGCGATTTCATGCTCGGGCTGAAGACGCAACAGTTGCAGTGGCAGGCCAAAGGCGTTGTTGAGATTGCCCTGTGACTTGAGGACGTTGAACTTTGCGCCGAGCGCGGCAGCTACGGCTTCTTTGGTGGTCGTCTTGCCGGCCGAGCCGGTGATGGCGACGACGCGGCGTCCCCACTGGCGGCGCACATGCGTGGCGAGCGATTGCAGGGCCGCGAGCGGATCTTCTGTAATCAGTAACGGGGCGGCGAGCGCGGCGTCTGGCAGCGACGCGACCAGCGCGCGCGAGACAACAGCGGCAACGGCTCCGCGGGCGAGAGCGGGAACGATAAAGTTGTGGCCATCGAGGCGGTCTCCCTTGACGGCGAAGAACAGCTCGCCGGGGCCGATGGTGCGCGAGTCGATGGAGTAGCCGGAGACCTCAATAGCGCCGGCGTTGGTGATGTCGGGGGCAGCTTCAAGCACTGCTCCTGCGCCGATGGCCGCCTCTGCGAGTGTCAACTTCATTGCTCTATACGGTAACCCAGATCGGCCAGTACGGACAGTGACGTCTGGGAGTCGTCGAATGGAATGGATGTGAAACCGACGATCTGCTCCTTCTCATGGCCTTTGCCGGCGATGAGTACGACGTCTCCGGGCTTGGCTGCCTGGAGCGCGATGCGGATGGCCGCGGCACGGTCGGGCTCGATGACATATTTGACGCCGGTGGCTTTGAGGGCGGGCTCAATTTCGGCGAGGATGGCAAGCGGCTCTTCGGAGCGGGGATTATCGCTGGTGGCGACCACGAAGTCGCTTCCCTTGCCTGCGGCCTGACCCATCTTAGGGCGCTTGGTGCGGTCGCGGTCTCCGCCGCAGCCGAAGAGGGTGATGACGCGGCCGTTGGTTTGCGCGGTCATCTGGTGGGCGAGCGTGGTGAGGTTGCGCAGGGCGTCATCGGTGTGTGCGTAGTCGACGATGACGGTGAATGGCTGGCCGGCGTCGACGGACTGAAAGCGGCCGGGGACGGGGCGGAGGGTTGGAACGGCGGCGATGAGGTCGCCGAAGGGAACGCCGCGCGCGTGGGCTGCGGTGAAGGCTGCGAGGAGATTGAGGATGTTGACTTCTCCGGCGAGGCGCGATTTGACACGGGCCGAGCCTGCGGGAGTTTCAAGCTGGAGTTCCGCGCCGGAGGGGGTAAGCGTATAGCTCGCTGCGCGCCAGTCGCCTTTTGCAATTCCATAGGTGCGAACTTCTGCTCCGGCTTCCGTTGCCGCAGCGCCCAACTGCCTGGCGCGTGGATCGTCCGCGTTGATGACTGCGATGCGCGGGGCGGGATAGACGGTGCCGTCAAACAGAAGGCGCTTGGCGGCGAAGTAGTTGTCCATGGTGCCGTGGTAGTCGAGGTGGTCGCGCGTGAGGTTAGTGAAGATGGCCACGTCGAAGGGGACGCCGGCGGCACGGCCCTGGTCGAGGGCATGGCTTGAGACTTCCGTGACCAGCTCGGTTGCGCCACGGGCTGCGCCTTCGGCCATCAGCTCGTAGAGATCGCGCGACTCGGGGGTGGTGTGGACGGAGGGACGAACTTCGCCGGTGACGTGGTACTCGATAGTGCCGACGAGGACGGTTTTGCGGGTGGCGGCGTTGAGCAGGGCTTCGGTGAGGAAGGCGGTTGTCGTCTTCCCATTGGTGCCGGTGATGCCGGTTGCTGCGAGGGTGCGCTCTGGGTGGCCGAAGAAGGCGGCGGAGGCCTGGGCAAGGGCGCGGCGGCCGTGCTCGACCTCCAGGACGGGAAGGCCGGCTTGAAAGACGAGCAGGTGGTCGAACTTTTGTGCGGAGTCGGTGATGATGCCAAGTGCGCCGGAGGCGATGGCCTTTTCCACGTAGCGGTTGCCGTCGGTTGAGCCGCCTTTGATGGCGACAAAGACGGAGCCGGGGCGGATTTTGCGCGAGTCGTATTCGATGCCGGCGATGGGCTCGGTTGAGTCGCCACCGGAGCCGATGGCGGTTACTTCTTCAGCTAGATCTTTCCATTGCATGTCGTGATCTATTGTAGTTTGCCACCTGCGGTGGGGCAGACGCTCGCGGGAAGCTCGCACAGATTTTATGCTTTCCACTTGGCTTCAATTGATTTGGCGGTACCATGCAGGGATGGACGGCCGGTGGAGTATCTATGACGATTTGGAGCGGGATCTGCGCGGGTTCCCGGTTGAGGATTTTGTGCGGGAGTTTGCGAAGGCGTACTTCGAAGGCGACATGGAAACGATCTTGAAACTGCAGGGAATGCTGACCGGTACTTCGCCGGAAGCCAGCCCCAGCGGTGGCTCCTCGGGGCCTGCCGCTCCCAATGCGCCCGTTGGCGCGCGGAAGAAACCTCGGCCGGGTTTGAATTCCGGTGCGGTCGCGCTTCCGGTGCCGGATGAAGGACAGTACTGAACGGCTTTGGGCATTGGATTTTGCGTTCAGGATTTGGTCGCGGGGAATGAATTTGGGGTAATATGCGGGCATGGGTGAAGAACGGAAAAGCCTATTCGAGCGGCTGCAGCGCACATTGCAGAGGATGTTGGCGCGGCGGGGATCTGGACGCGACGACTCACCAGAAGACGATGACGGTTATGCGCTGGTGGGCGCGCCGGTTCGACCAAGGCCGCATTTGAATTCGGGCGCGGTGGCGCTGGATTTGCCGGACGAGCGGGAATACTGATGTTGGATTTGGTAGTGCGTTCGACGCCTTAGCTCTTCGGTACCCGGTCCCCGCTTTTTTCGCAAAGATTGGAAATATGCCACGCACCAGGTTCGAATCCGTGTTTCGAGAATTTGTGCGAGATTTTGGAGGCGAAATTGTGCCTGAGGAGCCCGTGGAAGAGCTGCGAAGCGCAGATTATTTCTTCCGACGGTACAACGTCATAGCAGAATTGAAATGCTTGGTTGTTGACCAGACTTCGGAGACCCAAAATAGACTCGCGGATCTAATCACGGCCCGTCGAGATTCCGAAAACTCTAACGCTCAATCTAGCCCCGAGGAGGGTGCCCTTTGGATTCAAGATTCCGGAGGCAGAAAGTCCGCCATCCGCATTGACGAAGATTTTCAACGTGCTTGGGCAAAAATTCTTATGTCTCCTATTGAAAACATGATCCGGGACGCCAATCGTCAGATCCGTGCGACCAAAGAGCGCCTGTCTGTCCCTTCTGCAAATGGAATTATTCTCATATTTAATGAAGGAAATCCTCTCCACGCGCGGGGCCCCGAGCACTTTGCACGATTAGTGGGAGAAGTGATTCAGAAGCCTCAAGCTGGCGGGCGTAGATTTCCGCACGTCCAAGGAATGGTCTATTTTTCATTCGGAAGTATCACCACATTTGACCAGCAAACCCAAAAGAGCATGCCGTTCTGGCTCCCGGCCCAAGTTCGAGGCGATCATGTTGAGGAGATAAAACTATTTCAAAATGACCTAAAGCTCGGATGGTATAGATTCGTCGAAGCGGTGAGCGGCGCGCCAGTCGTTCCTCATCACCGAGAGACAAACTGGCCAAATTGACAGCATTCGATTCCCTGAATTTCCAAGCCCCAACTTGACATGCAACCAAATGGTTGCCTATTATTTCCGCAATGGGCGCTGATGTTGATCTGGTGTTCAAGGCACTGGCTGCTCCGGAGCGCAGGCTGCTGCTGGATCGGCTTCGTGCGGAGAATGGGCAGACGCTGACGCAGCTTTGCGAGCGGATGAAGATGACGCGGCAGGCCGTTACTAAGCATTTGAAAGTGCTGGAAGCGGCGACGCTGGTGGTAACCCGATGGCGGGGGAGGGAGAAGCTGCACTACCTGAATCCGGTACCGATTCACGAGATCTCAGAACGCTGGATTAGCAAGTATGAGCGCGGACGGCTGGGGACGCTTGCGGAACTGAAAACGAAATTGGAGGGAAAAGAAAATGGCTGAATCGGAGTTTGTGTATGTGACATATATCCGGACTACTCCGGAGAAGCTGTGGCAGGCGCTGACGGAGCCGGAGTTTACGCGGAAGTTCTGGGTGGGGACGGTGCAGGAGTGCGAATGGAAGCAGGGTGCGACGTGGACGATGCGGGCTCCCGACGGGCGCGTGGCGGATGCGGGCGAGGTGGTGGAGATTGACCGGCCACGGAAGCTGGTGTTGACATGGCAGAATCACCTGTTTCCTGAGGTGACGGCGGAGGGGTTTTCGCGAATGACTTATTTGCTGGAGGCGCAGGGCGCCGTGGTGAAGCTGACGGTGACACACACGATGGAGACGGAGGGCTCTGAGTTGATCAAGAAGGTTTCGAATGGATGGCCGCACATTCTGGCGAGTTTGAAAAGCTTGCTGGAGACGGGGGAATCGCTGCCGGGAACGGATAAGTGGCCGGAGGGGATTTGAATGGCTCCAGTTGGAATTCGACAAATAGACTTGCAAGCCATGGATTCGAGTCTCACAATCAAGGTATGGAAAAGACCGCGCGCATCTTCACCGACCCGAAAGAGATGAAGGCCGACGAATATCGGTACTGGCAAAGCCGGCCTGCCCATGAGCGCATGAGCGCCGTGTCAGAGTTGACGCTTGCCGCTTACGCGATGAAGGAGCGGGCTCCGCATGTTCGACGACTTCAAAGAACTCTTGTCTTGCTTCAACGCCCACAACGTTAAGTATCTGGTTGTGGGCGGCTATGCAGTTTCGTTTCACTCGCAGCCCCGGGCAACTAAGGACCTTGACATATTCATCAAGGCGGATCCGGCGAATGCCAACGCAGCTTACGAGGCGCTGGCGAGATTTGGCGCGCCGCTCGCAGGGATTGAGAGGAGCGACCTTGCAGATCCCAGTAAGTTCATACGGTTTGGCCGGCCTCCGATTGCTGTAGACATACTTTCCGGAATTGAGGGGGTGGATTTTGACGGGGCATGGACGCGTCGAGTCGAGAGCGTAATTGACCCAGCGACAGGCCTCATCGCGTTCTTCATTTCTAAGGCTGATCTGATTGCGTCAAAACAGGCCTCAGGCCGGCTGCGCGACCTGGCCGATGTAGATGAAATTCGGGAAGCGGAAGCGACTGGGGGTGAGCCTGGCGGCACCAATCCCGATGAATCCAACGAGGACTAGCCGAACTTCTGAAATAGGACTGAACAGGCGACAAGCTTCATCAGCGGCCGCAGCGGACTACGACCTGGGTGCCGGGGAGGACCATGCTGCCGGCGGCGGGGGCTTGTTCGCGGACAGTGCCGTTGCCGGTGATTTGCACGGCGAGGCCGGCGGCCGAAGCCTGCTCAATGACCTTGCGCACCGGAAGTCCGAGCAGTGAGGGAACCTGAAGGCGCTTGGCTTCGACGACCGTTACAGTTTTGGATTGCTGCGGGGCGGCGGCGGGAGATGGGCTGGCGGCGGACTGCGCAACGCCAGGCTTTGTGTCGCCCGAGGATGAGCTCGCATTCGCGGTTTGAACCGCGGGAGGCGGAGTGGTTGTCTGCGTTGCAGGCTGTGTCTGCGCTGGCTGGCCGGAGCGGAGCGGGTCGTCGCTGGGTAGATCGTTGACTGCGGCAAACAGAGCATTGATGTCGCCGGAATGCTCGTCGTCGTCTTCGGCGACCATGGGCGCGGGCTTGTCCTTCGAGGTCTTGGGAGCGCGCAAATCGATATCGTGCGGGACGCCGAGGTACTCAAGCACCTGCTGCGCGACTTCAGCAAAGACGGGCGCTGAAACAGCGGCGCCGTAATAAGACGCGCCCTTCGGATTGTCGATTACGACGGCCACCGAGATCACAGGGTTGTTGACCGGAGCAATACCGGCGAACGATGCGATGTGCATGGTCTTCGAGTAGGTGTGCGTGGCGGGATCGATCTTTTGCGCGGTGCCGGTTTTGCCGCCGGAGGAGTATCCGTTGAGTTGCGCCGCCTTGCCGGTGCCATAGAGAACGACACCCTCCATCATTTTGCGCATCTGTGCGGCGGTGAGGGTGGAGATGACGCGATGTGCTCCGACGGGCAGCGGGTCGGGAAGATCGCCGCCGGGTTTGAAAGGCTGGGCCGAAACGGGTGCGCCGGATTTTTGCGCAGAGGCGTCGACTTGCCCGGGCAGCAACACATGCGGTGGCAGGTAAACACCGCCGTTGGCGATGGTGGAGACCATGGACACCAGCTGCAACGGGGTTACGCCGACTTCCTGACCGATGGCGATGGACGCATACGATGTAGTGCCCCAGCGGTTGACGGGGCGCAACAGGCCGCGCGTCTCACCGGGTAATTCCATGCCGGTGCGCTGGCCGAAACCAAAGCCGCGAATGTAGTCGTAGAACTTATCCTGCCCGACTTTTTGAACCAGCTTTACGGCCGCCACATCGCTGGAGTGCTCAAGCGCCTCGTGCACGGTAATGACGTGGAAGTGGTCTCCCTTGTCGTCGTGAATAATGCGGCCGGGAAGCTGCATTGCTCCGCCTTGGCAATCGATTTTGTCGTCGGGCGTGACCACGCGCTGCTCGAGAGCGGCAGAATACGTCACGAGCTTGAAGACCGAACCGGGCTCGTAAATGTCACTGACGGCGTGGTCGCGGAGCAGGGCCGGGGTGGTTTTGCGAGAGATGTTGGGATTGAAGGTGGGGCGGACGGCGAGAGCCAGCACCTGGCCGGTATGCACGTCCTGCACAACCACGGTGCCACTGTCGGCATGCATCTTGTCCATGACGCCGTCGAGCGCGCGCTCGGCCATGAACTGGATGTTTTCGTCGATGGTGAGGACGAGATTAAGTCCGGGACCGGGCTCCTGCTCGCTGGAGCCGCGGACATGGCGGCGGGCGTCGACCGCGGTTAAGGTGCGGCCGGGAGTGCCGTGGAGCTGTGGCTCGTATTTGAGCTCCAGACCACCGAGGCCGTTGTCGTCGGCGCCTACGTAACCCAAGACCTGAGCGGCGATGCGGTCGTCAGGGTAGAAACGTTGAAACTCATTTTGGAAATAGATGCCCTTGAGGCCTTTGGTCTTGATGAGTTCGCGGACACGGGTGGCAATCTCCGGGGTGACGCGGCGAGCGATCCAGGCAAAGCTGTGGCCGTTGTCGAGACGGTCGGCGATCTGCTGCTCGGCGGTGAACGCGTCGTCAGGGTCGACGTGGACCAGTGGGGCGAGCGCGTGGGCGAAGGCCGGCTTGTCGTCAATTTCAGTGGGGACGGCGTAGATGGAGTCGACCTGGACGGTCATGGCGAGTTCGTGCAGGTTGCGGTCGTAGAGAACGCCGCGGCGCGGAGCCACCTCAAAGGTGCGCTGCTGCTGCTTCTCCGCGCGCTCCATGAATTCCGGGTGGCGCACGATTTGAAGCCAGAAAAGGCGGCTGACAATGGCAACTGCCCAGAGGACGAAAAAGAGACTGATCAACCAAAAGCGCGCGCGCTTGAGAGGCACGGCGCGCGAGGGGTTGTTGCGGTTCCGGTTGAATCGTAGGACTGACTGCATAAAGACAGTTCTTAGTTCACAGTTCTTAGTTCAGAGTTCTTAGTTCAGAGTTCTTAGTTCAGAGTTCTTAGTTCAGAGTTCTTCGCAGTTCTTAGTTCGCAGTTCTTAGTTCACAGTCTCCGGCTTCGTGCTTCATGCCTCCTCGCTTCCCGAAGATGGGAGAGCCCCCACTAAGACATCTCTGTGGAGAGCGACGGGGCATTGGGGCAGCCTCCTTTATAGAGATGCCAAAAGCGGGACTACACCACTTCAAAGATAGAAGCTGGAAGCCGGATGCGAAACGCTACAGCGACCCTTATTGCACGGGGGGCACCGGAGGCGTTACCTGCGCAAGGGCCGGAGCGCCGGCATCAACATGCGCCATTGGATGAACCACCTGGCCGGGCTGAGGGGCGTCGAGACCAAGCTGGCGGGCCATCAAATCGATACGTGCGGGTTGCGTCAACTGCGCCTCGGAGAGGCGAAGCTGGCGGTTCTCTTCGCGGAGTTGGTCGCGCATCTGCTTTTCCGCCTCGACGCGATAGCCGCCTTCGATGGCATAGAAGTGCTGTAAGCCATAGACCATGACGAGGGTGAGGAGCACGCAGGCGGCGGCGCAAAAGATACGCATCTCGCGCACGCGGACTGGATCGGGCGCCTTGACCAGGCGGGAGTTGTCGAAGTGGCGGGGGAAGTGGAACTCCGGCGTGCGCACACCGCGCCGGCGCAGCGGCTGCTGTGCCAGGAGCTCGGCGTTGCGCTCGGCAACGCGCGCGTTCCAGCCGCGTCCCGCTTCGTAATAGGTTGTGGTCATTGCCGCCATGGTTTGCTCCTTGCGTCGCAGATTACAGATGACAGGTTACAGATGACAGTTCCCGAATCGCTGCTGTGAAATGCCTCTGTTTACTCCGTACCCGTTCCCTGCAATGCTGTCCTTGTTGCCCAAAATTGTTGTTACTGCCAGGTCACCGCTTTTTCACTGTCATCTGTAACCTGTCATCTGTAATCTGTCTTTCGTCTTTTCCGCCGCTCGTAATTTGGCGCTGCGGGAGCGGGGATTTCTGTCTGTCTCTTCTTCTTCCGCGATGACCGGTTTTCTGGTCAGGATTTCCAATGTTCCGTTGTGCGCGCCTTCCCGCAAAGTGTCTTTCGCAATGCGGTCTTCCAGCGAGTGAAAGCTGATAACGACCAGCCGTCCAGAGGGCTTAAGCAACTTGGGTGCGGCCTCCATTAACGCCTTGATTTCATCCAGCTCGCGATTCACATAAATACGAAGAGCTTGAAAGGTCCTGGTGGCGGGGTGAATGCGCTCCTGTTTCATTGCCCCTTTCATGTGAGGACCGGCTTGGGCAACAACCCTGGCTAACTGCCCGGTTGTTGCTATTGGCCGGCCCCGCACAATGGCTCTGGCGATTCTCCGCGACCTCCTTTCCTCTCCGTATTCGTAAATGAGGTCTGCAAGCTCTCGCTCGTCAGCCTCGTTTACCACTTGTTCGGCGGTCTGCCCGGATCGCGTGTCCATCCGCATATCCAAGGGGCCATCCGCCTGAAAACTGAATCCTCTGCGCGCTTCGTCGAACTGCAGGCTGCTTACACCGAAGTCGGCGAGCAGGCCATCGAGCGACGCCGGTTCTACATCCTCCGCAATGGAGCTGAAGGCCTTGCCGATCAGGGTCACGGTGGGAGCCGCACTTCCCATCTCATTCAGAACCCTTGCCAGCCGGACCTTGGCCAGTTCGAGCGCCTCGGGGTCGCGGTCAAAACCAATCAACCGGCCTTCCGGGCCGAGCCGCCGGACGATGCCTTCGGCGTGACCTGCCATTCCCAGCGTGCAGTCGGCGTAGGTTCCGCCCGCGCGTACGTTCAGGAAATCAATCGCTTGTTGAAAAAGAACCGGCACATGGCGATCACTTGTGTTCGTCATGCGTTCCCCTGGGGGATATTCACCGTTCAACCTGTGCGGCGCGTCTTGGCCGCAATTGCCTGGCGCTCTTCCGCCGTTAGTGTGTAAGCGGGTAGATTCTGTTCAAAAATCTCCCGGTTGCGAACTTCGAGGTACGTCAACTTGCCGAATATCGTTACTTCCCCGTCCAACTGGGCGCTGCCGCGAAGAATCTGGGGCAGCAGAACCCGTGCCTGGTTATCGATCTCAACCTGGTGGCCGTAGTAGCTGGTCAGGTTCAGGTACTTGTCTACGGCGTCGTCCATGGTTCCGGATTCGGCTAACATGGCTTCATGCTTTTCCCACTCCGAGAGCGGCCAGACCTGGGCGGCTTTGCCATCCACGCTGGTGATGTAGACCTGGGTAACGTCGCGCGCGTCCAGAAGCTGTTTGAAAGCAGCTGGGAGCTTGAGCCGTCCCTTCTCATCGACCTTGGCCGGATGGTTTCCGCGAAACATGTTTCTTGCCTCACTGCCTTCGGCGGGGGGAATTCTTCTCCGGTCCGCCTGACCCGTTTGGGCTTCACATGGTTAGCTGAGCGGGTACCTCAGCGGGTTTTGGGTTTGAAAACTGCGCTACAAGCGGAGAACCGGGGTAAACTTGGTTTGAAAAGTGTGGTTGCCGGTCCAAATTGAGCCACTCAACTCCACTTTTGACCACTGACAAGTCGATAGTACCTCGGTTCGGTGTTTGTCTGGGGAGCAAAAATCGCACGAATCTGGCTGGGTGTGGAACAGAATGTGGGAAAATCCGCTAATAGATTAGAGAAGTCCAATTACCACAATATCTAGTGTTTATATGTTTGATTCCCCATCTCGACATGATCTAAAGTTCGTGGTAGGGGAATAAAAAGCGAAAATAGGGGAAAACTGGTAACTATCCCTCCACGGCAAGTGGGGGGTGGGAGTTGAAACCGATGAAAACTACACAAGATCAAGCAGGAGAGAGGTTTAGTTTGGCTCTCTCCCGCCTGATTCCCATTTTTCAAGCCATTGACGCCGAATACTCTCAAGATCAACTTCAGGAATTGGCGGCAGCCATTCATCAAGAAAGGCAAAAGCGCGGTCGGTCCGCGCTTGTATATCCGACGACTGGCGAGCGTCTTCCAGAAGTTCATCAACACCCGGAAAACCAGATTCCTTTATCACGTAAAGGACGCCACGATACACATCCTTCTCGTGGTGATATTTCTTCACTTCCCTCGCCAGAACGTAAGCCAGTGCTCTAATCCGAATATCGTCCATGAAAGGATTTTACTGAAATGAATAAATGGCAGGTAGTCCCCAAAGGGCAGAGATACACAGCCAAGCAATTCGACGTTGAATTTCCTAGCGATGATGCCTGTCTTGAATACCTGATGCAGCGGAGATGGCCGAAAGGAATTGCTCTGTGTACAGAGTGCAAGGTAGAGCGGCGTCACTGGCGGGTGAGTGGCAGGACGGCCTATGCCTGCCAAGGATGTGGAAACCACATCTTCCCCCTGGCTGGAACTATCTTCCACAAGTCGAGCACCAGCCTGCGGACGTGGTTCTATGTCATTCGCCTTATGGCATCCACAAGGGTAGGAGTGAGCGCAAAGCACATCCAGCGTGAGACGGGAGTGACGTACAAAACAGCTTGGCGCATGATGAAACAGATTCGGCAATTGATGGAAGAGAAAATGACCTTGAGTGGTCCTGTTGAGATAGATGAAGCGGAATTTGGCGGGTCCGACTCCAATAAGCCTAAACACTT
Source organism: Occallatibacter sp. (assembly GCA_049518435.1). GTDB lineage: Bacteria > Acidobacteriota > Terriglobia > Terriglobales > Acidobacteriaceae > Telmatobacter. The sequence continues at coordinate 15,072 of JBEKRU010000032.1, read as the reverse complement.
GCGCGGAAAAGCAAAAACCGTGGTCCTGGGTATGGTCGAACGAGGCGGAAAGGTCGTTACCGAGATTGTTCCCAACAGAATAGCTACTACTCTCTGTCCGGCTGTACAGGGCATAGTCCTGCCCAAGAGCACAGTCTTTACCGATGAGTACCCAGCCTACAACACCGTATCGGAAGGACGACGCTATATCCACAACCGCGTAAACCACAACCAAAGATATGTAGACGGCAAAGCACACACCAACACGATTGATGGGTTCTGGAGTCTGGTAAAACGTGGAATCACTGGAGTTTATTATCAGGTCGGAGCGGAATATCTACAGTCCTATTTGAACGAGTACAGCTTTAGGTATAACCGGCGCAAAGTTATGCGTCCGATGTTTTGTCTTCTTGCGGAACGGACGACGATGCAGGTTTGCCCTTGCGCGAGGGAACAGAAGTTGCTGGCGAGACCGTAGTACATGCCTTGTCCAGTAGATCGCGGAAGGCTTGCGGGGTCGGATCGGTAATAGGCTTTTTCATAGTCACACAAAAAGAATCGGCCTCTGCTAGAATCTAGCGAGGCCGGTTCTCTGTCCCCTGACAGGTTCCGGTTCCCTCCGGAGGGGTATAGCTCAAGGCATAGAGCACTTGGATTTCAGCAGCCCAAACGTTAGCAGCGGGTGGGATGCTCCAAGAGATAGGGGGTCGGAATCCTCCACTCCTCCCTGAGATTACATTACAAGGCGCAGGATAATCAAGCTAATCCGTGCGACTCTAAGAGGGCAATCGTGAGCGAGAAGAATGGCAACTGTCCTTACTGCAAGAAATTGATTACAGAACTCGATGTTGCGAGAATTACTCTTCACGATGACCGCTGGGGAAGTCCTAACGGATTTACCTATACCTGCCCCTCATGCCATACCGTCCTAAATGCTGGACTCGATCCAGCGCCGATTACTGAGCAACTGGTGAAAGATTTGCTTGCTGCTCTTCGCAAGCGTTCCTAGTGATTGCGCTCCGGTAATCAACCAAAGAACGCACGATTTGCAGAGTTGCATTAAGGCACTCTTGCGATACCCCGTCCAAAATTTCCATGATCTTTCCTGCGTAAAAGATTGGTTCACTTGCCTCGGCGGGATAATTACCGGAAAACTCATGTTTGCGGCTTCCGCGCAGGCGGACGCGATTCCGCGCTTTCGGCCGCTCTAGTTACTCTGCAGGCCGCGACGCAAGCGAACCCGCTGCGTAACCACTTTCAGCAGGTAGAGGAAGACGAGCACGTTGAGCACCAGCAGGCTGGCCCGGATCCAGGTGAGCCGGCGGATGACTTCCCAGACCTCCCAGGGCAGGAAGGAGCCGGTGATGAACAAGGTGAGGTATTCGCCCCAGACCTTCTCCAGATAGAGGCCGACGCCTTCGATTATGCCGAGGCCGGCATAGGCGAAGAGCACCGCACTGACCCGGCGGAGCATGCGGTCATCGATGATGGAGGACTGCACGAGGATGAAGTTGATGAGCCTCGACTCGGGATTGAAACGCAGGTGGTCGATGAGCTGTGTCAACTCGTCCTGAATGTCTTTGTGGAGCAGGCGTAGTGCGCCGACGCCAAGAGCGATAAAAAGCAGGGCCTGACCCAGCTTGTAGATCGCAATGAGCAGGAGCCATTTGTTGTGCCCCCGAACATCCGGGGAGAGTTGCGATGGAGCGTCGGTCATGGCCGTCCGGAAACTGATAGGAAACGATTGCTAGTTCCTACGTTAACCGATGGGGGCGCAGTTGTACGAACGGGTAGAGGAAGCGCGAGATGAAGAGAGGAAGCGGCAGGTTTGCCGCCACCGACAGGCCGTTGGCGGATTGTTGATGTCATCAACTGGTCGTTTGATGAAGCGAATCCATCCGCGACTCTTGCGCGTTATGGGAGTGTAGTCAATTTTCCCACGGAGGTATTCCATCTCATGTATTGCACAAGCAAGACAGTCCTGGCCGCTTTGATGGCCGTCGCCTTTACGTTTTCCGCCGCCACAGTTCTGGCGCAGAAGGATCCTGAAGTTGGCGGGGCCGCGATGTTCCCCACGAAGAATATCGTGGAAAACGCGGTCAACTCACAGGATCACACCACGCTGGTTGCGGCAGTGAAGGCTGCGGGCCTGGTGGATACGCTGGAGGGCCCCGGCCCGTTCACGGTGTTTGCGCCCACCAACGAAGCTTTCGCCAAACTGCCGGCCGGCACGGTGGACACCCTTCTGAAGCCGGAGAACAAGGACCAGCTGGTGAAGATCCTGACCTACCACGTGGTGGCCGGGAAAGTCAGTTCGAAGGAACTGATCAAGCTGATCAAACAGGGTGGGGGGAAGGCCACGCTGAAAACCGTTTCCGGTGGGACGCTGACGGCGTCGCTACGGGGCGGCAAGGTGGTGCTGACCGATGAAAAGGGAGGAGTCGCGACAGTGACCATTGCGGATGTCAACCAGTCGAATGGCGTGATTCACGTAGTTGACGCCGTGCTGCTTCCCAACTAGTCCAGACCAGCATCCAAAACTTGGCTAGCAGCATCGAAAACCCGTAAGGTTGCGGGCCGCGAACGGAAATCTCGTTCGTTGCCCGCTACGCCGGCGAAATGCGATCCGGCCGGAACTTTCTAATAAAACCAGGAAGCGAGCGTTCAATCTTTATGGCGCAGAAGTTTGAAGTGAGCCAGTGGGTACCGTTCCGTTTAGAACTGGTCTTTGCTTTTTTTGCCAGTCCCTCGGACCTTCCCCTGCTGATGCCGCCGCAACTGGAAGCTCGCATTGAGGAATCTAAACTGGTGGCGCCGAATGCCAGGCCTCCGTTGCCGCCGTTGGTGGGAAACCTGCCCAGCACGGCAGCGGGCAGGGGGTCGGAGATCCTGATCAGTTTTCGCCCCTTTGGCTGGCCGCGGATGCGCATGAAGTCGAAGGTGCGGATTACGGAATTTGAGTGGAACAGCCACTTTTGCGATGAACAGATTCAGGGCCCGTTCAAGCGATTCGAACATTGCCACACCACCAGCGCGGAGGTTCGGAGAGGCAAGCTGGGCACGCTGGTGACGGATGCAATCGAGTATTCCCTGCCCTTTGGAGTCGTGGGGAACCTGGGAAACGCAATCGTCAGAAGGAAGCTTGAGGAGACCTTTGCGCACCGTCAGAAGCGACTGCCGGAGGTGTTGACGGCCGTTGTGCGATTGGCGGAGCAATGTGGATGAGCCGGGCGGATGAGCCGGGGCTCTACTTCCTTAGGTTGAGCAGGCTGTCGCGGTCAAGCAAATTGCCGTCGAGGACGATGCCGGAGATGCGGCGCGCGTTCCAGACGTTGACGGTGGGGTCGGCGTCGAGAACCAGGATGTCGGCGCGGCGGCCGGGGGCTATCTGGCCCACTTCATTCCAGCCAAACTGCAGCGAATAATTGTTGGTGGCCGCGGCCAGCGCCTCACGTGCGGAGAGGCCGAGGCGGACCAGCATTTCGAGCTCGGTGTGCATGGAAATTCCGGCCATGGTGCCGAATGCGGAAGCGCCAGAGGCTGCGAGGTAATGCGGATTGGCGGAGAAGATGGTCTGGTTGATATGCCAGAGCCGCAAGGCGGACTGATCGGCCTTCTTTTTTTGACTTTCGAGCAAGTAGCGCTGAGCGACGGAGGGGACGCGGCGGGCCCAGGCGGGGAGTGGATAGATGGTCTCGCCGGTGGCGGGATCGGAGGGCATGTACATGTGCGAGGGATCGAGCAAACGTGCGGCGGGCTCTTCCCACAGATTGCGATGCGCGGGCAACTGCAGATACGAAAGGCTGAAGGTGGGCATGAGCGCGGCATGGCCGTGGGCGATGGACCGGGCATACGTTCGCAGATGCAGGTCAGTGGGCGGAAGGCGTTCCGAGTAGTCGTAGGCGGTGCTTGCGGATGGTCCGGTGGGGTTATCGACGAGAGGCCGCTGCAACTCGTCGGGAATGACGCCGAGCTCATAGCGGCCCATGTGCAGGAGCACGTCGACACCTGCGTCGATGCCGACGCTGTAGGGCGTGGAGACGAATTCGCCGTAGGTGACAAGGCCCATCTGGTGGGCATGGGCGACGATCCACTGCGTATTGGCCGCGGTGAGGTCATGGCCGAGCCAGAGCACGCGCGTGCCAAGCTTGGCGGTGTCGGCCATTTGGCGGGCGGTGTCGTCGGGGCCTAACTCAGCCTGATGGACGCCCTCATACAGTTTGGTGGACCAATCAGGGCGCCTGGCGAGAAGACTCCAGTTATCGGTGGTACCGACGGAGTCAATCACATAAAGGTGCGGAGTGGGATCGGCGCTGAAGTCGATGGGCCCATGCTGCTCGTCGCCCCGGACAACTACGGAGGTGACGCCCATGTAGAGGTTGGCGTTGGCCTGGCCCTGAGAGTTCATGCCGGCAAAGCCGTCGATCAACCCCGGGATGAGGAACTTGCCGGTGCAGTCGATGACGTGCGCGCCTTTAGGGATGGGGACAGCACCGCGTGCGCCGACGTCGGTAATGCGGCCGTCGCGGACGATCACGATGGCGTCCTGCTGATCTCGTGCGGAGCGGCCCCAATCGGTGACGTCGATGACGGTGCCACCGGCCAAAACCAGCGGCGTGGAAACGGGAAGCCTGGGGATGACGGGAACTTGCGGCTGTGGCGAGGCGTGAGCGCCGACCAGAGCAGTACCGAGAATCCAAAGCAGAAAAAGAGCAAAGCGTCGCATAGGAAACAGGTCTGCTGAGGATTGTCGCACAGCGGTTTCGGGAAGTCGGCTCTGGATTGGACGGGGGAGCGGCTGGAGAGGAGGAGAAATCGGGTTGCCACGCGGCATCGTTCGAGAGAGCGTGGTTGTCCGAGTATGAAGCATCAAGGGTTGGATGCGGTTACCGGCTAGCTCGCGACCAGCTTGGGCCGCATACGACGCACGAGCAGGGGCAGGACCTGGGCTTCGGCCTCGTCGACGGTTAGCCCGTAGCGGGCGCGCAGGTCGTCGATTTTGCCATGCTCGATGAACTGATCGGGCCATCCGATGCGCACCACCGGGACCTGGACACCGATCTCGTCCAGCGCCTCGATGACGGCGGAACCGAAGCCGCCCATCTTGACGTGGTCCTCAAAGGTGACGAAGGCGGCCACGCGGCGGGAGTAGGTTTCAAGCATTTCGCGGTCAAGCGGCTTGACGAAGCGGGGATTGACCAGAGCGGCGGAGTAGCCCTGTCGCTCGAGGCGTGCAGCAAGTTCCTGGCCAAGCGACATCATGGACCCGAGGCCGAGGATGCAAACATCGCGGCCGTCCTGAAGAACTTCGGCCTTGCCGACGGGAATGGGCTGCGGCTCGGGCTTGCGCGCCACACCGGCCACCAGGCCGCGGGGATAGCGAATGGCGCTGGGCCCCGGCAGCTTGACTGAGGTAGAAAGCATATCGGCGAGCTCGTCTTCATCTTTGGGAGCCATGAGGACGATGTCTGGAATACCGCGAAGATAGGCGATGTCGAAAAGTCCGTGATGGGTGGGGCCGTCGTCGCCGGATAAGCCGGCGCGGTCCATGCAGAAGACTACGGGCAGTTTTTGCAGGCATACGTCGTGGACGATGGGATCGAATGCCCGCTGCAGAAATGTGGAGTAAATGGCGCAGACCGGACGATAGCCCTGCGTGGCCATGCCAGCGGCAAACACCACCGCGTGCTCTTCGGCAATGCCGACATCGAAGTAGCGCGTGGGATGGTGAGGCCGGAAGAGGTCGAGCCCGGTGCCATTGGGCATGGCAGCGGTGATGGCGACGATTTTCGGGTCTTCGGTGGCCAGGTTCACAAGTGTATTGGCGAAGACCTCAGACCAGGTAAGCTGTCCTGCCGGCTTGGTTTTGCCGGTTTCCGGATCGTAGGGGCCAAGGCCGTGAAATTTCTTCGTGCCATCGATCGCGGGCTGGAAGCCGCGGCCCTTTTGCGTTAGAACATGGAGCAGAACGGGGTGGTCCACGGTCTTGAGGAACTTGAAGGTTTCAATCAGGAGGGGCAGGTTGTGGCCGTCGATGGGGCCAAAGTACTGCAGGCCGAATTCTTCAAAGAGCATGGAGGGCCAGAGGAGTCCCTTGGCGGCTTCTTCGGCGCGGCGCGCAACGGTGAGGGCCGTTTTGCCGCCGAATCTCTCCAGGATGCGATGAGCCTGGTCGTGCAGGTTCTTGTAATGCTCGTTGGTGACGATGCGGTGAAAGTAGCGGGCGATGGCGCCGACATTGCGGTCGATGGACCACTCGTTGTCGTTGAGCACCACGATCAGCCGCCGGGTCTGGTCGGCGATGTTGTTAAGCGCTTCAAAGGAAATGCCGTTGGTGAATGCGGCGTCTCCGGCAACGGCAATTACATGCTCTTTGCCGCCGGAAAGGTCACGGGCAACCGCCATTCCCAATGCAGCAGACAGCGCCGTACCCGCATGGCCCGCGCCGTAGCAATCGTGGTCGCTTTCGGTGCGCAGCATAAAGCCATTGAGGCCGCCGGGCTGGCGAATGGTGGCAAAGCGATCGAGGCGGCCAGTGAGGAGCTTGTGAATGTAAGCCTGGTGGCTCACGTCGAATAGCAGCTTGTCATCCGGGGTATTGAAGACGGTGTGGATCGCCAGGGTAAGTTCAACGACACCGAGATTTGGGCCGAGATGACCGCCCGTCTTGGAGAGCGTCTGGATGAGGAATTCGCGAATCTCGCAGGCCAAGTCAGCCATCTGCGCCAGGGTCATGCGCTTCAGGTCAGCCGGCGATTGGATGGAATCCAGCAGTGTCCCCATGAGCTTCCTTCTCCCGGGAAATTGCCGGGGTCCTGTTTGACGCCGCTTGGTTAGACGCCGCTCGCCTGCAACCGCACTGGGCGGCAGCCGGCAAATGGCGCAAAACATCCTTTAAGTATACCAATTTGTTGGATTGCCAGCGCCGGAATCTTGGGCAAGGGTGTGGCGCCGGTTCCGAGCCCGGAGCCGTTTACCCATCACAACACCCGAGAGAAGCCCCACGAGAATAGGATAGAAGTAGAGAACCTCCGGGGAGGAAAAGAGCGTGCGCGCGAGTGTGATTAAGGTTATGCCAGTTTTGGTGATGATGGGTGCAGTTGCAAGCCTTTACGGCCAGTTGCCGGAGCCGGGCGCAGCGCCAAATGCAGCCAATCCGCTGACCGACACGACGGTGAAGCCAGGCAAGATGATTTTGTTCGACCTGGAGGCGCGCTTCGCCAAGGATGTGCTGGAGCGCGGAGGCGCCGCGTTTGCTGACTGGTTTGCCGAGGACGGGGTGGAGTTGAGCAACGGCCAAGCGCCCGTGGTGGGGCGCGTGGCGATCCTGAAGGACGCCAACTGGAATCCCAAGCAGTATCAGCTGACATGGACGCCGACGGACGCGGCGATGGGGCCATCAGGGGATATGGGCTACACCTGGGGACATTATGAAGGTCACAGCAAGGACGCCAACGGCAATCCTGTCACAACGAGCGGCCGGTACATGACCATTTGGCGGAAGCAGCCGGACGGAGGCTGGAAGGTGGTTCTGGACGCCGGAAGCAACGAGCCGGCGGCGAGTGGAGACTGCTGCAAACTGCCGGCTGGAAACTGACCGCACAAGAACAAGAAAGTCGTTGCGCAAAACTTGATGCGCAGGGGCCAGGTAATAGCTTGCGAGACCCCGGGAACCCTCGTTCCTTTGGTAACATTACATCGGATCATTCGTGTGCCATCTTGGGTAACTTTAGTTGTATCCGCTTCACTAAAGACTCCCTCCTTTGTTGCAGAAGGAACCGACGGCCATTGCTCGATACTGTAGTTTGGGTGACTTTGCTTGGTGCACGTGGTGCAGGGTCTACAACCCGGGGACCGTCAGGATCCGGCTCAACGGCCGGGGCTGGATCTATTTGATCGCACCGCCGACCCGGCGCTGGACGAGCTGACCGGTCTGGCAGCGGTGCTTTGCGGCGCCGACTATGCCTATACCGGCTGGATGGACTCCAAGCGGCTCTGGTACAAATCCCACTTTGGATTCGACGCTCCGGAACAGGCGCGGACCACAACCGGCTGCCACTGGATGCTGGAGAGCGGCCAGTCAATGCTGATTCGGGATGCGTCAAAGGATCCCCGATTTGCGCGGGAAGGGATTTGGCCATTCGGCGGAAAGCCATGCCGATCGTATGCGGGAACGCCGCTGCACATTGGATCGAATCAGTTTGCGGGAACCCTGGCGGTCCTGGCGCGGGAGCCGGACCGGTTCAGCAAGGAACACCTGACGCTGCTTGAGATTCTGGGGCACCAGGTGGTGACGCGGCTTGAGCTGTATGCGCGCATTCGCGGCCAGGAGCAGGCGCAGCGCGCGCTGCAGTTGACGGAACGCGCACTGGCCACGGAACGCTGCTTTGTGGCCGGGACATTGGACTCGATTCCCTTCCTTGCAGCGCTGCTGGACACAAGCGGCAAGATGGTGCGGATGAATTATCCGTGCATGCAGCTGACCGGGCTGAGCCAGGAAGACGCTGTAGGACGCCCTTTTATTGACAGGGTGCTGGATCACGCCGACCACATCTGGGCAGAAGACAAATTGCGCGAAGCCGCCGCGGGACTGGTGAGCGGACCGCACGAAACGGATTGGCGGACCCAGGGCGGACGGGTGCGGCACGTGAGTTGGACGCTGCGGCCGCTGCCCGGACCCTCCGGCGAAATTCTCTACCTGATTGTGAGCGGGCAGGACATAACCGAGCAGCGCGAGGCGGAACTTGCGCTGCTTTCCAGCGAAACGCGCTACAAGCAGGTGGTTGAGAACAGCCTGGGCTTCCTGTTTACCTGCTCAATGGAAGGGCGGTTGACCTCGCTGAATGCCTTTACCGCGGAGACGCTGGGGTACCGGGCCGAGGCGCTGACCGGCCGCCCGGTTGCGGACCTGCTGGATGGAAGCGACGCGGCAATTTTTCAGGAATGCCTGCGCACGCTGGAAACCGGTGCGGAGTGGCAAGGATCGTTACGGCTGCGCAGGGGCGATGGCGCCTATCGGCGGATTGTATTCCGCAGTCGCCGCATGGAGCTGCCGGGTGAGCGTCCGTTTGTGCTGAACCACGGCATCGACGTAACGGAACAGCACGAGGCGGAAGAGGCTCTGCACCTGGCCACGCGGCAGCGGGAACTGATTCTGGACTCGGTGGGCGACGGCATCTACGGCATCGACCTCTACGGCCGAATGACGTTTGTGAACCAGGCGGCGGCGCGGACTCTCGGCTATACGCCGGAAGAGTTGACGGGGCGCGATCTGCACGAGGTGGTGTACAAGGGCCGCTCCGACGGAACTGCTTTTGCGAAATCCGCGAGCCCGATTATGCTGGCCATGCATCGCACGACCGCGATCCGGATGCGCGATGAGGTTTTCTGGCGGCAGGACGGTGTGCCGATTCCTGTGGATTACAGCGCCAGCCCCATGCTGGAAGACGGGCGCATCTCCGGCATGGTTGTGGCGTTCCAGGATATCTCTGAGCGTCGGCGACTGGAACGGATGAAGGACGAGTTCATTTCCACCGTGGGCCACGAATTGCGCACTCCACTCACTTCGCTTCGCGCATCGCTGGGGCTCATCTCCTCCGGCACGCTGGACAAGCGGCCGGAGAAGCGCACCAAGATGTTTGAAATGGCGATCGGCAACTGCGACCGGCTGGTGCGGCTGGTGAACGACATTCTGGATTTCGACAGCGTCGAGAAGGGGATGCTGGCGCTGAATCGGCGTCCGGTGAAGGCCAATGACCTGCTGCGCCAGGCTACGGCCGAGGTGCAAGGGAAGGCCGCCGCATCCAGGATCGGCTTGAAGATTGAGGCGATTGAGGAGAAGGTGATTGCCGACGGGGAACGGATCCTGAAAGTGCTGCACGAGCTGCTGACTAACGCCATCAAATTTTCGCAACCGGATACCGAGATCCGGCTTTCCGCCAAGTTGTCTGAACCGGCGAACGCAGCCTCTGGCGAGGTGTGTTTCATTGTCGAGGACCAAGGCCGCGGCATCAACCCGGAAAAGCTGGAGAAGATCTTCGAACGCTTCCACCAGGGAGACGCATCGGACACGCGCTCGCGCGGGGGCACCGGGCTTGGCCTGGCGCTGTGCCGCAGCATCATTGAACAGCACGGCGGGCGCATCTGGGTGGAGAGCACGCCCGACAAGGGCAGCCGGTTCCTGTTTACACTGCCGATGGCCACCGAAAGCTGAGAAGCTCTTCGGCTCGGCGTGCGCATTGTAATTCCCTGCTGCAATCCTGCTGCAATCAATCAAGAGACAGAATGCCGGCCGCTGTTATACGCGGACGATCATGACTTCTGTCGATTTCATAAGAGCCGCCGCGGTCTGGCCTTTCCGCAGCTGCATCTCGCGCGCTGCATCGGCGGTGATGATTGAAGTGATCTGCTGATCGCCAACAGAGAGTACGACTTTGGCCAGCAGTCCGCTGAACTTCACTTCCACAATCTTGCCCACCAGCTGATTGCGCCCGCTGAGGTTGCGGAAGCGTTCGCGGGATTCGATGCGCGGCTTGCTGGGACTGGACTTCAGAAGCGGCTTGAGCGCGCTCTGCGGAATGCGGTGATGCCCGCCGGGAGTGGTGGTGCTCTTCAACTTGCCGGCAAGAATCCATTGCTTGACCGTAGCGTAGCTGACGCCGATCTCGGCTGCCGCTTCACGAGGAGTCAAGAGAGTTTCAGACTGGGCCATGGTGTCACCTTCGGTGTTGGCCGATCTAAACCGGGCCCCCACACGCTGCAATGATCCAAGGTTACACCCGGACCGCCTGCCGGCCGGAGGGCAAAATCCCGCGAAAAAGCTTACTGTCGCCTACCGTACGAATTCGATAATGTGAATCGTTTAGAATCGCAATGCAAGTTCACGCGTCTATTCATTTTTATACGGAGGCCTGATGAACAAAGCAAAGTTGATTCTTGCGGCGGCGATTTCCTTCCCCTTATCGGCGCTGTCTCAACCTTTCCTACTGGTTTTGTTGCTTGCGATGGGAACATTCCCTGCGTGGGCGCAAACGGCGCCGGCTGCTTCCGGCACTGCGGATAAAGAGAAAACCGGCTGCGCAAACGGCCACGACTTTGCTACCACAGATTGCGCGCTGACCTGGCACGGCATCACGGTCTACGGTGCGTATGATGTCGGCGCCGGCTGGGTGAGTCATGGCTTGCCGGAGAACGGATATAACTATGAAGGCGAATCCCTGGTGAACCGAAACGGCTATCAACATCGGTTCGTCGTGGCGCCGAACAACCTGCAGCAGACGAGTCTGGGCATCCGGGGCAAGGAAGAATTTGCGCATGGTTGGTCCGTTGTGTTCAACGCTTCAACCGGCATCAATCCGCAATCTGGCCTGCTTGCCAACGCATCAGCCACGGACACCATCAACAATGGCCTTCCCAGGGCGAGCTATTCCATAGCCATCGACGGGGCGCGCGCCGGCCAGCCGTTTAACGACGAATACGATGCCGGGATATCGTCGGCAATTCTCGGCACGCTCACCTTCGGTCGTCAGCGCTCTCTCGGTACCGATGCGATGCTGCTCTACGATCCGGCCGGCGGCAGCTATGCCTTTTCGTACATCGGATATAACGGCACGATGGCCGGCGGCGGCGACACCGAGGACAGCCGCTGGGACGACGCCATGAAGTATCGCATCACTTACGGCCCGGTTCATTTCGGCGCGATGTATAAATTCGCCGATGGGAACGGCGGTTGCTATTCGGCTTCCTCAACCTGGACTGCCGCTAACTGTACGTCGGAGTCGGCGCATAACAACGCGTATGGATTCGACCTCGGCGGAAACACCGGCAAGTTCTTCGGCGACCTCGTCTACCAGCATTACAACCAGGCAATCAGTGTTTTGAACCCCTTGCTTGGGCCTCAGAGCCTGTCCGCGACCTACCAGTCAACCACAGACAGCATCAATACAAATCCCATCACCGGGGTCAACCTGATCAGCACGACAAACACGGTGTATGGAATTGTTACCGACAACAACGCAGTGATGGCCACTGCCAAGTATTCATCGGAGGAGTTCAAGGTTTTCGCGGGCTACGAGTACATCTGGCAGAACAACCCGAAGAACCCGTTGGGCGTTGGCGCATCAGACCAGGGCGGATACTTTATGAGCGGTGTCGAAGACAACAATCTTGACTCGGAAAAGCTACTGCAAATCTGGTGGACGGGCGCAAAGTATACCTACCGCAAAAAGACCGACGTCACAATGGCCTGGTATCAACAGCGGCAGAACGACTTCCGTCGTCCGCCTGCATGCTCGGCCGCGGCCGGTTATCGGAGTTCCTGCGCGGGTACCCTGAACGAAGGGTCACTCTATTTGGATCATCACTTCACCAAGCGATTCGACACCTTTGCCGGAATTGCGTATTCCTGGGTGACCGGCGGTCTGGACATCGCCATTCCTCATGGCCCTGGCGTCCCCTATAACTCCGACAATAACTTCGCTCCGACGGCCGGTGGCCGGTTCACCTTCTGATCGATTTCGGGTTGGGACCGCGTTGGGATCAGTCAAGAGCCCAACGCCGTCCTGCGAAAGGGTTTGTTGAGATTGCAAAGGAACGGGTGTATTCTGGCGGGGAATTCTCAGGCCTTCCATCAGAAGGTCCGAAAGGGAGAATCTTCCATGGGATTCATAGGCCGTTCGCTCTTTTTGCTGTTTGCGCTGTATGGGATGGTGTTCGCCATCGGGGATGTGTACCTGATGCATGGACAGGCGCCGCTTTGGTGGGCGATCGCCTTTGTGCTGGCGTTGGTTGGCCTGCAATACCTGTTTGCCCCGTGGCTGATCGAGATCTGCTTTTCCATCGACTGGGATCCGAATGCGATACCCGCGACTCAGCGCGCTTTTGTGGAGCGCATGTGCCGCGAGCACAACCTGCCGCCGCTGAAGATGGGCATTATTGAGAGTGGCACTCCAAATGCGTTTGCCTTCGGACGGCTGCGGAGCGATGCGCGCATTGTGGTGACCCGCGGGTTGCTGGACATTCTGACCGAGGACGAGGCCAACGCCGTGCTGGCTCACGAGATTGGCCACGTGGCGCATTACGATTTCGCGGTGATGGCGCTGGCCGCGCTGGCTCCGCTGCTGCTTTATCAGCTTTACGCGTGGACCAACCGGGTGAATCATCTTCGTCCCCTGGCTTACTCCGCCTACTGCGCTTATTGGGTGGGACGGTTCATGGTGCTGATGCTGAACCGGACGCGGGAATACGGAGCGGACCACTTCTCCGCGCACGAGGGGCATGCGAGCGATGCACTGTCGTCGGCGCTGGTGAAGATTGGCTACGGCCTGGTGCGGGAAACAAGCGAGGCGAAGCGGCTGGCGAAAGAATCGAAGGGGAAGGCGAAAAACACCAGCAAGACGCTGGAACTGGGACGCGGCATGGCGCTGATGGGCATTGCCAGCGCCAGTAATGCGGATGCTCTTGCGCTGGGTGCGAACAGCCCGGAAGACGCGGCGCGCATCATGCGTTGGGACCTGGTGAATCCCTGGGCGCGCTTCTATGAGCTCAGCTCGACGCACCCACTGACGGCGATGCGGCTGCGAGCGCTGAACCGCGAGGCCAGGGAGCAGGGACAGAACGTGACCTATGCGTTGCCGCTGAATGAAAAAGTGAGCTGGGTTGGGTTCCCCATCGAATTTCTATTCTGGGCCGCGCCTCTGGCGTGCGGATTCCTGCTTTTCTCGTGGGAGTGGATCGGCAGAGACCTGCGCCATCGCGGCGTGGTGTTGCCTAATCACTTCATGCCCGGGCTGCTGATCGCTCTCGGCGTAACCTGGGCGGCGCGGATCGCGTTCCGTTATCGCGGCGTGTTTGAGCGCAAACGGGTGGTGGAGCTGCTGGACGATATGCAGGTGTCGCAGATGCGGCCGCGCGCGGTCGAGATTGAGGGCGAGATAATCGGCCATGGCGTTCCGGGAGCATTCTGGAGCCCGGACCTGGTGTTGCGCGACGAAACGGGGATGATGTTTCTGCTCTATCGTTCGTCGATTCCCTTTGGACGGCTTCTGTTCGCTTTGCGCAGCGCGGACCGGCTGGTGGGCGAACGCGTGAAAGTGCAGGGCTGGTATCGCCGCGGGCTCAAGCCGTATATCGAGATGTCCCGCGTTGAAGCGCGCGTCTCAAAGGCCAGCGGAGCGACCTACGTTTCGCTCTTCAACAACGAAAACAGTTCCCAACCGCTGGAGTACGAACAGATTGTGGAGCGGTCCTATTCACGCTGGATTCAACTGGCGGCCTCGGCAGCCTGCGCGGCGGCGGGGATTGTCTGGCTGATGAGCTCCTAGATCCCCGACACTCTGAGTAGGTCTCCCAAGTCTTAGACGCGAAGTCTGGCACACTCCTGGTGTATGGAATCCCATCCATCGCGCGATGAAGCTGCGCGATGGGGCACGGGAGTTCTTTCTCTCGGGTGGTGCCTGGCGGACCGCACGGCGGTCTTTTCGCGCGCCATGAGACAATTCCCTCGACGGCCTTTTCCCGCATCCAATCCCCAGTTGCCGTACGAATAAAACTATGGCTATTACCACCAGCGTTCAAAACCTGCTTCTGGGCAGGCCCCTGGCTACAAGCGAGGAGCGCGCCGAGCATATTGGGCCTATCGCCGGGATTCCGGTCTTCGGCCTCGATGCTCTCAGTTCGGCGGCATACGGTCCCGAGGCTGCGCTTACCCTGCTGATCCCGTTGGGCCTGCTGGGCGTTCACTACATCGTCCCGGTGAGCGCGGCGATCATTCTCCTGCTGACCATCGTCTACTTCAGTTCTCGGCAGACGATTGATGCGTATCCCCACGGTGGCGGATCGTACACGGTAGCCAGCCAGAACCTGGGCGAGGGTGCTGGGTTGCTGGCAGCGGCCGCGCTGATGATCGATTACATTCTGACGGCGGCGGTCGGCATCTCCGCAGGCGTGGGCGCCCTGATTTCCGCGGCGCCAGGGTTACAGCCCTACACGCTGCAGTTGTGTCTCGCTGTGCTTTTGATCCTGACCGTGGTGAATATGCGCGGCGTCCACGATACGGGCGTGGTTTTCATGATTCCCACGTATCTGTTCACAGCG
>JBEKRU010000031.1:0-54321 GCA_049518435.1 Occallatibacter sp. | reverse complement strand
AAGTTTCTCCTTCGGCGCTTCGATAAGTCGGATGTTACCGCTTTTCTTCGCCAGAACTCGATAGTGGTAATGTTGCAGTAATCCACCCTTCGCCCGTGGATTCATCCGCTTCAAATCAGCAAACCATTCAAGCTCTATGTCACTCAAATTAAGCCATGCCGCCAACTCGCCCACCGACTCAATCCGCGGCACCGCCCACCCACGCGCCGCATGAACAGGCTCCATTCGCGCAGGTTCCGTCACCCATTCGGCAATACGCAGCTTGTCTCTGTATTTGTATTTTGCATAGATCAGTCCGTCGTCGGCCCGCAGAAACTCGATAACATCGCGGCGTTTCGGCCTTGTCTTTCCGCCAAACACGCGAGCATAGCGCCCAGCCAAATTCCCTATCCATCGCCAATTCTCACCAAGCGTCCGGCGCATCCGTGCAGCAACGCCATCCGCCGCGGAATCTCCCGCGAGAATCGATCGCGCCAGCGCGGAATAGAATGAGGTGCTTGGCATGGCATTAAAACAGCGGAATGCTCCAACGAGTCTGACTCTGCGTGACCCGAGGTGCGCAGCGCGCACTGCCGGTCACGCGATGAATGCCGAGTTATTCACGTTGCCCTGGGGTAACCCCAGAGAGGACTTGGCCGCACCCGAAGGCTCAACCGATATCCGGCTTGGAGCATTCCACTGCCTGACGCATGATACCGCGCCCGCCTGAAATCGCAACGTGTGCCCATCGCGGTGATAGCATGTCTTGGAACATCCACGCACACGAGGCGCACATGAGCGAACATCCCGATTTGGACACACTTTCATCCGAGCAGATCACGACCATCACGCGGCAGAACAACTACGGCACCTGGCGCTTCCAAAAGACGTGGAAACCGCTCCACATCGCCGATGCGGAAGGCTGCTGGTTCACGGACGGCGCAGGCAAGCGCTATCTCGACTTCAGTTCGCAGCTCATGTGCGTCAACCTCGGCCACAAGAATCCGGCGGTTGTCGAAGCTATCGCCGAGCAGGCTCGCGAGTTAGCCTATGTCGCCCCGGGATATGCCACCCGCTCGCGTGCCCGTCTGAGCGCCAAACTGCTCGAAGTTCTACCCGAGGGCCTGACCAAGTTCTTCTTCGCCACCAGCGGTACCGAAGCCAACGAAGCGGCCTTCAAAATCGCGCGCATGTACACCGGCAAGAACAAGATCATCTCCCGCTACCGCTCGTATCACGGCTCGACGAACGGCTCCATCGCCGCCACCGGCGATCCGCGCCGCTGGGCGATGGAACCAGGCGGCAAGGGCTCGGGCTTCGTCTTCGCGCCAGAGACCAACTGTTACGACTGTCCCATCAAGCACACCTATCCCACCTGCAACATTGCCTGCGCCGACTACATTGAGCACATGATTCGCAATGAGAGCGACGTAGCCGCCGTCATTCTGGAACCGGTTGTGGGAACCAATGGCGTCCTGGTTCCGCCGCCCGAGTACTTCCCCCGCCTGCGCGAAATCTGCGACCGCTACGGTGTTCTCCTCATTGCCGACGAAGTGATGGCCGGCTGGGGCCGCACCGGCAAGTGGTTTGCCATGGACAACTGGAATGTGAAGCCCGACATTCTGGTCACGGCCAAGGGCATCACCTCTGCCTACATGCCTCTCGGTCTCTGCGCCACCACCACCAAAATCGCCGACTACTTTGAAGACCACTACTTCTCTCACGGTCATACGTATGAGGCTCATCCCATGACCCTGGGCCCGGCCGTTACCACCATTCAGGAGATGCAGCGTCTAAACCTCGTGGAGCGCGCCGCGGAGCTTGAGCCTTATGTACGCGAGAAGCTGGAAGCGATCAAGACCAAGCATCCTTCCGTGGGCGATGTGCGCGGTCTCGGCCTCTTTTTCGCCGTTGAAATTGTGAAGAACCGCACCACGAAGCAGCCTTTCAACACTATGCGCGACAAGGTGGAAGGCAAGCCACTTGTCGTCGATCAGATCGCCGGCAAAATGATGGCGCAGGGTATCTCAATTCAGGCATGGGTGAGCCATTTTGTCATTGCTCCGCCGCTGATTGTGACCAAAGAAGAGCTCGATCTTGGCATCGCCGCACTCGACGAGCACTTGGCCATTGCGGATGCCTTGGTCGAGTAGGTTCGCCACCGATCAGTATTCCGTCTTGACCGGTGAAGCGATCCAAGCCGCAAAACAGCCCCAGGCTTCGTCGCTTAGCAGTTGGGTAGCCGGCAGCGAACGCTCCGTCTGTTCCCGGCGAAACTCCCCGTAGAGAAAGGCGTCGTCAAATCCCGCACGCGCAGCATCGGCAGCGCTGGCGCCGTAATAAATCGCATCCAGCCGCGCCCAGTAGCTTGCAGCCAGGCACATGGGGCACGGCTCGCAACTGGTATAAAGCTCGCACCCGGCCAGCGTAAACGTGCCCAGCGCCTTGCACGCAGCGCGAATCGCGTTCACCTCGCCATGAGCCGTAGGGTCGTGTGTTGTGGTTACGGAGTTCGTGCCCTCGCCGACAATTTTGCCATCGCGCACAATTACAGCCGCAAACGGGCCGCCTCCGCCTGTGTTGACGTTCGCTATCGCCAGTTCAATTGCACGGCGCAAAAACTCCGGATTTGGTTTGATGAAAATCGCCAACTTGCTCTGAGCCTCCCTAAGGGGCGAAAGTAAACACAGTATGTCACAAGCCTTCCGATCGACGAACGTACTGACCGCAGACGGACTGAGACCCGCCACGCTACATGTTGAGGGTGAGCGCATCGCCGAGGTGCGCGCGTGGAACGACTTTCCGGCCGGCGTGCCGCTGCGCGACTTCGGGGATCTCGTCTTACTTCCCGGGCTTGTCGATTCGCACGTTCACATCAACGACCCCGGCCGCGACTGGGAAGGCTTTTCGACAGCTACACAGGCCGCGGCCTCCGGCGGCGTCACCACGCTGGTCGATATGCCGTTGAATTGCATCCCGGAAACCATCACAGTCGTAGCGCTCGATGCCAAGCGCGCAGCGGCAGAGGGCCAAGCTTGGGTGGACTGGGCTGCCTGGGGAGGCGTGGTCCCCGGAAACGCCGATTCCCTGCTGCCGCTCGCCGACGCCGGACTTCCAGGATTTAAATGTTTCCTCATTCACTCCGGCGTCGACGGCTTTCAGGCAGTCAAAGAAGCCGACCTGCGCCTTGCCCTTACAGAATTAAAGGGCACCGGGCTACCGCTTCTCGCCCACGCCGAGGTGGCCGGTCCGGTTGAAGCAGCAACAGAGGCGCTCAACGCTTCCGGCGCAAACTGGCACAAATATTCCACCTATCTTGCCTCGCGGCCCGACGCAGCCGAACTCGAAGCGATTGCCCTGCTCATACGCCTTGCCGAGGAATTCGACACGCCGGTCCACATCGTGCATCTGGCCACAGCACAAGCCCTTCCCCTGATTGCCAGCGGGCGCGGCCGCGGAGTGCCCATCAGCGTCGAAACCTGTGTGCAGTATCTCTGGTTCGCCGCAGAAGATATCCCCGACGGCGCAATGGAGTTCAAGTGCGCTCCGCCCATTCGCGGCGCCGCCAACCGCGAAAGCTTGTGGATTGGCCTTCAATTCGGACTGATCGAAATGATCGCTACCGATCACTCGCCCTGCCCGCCTGCAATGAAGCACCGCGACGAAGGTTTATGGAATCAAGGCTGGGGAGGCATCGCCAGTCTCGGCCTCGCGCTGCCCCTGATGTGGACGGCTCTTACCGGACGTGGGCTCACTATGCACGAGCGTGCAGAGCGCGTTGCCGCGTGGATGGCGTCCGGCCCCGCGCGCCTCGCCGGTCTCTCCAGCCGCAAAGGCGCACTCATCCCGGGCGCCGACGCCGACTTCGCCGTCTTCAACCCCCTGATCGCCTGGACCGTAGAAGCAAAGCATCTCCACTTCCGCCACAAGCTCTCGCCTTACCTCGGCGCCGAACTCCACGGCCGCGTGGAGGAAACATGGCTGCGCGGCGAGCAAATCTTCGATGCGAACGGCCGAGGCGCCGGATTCATCGGCGAACCCCGCGGCAAAGAGCTCACCAGAAAGCCGATCCACCCATGACAGACCGCGCCGCCCGCGCCATCGCTGAGTGCCGCCTCATCGCCACCATGACCGAGGAGCCCGGCCGCATCACGCGCCGCTTCCTCACGCCTCCCATGCACACCGTACACGCGCACCTGCGCCCCCGTATGGAGACCCTCGGCATGTCTGTGCATGTGGACGCAGCCGGCAATCTGCGCGGCATCTCGCAACCATCCGGCGCTGGCCCGCGACGCCTCATCCTCGGGTCACATATTGACACCGTTCCCGACGCCGGCGCCTTCGACGGCGTCCTCGGCGTCACAATCGCTCTGGAATGGGTCGCCCTCGCGCAGGAACTCGCGCTTCCGCTGGCCATCGAGGTCATCGCTTTCTCCGAAGAAGAAGGCGTGCGCTATGGCTTGCCCTATCTCGGCAGCCGCGCCGTCGCCGGGCGCTTCGATCCCGCGCTGCTCACACTCATCGATACCGAAGGCATCTCCGTCGACGGGGCCCTGCGCGCCTTCGGCCTCGATCCCGATCGTATTCGCGAAGCCGTGCTCGACCCCAATGCCGCCTGCTTCGTCGAGGTCCATATCGAGCAGGGCCCGCTGCTTGAGGCCGAGAACTTGAGCGTCGCCGCAGTCACGGCCATTGTCGGCCAAACACGGCTTACCCTTACCTTCACCGGACACGCAAACCACGCCGGAACCGCCCCCATGCTTCTGCGCCGCGATGCGCTGGCCGCCGCCGCAGAGTGGATTTCCGCCGTCGAGGCTCTCGCCCAGCGCACCGAGGGTCTCGCAGCAACGGTAGGCCGAGTCAGCGTAGAGCCCAACGTTGGCAACGTGGTTCCCGGCTTGGCACGCGCAACCCTTGATGTTCGCCATGCTCGCGATGCTATCCGGAATGCCGCCGTCGAGGAACTGCTTGCCAGGGCTGAAACCATCGCCACGCGCCGCGGCCTCAACCTTACCCGTGCCGGCCAACTCGAACAGCCCGCCGTGCCCATGGACGAACGCCTCACCTCTTTCCTTTCCGATGCAATTGAAGCCGCAGGCTTCCCGGCCAAAACCATGCCCAGCGGCGCGGGCCACGATGCCATCGTCATGGCCGGTCGCGTGCCAACAGCTATGCTCTTCCTCCGCAGCCCCGGCGGAATCAGCCACCACCCCGATGAAGCGGTTCGCGAAGAGGATGTGGAAGCCTCCCTCTTGGTCGCTCGCGAGTTTCTTCAACGTCTTGCGCGCGATATTGGGTAGAATGCCGAAACGAGGTCAAATTTGCATCACCTGGGAATTACGCGAAGCAGTCTGAAGCACGATCACCTGCTGCAAACGCCAGACACCTTCATCCGCACCCCTCTGCCCGGCGCCGCTGGCGTGGAGTTCATCGTCCACGTTGGCCCGCGCCTGGGCGCACGTTTCACGCAAATGACCGCCGAGTTCATTGCCGGCGGTGAGCTTGGTCCCACCCCGGCGCAGCGCTTCCTTTACATTCTCGATGGCGAAGTCGAACTCACGGTCGATGGCCAAACCCACCTTCTCGGAAAATGCGCTTTCGCTTATATTCCCTCCAGCACCCAGCACACGGTCCGCGCTCTCTCCGCTGCCCGCGCTGTGCTCATCGAAAAAATCTACGAGCCCTATCCTGGCGACGAAACGCAATCGCCGGAAGCCCGCATAGGCAACGAGGGTTCCATCACCTCTGTCCCCCTCATGGGCGACGACGCACTCCGCGTGCGCTCGCTTATGCCTGATGGACCTGCTTACGACTTTGCAATCAACACCATGACTTACGATCCCGGCGCGGCTCTCAGCATGGTCGAAATTCACGTGATGGAGCACGGCCTGCTGATGCTCGAAGGCGGCGGCATCTATCGGCTCGGCGATGCCTGGTATCCAGTCGAGGCCGGCGACTTCATCTGGATGGGCCCCTATTGTCCGCAATGGTTCGGCGCTCTCGGTAAGCGCCCCGCAAAATATCTCATTTACAAAGACTGGCGCAGGCACCCACTCGGAGGATGACGCATCCCATGGCCCCTGATTCCCCTATCGTTCCCAAAGTCGAAGTCGACACCCTCTGCGAGGAACTCGGCGAACTCGCGCTCATCTCCGAACACGAGCCTCCAGTCGTCACGCGCGTCGTCTTCAATGAGGCGGACCTGCGCGCTCGTGCCTACGTCAAGAGGCTTTGCGAAGAAGCTTGGCTCACCATCACCGAAGACGCAATTGGCAACACCTTCGCCCGCTGGCATGGCTCCGAACCCGACCTGGCGCCCATCGCCACCGGTTCACACATCGACGCCATTCCCAACGCCGGCTCGTACGACGGAACCGTCGGCGTTCTCGGCGGTCTTGAAGCCATTCGCTCCCTGCAGCGGGCTGGCTTCCATCCGCGCCGTTCCATTGAGCTCATAATCTTCACCGCCGAGGAGCCGACCCGCTTCGGCATTGGTTGCCTGGGCAGCCGGATCATGGGCCATGTGCTCTCTCCCAACGCCGCCAGGGCGCTACGCGACAAGCAGGACCAGACCCTCGAACACTTGCTCAAGGACGCTGGATTCCAAGGGCCACTCGAGTCTGTCGCACTTTCCAAAGACCGCTTCCACCAGTTCGTCGAATTGCACATCGAGCAGGGACCGCACCTCGAACAGCAAGGAATCGATGTCGGCCTCGTCACCCACATTGCCGCCCCGGCAAGCATGCGGATCCAGATCGAGGGCGAAGGCGGCCATGCCGGCGGCAAGCTTATGCCCGGCCGCAAAGATGCGCTGGTGGCCGCAGCCGAGTTGATTCTAGCCGTCGAATCAGCGGCCAAATCAACCGGCAACATCTCCACGGTTGCCACGGTCGGCATTTGCGACGTTTTCCCCGGCGCGGTCAATAGCGTCCCTTCACGCGTGAAGCTCGAAACCGACATTCGCGACATCGACGGTCCGCGCCGCGACAGCGTCCTCACCGCCATCAAGGCAGCCTGCGCTGAAATCGTATTGAAGCGCGGCGTCTCCATCAACACCGAAATGGTGAACGCCGATCCACCCACCACTTCGGACCCTGCAATCCTGGACGCAATGGAAGCTTCCGCCATCGAAGCGGGACGCACATACAAGCGCATGGTGGCACGTGCCTACCACGATTCCTCGTTTATGGCCTGCATCGCGCCCGTCGCCATGTTGTTCATTCCCTGCCGCGGCGGAGTCAGTCACCGCCCCGACGAATACGCCTCGCCGGAGTGGATCGCCAGCGGCGTAGAAGTGCTTGCCCGTACCCTCGCCCGGCTGGCAAGCTGACCGCCCCGCTTTGAATCTTGCCCGCTCCGTTGTATGCTATGCCTCAACCCGTACGACGAACGCGGCTTCCTAAACCATGGACACGATCGAGAAAACTCGCATCGTTGGCGCTCCCGTCCTCCGCAAGGAAGGCGTAGACAAACTGCTGGGCCGCGCCCGCTATGTCGACGACATCGAACGCGAAGGCATGTGGTTCGGGCTCACCGTCCGCAGCACCATTCCTCGGGGCTTCATTCGCTCCATCGGCTTCGACCGCCGCATCGACTGGAGCGAATTCACCGTAGTCACGGCCGCCGATATCCCGGGCAAGAACCACGTGCACCTCATCATCGCCGACCAGCCGGTGCTGGCCGATGGCGTGGTCAATCATTGCGATGAACCCATCCTGCTCATCGCTCACCCTGACAAGCACAAGCTCCGCGAAGCCGCCTCCGCCGTCCAAATCGAGTACGATCCCCTCCCGCCCGTCTTCACCATCGATGAAAGCGAGCGCCAGGAAACCATCGTCTGGGGCGCGGACAATCTGATCAAGAGCTTCCTGCTTGAAAAGGGCGATGTGGACTCGGCATGGTCTAACGCCGCACACATCATTGAAGGCGAATACCGCACCGGCGCACAGGAGCATCTCTACATTGAAAACAACGGCATGATTGCCGAGTGGAACGCCGGAACCGGCATCACCGTCTGGGGCTCGCTGCAGTGTCCCTACTACGTGCACAAATCACTCCTCGCGGTCTTCGATCTTCCTGAAGACAAGGTCCGCGTCATCCAGACAGAAACCGGCGGGGCATTCGGCGGTAAGGAAGACTATCCCTCCACGCTGGCATCTCACGCCGCTCTCCTCGCCTGGAAGTCCGGCCACATCGTCAAGATGGTCTACGACCGCATGGAAGACCTTGCCGCCACCACCAAGCGTCATCCCTCCCGCGTTCGCCATCGCACTGCCATCGATTGCACCGGGAAGTTGCTGGCGATGGACATTGAAGTCGCCACCGACGGCGGAGCCTACGCCACTCTTTCTTCCACGGTGCTTTCGCGCGCCACGCTTCACTCGCCCGGACCTTATGTCTGCCCAAACGTCCGCGTTCGTGCGCATTCATGGGCCACCAACACCGTCCCCTACGGCGCATTCCGCGGCTTCGGTGCACCCCAGTCCATTTTCGCCATAGAACGCCACATGGATGAGATCGCCGCCGTCATTGGCATCGATCCGGTCGAACTTCGGCGTAGAAATTTTCTCCACGACGGCGATACTACCGCAACCGAACAGGTGATGCGCGACCCTGTGATCCTCGATAAGCTTCTCGATCGCGCCCTTACCGAGAGCAATTATTATGCGAGGCACGAGAAGTTCGCCCAGGAAAACCAATCGGATCCCGTCAAGCGTGGCCTCGGCATAGCAGCCTTCTTTCATGGCTCGGGATTCACCGGCTCCGGCGAGCGCTATCTCAACTCCCTTGCCGGCATCGATGTAGTCCCTGAAGGCAAGGTGCGCATTCTCGTCGCCAATACCGAATTTGGCCAGGGCACCAACACTGTGCTCTCGCAGATTGCCGCTGAAGCCCTCAACATCGGCTACGACGACCTGATTGTCGCGCAGCCCGACACCTCGGTCGTGCCTAACAGCGGCCCCACTGTTGCTTCGCGCACCACCATGGTCGTTGGTCATCTCATCGAGCGCGCCGGCGCGCAACTCCTCGCCACGCTCCGCGAACATGCCGGGCTCGGCCCAAACTTCACGCCCGAAGAGTTCTTCTCTGCCTGCGAACGCTATCGCGCAATTCACGGCAAAGTCGAATCCCTCTGCCGCTATGAAGCGCCACCCGGCATCTTCTGGGACGACAAGACCTACCATGGCGAAGCATACCCAGCTTATGTCTGGTCCGTGCAGGTTGCGCAGGTCGCTGTTGACACCGTCACCTACTCCGCCGAGGTCGAGGACTTCTGGTCCGTCCAGGAAGTCGGCCGCGTCCTCAATCCCATCCTTGCCGGCGGCCAGATCGAGGGCGGTATTGCCCAGGCAATCGGCTACGCGCTTTACGAAAAAGTGCTCCTGCAAAACGGTCACATGGCCAACAGCCAGATGACCAACTACATCATGCCAACCGCCGAAGACGTGCCTCCGATTCATGTTTACTTCGAGCAGATTCCCTTCCGCTACGGCGGCTTCGGCGCAAAAGGCATTGGCGAGCTGCCCCATGACGGCCCGGCCCCCGCAATCCTTAATGCCATTCGTGATGCAACCGGCGTCGCCTTCAATACCATTCCCCTTCTGCCCGAGGACCTCTTCCTCGAACTGTCCGTGTGTGAACCGCAAGTGGAGACAGCGCCCGTATGAGTGCCGACTGTCCCACGATTCGCTTCACCGTGAACGGCCAGAATGTTGCCGTCGAAACATCCCCCATGAAGCGTCTCCTTGACGTGCTGCGCGAAGAGCTGCGCCTCACTGGTACGAAAGAAGGTTGCGGCGAAGGCGAGTGCGGCTCCTGCTCCGTGCGCATGAATGGCGAACTGGTGAACAGTTGCCTCGTGCCCGTGTTGCAAGCGGAAGGCGCTTGCATCCAGACAGTTGAAGGTCTTGCCATCGATGGAGAACTGCATCCGCTGCAGAAAGCATTTCTCCAATGCGGAGGCGCGCAATGCGGCATCTGTACTCCGGGCATGCTCATGGCCGCAACTCAACTTCTGGCCATCAATCCCCACCCTTCGATGGCGGAAATACGCGAAGGGCTGGCCGGCAATCTTTGCCGCTGCACCGGATTCACACGCATCTTTGAGTCGGTAGTTGCCGCATCCTCCGCAGACACGATCAATAACCAGGCCGGCCATGCGCGGTAACCCGCATGCGCACCAACTCATCGCTCCCGGCAGCCTCTCCGCGGTGCTCGAACTCATCGCCGCAGCGCCCGGAGAGTGGACGCCCATCGCCGGCGGAACCGAGCTGATGGTCGCCCATGCAGCCGGTAGACTCACCTCGCGCAAACTCGTCAGCCTCTGGGGAATCCCCGACCTTCGATTCATCACCATCAATCCAGACACCATCGTCCTTGGCGCCGCCACAACCTTTCGCGATCTGCGCCTTCATCCTGGTATTGCCGCTCATCTACCGCTCCTCGCAAAATCCGCAAGCTGGATCGGCTCCATCGCCAACCAGAGCCGCGCCACCATTGGCGGAAATCTAGTCAACGGATCGCCAGCCGCCGACTCTTCGCCGGCCCTGCTGGTCTACGACGCGGAAATCGAACTTGTCTCGGTCCGCGGCAAGAGACGCGTCCCCTATGCGCAATTCCATACCGGCTACAAGCGCAACATCATGGCGCCCGACGAACTGCTCTATGCCGTCCATCTTCCACTTCGATTCGCCCACCACCGCCAGTATCTGCGCAAGGTTGGAACGCGCCGCGCCATGGCTATCTCCAAAGTTGCACTGGCCGCAACCGCTCTTGTCGAAGACGGATTAATCCGCGAGATTCGCCTTGCCGCCGCAAGCCTCGCCGCGTTTCCCACCCGCCTATATCGGGCGGAATCAGCTCTCCTCGGACAACTACTCGGCCCGCATTGCGTTCAGCCCGCGCGATCTGCTCTGCTCGCCGAAGCAATACCGATTGACGACATCCGCTCCACAGCCGAATACCGCATCCGCGTCGCCGCTAATCTTCTGGAAGAATTCCTGAAAGAACTGCAATCGAAGATGGCTCCCGCATGAACGCCACCCTCCAAGCCTGGAACGCAGCGGACCCTGCCACCGCCCACGACGTCATGATCGCCTGCTGCGCCGCCCGCCGATGGGCCGCAGCCATGGTAGCGCTTCGTCCCATCGCCGGCGTGTTGGAATTGAGTGAAGCCGCCGACAGCATCTGGAGCACCATGGAAGAGTCCGACTGGATGGAAGCTTTCGCGGCGCATCCCCGTATCGGCGACCGCAAGCCCGCCCACGCAACTGCCAAATCCGCCGCGTGGTCGACACAGGAACAATCGTCAACCAACGAGGCTGCAGACAAAGTGCTTGAAGAACTGGCTCAGGGCAATGCACTATATGAAGAACGCTTTGGCTTCACTTACATCGTCTGCGCAACCGGAAAGAGCGCTAGCGAAATGCTTGCAATCCTAAATCGCCGCCTCAACGGCGACCGCGCCACCGAGTTGCGCGAGGCCGCCGAGCAGCAACGGCAAATTACGCAGATCCGTCTGGGAAAGTGGCTGATTGAATGAGTGCTATCACGACGCATGTTCTCGACGCAGTTTTGGGCAAGCCCGCCTCCGGCATCGGCGTGACCCTTGAAGTGTGGGAAAACGAAACGTGGGAAAACGCCGCAGAGAGCGCGACCGATTCCGATGGGCGTTGCCGCGACTTGACGCAGGATGCGGACGCTGGCCTTTATCGGCTCACCTTCGCCACCGGCGCTTACCTCGCTCGCATGGGCCGCACCAGCATCTATCCCGAGATATCCATCACTTTCACCTGCGACGGAGTGGCGCATTTTCACCTGCCGCTCCTGTTAAGCGACAACAGCTACACAACCTATCGAGGAAGCTGACCCCATGGCAAGACTTGGAGAAAACCGCTACGGAAAATCCCGCGTGCGACTCTCGCGGATCACGCGCACCGGAAGCCATCACGAATTTCACGAATGGACCGTACGCGTCTTGCTCGAGGGGGACTTCGAAACCAGTTTCACTGAAGCCGATAACAGCAAAATCCTGCCTACAGACACCATCAAGAACACGGTCTACTTCGTGGCTCGCGAATCAAAGGCCGCAACCATCGAAGAGTTCGCAACCGAGCTCGGCGACTATCTGCTGTCCAACAATCCGCAGGTCAGTGGGGCATTGGTTGAAGTTGAAGAGAAGGCCTGGGAGCGTCTCGCCCTCGATGGCGCGCCGGAGCCAACAACCTTCAAACTTGGAGGCCCTGAGGTGCACACCGTACGCGCCGTGCGCGACCAGGGACGCGAATGGTCCATCCGCTCAGGCATCGACGGCCTCACCATTCTCAAGACCACCAAGTCCGCCTTCACCGGCTACATCAAAGACAAGCTCACCACCCTCAAGCCCGCCACTGACCGCATCTTTGGCACCCGCGCCACCGTCACCTGGGAGTATGCAACAGGTTTGCCTGACTACGCGACGGTCCGCGCCCGCATCCTGGCCACACTGCTCAAGGAGTTTGCCGCGCATCACAGCATGAGCGTGCAGCACACGCTCTACGACATGGGAAAAGCCGCGCTGGAAGCGGCTCCGGAGATCGCCAGCATCACCCTCACCATGCCCAACCTGCATCACCTGCTTGCCGACCTGACTCCCTTCAGTCAGGACAATCCCAACCATATCTTCGTGCCCATCGACGAACCACACGGCTACATCGAAGCCACCATCGAACGATAAGAAGTGCCCGATAGAGATTACTGAAGCTGCTCCAGGTCGTCAGGCCGGTCGATGTCCACTTCGCCGCCTTCAAACGCAAGCGCGATCAACGGGCACGGTGGTTGCATCAGCAATGCGCGCGCGCCCTTGTCTCCACTCAGTGCGAGCAGGTGCGGGAACGCCTCACGCGGAAACACCGCGGGAATTCCATGCACACCCGCGTAGGCCGAAGCCACGATCGAAGTCTCGCGCTGCCCGGCGAGCGACTGAATCAATTCGCGCAAATGCTCCGCACTCAGTCGCGGCTGGTCGCACGCCAGAATCAGAACTCCCCCCACGTCTGACTC
This sequence comes from Occallatibacter sp., assembly GCA_049518435.1. Lineage (GTDB taxonomy): Bacteria > Acidobacteriota > Terriglobia > Terriglobales > Acidobacteriaceae > Telmatobacter. The sequence goes on along the minus strand of JBEKRU010000031.1, from coordinate 41,301 downwards.
TGCGGGATCAAGCGCTTTTAGTCCCGCGTGGATCGAGCTTGCGATCCCCTGTTCCCAGTTTTCGTTCATCACGAGAGTGGCGCTTCCAGCTGGAATCGCCGAGCCAATCAACTCAGAATTCGCGCCAAGCACAACCAGTACCGGCGCAGCACCCGCTTCGTTGGCCAGCCGCACAGACCGCGCCAGCAGCGTTTCACCATCCAGCATCAGCAACTGCTTCGGCTGTCCCAGCCGCCGGCTCGCGCCCGCTGCAAGAACAATCGCGGCCACAGTATTTTTCACGGCTGTCCTTCGGTGTCCGGTTGCAGCATAATCAGCAGCACCACCCCCACCACCGCAAACATCCGAAACGCTGCCTCCTGCCCATTCCATGTATGCGACTGCCACATCAGGAACCATTCCGCACCCACGGAAAGAAATGCCACCAGCCACATCAGCAGCGAAAGCGTCAGAGCCATCACCGGAAATCCCTTGGCCGCGTTGAATGCCTTTGCCGAAACCCGCAGCGCGCGGAAAAGCCGCACAACTCCCCACCACAGCAAAATGGTCGTGGCAATCTCCCAAGCAATGATGCCGAGATAAAACGCCAGATGAAATGCCTGCGAAGGAATCGCGCGCCACATGCCGTGGTTGCCCGGAAAGGTCGAATCCATTGCTAACACATGGTGCACAAACTGATAATTCGAATCAAAGTCCGTCAGATTATTGAACACAACCAGAGAATAATAAAGCGCAATACCCGCCAGCAGCAGAATCTTCGCAGCGCGCGTAATCATTTGGTCCTCCCAACGAAGGTCTTAAAGTACGCGGTGATCGCATCCAGGGTCGCGTCGTCATAATCCGCATGAGCGGGCATCTTGGCATCGGGCCTCACCGAAGCGGGATTGCGAATCGTCTGCCTGAATCGTTTGCTGTCCGCATCCGCGTCCTCCGCGAGTTTCAGCCACGAGCGCCCGGCCATCGTGCCGCCCTCCGCGTCCATGTTGTGGCAGCGGAAGCAATCCTGCCGCGCAATGATGTATCCCTGCTGCACCTGCTTGTTCTCTTTCAACGGCGCTTTCGAACGAATAGCCCCGAACACCTCCGATTCATGCCGGAACTCAAGCCGCACCACTCCGAACGGAATCTGCGGTTCGTCCTCGTGCGACAACACCTTGAACGCCGGTTTGAAAAATGCGTGCGATATGAGGTATGGCCCCATCGAGCCGCCGTTCTCAGACTGCGGCCAGTGATCGCGCAACTGCCCATTGATTCGCAACACCAGCAGCGGATGGTGCCCCGCCAGATAATCGCGCGGATAGTTCGTGCGGTACTTGTCGTAGCAGATGGCCACAATCAGCAGATCGTCCTGCTGCACGCCCAACAGTTTTGCCAGTTCGGTCAGCGGCACTCCACTAATCTCTGTCCTGCCGGTAAAGTTGGAATCATCACTGACCGTGTATGTCTCCTGCGGCAGTTGCAACAACTCCTCATAGCGCAAATAACGCGTTGAGCTATTCGGCGCCCCCGCAAGCTCGCCACCGACTTCCAGATCGCCCGGAGAAGACCTTTCCAGATGCAGAAGGTGATCGGGATTTGCTCCCGGACCCGCGCTCACAATGGCGCCCGCGACCAGCAGCAGAAAAAATGCACGAATCATCGCATCATGCTAACTGCACCAGCCCGGAATATCCAAAGGTATTTCCTTGCCGCCCGTGCTACATTCAAAAGCAAATGACGCCGATTTCATCGCCTGAAGAAAAGCTCAAGGCCCTCGGGCTCACGCTGCCCGCTCCTCCTGCGCCGGGCGGCAACTACGTGTCCGCCAAACGCGTCGGCGCCGTCGTCTACCTGTCTGGAGTCATCTCCACCGGCCCCGGCGGCGTTATCACAGGAACCGCCGGCATGGATTGCACCATCGAGGACGGATACTCCGCTGCGGCAGCCTGCGCGCTCACCCAGTTGGCCGTTCTCAAGCGCGAACTGGTCTCCCTCGATTCCATCGTCGAAATCCTGACCGTTAACGGCTACGTCAATGCCGCCCCCGGATTTGCCGATTCGCCCGCGGTCGTCAACGGCGCGTCCGATCTTCTTGTCCGCGTCTTCGGTGACGCCGGACGCCATGTGCGCGCCGCAGTGGGTGTCAGCGCCTTGCCACGCAATGCCCTCGTCGAGTTACAAATGACCGTGAGAGTCTCCGAATCATGACAGAACATATTCTCTCGGCCGAACCCACTCACTCGGTCTGGGATCGCTCCATCCCGCCGCGCCTGCATATTGAATCCGGCGACGAGGTTGCCTACGAGTGCGTCGATGCCAGCGGAGGGCAGGTACGCCCGGGTATGACGGTTGAAGAATATCTGGCCATCGACCGCACCCGCATTCACGCCCTCACCGGACCCGTCTGGATCGAAGGTGCGGAGCCCGGCGACGTCCTTGAGATCGACGTCCTCTCCACCCGCCACGCCGATTGGGGATGGTCCAGCGTGATTGAAGGCCTCGGCTTCCTCAAAGAGCGATTCCACGATCCCTATCTCTTCCACTGGCTACTGAACGGCGAATCCACCGCATCCCTCGCGCCTGCGGTAGTTCCGCTGCGGCCGTTTCTCGGCGTCATGGGTGTAGCCCGCCCCGAAGACGGCAAATTCCGCACCCGCCCGCCTGGCCCCTTCGGTGGCAATCTCGACGTTCGAGAACTCTGCGCCGGCTCCCGCCTCTACGTGCCCGTCTACAACGCCGGCGCGCTCTTCAGTTGCGGCGACGGCCACGCCGCCCAGGGCGACGGCGAAGTCTGCATCAACGGCATCGAGTGCCCGCTGGATGTAACATTGCGTTTCCGCCTGCACAAGCACCATCCGCTCTCCGGTCCGCTCCTCGAGTCCAGCGAGGCCGCCGCACCCGACTCTCCAGCCAACTCCTGGGTCGTTGTCGAAACCGGAACCGACCTCGCCGAAACGGCACGCGCCGCCACCAGCCGAATGATCGACCTGCTCGTCAGCCGCTGGGGATTCTCCCCAGTTCACGCCTACATCCTCTGCAGCGTGGCTTTGAAGCTTCGCCTCAGCCAGTTAGTCAACGAACCCGTCTACACCGTCAGCGGCGCCATTGCTAAACAGATTCTCCCCCACCGCAAGCTCTTTCCCGTCGCATGACCCTCCCGATGACCATCAACGATCCGGAAGTCGTAGCCGAACTCGCCGCCCTCTATCCGCGATATGAACACGCGCTTGTGACGAACGATGTGGAAATCCTGGTCGAAATGTTCTGGGCAGATCCCCACGTCATGCGCTTCGGCGTAACCGAGAATCTTTACGGCCCGGAAGAACTCGAAGCATTCCGCAAGAACCGTCCCGGCGCCAACCTGTCCCGCACCGTCACCCGTCTCGACATTGTTGCGTTTGGACGCGATTTCGCCAGTATTACGCTCGAATTCGAGCGCGACTCGACTTCCGGACCGGTCCGCGGCCGGCAAAGCCAGGTCTGGGTTCGCCTCCCGGAAGGCTGGCGCATCGTGCAGGCCCATGTCTCGCTATTGCCTTCTGCATGAGCATTTCCCGCATGAATTTACCCCTCCGGAAACGGCAAATCTTTAGATGATTTTTATGTGAAAATCGATATCCTAACCACACCCCGTAGTTCAAAACGGCCCTGATCAGACCGAAAACGAGCCCGACTCGTATAGTGCTGTTGTTCTCTTGCTTCTTGAATCATTCCAACGCATTTCTACCAAGCGTTTTTTGAAAGATCAAAAAACCTATGGGGATGACTTTATTTTCGAGGCCCGCCACTTGAGGTATTCCATGCGAATTTTCTCCTCTCTGCTTCCCCGGCTGCTGGCAATCGCCACAGTCGTTGCGCTGTGTTGTTCTTCTCTTCTTGCACAGCAGACACTCGGCGGAATTAACGGCGCGGTCAGCGATGCATCGGGCGGCGTCATCCCCAACGCCAAGGTCACCATCACCGACGAGCAGACCTCGCTTTCGCGCAGCACGGTGACCAACGGCTCAGGTGAATATTCCTTCGTCAATCTCCCCATCGGCACCTATACCCTCATCTATACCGCCGAAGGATTCGATGCCCAGAAGACCGAGCACATCACGGTGCAAGGTAATCGTACCGGTACCGTGAATGCCGCCCTCAAGATTGGCCAGGCCTCGACCACAATCGAAGTGGAAGGGTCGCCCATGATGAACCTTAGCGATCCCACAAATGGCTACGTGATGGAAAGCGCGGAAATTCAATCCGTGCCGCTTCCCACCGGCAGCTTTACCGGCCTCGCTACACAGTCCACCGGCGTCACGGCCGAATTAAGCGGTGGAACCGGCGCCAACTCCGGCCTCGGCAACGCACCCATCTGGGCCAACGGCCAGCGCGATACATCCAACTCCTTCCTGCTGAATGGCGTCGACGCCAGCAATCTCTTCAATGGCAAAAGCACCAGCCAGGTGGGCTCCGCGCGTGTCGTTAACTCCACCGGTGTGCAGACAAGTCCTGGTGGAGGTGGTGGTGTCATCCAGTCCGCGGCCTCCGTCTACCTCTCCATCGGCAACGCCATTCCCACGCCGGCCCCTGAATTCATCGCCGAAGTCCGCGTCAATGCCTCCATGTATGACGCGACCCAGGGCTCCACATCCGGCGCGCACATCGATCTCAGCACCGCCTCCGGCACCAATACCTGGCATGGCACCGCCTATGCTCACCGCGGCACCAACTGGATTAACGCAGCGCCCTTCTTCTTCAATCAGGATCCCGACGTTCCGGCTGCCGACAAGGTACCTGACCTGCACCGCTACATCCTCGGTGGCACGCTGGGCGGTCCCATCATCAAAGACAGGCTTTTCGGTTTCATCGGCTATCAGCATCTGCATGTAGCCGATGCTGAACTCGGCGACTCGTTCCTCGACGTTCCCATTGGCCTCACTGATGACCGTTCGGCCAACGGAATTGCGAATCTCTCCAACAATTCATTTGGAACCAGCTTGACCAGCGCCAACATCGATCCGCTTGCCCTCATTCTGTTCAACTCGCCTTCACTTCCTGGCGAGCCGGGCAAGTGGCTCATCCCCAACGACGCGCTCAGCGGCACACCGCCTACCATCTCTCACCTGGACAATGCCTTCATTCCCGGCACGGCACGTTTTACTGCCGACCTTGCCGTGGCCGATCTCGACTGGAATGCCACTAAGAAAGACACGCTCGCGCTCAAGTACTTCTACCAGCACGATCCCACGATTGCGCCCTATGCGTATTCCAGCGTCCCCGGATTTCCTGAGCACCTCGACTCCGGCTCCCAGGTTGCATCCATCACCAACACGTTTATCGTGAAGTCCAACCTCAGCACGACTCAGACCCTGGGCATCATCCGTGAAAAGAACTGGGCCGACAATACGCAGGCCTTCGGGCCCACTTCTATCCCCGGCGGCGCCGCTGGCACGGGCTCCATCAACATGTTCGGGTCCAGCTACTTCCCCGGCATCTCTGTCGTAAACATACTGGGTAACTACCAACCGTCTGGCGTGAGTAGTGTTTATATGAACATCGGTCCCGACGCTGAATCGCAGTCCGCCAACACAGGTGTCTTCCAAAACCGCCTCGCTCCCCGCGGTGACGCGATCTGGATGCTCGGCAAGCACACTGTCAGCTTCGGCGCCAGCTACACCTATTCGCAGCTCAACACCATCGACAAGCGCACCGGTACAGGGACTGTTGCAGCGGACGACTTCAGCCAGTTTGTGCAGGGGTTTGTCACACCGGGAAGTTCCTCCACGGCGTTCTATGTAACCTCATTCCTGCAGGGCGACGCCAGCCGCTACTATCGTTCCAACCAGCTTGGCACTTACGTTTCAGACAAGTGGCAAGTCACGCCGACTTTGTCGCTCACGGCCGGCGTACGGTATGACTGGGATGGCGGCCTTACCGAAAAGTACGGACGCATCTTCAACTTCGACCCCAGCCTCTACAGCTACAGCGTCGGGTCTGACACCATCAACAACTCCGGCTTGGTCATCGCGGGCAACAACACCAACGGCACCAGGGGTGTCAGCAACACCACGCTCACCGGCCGCCAGTGGGGCATCGGTCCCCGCATCGGCGCTGCATGGGCGCCCGCAATGAATCACAACAAAGTGGTGTTCCGCACAGGTGCCGGCATGTACTACGATCGCGGCGAACTGTTCACTTACTTCTCGCCCGGCTATGCTATCGGCACTGTTCCCGGTGGACCTTTCGGAGTCAATCAGCAACTCCCCTTTGTCAATGCCTCGACTTGCCCCGCATCCTCCCAGTCTCTCTACGAGGATTACCTTCCCACTTGCGGCGGCAACGGCGGCTTCGGACCGCCAACCGGGCCGCCGACCGCTCAGACCGGCAATCTTGAGAATCCTTATGGAACCACACTTGAATTTGCCGCACCCGTCAGTCCCAAATCGTCCGATCTCAACAACTACCTACCCAACGCCTGCAGCATCGTGAACTATGGCTTTGGTGGTATCCCCGGCGTGTGCGCCAGCACGCCGAACACCGAGGCTACGAACAACGGCCAGCCCATTTCGCTCGGCGTTTATGATCGCAAAAACAAATTGCCCTACACCATCAACTACACATTTGACATGCAATGGCAGCCACGCCCCGATCTCGCCGTCGAACTCGGCTATGTCGGCAATGTGGGCCGACACCAGGTCATTCCGGTCCCCTTCAATCAGCCCAATATCGCCAGCACTACAAATCCAGCGCTTCCCGGCAGCCCCTACCAGCAGAACTACAGTTACGGGTATACCGTGGAAAACGCCGGTGCCGACAGTTGCTACGGTGCCGGCAATTACGGTCCCCTCGTCCTCCCCGACGGTAGTTGCTACCAGGCAAATGATGAGGGCGGAAACGACGACCTCCGCGTTCCGTACATCGGATATGCGGCCGAATCCATCGACTACAAAGCCGCCGGCGTCGATGCCTACAACGCCCTGCAGGCGCACATCGAAAAGCGTATGAGCAAAGGCTTCCAGATGGGAGCTTCCTACACCTGGTCCCATTCACTCGACGAGCAGAGCGGACTGGGCCTCTTCTACAACGGAAACAATGCTCTCAACCTGCGCAGCGGCTACGGCTCATCCGACTTCGACCGTAAGAGCATCTTCAGTACCAACTACATCTACCAGGTTCCCGACTTCGCCAACAAGCACACCCTCGCAGGCAAGCTCATCGACGGTTGGTCCCTTGTAGGCCTCGCTGTCATCCAGAGTGGTCAGCCCTACAGCATCATCGACTTCTCCGGCTCAGTGGGCAGCATCTTCTACTCCACCTACAACGGAATTACCAATCCCATCGTCCCGCTTGCTCCGGGTTGCACAGCTCACACAGCTCTCACCGGCCACTCTGGTGCATGGACCCCCGCCGGTTCACCGCCGGCACTCAATGCCGCCTGCTTCACGCTTCCTATTCTTCCCGCCGGCGGACTCGGCGGCGCCATCCCCGCATCCGATCCTTTTGAAACCGGCTTCACCACCGGACAGCGCAACATCTTCCGGCAATCCGCCCAGAAACGCGCCGATGCCTCAGTAGTGAAAATGATTCCCATCAGCGAACGATTCAACCTCAAGTACACCTTCGACGTTTACAACGTCACCAACACCACCAGCCTTGACATTCCCGGTAACGAAGTATCGCAGAACGCTTACTACAACGCATTCCCCGCAGAAGGAACGCCTGTTCTGCCCACCGGATGCGGTACCTCCAGCGCCACCAACAATTTCTATAGCTGCCCCTCGGGCCTCGGCATCGTTCAACACACCATCGGCGCGCCAAGGCAGATTCAAATGTCTCTCCACCTTGACTTCTAAATCGATTTCATCCAGCAACAAAAAGGGAGGCCGCAAACCAGCGGTCTCCCTTTTTACTGCTGCATCTACGCTCTCTTACTCGAACAGCGTCACCGTCAACTGCTGCACCGGCGACTTGTGAAATGCCGCCTCAAGACTCTCCGAATCGGCAAAGAACTTCCCTTCTACATGTCGCGCGGGGAAGATAAAACTCATCTCCGGCTTCGCAAACGGCCACGGCTCCAGGCGAAAGTGGCGCGGACCAATCGGAAGCACCTCCACCTCGGAAGTGCCGCCCCCATGAAGCGGCAGCGGGTGGAGCAAATGTGCCGCTGACCCGAAAGCAACGCACGTCAGCAGCGAAAGATTGTCGCACGCCTGCAAAAGCCTGAAGTGTTCCGTGATCGTCTCGTCTAACTTATCCTTCGTCCGCAGCGAATCGTCACGGTCGATCGCGCCCTTCAGATCCCCTTGATACTCCCGCTGTTTTTCCAGAAATGCGTCCAGCAGCTCCAATCCCTCCGCCGCAATCGTTGAGCGGTCGGCATGCGCGGTCAGCAGGTTATATGTATGCATCGAGATCAGCAACCCGGCGTAAGCATCCTCTTCCGCAATCACCCGCACCGCGCGGTCCCGCACCGCCAGGTACTCGGCCAGGTCAATCTCTTCAAACGCGGAATACTTTCCCACCAGTTCAATCGAGAACGCGGACGGTTTTCCATGCCGCGTAATCGATGGATGCGCATCTCTCACCGCCCATCCATCGTCATGGCAGGCAATTCCTTTCAGCACCCGTGCGCGCGGCTCCGGCTTGCGAAATCGCGCATTGCCCCACGCCGCCGCAAACTCACCGGCCAGCCGCGCATGATCAGGATGCGTGATCAGCCACCACCCGGTCTTCGATTCCATCCGTAACATCGGGTACCTTCCTAATCCGCCGCCTGCGCCCCGCTCGACTCATGCCAGTTATGCAGAGCCAGCCATTCCAGAAACATTACGATAAAAAAGAACGCAAAGCCAAGCACCGTTGCCGCCAGCACCAGGGCAAACATGTAACTCGTTTCCATCTGGTTGTTCGCATAAGTAATTGCATAACCCAGCCCACCCTCACCCACCCGCGTTGAACCCGCAAACAACTCGCCCGTCAATGCTCCAATCACGCTGATGCCCGCGGAGATCCGAATCCCGGTAAACAAGTTGGGCAGCGCATTCGGCAGCCGCAGCTTGAACAGAATCTGTGCCGGCGTCGCCTTGTACATCAGAAACAGATCAATCAGATTCGCATCCACACTGATCAATCCCTGCGTCGTGTTAGCGATAATCGGCGCAAGACAGATAATGAATGTCACGATCGTCACCGAAAGAATCCCCGCCCCTGCCCACAGGATCACCGGCGGAGCCAGCGCCACAATTGGCACCGTCTGCAGCAAAATCGTGTAGGGATAAAAAAGTTGCCGCAGCGGCCGCCACTGCGCAAACAGCATGGCCACAGCCACGCCCGCAACAATGCTGGCCGCAAGCCCCCCAGCCGCTTCCTCCATCGTAATCAGTAGCGAATTCAAAAGCGAGGGATACCGGTCCGCCAGCGCATGCGCCACCACCAGCGGTCCAGGAAGAATATAAACAGGTAGGTGATTGAAACTCACCACCGCCTGCCAAAGTCCCAGCAGGCATGCGAGCACAATCAGACTGTTCAACGCCAGCAGGCCCTGTTTCTTCATGCCTGGTACACTCCCCGCAGCAGCCGCGAAGTCCGCGTCACCTGTTCTTCAAACGCCTTCGACATCCGTGTCTCCGCAGTCCGCGGCCACGGCAGATCCACGTCGATCGTGTGTGCCACGCGCCCCGGATGCGCCGCCAGAATCACAACCCGCGTCGAAAGAAACACCGCCTCCGCAACCGAGTGCGTCACAAACAGAACCGTCCACTTCTGTTCGCTGTACAGCCGCAGCAGTTCCTCGTTCAGCCGGTCCCGCGTCATCTCATCCAGCGCTGCAAACGGTTCGTCCATCAGCAGAATCCGGGGCCGGCTCACCAGCGCCCGCGCAATCGAGGCCCGCATCTTCATCCCGCCCGAAAGCTGCCGGGGATAGCGATTGGCCACATGTCCAAGACCCACCAACTCCAGCATCTTCGCCACGCGCTCCGTGCGTAAACTGCGCGCCGCATGTTCAAGCTCCATCCCCAGGCCCACATTCTGCTCCACCGTGCGCCATGGCAGCAGCGTGGCATCCTGAAAAATAAAGCTCATCAGCTCGCGCGCATTCACCGGCGTCATCCCGTTCACCTGAACCCGTCCCTCGCTCACCGGGCTCAACCCTGAAACCAGCTTCAGCAGCGTCGATTTGCCGCATCCCGACGGCCCCAGAAACGTAACAAACTCGCCGCGTTCCACCGTGAGCGAGATGCCCTCAAGCGCAACCGCCGCATTCCTGAAGCGCTTGCTCACGCCCTCAATCGAAATCTCCGGAACCGGCTTGTTGATCGCCATCACCATCCGGGCTCTCCCTTCAGCGGGAGATACACCGCCGAGGGATATGCGTCCGTGTGCAGCACCTGTTGCGTCGACCGTCCCCAGTTCCAGTTATCCGCAAGCTGCGCCGGCACATCCGTCGAAGGATTGCGATCATAAAGAGGAAACGCCGAACTCGCAATCTCCAATCGCAGCCGATCCCCGTTAGCAAGCACAAACGAAACCGGCTCCAGCGTAAACTCCCACGCATGCACCTCATCAGCCGCATAGCCCGCCTCGCGAAACAACCAACCACTGCGCGCAATTCCAATCGAAACAAACTCCACCCGCCCGCCCTTGGTCACACGCACCAACTTTGCCGTAAAGTCCGCATGCGCCGCGGATGTTGCCGCGTACAACACTATCCGCGGTTGTCCGAAGATTTCCGTCTCCTCTCCCACAGCCTCCGATGTATACACCAACAGGTTGTTGCCCAACTCCAGCGCCGCCTGGTCGAACGGACCGCTCAGCGCCTGCACGCCACCCGGCGCAGTCACCGGCACCTCAGGGTCATACACAAACACATCGCGCGGTTCTTCCGCTTCAGGCGTCACTCCGGTAAGAACCCCATCGCCCTTGCGCGAATTGGCATTGCCGCGACTGTGCAGATACAGCGGAAACTCCGCATCTGTGGGCCACTCTCGCGCGCTCCGCCACGCATTCGCACCCAACGCAAAATGCCGAATGCGCGGCTCGCCGCTGAACGTGTCTGCATCCTTCAGCCAATGATCGAACCACTTCAACAGCAGTCCATCGGTATTCAGGTTTGCCGCCTCGCCCAACTGCGCATCGCCCACCCGATCTCCCCACGGAATATGCACCCATGGCCCCGCAATCAGGTATTGATTCCGTCGCGCAAACTCGCTGCCCGCGTGTTTGCGCAACGCAAGATACCCCGCGATCGATCCTTCGAGGTATGTGTCATACCACCCCGCAACGTGCAGCGCCGGAACGCAAATCTTATCCAGCCGTGCGCTCACATCCTGCTCGCTCCAATACTCGCCTGCCTCGCGATATGTAAACCAATCGCGCACATAGCCTGGCAGCGCTGGATCCGCAATCGCGGGATGCCGCCCATAAGGAACATGTACAGCCTGAGCCCGCACATTCGCCCACGCACTCTCCAGCCTGTCGCTTGCCTCGCGCAACCCGAGCCGCCGGGCATCCTCGCGCAGCATCTGAATGCCCCATCCCAGACTCGAACTCAGCCGAAGCGCGCCGTGATGATAAAACCATCCATGATAGAGATCCACCGCCGTCATATGCGGCGCAATACACTCCAGGCCTGCCGGCTGTTCCGCTGCCGCAAGCAACTGCGTCGCACCCTGGTACGAGAATCCGTACATCCCAATGCGACCATTCGTCGCCGCATGCCCCCGCAGCCACGCAATCGTCTCCGCCCCGTCCCGTCCTTCATGTAGAAACGGATAGAACGCGCCCTCCGATCCTCCCCGCCCGCGCACATCCTGAATCGCGACGTGGTAACCATGCCGCGCAAACTCCACCGGATGCGCATACACCACCGTCGAAGCAATATCGCGCCCATACGGCTGCCGCATCAACAGCGTCGGCCACGGCCCATCACCATCGGGATAATAATGATCGGAAACAAGCGTGGTCCCATCGCTGAGCCGGCATTTCACCCCGCGCTCCAGCCGAACTCCGTTCCCGCAGTCAATCAAGCCTGTCCTCAAGCCCCGTGCCTCGGCTCAAAGTTATACATAGCCACGAGGATCTCCGCAATCCGCGCCGCCGCTTCGTTCGACCACTGCTCGCCATGCTCCGCGGTAGCCGCCGTCGGATCGCCCATCACCCCGCTCGGCGCAATATCTTTTGTGAGCCATGCGAAGTTTGCCGCCGAACCCTCCGGCTTCAGCAACTCCGGTTGATCCACACGCGCAATATAATTCGCCGTGTACTCCTCCGTGTGTACCAACTCGGGCGTGCCATGCAAAAGAAACGCAGTCTCGATCTCGCCCGCATGAAATCCATACGCCCGCTCCTGCTTGCTAACGCCCTCAAACGTCGCCCCCGGCGAGCCAAACAAACTGAACGTCCGCAGCCCGAACTCCGCTCTCAAATCCCGCGCCAGCACATCCACCAGTGAGGTGTTCCCGCCGTGCGTGTTATAAAGCACAACCTTTTTGAACCCGCTTGCCGCAATGCTCGCGCCCAGGTCGCGCACCACCGCAAGAAACGTCTGCGCGCTCACCGACATCGTCCCCGGAAATCCGACATGCTCATTGCTCTTTCCGTAGCAAACCGCAGGCAGCGCATAGATGGGCAGCTCCGCTGGCACTTGCGCCAGCGCCTTGCCCAGTAGCAAATTGTTGATTAACGTATCGGTGGCCAGCGGCAAATGATGCCCATGCTGCTCAATCGCCGCAGTCGGCAACACCAGCAACGTCGTCTCGCGCGGCAACGAGTCCACCTGCTTCCATGTCAGATATGCAAAATTACGCGCGTCCGGAATCCACGTCTTCATTTGGTCGCGCCCTCCTTGCGAAAGCTGATCATCTTCCCAGGATTCAGCAAGCCCCGCGGATCGTATTTCCGCTTCGCAAGCAACTGAATATTGTCCGCGCGGAAGCGCCCGCCATCCTCCACATAATTCACATGAGGATTCGCTACAAACACGCCGATCGCCCGGCAATAATCAATCATCTCGTTCAATCGCTTTTCACTCACAAACCGCACCACTGGAATTGCGCCCGGAATCACAACGCCATCCCCATTCTTCATGAACTCAATGTGGAACAGAATCTCCTCCCCGAAGCGCTCGCGCAATAGTCTGAATTGCTCCTCGCATTCAGTCGGTGAAAACCCACATTGCAAATAGGTATAAGCAGCATCGGCCTTCATCGCCCACAACGTCGTGTGGTTCCACGTGTAATCACTTAGCAGCGGCTGCGTACGCGGTCCATCGTACGGTCCGCTGAATGTTACCTCGCCGCCAGCCAGCCCGGCAGCCGCGCTCAACGCGCCAACCTGGTCCGTTGCAATCATCATCAGCACCAGCGCTTTCCCCGTCCGCACCACCTGCTTCACCGGCATAAAGAACGAAGGAATAGGCCACTCGAATACCGTCGCCAGCCGCTTGGTCCACGTCCCATCCACAGCGATTGATTGCGTGAACCGGAACGCCTGCTCATACGTATCGAACGCCGCGGTCCACTGCGTCCACTCGACAACCGGCGTCAGTGCAAACCATATCCGCGTGATCACACCGTTCGTTCCCCACGCATGCAGAATCTCATGCACCGCCGCACCTTCATGCAGCACCACGCGCGGCTCTTCTTCCATCGTTGCCACTTCAATTGCCCGCACCGTATCGAAGTCGCGCAAGCCGCCATGAGCCACCGAACCAATGCCTCCCGAACCACCCCCAAGGAACCCGCCGATAGATGCCTTGGCCAGCGTGGATGGATACATGCGCAGTTCCCATCCCCTCTTGCGCGCCTCGGTCTCTATTGCTCCCAACCGCACTCCAGGCTGACACACAGCCACGCCATCCGCGGTAATCTCTTCCAACTTGTCCATCAACGAAAGGTCCAGCACAATGCCGCGTTCCAGCGGCACGCACTGACCGTAGTTGCCTGTGCCCGCACCGCGCACCGTCACCGGTACTCCGTGTTTTCCCGCATAACGCAGCACCGCCAGCACCTCATCCGTGCTCACCGGTTGCACTGCTACCTCGCCTACTTTATCCACCAGCAGCGGCTTCAAAACTGGCGAATACCAATAGAAATCGTGCGAAAGCCGGTCCAGCACCTGCGGCGCAGTCAGCACGCGCGCAGCATCGCCAATCAACTCAGATAGTCCTGCTGCAAGTCCTTCCGGCACGGCGGCAACCTCTCTTGTTAACTGCGCTTGCGGGTCTGCCACAGGCGGAACGCCCGCAACATCTGGGGATGAGTAAAAAGAGCATAGCATTCGTCGCGCATCAATGGGCCATCCACAACACAGTGCATATCGCTGCGCGCAGCCACTTCGGTTGCGGCTATTTGTATCTGGTTGCAGTGCCGGTTCGCGTCCTCAATCGTCGCCCCGTACACCACGCGATCAAGTCCCGCCCACAGCGCCGTGCTCATGCACATCGGGCACGGTTCACACGTCGTGTAGAGCGTATATCCTGCCAGCGAAATCCGCTTCAGCCGCTTCGTCGCTTTGCGAATCGCGCGCACCTCAGCGTGTGCGCTGGGGTCGTTCTCCTGCTTCACCGCATTCAATGCGCGCAGCAGCGTTGTTCCCGTTTTCGTATCCACGATCGAAGCGCCGAATGGCCGCGGGCTTTCCGTCCGCATCGATCGCGCCGTGAATGCAAGCAGCGCCCTCATCCGTTCCTGGTCGAGAATCAGGGGGCTCTCCGTTACCTTCTTCCCGCTTCGCGTCTTCCTAACTTTGGAGGGAACTCCCATACTCGAACTTAGCATGACCAGCGCCTTCAAATCGCTGAAAATCTTGTTACCAGATTCTCTGCTTTTTATTCCCCTTACAATCTCTCTATGACCACGTCTCCGTGGACCATCCGCGGTCTTCAATCCGCCCTGGCCAGTCGCTCTGTGCGGCCCACTGAATTAGCTGCGCAGGCACTCGACCGATCCAACGCGAATGCCGGTCACAACACCTATCTTTGGCAGAATTCAGCGTGGACCCTTGCGGAAGCTGCCCGCGCGGAGGCCACGCCCCGTCCCTTCGGCAGCGATGGCGGCGACCATCTCTGGGGCCTGCCCATCTCCGTCAAGGACTGCTTCGACCTCGCCGGCGCGCCCACCACATGCGGCGTCAATTTCTATCGCGATCTGCACGGCCCCGCGTCCCGCGATTCCTGGCTCGTTCGTCGTCTCCGCGCAGCCGGCGCAGTCATCACCGGGAAATCTCATCTTCATCCGCTGGCCTATGGCATCACCGGCGAGAATCCCGAATTCGGCGACTGCGTTCAGCCCGGCAATCCCACCGCGCTCACCGGCGGCTCATCCTCCGGCGCGGCAGCCAGCGTCCTTGAAGGCTCCGCCGTAGCCGCCATCGGCACTGACACCGGCGGATCCATCCGCGTGCCCGCTGCGCTTTGCGGCCTTGCCGGCTATCGCGCCTCACATGGTCGCGGCAACTGGCGCGGCGCAGCCCACCTTGCCCAATCCTTTGACACCATGGGCTGGCTCTTTCGCGATCTCGAAGATGGCCCCACCCTCGCCAGCCTTTTCGCGCCTGTCCCAACCGCAGACTCGGAATTCCCCGAGAACATTCTGCCCATCACCAAATTCACACGCATTGCCGTCATCGACTCGAGATTCCTCCACGACTGCGAACCTGCCATCACCGCCAGCCTCTACGACACTCTCCGCGAACTCGAATCTTTGCGCTTAGCCTCCATCACCAACTTCAAACTCCAATATCCAAAATTCGAAACCATCCAACTCCAATCCTCCACCGTCAACGTCGACTGGTGGTCCGACGCCTTCCAAACCTTCGCCCCCATCCAGGCCTGGGAAGCCGCCCGCATCCATGCCGGCCACTTCGACCATTTCGAGCCCTCAATCCGCGAACGCCTCGAATGGGGCGCACGCATTACCGATCCGCAAATCAAGGTATTGCGCGGACTCCACGAAGTCTTCCGCGAGCGCATGGATGAGCTTCTTTCCGAGCACGACCTCCTTCTCATGCCCGCCGCACCCGTATCCATCCTCCCTGCCGGCGCCGATCACAGCCAGACCCGCACCCGCCTGCTGCGTTACACCACCCCATTCAGCCTTGCGGGCGTTCCCGTCGTCACCATACCCTGCAAGCACGGGGGCATGCAGCTAGCCGCCGCCCGCGGCAACGACTACCCACTCCTCCGACTCGCCGCACAACTCGGCGCTCAGCGAAATGCCTCAACCCCGAAATCCAACCCGTGATACCTTTCTTTCCAAGACCTTCTTTTCTTCTCTAACTCATCCCTCAAATCCACCAAGAGGTCAGCGTTGAAATCAACCAGACGCCTTTCCCATTCCGCACTCCTCATCCTGCTCGTCCTCGCCTTCTCCGGCTGCCACAGCAACCAGCCGTCCGCTGACAACGGCCTCACCCCAGTTCGCCTTCAGCTCGATTGGTACCCTCAGCCCGAACACGGCGGCTTCTTCGCAGCACAACTCCTGGGCTATTACAAAGCTGAAGGCCTCGATGTAACGCTGCTTCCCCTACCCCAATACGGCAGCGCCGTCCAGCTCGTCTCGACCGGCAAAGCCGACTTCGGCCTCGGCTCGAGCGATGCCATCCTTGAATGGGACGCCAACGGCCTTCCCGTCGTCGCCGTCTCCGCAACCATGCAGCATGACCCGCAAGCTATCATGGTCCACGACAACTCGCCCATCCACGACTTCAAAGATCTCGAAAACCACACCGTCGCCGCCCAAACCGGCGCAACCTGGCTCAAGTTCGTCATCTCCCGCTACAACCTGCGGCAGGTCCGCCAAGTCCCTTCCACGCTCTCTATCGCCAACTTCCTCGCCGACCCCAACTACGTTCAGCAGATCTTCGTTACCAGCGAGCCCTTCCTTGCCAAGCAGGCCGGAGCAGACGTGCGCAACCTGCTCATCAGTTCTTCTGGCTACGATCCCTACCGCGTCACCTTCACCACCCGCGACTTCGCCGCCCTGCACCCTGACATCGTGACCAAATTCGTCCGCGCCAGCATTCGCGGCTGGCAGGCCTATCTCGCCGATCCTGCCGCCACCAACGCCCTGCTGCTCAAGCTCAACCCCGCCCTCAACCCCGCTCAGGAGGCCTACACCTCCCAGGCCCTGCGCGACGGCGGCTTCATCACCGGCACCAATCCCGCCGCTCCCCAGACCGGCCGCATGACCGCCGACCGCTGGCAGGCAACCTACCAGCAGCTCAAATCGCTCGGAATCCTCGAAAGTCCCATTGACCCGAAGGCGGCTTATTCCCTACAGTTTGTCCAGTAGCCTTCGGCGCCAGCTTCCCCTACAGCATCAAAACAGACAAAGAATTGCAATAGACAACTCGTATCCCTATCGAATACCATTCCCTTTTCTCGGCTTTCCTTCTGGCCATTCGTTTGTTTCTGATCGCCGACCCATTGGTTGCCGTTTTATGCACACTTCGCTCTTGATCACGCGCCACAACGGCACGCTCAGTCCGCAAGCCGGGCGCACCGTCGTTTGCCCGGCTCAACGCCCATGTACGAATGCCTGAAAGTTGCCTCAAATGAGGAAACCGAAAATGAATTACTCACGCGCCGCAAACTCCATGAATCAAGACCCGCAGTCTGCTGACCTGTCCCGGGCCTTTCACGCTCTTGACAGCTTTCAAATCGAAATTCCCTCCTGGGGATTTGCCAACACCGGCACACGCTTCGGTAAGTTCGTGCAAGCTGCCGCCGCCACCACCATTGACGAGAAATTCGCCGACGCGGCCGAGGTCAATCGCCTCACCGGCGTTACCCCCACGCTCGCTCTCCACGTACTTTGGGATCTCCCCAACGGCATCGCCGACATCCCCGAGGTAGAGAACCTCGAGCAGCGATACGGCATCCGCGCCGGTTCCATCAATCCCAACCTCTTTCAGGATCAGGAGTACAAGTTCGGTTCGCTCTGCAACCCCTCCGCTGAAATCCGCGAGCAGGCCATCGCCCACCTCCTCGATTCCATCGAAATTTCAAAAAAACTCGCCTCCCGCGACCTTTCTCTCTGGCTCCCCGACGGCTCCAATTACCCCGGCACCCAAAGCATCCGCAAACGCATTGGCTGGCTTGAAGACGCCCTCCGTCGCGCTCACGACCATCTCGCTCCAGGCCAGCAATTGCTCATTGAATACAAACCCTTCGAGCCCGCCTTCTATCACACCGATATTGCCGATTGGGGCATGTCCTCCCACCTTGCCCGCCAGGCCGGCCCCCAAGCGCGTGTCCTCGTCGACACCGGCCATCACTATTCCTCTCAGAATATTGAACAGATCGTATCCTGGCTCTTGCACACCGGCCTTCTCGGCGGCTTCCACTTCAACGACCGTCGCTATGCCGACGACGACCTCACCCTCGGCTCCATCGATCCCTACCAGATCTTCCGCATCTTTCACGAAATCCATTCTGCCGCAGACGAAGGCCTCACCCACGACATCGCCTTCATGATCGATCAGAGCCACAACCTCAAAGGCAAAGTCGAAGCCATGGTCCAGACCGTCGTCACCGCCCAGGATCTCTGGCTCAAAGCCGCCCTCATCGATCGCGACCAGCTCGCCGATCTTCAGCAATCCTGCGATCTCGTCGCCGCCGAAGAACTCTATCGCAACGCATTCTGGCGCGATGTCCGCCCTCTCACCGCCGCCTGGCGCGAAGCTCGCGGCCTGCCCGCCAACCCCCTCGCAGCTCTTCGCGCCGGCGGCTATGTCGAGCGCATCAGCCGCGAACGCGGAAATCGAAGTGCCGTTGTAAACAGCTACGCCTGAGAGCGGTTATTCTATTCAGCAACCTGCTCTTCATTCGAAATTGACTCCGGAGGCGCGCGGTTTGCCCAAGGCCAAAATCAAACGGCTCTACCTGATTCCCATCCTCTCCAAAGCGCTCGATGTACTCGAGCTCCTTGAGCAGAGCAACTCGCCCGTCACCCTCGAAGACGTCTATCAGAAAACCCAGATCTCCAAAACCAGCGTCTACCGTATTCTCAAAACCCTCGTCCACCGTGGCTATGTAGCCCAGGCGCAAAACGGCCTCTACCGCCTCGTCTCCCGCCCTCGTCGCCTGCGTTTCGGCTTTGCGGCCCAAAGCGCAGAAATGCCCTTCTCCGTCGCCGTCGCGCAAAGCGTAGTAGCCGCAGCCGCAGCCTCCGGCGTTGAGTTGCTCATCCTCGATAACCGCTATGATCCAGACGTCGCCATCCAGAATGCCGAGGAATTCGTCGCCAAGCGCGTGGACCTCGTCCTCGAGTTCCAGGTCGAAGAACGCGTTGCCCCGCGCGTCGCCTACATCTTCAAAAAGGCCGACATCCCCCTCGTCGCCATTGATGTTCCCCACCCCAACGCCACCTACTTCGGCGTCGACAACTTCGAGGTCGGCTTTGAAGCCGGATCCATGCTCGCCCAGCACGCCCTCCGCAAGTGGAAAGGCAAAGTCGACTGGGTCCTCGGCGTCGGATTCTCCGAGGCAGGCAGCTTCGTCCAGAGCCGCATCACCGGCGCATTCGACGGCATCCGCGCGCGCCTTCCCGAACTAACCCCCGACCGCTTCATTCAGCTCGATGGCCGCGGCATGCGCCAGCCCAGCCAGCTTGCCATCTCCGATGTGCTCCGCGGCCGCCGCAAGGGCGAGCGTTTCCTCGTCGCCGCCGCCACCGACTCCAGCGCCCTTGGCGTTCTCGACGCTGTCCGCGCAGCCGGCCGCGAGGCTGACTTCGCCATCGTCGGCCAGGACTGCATCCCCGAAGCCATTGAAGAAATGCGCTCCGGCAAGAGCGCCCTCGTCGGCTCCATCTCGCATGAAGTTGAAACCTACGGCCCCCGCCTCATCCAGCTAGGCATCGCCCTGCTCCGCGGCTACACGGTCCCGCCCTACAACTACGTCCGCCACAAAGCCGTAACACCAGAAACCCTCGGTGCCGAGCAGGAAAGGTAGTTCGAGCGCGAAGGTCATAGCAAGCGTCGTTGTGATTGACCCTGGGGAGAAGAGGTGAAGCGATGCTGCGAGTTTCAATCGTGCTCGTGTCGGCATTTCTCTTGCCCTTCGCGACCATCGCGCAGGCACCTAAAGGCGAACCGGCACCCAGCTTCGACGTCATCTCCATCCATCTTTCGCCCCCCTCCCCGGACGGACACAACCACATCTGGAACGATATCCACGAGAGCCACTTCCGCACCGGCAATCTCTCCATCCGCGACCTGATTCAGTACGCATACAACCTGCCCAAGTCCCAGATTCTCAGCGGTCCTCCTTGGCTCAACTCAGCGATGTACGACATAGACGCCAAGTCCGACCCTACGCAGGACGCCCGATTGAAAGCCATGTCGTCTCAAGACGCGGCACAACAAAAGCGGCTCATGGTGCAGCTGCTTCTCGCGGACCGATTCACGCTTACAGCGCATAATGAGACCCGCGAGCTTCCCATCTACGATCTAGTCCTCGCCAAAGGCGGACCGAAATTCCAGCCCTCCGCCCGAGAGGGGACCACCATCGACACTGGCCGTTCCCGCATGCACATCGCCGGAAGCGACGACACCATCGCGCTGTTAGCTCGTGAGTTGGCGCAATCGCAAGGCCGCGTAGTCGTCAACAAAACCGGACTCACCGGTCGCTACGACCTGACCCTCCGCTGGACGCCCGACGACGCCCCGCCCCCGCTGCTCAACGGCGCACCCGACCCCAACGCCCCGCCCGGACTCTTCACTGCGATTCAGGAGCAGTTAGGCCTAAAGCTCGAATCCACCAAAGGCCCCGTAGACGTCCTCGTAATCGACAAAATCGAGCAGCCCTCGCCAAACTGACGCGATCCATCCAGGTCGCGTTAAGTGGAACAAAATTCTCTACGGAAATAGATTCCCTATTGCTTTCAGGTGTATCATTGAACCGTCGCTTCACCCATCTCTTCTAAAGTGGTGTCTATGACCCAGGCAACCCTAGCTCCCGCCTCCCTCAAATTCCTTGAAGACCGCTGGGACTCCAGCCTGGCCTCCACTCTCGACGAGCCCGAACTCCTCCGCTACCGCTCCAACCTCCTCGGCTCCGATCTCCGCCTCACCAACTTCGCCGGCGGCAACACCAGCTCCAAGGTCACGGAAATCGATCCCCTCACCGGGGAGCCCGTCGAAGTCCTCTGGGTCAAAGGCTCCGGCGGCGATCTCGGCAGCATCAAGCGCACCGGCTTCGCCACCCTATACCAGCAAAAGCTTCTATCGCTGGAGCGCAGCTACAAAGGCGTCGACCACGAAGACGACATGGTCCCCATGTACGCCATCGCCGCCTTCAAAAACAACCCTGTCGCCGCCTCCATTGATACTCCGCTCCACGGCTATCTGCCCTTCCCGCACGTCGACCATCTCCATCCCGACTGGGGTATCGCCCTCGCCGCCTCCGCCAATGGCCTCGACAAAATGAACGAATTCAACCGTGAATTCAACCACACCCTGGTTTGGGTTCCCTGGCAGCGCCCCGGCTTCGAGCTAGGCCTCATGATGCGCCAGGCCATCAAAGACAACCCCGCCTGCGACGGCATCGTCCTCGGAGGCCACGGCCTTTTCACCTGGGGACAGACCCAGCGCGAGTGCTATCTCAACACCATCACCCTAATCGATCAAATCGGCCAGTTTATCGAGCGTCACGGCAATGCTAAAGGCCACATCCGTTTCGGCGGAGAACTCGTTCCCGCCCGCGAGAATCGTCGCGAACTAGCCACTGAAATCGCCCCCTACCTCCGTGGCCGCGTCAGCACCCAAAACAGGTGGATCTCCAGCTTCTCCGACGCCCCCGACGTCCTCCAATTCGTCAACTCTACCCACGCCAAAGACCTTGCCTTCCTCGGCACCTCGTGTCCCGACCACTTCATCCGCACCAAGATCCGCCCGCTCTTCATTCCCTGGCCCGCCAACGCCGATATCGCAACCCTGAAGCAGCAAATCATCGCGTCCCTCGACGAGTACCGTCAGCAGTATCGCGACTACTACAACTCCTTCGCCACGCCCGATTCGCCTGCTCTGCGCGACCAGAGCCCCACCGTCGTCCTCATCCAGGGCCTCGGGATGTTCAGCTTCGGCAAAAACAAGACCGAAGCCCGCATCACCGGCGAGTTTTACACCAACGCCATCCACGTAATGGAAGGCGCATCGCTACTTTCCGAAGGCGAAGTCACCGGCACCCTCCCGCAGTGCGGCCCCGCCAACGATCCCGCCAGCTTCAAAGTCTTCACCAACTACGTCGCCCTTCCAGCCCTCGAAGCCTTCCGCATCGAATACTGGGCCATGGAAGAAGCCAAAATCCGCCGTCAGCCTCCTGAGAAAGAGCTCAGCCGTCGCATCGCTCTCGTTGTCGGCGGCGGCAGCGGTATCGGCCGCGAAGTCGCCCTCCTTGCAGCTGCCCGCGGCGCCCACGTTGTCGTCGCCGACCGCGATGAAGCTGGCGCGCAAAGTGTCTTTGCTGAACTGGCCTCCGTCACCTCAAAGGAATTCACCGCCGTCGCCCCCGTCGACATCCGCAACCGCGAATCCATCCTCAGCGCAATCAAAGCCACCATCGCAGCCTTCGGCGGCCTCGACATCCTCATCAACACCGCCGCGCTCTTTCCCTCCACGCCCGACGGCATCATTCCCGACGCCCTCTGGGCCACCACCCTCGACGTCAATGTCACTGCCAACTACCTTCTCGCCGACGAAGCTGCCAAGCCCTTCGCCGAGCAGGACCTCGACGCCGTCATCGTCCTCACCAGCTCCGCCAACGCCGTCGTCGCCAAGCGCGGCTCTGAAGCCTACGACGTCTCGAAGGCCGCCCTCTCGCACCTCATCAAGGAACTTGCCGTCGGTCTCAGCCCAAAAGTCAGAGTCAACGGCATCAGCCCCGCCACGGTAGTCAAGGGATCCACCATGTTCCCCCGCGACCGCGTCCGCGCATCCCTCACCAAGTACAAAATCCCCTTCGAAGACTCGCTCTCCGACGACGAACTCCGCAACCTGCTCGCCGGCTTCTACGCCAAGCGCACCCTCACCCATCAGCCCATTGACCCAACCGACTGCGCGGAAGCCATCCTGTTCCTCGCCAGTCCCAAATCCCGCTGCACCTCCGGCCACATCATCCCCGTAGACGGCGGCCTAACCGAAGCCTTCCTCAGATAAGAAGGTCCAGAACCCTGACCGTCGTGCGAATACAGTAGGAATCAACATGTCGATCTTCACAGAGATGTACGACCTGCATGTGTTCGAGTCGGAATGGGTCTATAGGGAGTTCCATCGCAAGCTAGCCATCGCGCTTGAGGAGGGCTGGGTGCAGGAGATTCCCGTGGGAATCAAGCGCGTGCATCCACGAAGTGAGCGATGGTTCAGGGAGAAACGATCGGGAGAAGTCTACGTGCTGGAAGATTCGCACGAAAAAAGTTCGTCATGGCGGCCCGTCGAACCAGAGGACCTTTTCCCGGATAGACCAATTACAGTTGTTAGCAATCTGAAGAACTGACCTGCCTTACCGCAGAACTCTGGAGTCTGTCCCTCTTCATGCAAGAGCCCGCCCGCATTGCCATCGACCTCGGCGCCGAATCCTGCCGCGTCTCCCTGCTCCGCTGGAAGGACGATGAACCATCCACCGAAGTCATCCATCGCATCCCCAACGGCCCCATCCATAGCGGTTCTTCCATGCACTGGCCCCTCGCCACCATCCTCACCGGCCTTGAGATCGGCCTTCGCAAAGCCGCCTCCGCCGCCCCCGAAGGCATCGCCTCCATTGCCGTCGATTCCTGGGGCGTCGACTACGTTCGCCTCAATCCTGAAGGGGCCCCGCTCCACGCCCCCTTCTGCTATCGCGATGAACGCACCGTCGCCACCAAAGCCATTGCCGACTCAATCATCCCGCCCCTCGAGCTGTACAATCGCACCGGCGTCCTGCCCCATCGCATCAACACCGTTTGCCAGCTCATGGCCGACCCAAGCAGCGGCATCGACGCGCACTCCCCCTGGGTCACCATGCCCGAATTCGTCCTCTACTGGCTAGGCGGCCGCCGCGTAGCTGAGCATTCCCACGCCACCCACACCGGCCTCGTCGACCTCAAAACCGGCGACTGGGACCGCGACCTCTTCCGCCTCCTCGATCTCTCCATCGACGCCGCCCCGCCCATCGTCCCCACCGGCACCATCGTCGGCCAACTCACCGGCTCTCTTACTCAACTCGTCGCCTTCCGCGACACCAAGCTCATCGCCCCCGCCTGCCACGACACGGCCTCCGCCATCGCCGGCATCCCCTCCAGCCTCCACTCCACGCTCTACATCTCCTCCGGAACCTGGTCGCTCGTCGGCACTCGAAACAACCTGCCCGTAACCACCCCGGAAGCCCTCGCCGCCGGATACACCAACCTCGGCTCTGCCACCGGCGATCTGCTCGTCCACTCCCTCATCAACAGCATGTGGGTGCTCAAACAATGCATGGATAGCTGGTCTGCCGAAGGCCGCCACTGGAATATCGAAGAGCTCATTCAGAAGGCCACGGTCTGTGAACCGCCAGCCCTCCTCGACATGGACGCTGAGACCCTCATGCTCGACTCCAACATGCCCGCCCGCATCAACAGCGAACTGGCTCGCCTCGGCCACGCGCCCATCCCCGATGTGGCCGGCAACGAGCCTGTGATCGCCCGCCTGATTTTCGAGAGCCTCGCCGCCCGCTACGCTTCCGCCCGCACCAGTCTCGAACACATGCTCAACCGCAAGTTCACCCGAATCCACATCCTCGGCGGCGCCAGCCGCAACAAACTCCTCACCCGGCTCACCGCGCAGCGCACCGGCCTCCCCGTCGAGATCGGTCACCCGGAAAGCTCCACCATCGGCAACTTCGCCGTCCAGCTAGCCGCTTCTGAAGCCAATGGCCAACCCATCAGTCCCGCCTCCATCCGCAACTGGGCCGCGTCCCTTTGCCGCTGCTGACCCTAAAGTGTCATAACTCCCGGCAAACGTTGCATTTAATTGGACCAAAGAGGGAATCCTTCCCACTGAACCATGAGGTTATAGTTGCAGCACACTCAAGAGGACATTATGGCCACCATGCTGCAAATGGATGACTTCTTCAAAAACGGACTCTTTTCCGGTCCGGAACAAAGGCCACAGGCAGTTGAGGAACTCGGCGTCCGCAAGGCGTTTCTGGAGGATCTCGCTCTCAAAATCCTCTATGTTTCTGGCTCTCTCTCTGTCCTTGAGCTCTCTGAAAAAATGCGCCTCGCCTTTGAAGTGGGCACCGAGTTGTTCGTGCACATGCGCAGTGAGCGCTTCTGCCAGGTCACCGGCATGGCCGGCAACATCCCGCACATCTCCATCACCACCGAAGGCCGCAACCGCGCCACTGAACTGCTTTCTCATAGCCAGTATGCCGGCCCTGCGCCAGTTACCCTCGAGAGCTACGTCGAGCAGGTGAAAAAGCAGAGCGTGCGCGATGTAGACGTGCGCCCCGCCAACGTCGAGCGCGCATTTGCCCATCTTGTCGTCGATCAGGATAAACTGCGCCAGTTCGGCACTGCCCTCAACTCGGGTTCGGCCGTCTTCCTTTACGGACCTGCCGGAACCGGCAAGACCACCTTCGCTGAAACCCTGTCAAACGTCCTTTCCAAAGACGATGTCTGGATCCCTTATGCGGTCGAGATCGATAGCCAGGTCATAACCGTCTTCGACCCGTCCATTCATAAGCGCTCGACAAATTCCAAAGGCGGCGACCACGACGAGCGCTGGGTCCTTTGCCAGCGCCCCAAGATCCTCGTCGGCGGCGAACTCACCATCGAGATGCTCGACCTCCAGTTCAATCCGCAGTCAAAGTTCTATGTCGCCCCCGTGCAGATGAAGGCCAACAACGGCGTCCTCATCATCGATGACTTCGGCCGCCAGCGCGTCCGCCCGGAAGAGCTGCTCAACCGCTGGGTCGTCCCTCTCGATCGCCGCATCGACTTCCTCACCCTCGCCGGCGGCAAAAAGATTGAAATGCCCTTCGAGATGCTGATCGTTTTTGCCTCCAACATTGATCCCGCCGATCTCGTCGACCAGGCTTTCCTGCGCAGAATTCAAACCAAGATCAAGATTGGCGCCTGCACCGAAGAACAGTTCTCTGAGATCTTCCGCCGCTACGCCAAGGAGCAGTCCGTGTTGTGGGAAGACGGAATCTGCAACGATCTCATCCACTTCATCCGCACAACCCTCAAACAGGAACTCCGCTCCTGCCATCCTCGGGACATCGTGAACCAGGTCCGCTGGGCCGCACGATACGAAGGCAGGACGCCCTACCTCGACCGCACCTCCCTCATGCGTGCCGTAGAGGCCTACTTCCTTACCCCCACCGATTAGCTTCCATCAGAATTCACCAGGGGGCAATCATCCCATCCGGGCCGAACCACAGGCATGGATGGGATGACTGTTTATAGTCAAAAAACCCTCATTTTAGAATTGAAAGCCTCGTTGCCATGCAATAGACTGTGCTGAACTTACCAGCAGGCCCAAGCAGCTCCATTCCCCCACCGGGGCCGTCGCTCAGTCGGACCCACCAGAAAGGCACATCTCAAATGTTTGTCTTCCGGAAAACCCGCACCACCCCTGCAGTTCTCGCTCTCCTCGCCCTCGCCTCCATCGCCATCCACGCCCAAACCGACTTCCCCACCACCGTCGCGAACACCCACCCGCTCGCCTTCTATCGCCTCGACTCCACCTCCGGCCAAAGCCAGGTCGGCACCACCACCTACAAGGCAACGGGCTCAGTAAGCATCGCCATTTCCGGCGCGCCGGTCACCACCGTCAACAGCCGCCACATAAATCTGGACGGTAAAACTGCCTCTTTCATCACCACCCAGAAGGGTGGAGTAGCAGGCGCAGCAACCCTCATGGCCTGGATCAACCTGGTTGACCTTCCCTCGCAAGTCGGCCACTACTTCTACATCGCCGGAGAATCTGAAAACGGCAACGACCTCGACCTGCAGATCGAGAACGACAACAGTGTCAAGTTCTTCACCGCCTCGGGCGGACACGTCGAATACAAACCAGCACCCAACTCCCTCATCGGCCAGTGGCATCAGGTCGTTGCCACCATGGACAAAACGACTCAGAAACGCGTCATTTACTGGGACGGCAAGCCCGTTGCCACCGACAAGGGCGGCGGCATATCCGGCAAAGTGAATGTCTTCACCATCGGAGCAAGCTCCGTTTTTGCCAACCGCTGGTTCCACGGATCCATTGACGACGCAGGCATCTGGAACCGCGCCCTCAGTGCCGACGAAGTCGCCTCCATCTACTCCGCCGCCGGTGCTGCCGCATCGGCCGAAGCCGCAGCCTCTGGCGCCTCCTCCGGCCCCACGCCCACAACCGGCCCCTTCGCCACCAAGGCAACCGTTGACATCGAAGACGCAGCCGGCGCCAAAGTTCAGGTCAAACGCGAAGAGGCGATCGCCTACTTTTTCCTCTCTGCCATTGAAGTAATCGAGCACAACTGCCAGCTCACCCTCCAGAAGGTCTGCCCGCTCAACCAGATCCTCACCGCCTCCTACCCCCCCGAAGGCAAGAACATCGAGCATCTCAAGTTCGATCCCAACAAAACCGATCCCAACTACACTTACATCCTCCTCACAAATGGCATGGCCTGGGAAGCCCATGCCAATCCCAAAAAACCCGGCCTCAAAGGCTGGTGCTTCATGTCGCGCGACGTCGGAACCACCATCGTCACCTACAACAAAACCGGCCCCTCCGGCTATACCGATACCCCAATCGGCAACCGCGGCATGTCCGGCGACAGCTTCGCAGTCCAATAACGTCCGCTCCCATCCAAAACTCTGCTGGATACCCCTTGTCTCGACGGTGAGACCAGGGAACTCCGCACTACATACCGACCTTCCGAAGGAGAAAACGTGAAACCACTCCACTGCCTGCTGCTACTCGCCGCGGCCGCCTCTATCGTCACCACCACAGCCTCCGCCCAAGACGCCAAAGGCTGCACCGACTCGCCCCTTATCAGCCGCATCCCCGGCAGCACCATCACCGGCTGCACTCATATGGCCGACGATACCTTCGATTTCGCCTTGAAAGACCGTACCAGTAAACATCTCGAGGGCGATCTCACTCGCATCGTCTACCAATTCCCGGCTACCGTCAGCTTTCCCCAGGTCATACGCAATCTCTCCACCGCCCTGCACACCGCCGGGTACACCTTCGAACAAGATCCCACCCAGACTCAGAGCGACTTCATTGTTCATCAAGGCAAAACCTGGATCAAATTCGACTTCTTCGGAAACCATGACGGCATGCGCGAGATCATCCTCAAGGAAATCGCAGTCACGCAGGATGTCGTCGCCACTGCCGCAGTTCTCTCCGGCGGACTCACCGGCAACGGCCACGTTGTCGTCCCCGGCATTCTCTTCGATACCGCCAAAGCGGACGTAAAACCCGAATCCAGCGCTGCCCTGCAGGAGATCGTGAAACTCATGCAGCAGAATGCCAAGCTCAAGATCTTCGTCGTCGGCCACACCGACAATGTAGGTCCCGTAGCAGCAAACCTCGACCTCTCCAAACGACGCGCCGCAGCCGTGGTAGCAGTACTAATCTCGCAATATCACGTCGCCCCGGACCGTCTGCAGTCTTTTGGCGCGGGACCCTATTCACCCGTCTCCTCCAATACTTCCGAAGACGGCCGCAGTCTGAATCGACGCGTTGAACTCGTAGCTCAATAGAGAACCGAAAACGAAGATTCGAAAATACGGAAGATTCAGGGGTGGGGTACCCACAATGTAGGTCGAGACCCCTGAATCCTCGCTTAAAACTAGAGTGGCTTCAGCCACGGGCCTGATCCCTATCCCTGATCCCTGATCCCTGAAAATATTCCCTTGACATTCAATACTGTGTGTTGCACAGTATGTATGACACACTATGTACGACACGGTGCACCCATGACCCAGGGATCCTTCGAAAACCTCCGGCTCGAACTCCGACGCGGCTCCGTCGTCCTGGCCGTCCTCGCCGCCCTGCGCCGGGAGCAATACGGCTACACCCTGCGCAAAACCCTTTCCGACCACGGCCTCGACATCGACGAAGGCACGCTCTACCCGCTCCTCCGCCGCCTCGAAACCCAGGGCCTCCTCGACAGCCAGTGGCGCGAGGAAGAAAAGCGCAAGAAGCGCTTCTATCTCCTCTCCGCCGAAGGCGCCCGCGTCCTTGAACAATTGCTCGCCGAGTGGCGCAGCATCGATCTCTCTCTCGAACAAATCCTGAAGGAGCAAGCCAAAGGAGCTCAAAGCAATGGAACTCGTTAATCGTTATCTCCAGGCCGTAAAATTCTGGCTCCCCGCGAAACAGAAAGACGACATCGCCGCAGAAATCTCGGCCGACCTCCAGGCCCAGATCGAAGACCGCGAATCCGTCCTCGACCGCCACCTCACCCAGACGGAAATCGAGGAAATCCTCAAGCGCCGCGGCCGCCCCTGCCTGGTCGCCAGCAGCTTCCGCCCACAGGAGTCCCTCATCGGCCCCGTCCTCTATCCCATTTACCTCTTTAGCCTCAAGGTCGCTCTCCTGTTCTATCTCGTCCCGTGGCTGATCGTCTCGCTCATCCTCCTCATCGTGCGCCCGTCGTTTTCGGCCGTTCAGGGCATTCCGGCATGGTTCAACATCCTCGCACAGATTTCCGGCCACCTATGGACCATGTCCTTCGTCGCTGCCGGAACCGTAACGCTCATCTTCGCCATCCTCGAACGCGTCCAAACCAAGTCTCACTGGCTCGAGAACTGGGACCCGCGCAAGCTCCCTCCCGTCCGCAATCCCAACCTCAATACGCGCACCAACGCCGCCTTCGAGCTCGCCATCCTCATACTCGCTGTCGCCTGGTGGGCCGCCTATATGGATCGAACGGTCATTTCCTTCGGCGAGTCTCTGCACATCGCTCTCAAGCCGCAATGGATCTGGTTTTTCTGGTGCTACCTGCTGGAACTTGTCATCTCCGCCGCAACCGCCGCCTATAGCCTCCTTCGTCCTTCATTCAACTGGCTGCAAGCTGCGCTGCGCGTCCTCAACTCACTCTTCGGATCCGTCCTATTCTGCCTGCTCCTCAGAACAGGCATTGTCGCCGGCATGAACGGCCCCAGCCTAACGGCGCAAAAAGCCACCGAGATCACCAACGCCATCAATCAATGGTCAGTGACCGTCTTCCCGCTTGGAATGGTCCTGGTGGTAATCATCGTCGCCATCGAAGTCACCAAAATCGTCCTCGCAGCACGCAGGCGGTCCCAACCGGTGTAACCGCGCAAGCCAACCCCGAAACCCAGCCGCGCTCAGTACCCAACAGGTGTGGGCAAGCCGTTCTGCGCCTTGAATTCGCCCCTCTCGAATTGCAAGAACCGCCCACCCACCACCCACCCCTCGCCAAATGGCGCGGGCTCACCTACCCCGCAAAGGAGACCGCAATGTCCGCCGCAACCTCGACTCTCGCCGCCCCCGCCCCGTTCACCAAAAAGTACAACAACGCCATCGGATATCTCCGCGCCTTCATCGTTGCGCTGGTCGTCGCGCATCATGCGGCGCTCGCTTACCACCCTTACGCGCCGCCCCCGCCCGCTTCGCTCCTCCCCCAACCCCGCTGGTGGGGCGCGTTTCCAGTGGTCGATCCGCACAAATGGTTCGGCGCATCAGTGCTGGTCGGCTTCAACGACACATTCTTCATGTCGCTCATGTTCTTCCTGTCCGGCCTCTTCGTCTGGCATGGCCTCGCCAAAAAGGGCGCTGCCACCTTCCTGCGCGACCGCCTGCTCCGCCTCGGGCTGCCCTTCATCGTGGCCGCCATCTTCGCCCCGCTCGCCTACTACCCCACCTACCTGCAAATATCCGGCCACACCGGCGTTCCAGGCTTCTGGCATCAATGGCTAGCCCTGGGCAACTGGCCAGTCGGCGCCGCGTGGTTCATCGCAGTCCTCCTCGCATTCGATTGCATTGCCGCGCTTCTCTTTCTCCTGTTGCCGAATTGGGGCCTGAAACTCGGCGCTCTTACTTCCGGCGCAGACCGCAGACCGGTGATCCTCTTTGCCGCACTCATCGCCATTACCGCAATTGCCTACATGCCCCTGGCGCACCACTTCACCTCCTTGGCATGGTGGACATTCGGCCCATTCACTTTTCAAACCAGCCGCATTCTTCATTACCTCGTGTACTTCCTCACCGGGGTGGGAGTGGGCGCATGGGGACTGGACCACGGACTGCTCGCCCCTCAGGGCAAACTTGCCCGCCGCTGGCCACTCTGGCTCGCAGCATCTTTGATCCTCTTTGCGGTAGCTACCGCCCTCACCATCGCCGCATTTACCTCATACGGCAAATCGCCCGCGCTGGCCACCGCCGCCGACGCTGGATTTGTCTTCTCCTGCGCCGCAACATGCTTCGCGTTCCTGGCCATCTTCCTGCGTTTCGCGCAATCCCGATCCAGAGTCTTCGACAGCCTCGCCGCAAACTCCTACGCCATCTATCTAATCCACTACACTTTCGTAAGCTGGATGCAATACGCACTGCTCCCGGCCTCAATCCCCGGCGCAGCCAAATTCTTCATCGTCTTCCCCGGCGCGTTCTTCCTCAGCTGGGCCACATCCGCAACCCTCCGCCGCATCCCCGCCGTAGCCCGCATCCTCTAGCTCCAATTCAAGCCGCTCCGCGCCAATATCGTGCGGAGCGGTAGCGCTCAAGCAGCTCCTCACTTACGATTGAATCCAATGATGGTCACTCGCTCCATGCATGCCAATTTCGTTTGCCAATCCATACCGAGGCGCAAACCCGGCACAATCCTCTTTGTCGCTTTGCTGCTCGCAGGCAATGCAATTTGCGTTCATGCGTCGCCCGCCCCCACTGTAAAGATCGATGCAGGAACCCTGCGCGGAACAACCTTCGACGCCAACCCCGCCGACGTTGCTTTCCTCGGCATCCCCTATGCCGCAGCGCCAGTCGGAAATCTCCGCTGGCGCGCGCCTCAATCTGTTCCCTCATGGTCTGGCATGCGCGACGCGAAGGCCTTCGGTCCGGCCTGTCCGCAACTACCCAGCGGCTGGCTTCCTGAAATGCTGGGCCGCAAAGAAATGGTAACCAACGAAGCCTGTCTCTTTCTGAATGTGTGGACCACCAACCTGCCCGTCGCATCCAGCACTTCATCCCCCACAAGCCCAGCACAGAAGGCTCCGGTAATGGTCTGGATCCACGGCGGCGGCAACGTGGAAGGCTCGCAGGAGTGGCCGCCACTCGGACCCGTGCTGGCCAAACACGGTGTAGTCGTCGTCAGCATCAACTATCGTCTTGGCGCTTTCGGCTTCCTGTCGCTCCCAGGTTTAACCGCTGAGTCTGCGCAGCATGTCTCAGGAAACTACGGAATACTCGACCAGATGCAGGCGCTCAAGTGGGTACAAACGAACATAGCGCAATTCGGAGGCGACCCCGCAAACGTAACCATCTTCGGTGCCTCTTCCGGTTCGCTTGATATCTGCGATCTTATGGCTTCTCCCCTTGCCACGGTCCTGTTTCAGAAAGCGATCCTGCAAAGCGGCTTTTGCGTCGACTCCAGTTCCCCCACACTTGCCGAAGCCGAAACACAGGGAAAAACGCTTGCAAAACAATTCGGTGTCTCAGGCGACAACGACTCCGCAATCGAAAGCCTCCGCGCAGTCCCCGCCGATCGTTTGCTTCAGCAAGCAGCGAAGAATCAGGAGATCGACTTCAATCCCATCGTGGACAAATGGGCGCTGCCCGATCAGCCCGAACGCATCTTTGCAGAGGGGAAGCAGGCGCACATTCCGATAATCGTCGGCAGCAACGCAGATGAAGTATCCATCTTCGCGAGTCCCCTGGTTGGAGGAAAGTCCTACCGCCCGAAAACGGTCGCGGAGTATCGCCAATGGCTACAGAAAAACTTTCATCAACTCGCCGATGAAGCCTTCGCGGCCTATCCCGCAAAATCGGACAACGATGTTCCGAAGGCTTTCCTCGCGATCGCGACAGATGATGATTTTGGATTTGGGGCGTGGCTCCTGGCGCGTGAAACCGCAGCCGCCGGGCAGAACGCTTTCCTTTACAGCCTTACCTATGTTGGAAGCGGAGAATTCGAACCCCTCGGAGCGTTTCACAGCGAAGAAAGCATTCTGTTAAGCAAGCGCTATTGGAAGAGTTGGGTCACCAGCCCCGACGACGAGCCAATGTCCGAGCGACTCATAGGATACTGGACACAATTCGCAAAAACCTCAAGCCCCAATGGCCCCGGCCTCCCTGCATGGCCAGCATACGAATTGAAAACGGATCAATATCAGGAATTAGGCAGACACACCGGCCAAATCAAACCAGACACATCGAAATTCAGCGTATTCATGAAGAGATACAAAACAGGTGAATAACCGCCAACCGAGTCCGCGCCATTCCCTATTCCCTGTTCCCTGCCTTTACCCCACCGCCTGCACCGTCCCCTTGCCCACTAACAACTCCACCCGCTCCACCCATCCCTTATCCGCCGCCACGCTCATCCCCTCTGGCTCCAGAATCACCGCCCACTCGCCCTTCTTCTCCAGATGCAGCATCACTTTCCCCGGCCCCGGCGCACCGTCCGCCGCCAACTTCAATCCGGCAAACATATCCTCCGTCGCCTTATCCAAATTGATCCGGATCCGCACCCCCATCGGCAGCTTCACCTGCACCTCATCGAGCGACACAATCGAGCTCACTGAAATCTTCGGCGCCGACTCATCATCGCCCGTCAGCGTTCCCCGCATCAGAACCGGCGCCTCCATCTTCAACTGGTTCGCCAGCTTCTCATAGTCCCGCGGAAAACACACAATCTCAATCTTGCCCGCCGCGTCCTCCAGCCACCCCTGCGCATACAGCTTCCCTTCGCGCTTGGTCTTCTGCACCCGCAGCCCCAGAATCATCCCGGCCACCTGAATCTCATCCGCCGGGTCCGCCTGCGATCCCCAACGCTTCTCCGGCGGCTTCCGTTCCAGCGCCTCCGCGGTCGAAATCACACCCGACAAATTGCGCAGCTTTTCTGCATATTTATCCAGCGGATGCCCCGACACAAAGAATCCCAGCACCTCCTTCTCATTGGCCAGCCGCTCGCCCTCTTCCCAATCCGCAACGCGCGGCAACTCGTCCGCATCGTGCCCCGCCCGCGGTCCTTCGTCGAACAAGCCGAACAACCCCGTCTGTCCCTGCGCCGCATCCTTCTGCGCCTTCTGCGCCCGCTCCATCGCCTTATCGACACTCTTCATCAGCGCCGCCCGCGTCCCTAGCGAATCCAGCGCCCCGGCCTTGATCAGCGACTGAATCACCCGCGAGTTCATCACCCGCAAATCCACCTTCTCGCAGAACTCCCAGAAGCTCTTGAACCGCCCGCCCACTTCCGGCCGCGCCTTTAAAATCGATTCAATCGCATTCCCGCCAACATTCTTTACCGCCGCCAGCCCAAACCGAATCGCCTGCCCCTCACCGCTCACAAACGGCGTAAACTGCGCTCCGGAAATCTGCACATCCGGCGGCAGCACGCTGATGCCCAGTTCCCTGCATTCGCCGATATACTTCACCACATTCTCCGGCTTCGAAGTTTCCGCAGTCAGCAGCGCCGCCATAAACTCCACCGGATAATGCGTCTTCAAATAAGCAGTCTGGTAAGCAACAAGCGCATAAGCAGCCGAGTGCGACTTATTAAATCCATATCCCGAGAACTTCGCCATCTGGTCGAAGATCTCGTTCACCGGAGCCTTCGGATGCCCCAGTGCCGCCGCGCCACTTTGGAACCGTTCGCGCTGCTCCGCCATCGCTTCGGCATTCTTCTTTCCCATCGCGCGACGCAGCAAATCCGCCTCGCCCAGGCTGTAACTCGCCAGCACGTTGGCGATCCGCATTACCTGCTCCTGGTAAACAATCACGCCCAGCGAATCCTTGAGGATTCCCTCAAGCTCCGGCAGCATGAACTCAACCTTGCGCCGTCCCCACTTGCGCTCAACAAAGTCGTCGATCATGTCCATCGGCCCCGGCCGATAGAGCGCATTCAATGCCGTCAGTTCTTCCACCGTGTCCGGCTTGTAACGCCGCAAAATGTCCCGCATTCCACTCGATTCAAACTGGAACACTCCCGAAGTCAGTGCCGTGTGAAACACCTTCTTCATCGTGTCCGGATCGTCCAGTGGAACCATGTCAATATCGATCTTGTCCCCGGTCGTCTGCTCAATCAGCTTCACGCAATCCGTAATCACCGTCAGCGTAGCCAGGCCCAGAAAATCCATCTTCAGCAGGCCCATCTTTTCAACCGACTTCATGTCATACGCCGTAACAATTTCGTCGTTCTTCGTCTTGTTCAGCGGCACCAGCTCCGTCAGCGGCCGCGGCGCAATCACCACCGCGGACGCATGCACGCCCGCACCACGCACCAACCCCTCCAGCTTCTTAGCCGTATCAATCAGTTCCTTGATCACCGGGTCGGTATCGTAAATCTTCCTGAGCTCCGCAACCTCCTCGAGCGCCTCGTCAATCGTCATCCCCACCGTCGTTGGAATCAGCTTCGCAATCCGGTCCACATCGCCATACGGCATATCCAGCGCGCGCCCGCAATCCTTGATCGCAGCCTTGGCCGCCATTGTATTGAACGTGATAATCTGCGCCACCTGCTCGCGCCCATACTTCCGCGTGACATATTCAATCACCTCGCCGCGACGATTCTGGCAAAAGTCCACGTCGATATCGGGCATCGTCACGCGCTCAGGGTTAAGGAACCGCTCAAACAGCAGCACGTTCTGCATCGGGTCGATATTCGTGATCTCCATCGCATACGCCACCAGCGACCCCGTCGCCGATCCACGACCCGGACCCACAGGAATTCCATTGTCCCGCGCATACTTGATGAAGTCCCACACAATCAGGAAGTACCCCGAATACTTCATCTGCTTGATGATGCCAATCTCAAAATTCAGCCGCGACTCGTACTCATGCGCCGCCGCGCGCTGCACCCCGCGCAATTCAAGCTGCCGCACCGCTGTATCCAGCCGCTTGCGCAGCCCCTTCCGGCAAACCTCCTCAAAATAGCTGTCAATCGTGTGCCCCGCCGGAACCGCAAACTCCGGAAACGGATTGTCCACCGCATGCAATTTCAAGTTGCACCGCTCCGCAATCTCCTGCGTCCGCGCCAGCACTCCGGGAGCATCCGGAAAAATCGTCCCCATCTCCTCCGCGCTCTTCACAAAAAACTGGTCGCTATCGAACCGGAACCGTTCCTTGTCATGCACCTTCGCGCCCGTCTGCACGCACAGCATCACGTCATGCGCATGGCTGTCCTCGCCACACAAATAATGCGAGTCATTCGTCAGCACCAGCGGAATCCCCATCTCCCGTTCCATCCGGAACAGCGCCTCGTGAATCCGCTTCTCCTGCTCAGGCCCCTGGTCCTGAATCTCCAAATAGAAATTGTTCTTGCCGAAAATATCCTGGTACTGCTGCGCCACATTTTTCGCCGCGCCATAGCGCTCGTCCGCGTTCAGCTTCTGATACTTCCCTTCGCCCAGCAGAGACTCGCACAACTCCCCGCTCAGGCACCCCGAAAACCCAATCAACCCCTCGGCATGTTCCGCCAGGTACTTCTTGCTCACGCGCGGCTTGCGATAGAACCCATGCAGGCTGGCCTCAGATGTAATCCGGATCAAATTCCGATAACCCTCTTCGTTCTCCGCCAGCACCAGCAGGTGATTGTTGTCGTCCCCATCCCCCGGCGCGCGATGGTCCTCGTTCTGGCAGATATAAAGCTCGCACCCCAGAATCGGTTTCACACCGGCCTTTTTAGCCGCGTCGAAGAAGTGCACCGCCCCATAAATATTCCCGTGGTCCGTCATCGCCACAGACTTCTGCCCCAGCGCCCCCACCCGCTCCACCAGCTTGGTAATGTCGCAAGCCCCATCCAGCAGCGAGTACTCGGTATGCAAATGCAAATGCGTAAATTCAGCCATAGATAACCTAAATTCTAGCCCTCACCCCGCCCCCACGCACCCCTCAATTCCCGGTTGAAATCCCGCCCGTCTGAGGAAAAACCCGACATTTAGGCGACCCCAACCGGTCTTCCCCGCAGTGTTCCCCTCTGCTCAGCAACCCCCTCCCCAACCCGGTACACTCCGTAGCGTGCCTATCCACGGAGGAATCCCGCATGGCGAGCTTCGAACTCGATCAAAAAGTAGTGGTCATTACTGAGCAGGGCGTAACCTACGACGCCTTGATTGTCGCGCGCGCCAGAGGCGACGACGGAGGTCGCGGCGCGTATAAAGTCACGCTGATCGGCTCGGGCCCCGAAAATCCCGGACAGTGGCATAAAGCCACCGATGTCTTCCTGCCCGAACAAACCGCGCAGGAAAAGAAAGACTCCTGGAACGAGTTCCTGAATGAGTAGCCGCACTCCCCCGCCTCCCGCGCCTTTGAGACCTCGGGGCGCGCCGCAGTCCCTCCCTGGGAATAGTTGATTTTTCATTTGCCTGAGGCAATCCAGATGAGTAAGTTGTCTCGGTAGGATTTTCCAAGAAAGTTCGCAAGATGTTACTAGGTGGTCTTCTGTGCTTGGGGCTTTTCGCATCAGGCGAATTGGTCGGCCAGGACGTGAGTCCCCGGCGCCATCCCAACCTGTTTGAAGCCCAAAGACTAATCGAACAGGTACGCGGAGATCAAGCAGGCAGCGGAAGCGGCCAATCGCCACTAGCCTCCAAAACCTTCCGGGGTCCCAGGTCACCTGTCCGCCAACATGCAGGCGTGCGTTCCCCGACTTGGGACTCCACCAACTCGTAATACAATCTCATTGGCTGGCCCGCAACCGAATCCATCCCCCGGACCCGGAATGACCCACGAAGACAAACCGCCAACAGACGCTCCCATCCCGCCAGATCCTCGCGTCATCGTAGTCGCCCCTCCTGGTGCCAAACCGGAAAATCCCGGACTCAAAATCCTCGAGCAGCTTGTGACCCTTATTAAAGCCCTGGTCTGGCCGGTGCTGATTGCCACGCTCCTCTACGTCTATCGCACTCCCATGCACGGTGTCGCCAAGGAACTCCCAGGCCTGGTCGCGCGCACGCAGAAACTCTCCGCCGGCGGTCTGGCCATCGAGATGCAGGCACAGGCCGAGCAGAAAGGTGGCACCAAGCTTGCGGAGATTGTTACCACACTCAGTGGCGATGATGTTCAGGGCTTGCTTGGCATCGGTTGCGTCTCTTGGGGTTTCGCGGGTGAAGCCGGTCCCAAAGCCTGGTCCATTCCAAACGGACCGGACCTGGCGCGCCTTTACAAGTTCGAAGCCGATGGGCTAATCCACTTCGACATCATGGGAGAAGACACAACCCTCGGAACCCTGGAGTCCCAATTCAAAGCCCTGCCCGGTAAACCCGCGCTCGAACCAGCCAGACATCTAAGTAACATAACAATCCGCACAGCCCAGGGAGCGACCGAAGCTCAGTTGAAGATCGTTCGTGCGCAATACCGGCTGACTCCCCTGGGCCGTGACGCCTACAACTCCATCCTCGCCGCCATCACATCCCAACTGCCTGGAAAGCAAAGCACCCAGCAGGTCGGGTGCTCCGTCAACGGTCACTGATCCTTCTGCCCGCCCGGACCGCCCGTTCCTGCGAACGAAATAAGAACGCCCAGGTTTCATCCTTCGAAACCCGGGCGCCCCGAAACTGCTAATGCTCGTTGTCTGCTACTTGGCCACTAAAGCTGTAAACGGCGCAACATAAGCCATCAAGTAAACAAACACGCCCACCATCGCCGCCAGCACCAGGCTATGCCAGAACACGAACCGGAGAATCGTTCCTTCCTGTCCGTAATTCTGTGTCGCCGTCGATGCCACAACAATACTCTGCGCGTCAATCATCTTGCCCATCACGCCGCCCGCCGAATTAGCCGAACACATCAGCACCGGCGAGACATTAATCTGTTGCGCCGTCAGCTTCTGAAGACTTCCAAACAGCACATTCGACGAAGTGTCAGAACCCGTTGTCGCCGTCCCGACCCACCCAATCAGTGTGCCGAAGAACGGATACAGCGCGCCCGTCCTCGCAAACGCCAGCCCCAGCGTCGCGTCCAGGCCGCAATACCGCGTAACGTATCCCAGAGCCAACATCGCCGCAATTGTAATCACCGTAAACCGCACGCTGACCACGGTCTTAACAAACGATGTTGCCAGCGACTTCGGCCCCAGTCCCATCAGAAGGCCAGCCAGAATCGCCGCCAGGAAAATTCCCGTCCCCGTTGCCGCCAGCCAGTTCAGCTTGTAAACCGCGGCCTCCGCCGTTGCCTTCAAAACCACCGGCGGAACGCGCCACACCACGTTGTGCAGCCCCGCCACCGGAATACTGAGCGTCGGCGTATTCAGCAGCTTTGAAACCTGCGGAATCCCCCACACAAACACCACCAGGCTCAATACAACCCAAGGCAGCCAAGCCTTCACCGTGGCCCCAGTGCTGTGGTCAAACCGCTGCCGAATCTGCCCTGTAATGTCCTCGCCCGCCGCGTTCAAAATCCGCTTCGGCTTCCAGAACCTGAGGAACACGACCAGCACCACGATGGTCGAAGTCGCAGCCACAATCGCTACCAGCCACGGCCCCGTATACGTCGCCATCAGATACTGAGCCGTAGCAAACGTCACCGCCGCCACCAGGATCGCCGGCCAGATCTCCAGCATCGCCTTGAACCCCGCATACACCCAAATCAGCCAGAACGGCACCAGCAGGCAGAACGGCACCAGGATGATCGCGATCATCTTCGAAAGCGTGTACACATCGATCCCGGTCACCAGGTTCAGCGTCACAATCGGAATCCCCAGCCCGCCAAACGCCACCGGCGCAGTATTCGCAATCAGGCTCAGTCCCGCTGCCTGAATCGGCTTGAATCCCAGGCTGATCAGAATCGCGCCGCACACCGCCACCGGCGTTCCGAACCCCGCCGCGCCCTCAAAAAAAGCTCCCAGCGCAAACGCAATCAGCAGCAGTTGCAGCCGCCCGTCATCTGTAATGTTCGTCAGGCTCTCCTGCAGCGCCGTGAACCGTCCGGTCTTCACCGTCAACTGGTACAGAAAAATCACCGGCAAGATAATCCAGCAAATGGGAAACAGCCCATATCCCGCACCAAACGCCGTCGTCGTCAGCGCCAGCCGCACCGGCATGTGGTAAACAACAATCGCAATCGTAAGCGCTGTTACCAGTCCCCAAACCGCGGCAATATGCGCCTTCAAATGCAGCAACGCCATCGCGCCCAGCAGCACAACCACCGGCAGCGCCGCAACCATCGTGGACAGCCACCAATGGCCAGTCGGGTCATAGGCCTGGAACCACTTTCCAGCGGCAGGGTTAGTTCTCAGCAGATACGCGGCGCCTAAAGCAAGCACCAGAATTCCCAGCAAAATAAACACCACAGAGGACGCGGACGCGGGCTTTTGGCCGGACGCCGGTTTCGCTGGGTTGGTGGAGGGGGCAACAGTCGTTCCCATAAAACCTCTCAAAGGCAAATTCCTCGGCATTTCCACACCGGGCTCAAAATGACACAATCGTGGCTGACGAGTTCAAGGAACATACTGTCCGCAAAACAATACAACTCGATGTGACCCACATCACTCTTTCATTAGCCCCCTGTCAGATTCGCGTGAACCTCATTCCGCCCCGCATCTCCTCTCCCGCCAAACCGGAGGAAAGAAGCGAACCAATCCTACTCTTCCTTTACACTCCGTAAAAGATTCATCCATGGAGGAAAGTTTGCATGTTCGAAGTCGGTCAGCACGTTTTAGTTATCCCCGAATCAGGTCCGCCCTACCACGCCACAATTCTCGCTCGCGCCATCGGAGATAACGGACCCGGAGCCTACAAAGTCTCACTCCACGCCCACGCCCCGGAATCACACGGCCAGTGGCACAAGGCATGCGATGTATTCACCCTGGAGAAATCCGACGATGAAGATGAAGCCGAGTCCTCCATCGACAGCTTTCTTAGACTGCATCCCGAGGACGAAACTCCGCCATCCCTTTGATCCGCCATAATCCTGATCCACCACCATCCCTTCAATCCCGGGCGGAGCGCATCCGCCCGCGCGTCCCCCAATGGACTACACCTGTCTTGCGTCGAGCGCACTCCCATCCGTCCCCGCTCCAGGCCACCCTTTTCCGTATAAACTAGGGCCTGCCAATGTCATCCGTCGCCATAACCATCGTGATGCCCTGCCTGAACGAAGCTGAAACCCTCGGCATCTGCATCCGGAAGGCCCTTGTCGCCATCGCGGCCTCCGGCGTCCCCGGCGAAGTGGTCATCGCCGACAACGGCAGCACCGACGGTTCCCTCG
>JBEKRU010000030.1:0-56381 GCA_049518435.1 Occallatibacter sp. | reverse complement strand
CCCCCGGAAACGCCTGTTTTTCTTCGTAAAACATTCGCCCACTCATCTCAGATAAGGCCCTTTGAATCAATGCTTTACCTTGGCCATGCGGATGAAGCCTATGTTATCCATTTGGTAAACAAAGGCCATCGGAAATCAAGCCTTTTAGAGCAAAAGCAGCCCTTTTATGTCGATTTCGGCGTCAAATCAGGCCTAAAAGTTGATGCGCCCGGTAAGTTCCAAACTGCGCGGCCCTGCGCCTTCGGCGGTCTGCAACGCGGTGACGGAGCCAAACCCGGAAGAGTCAACCTGCATGTTCGGTGGCTCGTAATTCCTGTGGTTGAAAACATTCGCCGCTTCAAGACCGAACTGGAACTTGCCCTTCTCAGAGAGCGAGAGATTCTTCAACAGCGACAACGAGAAGTTGTCGGTTCCGGGTCCCACAACACCGCCGACGGGCGCATTGCCGAACCTCCCGATGCCGTTACCACTGGGCCCCTGCAGATTCAAATAAGGGAACGCGCTCGGGTTGAGCCACTGCGTGACCGTCCGCCGCGGCGCGTACGGCGAAACAGTATTCAACTGGTCAGGGCGCGCCTGCCCAATGGTAGTAAGAATGTTGGTATTGGCCGGGTCGACACTCTGTTCATAAGGAGTAAGAAACGGACCGCTCTGCAGGATAGTGACGCCCGCCAGTTGCCAGTCGCCAACCAAGCGGTTGAGCGCCGACCGGTCGTTCAGCCACGGTTGTCCATGCCCGAAGGGAAGATTGTAGAGATAGGTGGCCAGGAAGCGATGACGCCGGTCGTAGATCACGTTGCCATAATCGAGACCAGGTTGAAACCGGTTTGTGAGGAAGCTTCCCCCGGCAACGGCAAACGCGTTCGGCGTTGCGCCGCCGGCGTTGGAAAGATCGCGTGTGTAGGTATAGCTGGCGTCAAACGTGATGTACTTTCCACTGTGACGCGACAACTCAACGGCAGCGCTGTTGTAGTTGCTTTCAGCCTGGTTCGAAACGCTCTGGACAACGGCCCAGCACGGATAGGGTCGTTGGTCGGCAACAGAGGTTCCGCTATCGGTGATGCAGGCTGCCGTTGAAGCGGAACCGGGCTGGCTATTGAAATAGCCATAGGGGTTGGGCTGCACCTGGTTGAGGTCGACCATGGCTTCAAGGTTCTTCCCGTGACTGCCAATGTAGGAGAAGCGCACGCCCATGGAGTGTCCGAAGTCCTGTTCCAGGGTCAGGTTCCATTGCTGCACGCTGGGGTCGTGATAGTGGATGGGAAACGCATAGTAGAAGCTGGCCGTTCCTGTGGAGCTTCCCGCAGCGGTGTTGAACGGATTTGCGAAGGAGATCAGCGGAGTGACCCCATCGGACTGATAGCCTTGATTGTAGGTTGCCACGTAGCTGGAGTGGACGGCCCAGCCCGAGACCAGCGCGAAGCCGAGCGGTGTTTCAATGAAGCGTCCCCACCCACCGCGCACCACGGTTTTTCCGCCGGGATAAGGCTGCCAGGCAAAGCCGAGACGCGGACCCCAGTCGGTTTTGTCGGTAAAACGAAGTCCCTCGGGAACGTCGGCCTGCGAAGCGGTGAGTAGAGGGGTGGGTGCGATGGCCGCGAGGAGAGCGGATGACGCGGCAGCCTCAGCCTTGGCATTGGACACAACCACGGCGCCGCTTTCCTGGCCGCTGCCGGTGGGCGCTGAGTATGCCGGATCGAACGTAGCCGTGTTGTACTGCTGCTCTTTCAGCGGAGGATGAAGCTCGTAGCGCAAGCCGACATTAAGCGTTAGGCTGGGTGTAATCTTCCAGTCGTCCTGAGCGAACGTGGCATAGGTGTAGCCGCGACCGTTCATGGTGGGATTGTTGGTGGAGCTGACTTCGGTGTAGTCGGGATATCCAAGCAGGAATCCTGAGTACGGTTCGCCAGCGTAGTTGATTTGGTCTGCAGATCCTTGCACGATCGACGAAGACCCATCAAAGACATACCAGCCGGAACGGTAATTGCCGAAGACGTTGTCATCGTGGTCGGAGAGGCGCTTGAAGTCCGCTCCAAATTTAAACGAATGCTTGCCAGGCGACCAGCTCACGTTGTCGAGCGCCTGAATGATCTGGCCGCGCTGCACTCCGGGATTGCCAGCGCCGGTAGACATAAAGCCATTGATGAGCACCTGCGGCGCCTCTGACCAGGCCGTATCGGGCTGTGGAACAGTGAGGCCGGTTTGGCTCAGGATATTGGAAGTGGAGTAGCTTTGCGTCTCTGAGGTGTGCTGAGCGTTATACCCGCCACGAAACTCGTTCAGCAGCCGAGGCGAGATGACGAAGTTGTGGGCGAACGTCATGCCCTCGTCGATTTCAGGCGTGTTGTAGCCACCCTGCAAGGGACTTCCAGCCTCGGCGCAATAGGTGAAGGTGCAGGCAGCGGATGGAGCGGTCGTGACCTGCCGATTCTTATAGGAGAAGCGGGCAAAGACAGCTTGCCGCGATGAAACTGTGTGATCGAGACGAACGTCTCCCTGGTTGGAAGAGATAGGTGAAGGAAAGTTGATCTGGTAATTATTGGCGAAGGCGC
The DNA here is from genome assembly GCA_049518435.1 of Occallatibacter sp. Classification (GTDB taxonomy): domain Bacteria; phylum Acidobacteriota; class Terriglobia; order Terriglobales; family Acidobacteriaceae; genus Telmatobacter. The sequence continues at coordinate 53,829 of JBEKRU010000030.1, read as the reverse complement.
CTGCAGAGCCGAGGTTGGGCATGGGCATCAACACATTCAGCAGGTTGGTTGTGATGGCGCTCGGCGTGACCTGAGGGCCGGTGATCGAGTTCGTGAGTACAGAGCCATCGGGGTTATACACGGTATACCCGTTCGGGCATTGGGTGGTTGGATCTGGCTGGCAGTAAGTCTGGTTCAGGTAATAGCTGATATTGCCATTGCGCATGTCCATCGATGGAACAGAAAGCACAATGGGCGTCTGGCGCGGCAACCGCAAACCTTCGTAGCTGACAAAAAAGAAGGCGCTGTCGCGACCGTTGAAAAGGTGCGGGACTTGAATCGGACCACCGAATGTACCACCAAAGTCATTCATGATGATCCTCGGCTTGGAGAGGGCAAAGATGTTATTAGAGTTGAGAATGGTGTTCTCGTGATTCTCGAAGAGGCCGCCGTGCAGTTTGTTGGTGCCGGCCTTGGAAACCGTAGTAATGTCCGCCACGCCACCGAACTCTGCGCTGTTGTTGGATTCGGAGACCCGGATCTCTTCGATCGAGTTGAACGACGGGAACATTTCATTCACGGGTCCGGAGTACTCCACTCCAACGGAAGAGATACCGTCCACAGTGACCGACAGCAGAGCAGCAGTTGTGCCGGCCACCGCCAGTTCGCCGCTGTCATCGGTCTGCACTCCGGCCTCAGTGGTCAGCGTCGAGATGGGACTTGTGGATCCCGTCGAGCGAGAGTAGATGGCCACGGGCAGGTCGACCAACTCGGTGCCGGTTTTGGTCTCGGCGACGTTGGAAACATCGGTGGTGATCACCGGGAGGGGGTCGTCTACGACCGTCACCGTCTGGTCTTCCGCGCCGGGTTTCAGCACGACATCCAGGCGGCGGGTCTCGCGCGCCGTCAGTTCGATTTCAGGCAGTGAATCCTTCTCAAATCCTGTCGCCGTAACCGTCAGCGTATAGGAGCCCACGTCGATGTTCTTGAAGCCAAAGCTGCCAGTCGAATCCGAAATAAGAATGCGCGAACTTGATGTGCCGGCATTAACGAGAGTGATCTGCGCGCCTTGGACATTTGCACCACTGGAGTCGCGTACCGTGCCCAGGATGGAGCCAAATGTTGATTGCGCAATAGCCGGCCCGGCTCCAATCAAAAGGAGACAACAAGCCAGGATCGAGCGCGTCGCGGCAAGAAGGCGGACACCGCCAGGGAAGAAGAAAAGACTCATGAGGATTCCCTTTCAAAAGGAATTTAAGGTAGTGACGATTTCTCTTCACCTATTCATGTTTTCTTTACAAATGTAAGGCCTTCTGAAGGGCGGGCGGACTTCTTTTTTTACAGAATATTCTTGCGCGGCTTGACGCTGCTCCCAAGCCAGCGAATCGGGAGTTGAATCAGCTTTTCGGTTCCCATGCCTATTCCAGCAAAGAGCTCATGTTGGCTTGGTTTGCAAATTTCTCTGAGGAGTGTTTCAATCTGATTATTGAAACAGGGGTGCTCCACGAATGGAGCTGAGAAGATACCCTCGAACCCGATCCGGATAATACCGGCGTGGGAAGTTTCGGAAGCGAAGCAGCTTTCCTTTTCGAATCGTGGCGCTAGTTCTCCTGTTTCCTTTGGATGAAAACAGGGGAACACTATGCCAGAAGCCGCTGCCGCCGTTACAAACCATCGCACATTCCAACGATTCCTTCCCATTTACCAGCGCGCGATCAGCCCCTGCGCTCTGAATTGCGCTCGGAGGGTAAGGCGCGGCGTGGCGATGGTGAGGATTGCTTTGTTGTGCTGCGCGACGACCGTTGGCCTCCATGGTCAAACTCCATCTCAACCGCCTGAAGCACAGAAGCCATCCGCGACGAATGCCGCGGGGCAACAGGTTCCGCGCGTGACGACGACTGTGATGGTGCGCGGCGAGGAGAAAGACAACTATCTTCCCGATACGGTGGCAGTGGGGACGCTGGATGGGGCGCCGCTGAAAGAAACTCCGCTTTCGGCTACGGTAGTGACGCGCGATTTGCTGAATGACCAGGTCTCGCGGTTATTGTCGGACGTGGTGAAGAACGATGCATCGGTCGGCGACGATTACGTGCCCGTGGGCTACTACGGATGGTATGAGATTCGGGGTTTCGCCATCGACTTGGCTACGGGGCTAGAGGTCAACGGGATGACAATTGCCGGCGAGCAGGATGTGCCGCTCGAAAACAAAGAACGGGTGGAGATTCTCAAAGGGATTGCCGGTGTGGAGAGCGGCGTAGCGAATGCTGGCGGGCTGATCGACTTTGTGACCAAGCGACCGGCAGCAATTAAGGCGATTGATCTGGCAACCGATCATCGCGGGAGCGCGTACGGTGCGGCTGATGTGGGTTGGCTGCTGGGCGGCCATAAACAGATTGGGACACGTTTCAACCTGGGCGGCGAACGGATTGCGAGCTATATGAACGACACCAACGGGTGGCGCGCTGTGGGCACCGGCGCGGCTGACTGGAGGCTCAGCCCCAAGGCCATTTGGAAAGGGGATTTCGAGTACCAGCACAAGGTGGAGCGTGACGGCAGCGGCTATCAACTTCTGGGCGGGACGACGCTGCCGGACATCAACGCAATCTATAGCTCGACGATGCTGGGCGATCAGCCCTGGGGTCCGCCGGACACTTACAACACCTTCAACACGAGCACGCGCCTTGACTACACTCTGCCGCATAACTGGGCCGTCTTCGGCGCGGCGAGTTACAGTCACTCGCTGATTGAAGATAATGTGATCTACGCATATGGGACGCCATTCGATGCGAACGGGAACGTCAGTTGCCCCAATGCACCCGATGCGCCCGCCTACTTCTTCTGCCCCGACGGCAGTTACGGTATTTACGACTACCGCGATCCGGGTGAGTTGCGGAAGGACGAAGTTGCGGAAGCGATGGCGACGGGGCACTTGAAGACCGGGGCTATCTCGCAGGATCTTGCATTTGGCGGCGAGTTATTTTTGCGAAGCGTGCAGCAGCCCGGGTTTTACACAATGGACAATCCATACTCCCCCGATGGCATTGTGCAGGATGGCGCGGTGTACTCATACGTTGGTTCGGAGAACATCTACCAGCCCATCGCGCCGGCTCCTATTGAGAACCCGCTCGAATCCGCCGGACCACGGAGGCTTTGGGAAGACAGCCACCAGGCCGCCGCGATTCTGCAGGACCGAATGCAATTGCCTGGGCACATTCAACTCATCGCCGGCGGACGTTATGACGCGCTGCGGGACCATAACTACTCGAACTATGCGAGTTGCTCTGACTTCACGGTTCCAGGTGCGTGCGTGCCAACGTTCACAGACCAGAACGTATGGCTGCCTTTCTATGCGGTCACTTATGCGCCAGTTAGCAGCGTGACTCTCTATGGGAATTACAGCGAACTGCTCTCGCTGGGGCCTCAATCCGCCTGGTGGGTGGATAACGCCAGTCAGTTTCTAGCGCCGTATCACACGCGGCAAGCCGAGATCGGCGCAAAATACGAGCCAAGTCAGCGCATCCTGCTCACGACGGCGTTCTTCCACATGAGGACGCCATTCTTCTATCCGGAAAGCGATGGAGCGGGTGGGTTCGAGTTCGTTTCGCAGGGCCGAGAGACGCATGATGGCATGGAATTGAGTGCGCAAGGCAAAGCGGCAAGCTGGCTGCGGCTCTCAGCTTCAGCCGCAGCGATGAATGCGATTTCGGACGAGACCGGAACCCCAGCGTTCGACGGCAGGCAGGTGATCAACGTGCCGCACCTGCACACGACGGTGTTTGCGGACCTGACAGTCCCGCATGTGCAAGGGTTGCATCTGATGCCGGGGTGGAGCTATTCCGGGCGCAAGGAAGCCACGCGCGACGATACGGTGAGCGTGCCCGGCGCGAACATTTTCAACTTGGGGGCGCGCTACACACCGGGCGGCGAGGAGGGTCGGGTAACCTTCCGGATTTACGCCAATAACATTGCCGACAAGAAGTACTGGAGCGATACCGGCACCAACGGCGGCGACTCGTTTCTTTGGCTGGGCGCTCCGGCGACGGTCAAGCTTTCGGCACATTACAGGTTTTAAGCTTGTTAGTTGGGATCGATGAGGTTTCCGCTTTGAGTGCGACTGCTATCGCGCACGGAATGGATGGACAGTTGGTGAAGCCGGACTGGGCGCCACTGACGCGGGCAGAAGTGCGCGCGCTGCTGCGGCAGTTTCCTGGATGCGAGGAACCGATTGAGATCTTGAATGTGAGCCCACGGCCGTTTTCGGCTGCCAGCGTTGTGGCGACACGAAGCAGCCGGGTATTCGTCAAGCGCCATCATCGGAGCGTACGGGATCGCGATGGATTGCTGGAGGAGCATCGTTTTCTGGCGCATTTGCTGGCGCATGGAGCAGCGGTACCGCAGGTACTTGCGAACAAGACTGGCGAGACGGCAACTGAAATGGGCGAATGGACCTATGAGGTGCACGAAGCGCCGCAGGGCGTGGATCTTTATGGGGAGGCGCTTTCGTGGACGCCGTTTCAGACTGCGGAGCATGCGCGCTCGGCAGGTCAAGCGATGGCGCGAATGCATCTTGCGTCAGAGGAGTTTGACGCGCCGCCGCGAAAGGCGCAGCCTCTAGTGGCCAGCTTTACGATTTTCGCGGCACAGGACGCGGGCGAAGCGATGGATGGCTACGTGAACGCATGCCCGGTGTTGCATGGGAATGCAATGGTACACGGTTGCTGCAACGATGCGCTGGACCTGCTTGCGCCATTTCATGCGGAGCTGCGGCCCCTGTTGGCGGCGCTGAAGCCGCTGTGGACTCACAACGATTTGCACGCTTCAAATTTGTTGTGGGGCGACGCCGGAGACAATGCGCAGGTTGCGGCGGTAATTGACTTTGGACTGGCTGACCGCACCAACGCAGTGCATGATTTGGCCCAGGCGATCGAACGAAACATTGTGGAGTGGCTGGCGTTGGAAAGACAAGATACGGAGATCAGGGATCAGGGATCAGAAACCGTACCGCTACACCTGGATCACTTGATCGCGATGCTGGAGGGTTATGAGTCGGTTAAGAAGCTGTCCGATGAAGAAGCAGCGGCGCTTGCTCCCATGACCGCCCTGTGCCACGCGGAGTTTGCCTTAAGCGAGACGGAATATTTTCTGGGAGTGTTGCATTCGGAAGAGAAGGCGAGGATGGCCTGCGACGGCTGGCTGGTCGGCCACGCGCGTTGGTTCCGCGATGCCGCCGGCAATAAGCTGCTGGGTGCGATTCGGCAATGGGCCGATCAGCGCATCCGCCGCAATGAGAAGGTTCTCCGGCCATGAGTTGGATTGCCATTGCGAATTATATTGCCGCACACTGGGTAGAGTTGGCCGGATTTCTCACCACATGGGTGGGCATTTGGCTCACAACGCGGCGCACGCTCCTCTGCTGGCCAATCGTGCTGGCCGCTGACATTTTCTATCTCGCTGTCTTTTATCAAGCACGGCTCTATTCCGACGCACTCCTGCAAGTGTTCTTTGTCGTCTTCACGCTATACGGATGGTGGCACTGGTGGCGCGGCGTGCGCGCGGAGGGTGAAGTGCGCGTAGTTCCACTCAGTGTGCAGGGATGGATTGCAGGACTGATTGCAGGGGCTGCCGGTGCGGTCGCGCTCGGATGGGTCATGGTGAGAGTCGGGGCGGCGTTGCCCCATCTGGATGCCGCTCTGACCAGCTACAGCCTGGTGGCAAGCTGGTGGCAGGCGCGCAAACACACCGCCAACTGGTGGCTGTGGATTGCGATTGATGGGGTGTACGTAGGCGAGTACGCCTACAAGGATCTGTGGCTGACAGCAGTGCTCTCCGTCGGGCTAGTGGCGCTGGCCGTGCTCGGCTTGAGGGACTGGCGGCGTGCGGCGGACCAGGTCCCAAACATGAGATCTGGTGCAACCCATCCGGTCATCTAAATGGCAGGCCGGACTACGTTCTGGAGCGGCTCGCCAGCGATATAACGGCGCAGTTCGGCGGCAGCGGTACGCACGGCACGAGGCGAGAATTGTGGCGTTGAGCCCGCTACGTGAGGCGTGAGGAGCAGGTTGGGGCAATTCCATAGAGGGTGGCCTTCTGGGAGCGGCTCGGGGTCGGTAACATCCAGCGCCGCACGAATATGGCCCGATTGAAGCGCGTCGACTAAAGCGTCCGTCTGTACGATCGGGCCGCGGGCAGCATTTACCAGGAGGGCACCCTGGGACAATAAAGCAAGCTGGTGCGCACCGATGAGTCCGTGCGACTCAGGCGTGTCAGGCAGTATGAGAACCACGATCTCGGCTTGCGGCAAAAGAGTGTCGAGTTCGCTGACGGCGTGCACCGAAGGATTGGCGCGAGCGGTGCGGGCGACGCGGAGCAATTCGACGTTGAAAGGGGCGAGCATACGCTCGATCTCCTTGCCGATTTCGCCATAACCCAACATGAGCACGCGCTTGCCAGTGAGCTCTTCAAGCATCACGGGCGGATATAGAGGGCGCGTATCTCCTGTGATGGCGGCGTAACGGGCGCTGGCTTCGAAACGGAGCTTCCACTTTCCCTGACGCTGAATATCAAGGTAGAACGGGAAATACTTTAGCATGGCGAGCATGGCACTTACGGTCCACTCGGCGGTGGAGATGTTGTGCGCGCCGTGAGCATTGCAGATGGTTACGTGCGGGCCGACTGTTCCCGGAATCCACTCCGTGCCTGCCATGAGCGCCAGCACCAGACGCACACCGCGCAGATGCGGCCAGGTTTTCTTCGCCTGCCCCGCGTAAGGATCTGGAAGCCAGACATCGATGTTGACTTCGTGGTTCAAAGAATCGGGCAATGGAATCAGCTCAACTTCTTTTGGAAAATCGCGAAATAAGTCTGCAGCGAGGACTGCTGGGTATCCAACTCGTAGCATGGGCTTCACCGGCCCGCAGGATGCGGGACATCAACTAATGCTAAACGGGCTGGACGCTTGGAACTGTGTTCCAGCTCACAAAGAACTGGTAGCCTTGAGTAGGCAGCTTGGGACCACCGTGAGAATTGTCACGGACGAAGCGGACGCACTGCGCAATGCTGTATCTATGAGAATCCTCAACGCCGAGACGCAACCATGCTCCTGAAGGCAGACAAGACGTGGTCGCAGCAACTCCTGGATCTTAAGCAACGGATCGAACCAGCGCACGGACAGGTGTTCTTTTCGTGGGAACGCCAGCGTGTGCTGATTCACAGTGCGAAGACCGCACTGGCAGCGGCCCTATGCTGGTGGCTGGCGTTGCGGTTCGGACTGCATGACGGGTACTGGGGATCGATAAGCGCTATCATCGTGCTGCAATCGAACATGGGCGCAACGGTTTCCGCATCACGGGACCGATTGATTGGAACATTGATCGGCGGAGTATTTGGATTTTCTTTTTCTTTGTTCGGCGTACTTCCGTGGAATTATGTTCTCGCAGTCCTTGCAGCGCTGATTGTCTGCGCCATGATGGGGCTGCGCGCAAGCTCGCGCCTGGCTGCGGTGACCATCACAATTATCATGCTGGTGCAGAAACCAGGCTCTCGGTGGGGTCTCGCGCTCGACCGCGTGGGCGAAGTAGTGCTCGGCATTGTTGTGGCTCTTGTGGTAACCACACTTGTCCTCCCCGACCGTGCACGCCTTCGGCTACGGGATGGATTGGCTCAGGAGTTTCTGGTTCTGGGAGCGTTTTTCGAGGCGGTTCTGCAAGGGTTTCGCGGAGAGCCTGCCAAGAATCTCCATGTGTTGCGCGAAGATGCGTTGGCAATGCTGCGTGGGAACAACCAGCTTCTGGAAGCTGCGCGCAATGAGCCCTCCGGCGGTCCGGGCTGGCGTGAGGGGCTATCCACCCTATCGCAATTCGGCCGTTCGCTCTTCGACGCGCTCGTGGCTCTTGAGTTCAGCGTGAAAGACACATCAGAATTCGAGTACGCTCAGCACTTGGAGCCGGCATTTGGTCAATTAATTGCGGATATTCACTCAGGATTTCAGCATGTTGCAGGATGTATTCACGAATGGCGTTTCGATGTATCGCCGAAGATGAACCTTGAAGAGGACATCGCGCAGCTTGAAGAGCGCATGGCCGAGATGCGACCCACGGGCATCGGATTCTCGCAAACCGAGATTCTTCGCGCCTATGCCGTTCAGCTCCATCTCAAGCAGATTGCAAGGCTCCTCCGTGCATCGCGAGTTGAGACCAGCCATGCGGTGGGAGAGCTACAAGGTTGACGCAACTGCAAACAATGCCCTATCCCGCGAAAAACTTGTGCAACGCCTCTACGCAGTCTTCAATTTCCTTCGGCGTGATGGCGTATCCAAAGCGCAAATGGCCCTCTCCCTGCGCGCCGAAGACGGAACCGGGTATGGTGGCGATGTGTGCCTTCTCAAGCAAGATTTGCGCAGCGGTTTTGCTGATCTTATGAATCTTCTCGACGTTTGGAAAAGCATAAAAGGCGCCGGCGGGCGACGCGCATTCGAGTCCCACAGCGTTCAACCCCGCCACCAGCAAGTCACGCCGCTTGCGATACTCCTCTCGAATCCGCACGATCTCCGATTCTGGCGTAGTCAGCGCCTGGATCATGGCGTACTGCACCGGTGTGGCCACTCCATTGGTGGAATAAAGGACAATCTTGCGCAGCGCAGTCATGAAGGGTTCATTGGCCACGGCGTACCCCGCGCGCCAACCGGTCATGCCATACGTCTTTGAGAAAGTAAAGCAGGTAATTGTCCGCTCAGCCATGCCCGGCAATGAAGCAATCGAGAAATGCTCCCCGTCGTAAACGAGGTCTTCATACGCCTCATCGGCAATCACAATCAGGTCGCGCTCATTCGCAAACGCGGCAACCTCTTCGGCCTCGGCGCGCGTGAACACCAGACCGCTCGGATTCTGCGGTGTGTTGTAGTAGACGGCGCGCGTGTGTGGTGTCGAAAACTGCTCCAAGGTCTTGCGTATTCCATTGCGCCGGGCGGTAATGGTGGGCACCAGCAAGGGCCGCGCCTGCGCTCCCGTGACCAGGTCGCCAATTGGCGTCCAATAGGGCGAGAAAACAAGCGCATCATCTCCCGGGTCGAGGACGCTTTGGAAGGCCGCATAAAGTCCCTGGGATCCGCCTACGGTGGCGATCACTTCGTCAGGAGACACATGGATGTCATTCTTTGCGGCGAGCTTCTCCACCAGCGCCTTGCGCAGCGGCAATACACCTGAAGACGGCGCGTAGTGTGTTTGGTTCTCAGCCAGCGCCTTGATCGCCGCGTACTTAATCTCTCCTGGCGTTTCAAAGTAAGGTTCTCCTCCGTGCAGCATGTGCACCTGGAGGCCACCTGCGCGCAGTTCCATCACTTTGTTGCGGATTTGCACGATGTCAGAAAACCCAACTTCATCCAGACGCTTTGCCAACCGTATGCCGCTTTGAATCGCCATTATGAATCCGTACCCCTTCGAAAAATGTTGGAGGATCTGCTCTTCAAGCATATCTGATGGAGGGTGAACTACCGAGAATTACACCGTTAGTAGTTCCGTGTAGACGGCCATTCCGACCACCGCATCCGCGCCAAGTGCATCCAGCGCGTCCACCTCTTGCTGGCTGCGAATGCCGCCAGCCACAATCAGTTGGCGCAGCGTAAGCTTGCGCAACCGGGCTGCCGTCGGAATCGGAAACCCCTTCATCAGGCCCTCGCCATCCACATGCGTGTACAGGAATGCGGCCACGTGCGGCTCCAATTGAGGAATTGCCTCATCGGGCGTGAGCGCCACTTGCGCCTTCCAGCCCTTCACCGCAATACGGCCGTTCTTTGTATCGATTCCGGCGACTACGCATTCCTGTGTTACCGCATCGGCGAGCTTCGACGCGAACTCAGTGTTGACCGTTCCCTGTTCGGAGAAAAGTGCAGAGCCGATGATGACGCGCCTTGCCCCCGCATCGAGGACCTGCCGCGCACGCTCAATTGAATGAATGCCGCCACCCGCCTGGACTGGAAGACGCTTGGCGATCTGCGCAACGAGATCGGAGTTGTCGCCCTGGCGCATGGCGGCGTCAAGGTCAATCAACTGCACCAGAGGAAACTTCGAGAACTTTTCAATCCAATAGTCAAAGTCGTCAAAAGCAAGACGAAGTTTTTCGCCCTGCACAAGTTGAACAATACGGCCGCCCAGCAGGTCGATGGAAGGAATCAGCATCGAAGCCTCACGGAAACACCCTCACGGGCAAGTTCTACTTTGAGCAAACGCGCACTCGATATACCAAAGTGAAAGATGCTTGCAGCCAGCGCAGCATCGGCCTTGCCGCGCGCGAAGACATCGGTGAAATGCGATACGGTTCCCGCTCCACCTGAGGCAATCACAGGAATTCCGACAGCCTCGCTGACAGCCGCGGTAAGTTCGCAATCGAAGCCCGCCCGTGTCCCATCGGAGTCCATAGAAGTCAGCAGAATCTCGCCTGCTCCACGCGCCTCGGCCTCCCGTGCCCACTCAACCACGCGGCGGCCCACGGGCTTTCGTCCGCCCTGCACAAACACCAGCGCGTCGCGCACTGGATCGTCGGCGCTTGGATCGCGGCGCGCATCAATAGCAACCACAACAGCCTGCGCACCGAAATTGCGGCCAATCGCGTCAATCAACATTGGATCCGCGAGCGCAGCAGAATTAACACTGACTTTGTCCGCCCCTGCCTCGAATACCTGCGCCGCATCGTCGGCCGTACGTATGCCGCCGCCTACGCAAAACGGCACGAAGAGTTCACGTGCCGTGCGGCGAACCGTGTCAAGCAGCGTAGCGCGGCCTTCATGGGTTGCCGTGATGTCGAGTAGCACAATTTCGTCGGCGCCTTCGCGGGCGTGGCGCGCGGCCTGCGTGGCAGGATCACCAGCATCAATAAGGTCGACGAACTGCACACCTTTAACGACCCGGCCGCCGTGTACATCTAGGCAGGCAATAATCCGCTTGGTGATCATGCCGTTTCGTGCCCTTCCCAGGTGAGAAAGTTGTGAAGAATCTTCAGTCCGGTTTCGCCCGATTTTTCGGGGTGAAATTGAACGCCCATCACATTTTCTTTCTCAACCGCGGACGCGAAAGGCTCGATGTATTGCGTCACGGCCGCGGTGTCTCCAGTAACGGGAGCCTTGTATGAATGCGTGAAGTAGACAAACTCTCCGGGTTCAACGCCAGCAAGCAATTGCGAGTTTGGTTCAATTTCAAGCGAGTTCCAGCCAACGTGCGGCACCTTTTCATGGCTCTCAGAGAACCGTGCACACTGCTCGGAAAAATGCCCGAGGCCGGACTGATCGAGCGCTTCGGTTGAGCCCTTGTAAAGCCACTGCATACCCACACAAATGCCAAGAAATGGGATACCCCGTTCGATTGCCGCGCGGATGGCTGTCGTTAACCCTGTCGAATCGAGATACTGCGTGGCCGCAAAATGACCTACGCCGGGAAGCACAATGCGCTCGGCAGACGCAATGGGCGCGAGGTCCGCATCGGTCACTTCTACCTCCGCGCCAAGGTGCCGCAGCGACTTCAGCACCGATGTGAGGTTGCCCGCCTTGTAGTCAATCACGGTCACGCGCATCACAATAATCCTTTGGTTGAAGGCAGCATGTCTCCAAGTTGCTTGTCCCGTGAACACGCGACTCGGAGCGCGCGCGCGAAGGCCTTGAAAATGGCTTCGATCTTGTGATGATTCGACCGTCCGTACATGGTCTTGACGTGGACATTGGCGCGCGCGCCCCGCGCAAATCCTTCAAAGAAATCAGTCACCAGTTCGGTTTGCAAATCCCCTACCAGGCGCGTTCGCACCTTTGTGTCAACGGCGAACGCCGCGCGCCCGCTCAGGTCAACTGCGGCAATCGCGAGCGTCTCGTCCATCGGCATCAGGAAATACCCCGCGCGCAGAATCCCGCGCTTGTCCCCGAGTGCGCGATCAAAGGCCTCGCCGAGCGCGATGCCCACATCCTCGACTGTGTGATGCTGATCCACATCTAGGTCGCCATCGCATTTCAATTCAAGATCGAAGGCTCCGTGACGCGAGAACAACTCCAGCATGTGGTCGAAGAAACGTATTCCGGTTGAGACTTTGTATTGACCGCGACCCTCGACATTGAGACGAAGATAAATCGTCGTTTCCGCAGTGTTGCGCTCGACAACAGAAACTCGAGGGGTCGATTCCACGCTGGACTTTGCCTTCTTTTCGTTTGTCATTGCACTTTCCCCCCGAGGTTCAGGGTCGCTACGGTTTCATTCAGAACTTGAGTTGCACGTCGCATCTGCTCTTTTGTCCCAATGGTGATGCGCACCCGCCCGTCGCACCCTGGATCGGAAGATCGGTCGCGCACCAGCACGCCCGAGGCACGTGTCATGCGCACGAACTCCGCGTGTTGAGAGCCAACGTCAACCAGAATGAAGTTGGCTTGGGACGGCCAACGGCGCAGCCCCGCAACATCGAGCGCAGCTTCGAATTCGGTGCGCGAAGCGAGCACTTCGCCCACATACCAGTTCAGGTACACAGTGTCCTCAAGTGCAGGCGGCAGACAGGCGAGGGCGAGAGAGTTCACACTATAAGGCGATAGCACCCGTCGAATCCAGCGCATGGATTCAACCTGACCAGCGAGAACTCCAAGGCGCAAAGCCGCCAGACCGTACGCTTTTGAGAACGTGCGTGCGACAAAAAGATTTGGCATTACGCCGACAAGATCGATCACCGTCTCGCCAAAAAAATGAAAGTAAGCTTCGTCCACCAACACCACTGCATGAGGTGCGCGGTTGGCAATCTCGACCAGTTGCTGGCGCGTAGCAACACTGCCAGAAGGGCTGTTGGGATTGGCGATTGCTATGATCTTGGTCCGTTTCGTAATGGCCGCGAGAAGGCGCTCGAATGGAAACTGCAGGTCGTCGCCGGCAAGCACCGGAACAATGGTCGCATCTGTGGCCGATGCATAAACCTCGTACATGGTATAGGTGGGAACGGGCAGCAGAACCTCGTCTCCAGCCTCCAGAAAAGTCTCAAATAGGACGTGAATTGCTTCGTCGACCCCATTGGTGAGCGCCACCTGCGATGCAGCGAGGCCAAGACGTTCCGCGACGATAGCCTCAATGGGTTCGCGTTCGGGATAGCGTGTAAGAGCTCCGGTAGTGATGAGGCTCAAAGCTTCGCGCACCTTTGGGGAGCACGCGAGCGTGTTCTCATTGAAGTCCAGGCGTAAACCATCGCGGCTGCCGAGGGGCGGATGATACTCCTTCATAGCCCGCACGCGAGCACGCGGAATCGGAAACAGCGAAATTCCAGTTTCAATCACGAGACCTCCCTCTGAGTCGAACACGAATGGCCTCTGCGTGCCCCATCAGGCCCTCAGTTTCTGCCAGCAAGACCGCTGATTTTCCTAGAAGGCGAATACCCTCTGCAGTGTATTGTTGAACCGTAATGAGCTTGATGAAGTCGTTCACGCTCAGGCCGCCGCGCACGCGCGCCATTCCCCCGGTAGGCAGCGTGTGATTGGGCCCGGAAATGTAATCGCCCATCGGCTGCGCAGACCAGCATCCAACAAACACAGAGCCTGCATTCTGGATCCAGTCGAGATCGCTCAGCGCATCAACGGTCAGGTGCTCGGGAGCCACACGATTAGTGATCTCGTGCGCTTCGTCCAACGTGGATGCAACGATCACCAGACCATTGCGGGCGAGCGCCTCACGAGCGACAGCGTTGTCACGGCTCCGCCGCCCTGCCTCAGCGATGACCTCTTTTGCCAGATCGGTGCGGGTGGTGATGAAGATAGCGAGCGCCTCGGGATCGTGTTCGGCTTGCGCCACTAGATCCGAAGCGATATCGGCTGCGGAACCGCGTTCGCTCGTCACGACGATCTCCGTGGGGCCCGCGAGCATGTCGATGGAACAGTCAAACGCGACGAGACGTTTGGCGGCAGTGACGTAGAGATTACCGGGGCCGACAATCTTGTCGATGCGCGGCAAAATCTCCGTTCCATAGGCCAGAGCCGCAATCGCGTGCGCTCCACCCAAACGGTAGAACTCCGTGATACCCAGCAGGTGAGCCGCCGCGAGAGTTTCTGGCGCTGGGCGAGGAGAAACAATCACGATGCGCTGAACACCGGCCACCTGTGCCGGAATCGCAGTCATCAGCAATGTGGATGGCAGCGGATGGCGACCGCTGGGAACATAGCAGCCGACCGATGCGAGCGGCCGAACCAACTGGCCCGTAGTAAGGCCGGCAATCGGAGATTCGCTCCACGAACTAGTGGCTTGGCGCTGCGCGAACCCGCGGATCTGCTCAGCCGCAGTGGAGAGTGCGTGGCGCAATGCCGGAGTAATGGCTTCCCACGCCGCAACCATTTCTTCTGCTGAGATGCGCACACTCGCTGCGTCTTGCAGTCCATCAAATTGCGCGGCGTAGCCGAGCAGTGCGCGGTCGCCTCTCTTGCGCACGTTGGACACAATGCGATTCACCGCGGGGAGAACCGAGTCCAGTGAGCTGCCACCCCGGCTTTCAAGCGCCGCAAGAATTCCTTCTGATTGCCTGGAGCCGCGGCCTTTGGTCCGGATTAATTTCATCGTTGTCTCCGGTTACAGCACGACTTTATTCAGCGGATACTCGACGATCCCGGTGGCTTTGGCTGCTTTCAGCCTGGGAATTACATCGCGGGCCACGCGCTCGTCGACGATGGTGTTCACTGCAACCCACTCTGAATCGCTCAATTGCGAAATGGTCGGCGAGTTCAATGCTGGCAGAACAGCGAGCACTGTCGCCAGGTCGTCGCGTTTCACATTCAGCATCAAGCCCACCTGCGACTGGGCATCAATGGCGCCTCGCAGCATCAACGCGATCTGCCCGAGCTTTTCGCTCTTCCATGGATCGGCGAGTGTGCCCTTGCCGGCAATCAGATGCGTTTCGCTCTCCATCACTGTGTCAATGATTTTTAGATGATTGGCCTTGAGCGAACTGCCGGTCTCCGTGACTTCTACGATAGCGTCCGCAAGCGTGGGCGGCTTCACTTCTGTTGCGCCCCAGCTGAATTCCACCTTCACGTTCACGCCCTTCTCGGCAAAATAACGCTTGGTCACTTCAACCAGTTCAGTGGCAACAATCTTGCCCTCCAGGTCTTCCGCCTTTTCAAAGCCGCTGCCCTCGGGAACGGCCAGAACCCAGCGCACCTTGCGGCGGCTCTGCTTGGCGTAGGTGAGCGTGGTGACCGATGTGACATCGAGTCCGCTCTCAACAACCCAATCAATGCCGGTCAGCCCCGCATCCAACACGCCATGGTCAACATAACGCGCCATCTCCTGCGCGCGAATCAACATGCACTCTATTTCGCCGTCATCGATCGACGGGAAGTATGAGCGGCCATCAGCGTAAATGTTCCAACCCGCGCGTTTGAACAGTGCGATGGTCGCGTCCTGCAAGCTGCCTTTGGGAATGCCTAGTCTGAGTTTGTTAGCCACGTGCTTCCTCTTTCTCGTCTGTGTTCGCGTCGGCGTCGCCAAACGGAATTGCCTTGGTGAAGCAACTGACCGTGCCCTCATGGCAAACAAGGCCGTCGCCTTCCACCTCAACACGAAACAGCAACGTATCGTTGTCGCAGTCGGTTGCAGCGGAGATAACGCGAAGGCGATTTCCGCTGGTCTCGCCTTTCATCCACAGCTTTTGGCGGGTGCGGCTCCAGAAGGTTACAAAGCCGGTTTCAAGGGTTTTGGCATAGCTGACGGAATTGAGAAAACCCAGCATCAGCATTTCGCCTGTGCGCGCATCCTGCACGATGCCGGGAACCAGGCCGTCCATTTTGTCGAAATCTATCGTCGGTGTCTCGTTGCTCATTGTTTTCCTGATCTCGGTTGGTTTTTTGTTTGAACACGAAAAAGCCCGCCAGCTTGGTCGCCGGCGGGCTTGGTATCTTTCCGATCTGGATGGCCGCTTAATTCAAGCCATTGCAGTCCGCCGGCATGGATATCCCATGATGATGGTGGTGACCGTGGTGGCGGTGGCTCTGCATCTGCTTCAAAAGCTAAGGGAAGACCCTGCGTCTTGTCAAATTCGGCAATTTCGAGCGCCTCGACCCGCAGCTAGAAACAGAGAGCTCTTTAATTGTTTCCTGCTTCCTGCGTCGGTTCCGACGGCATTGGAGTTTCCTGTTTTCGCAACAGATCAACCACGTGCTGGTACAAGCGATTTCGCAGTTCAAATCGCTCCGATGCGCGCGTCACATACCGCACCTGGATGTCGATATTGGAACCTGACGGGCGCAGATTCACAACGGGCGTCGCGCTGAACCGGCTCAATCCGTCACCACGAGTTCCGCGTTTCCACTCCTGTTCCGCCACGCCGGCGTTCTCACCCGTCTCCTCGACCACCGCCTGTTGAATGCTTTTGACCATCTCCTTGGTGTTTGAGGAAGCCGGAATGGGAACCGTGATTTCATCCCACATCCATTGACCGTGGGTGGAAAAATTGAAGAACTGCCCGCGAATCGCAAAGCTATTGATGAATGTGATGCGCCGGCCCGTCGGATGCCCCTTATCCGCCAGATCTCCCGTCTCCAGCAAGGTGGAATAAATCATGCCGATCTCTATTACCTCGCCGCCCACTCCATTGATCTCAACCCAATCTCCCAGGCGCATGCCGTTCTCGCCCATCAGAGCAAACCATCCGAAAAACGCAAGAATGAAATCTTGCAGAGCGATGGTGAGGCCGGCAGTGGCAAGACCCAAGACTGTCGTCAACTGGCTCGGCGATCCGAAGATCACTAGCAGAATGAGCACGCCGGCCAGCACCTGCACACCCAACTCCAGGACGGTACGCAGGGTTTGCATCCGTCTCCAGTCGAGCGAGGGATTGGCCATCAAACGGTGTACCAGCGAATCGCAAAGAACCGCGCAGATCAGGATAAAAACAATGAGCGCAAAGGACTGCAGCATAAGATGGAGCACGATGCGGTGTTGGAGAAGAACTTGGTTGGACCACTTGCCGTACACGGTAACTAGCTGGTGCTCGGTTTGAATGCGGTCGTCGTAGATGCTGAGAAGCTGACGCTGCTCACGCCGATCTTTGATGTCGGCGAGCTTGGCTGCCGGGGTCGTCGGTCCGGTTGCGGCAAGGGGCGCGCCGCTGCCGGAGTTGGCCTTCGCCTCAAGAGCATTGTGTTCGGAGGTCAGGGTGTCGATTTCGGATCGCGCCTGCTGCGAAGCCTGCTCGATCAACTGGTATCGGTCGCGCTGACTAAACCATGCCTTGATCCGCGATGCGAGCGTGCCATGCTTCTTGGCGGAAAGGACTGCGAGTTGTCCATCGCCGTGAGATTCGCTGTCGTACGTCTTCATGGAAGCTTCGTGTTGGGCCAGCTCGATTTGAAGTTGGGACCTGTTGTCGCCGGTGGCTCGCTCAAGGTCTGACTGCGCATCGCCAAGCTGGTCGGAATCGAGACCGAGTTGAGCTTTGGCGATTTCAATATCGTCTCCGCCGGCTGGGGAGCCCGAATTGGCAGTCATTCTGTCAACGAGGGTCTGGTCATCTTTGACAAGCTGTTGAAGTTGCGCGACCCTCTGCGAGAGGGCAAGCGCCTCCCCCGTTAGAACTCGATGCTCAACCTGCAAGGTGGCCTGGCGCAGGGTGGAGGCAAAGGCCTGATCCACTTCATGATCCCCGAGCCGCTCAGCATCATGCGCATACTCATTTTCCTCGGCAGAGACAGCCAGCGGAGCAAGAGCGTGTGCCGTTTGCCATGGGCTCAAATCGACGATCGTCTTCTGGCTTCCGACCAGCGCTTGTACAGTTCCAGGCCCCTTGCGGCTGGGAAGATGAGCCATGGCGTCGCGTGAAGTCCACGCGAAGATGAGGCAGAGAGCATACACTGCGAGCAACGACAGGAGAAGAACGAGCCTTGCGTGGCCGAGGAATCGGACGTGGGCGGCGGCAGGGACTTGGGCATCGGGGAGCTTTGCCATAGCTTCATTGTCACAGATCGAAGACGCCGCGTGCTTGCGGCCCCTGCAGTGCAAAGCAGAGAATAGTGTGATGCGGGCAAGGACACGATTGACGGTTTGGACTATTGCACTTGCGTTTATGAGTCTGCACGGCATGGCGCAGGATGACCGGGATTCCAGCCGCGTGCCGAAAACTTCTCAAAATGCGCCGCCTCCCGAATTGCGGATCGACATTAACCACGGAACCGAAGATCAGTTAATGAAGGTTCCCGGCATGACCCGAAGCTGGGCTGGACGCATTATTCGCTTTAGACCCTATCGCGTAAAAGGTGACCTGATGGAAATGGGCGTAGTCCCCGACTACTTCTTCGACCACATCAATGACTACATAATTGCCCGCCATGAAAAACAGTGAACTCCGACGTTATGCCACAACCGCTGGTTCCGCTGCAGATTCATCTCCGCGCCTTAGCAACCGGCTAAGAATGACGTAGAGCACTGGGATGAATATCAGGTTCAGGACAGTGGAGAGTAGCATCCCGCCGACAATTGTTGTGCCCACCGAGCGCCGGCCCAGGGCTCCTGCGCCCGTGGCGAAAACCAGCGGTAATACACCGAGGATAAATGCGGTCGAGGTCATCAAAATGGGCCTCAACCGCAGCTCGCAGGCCTCAATCGCGGCTTCGGCAATCGAGCGGCCCTTGCGGCGCAGTTGTTCAGCAAACTCGACGATAAGAATCGAGTTCTTCGCCGAAAGTCCGATCAGCATCACTAAGCCGATTTGGCAATAGACATCATTGTACTGGCCACGCAACGCCACCAGACCGAGGGCGCCAAGAACCGCCATGGGGACGGCCAGCAGGATGATGAAGGGCAGCGCAAAGCTCTCATACTGTGCCGACAGTGTGAGATAGACGACGAGTAAGCCCAGACCAAAGATGATGATGGCTCTCCCGCTTGATTCAAGCTCGTCCAGGGTGAGCCCCGTCCAATCAAATGACATGCCAGGCATCATGTTCTGCTTCGCTAGAGTCTCCATGGAAGCGATTCCCTGACCCGAACTATAACCCGGCGCCGGAGACCCGTCAATTTCCACCGCGCGGAACAGGTTGTAGTGCGTAATCACCGGCGGCCCTGAGCTTTCTACCACAGTGGTCAGGTTGTCTAACGGTACCATCTGTCCGCTATCTGAACGGACATAGTAGTTATGCAAATCCCGGGCATTCATTCGAAAAGATTGGTCGGCCTGAACGAATACTCTATAGGTGCGGTTGTTGAAGTCAAAGTCGTTGATGTACTCCGACCCCATGAACACCCCGAGAGTCGTGGTGATTTGCGAGAGTGGAATGTTCAGGGACTTGGCCTTTTCGCGATCGATGGTTACCAGTTCCTGGGGATCGTTGGCTGAGAATGTGGTTGTAAGCCCCGTCAAATCCTTGCTACCACGGCTGGCATTCACAATCTGATGGGCAATGCGATCAAGGTCGCTGAGCGTATTCCCGCCTTGGTCCTGCAGCATGAATTGGAAGCCGCCGAAACTGCCAACGCCTTGCACGGCGGGAGGTTGGAACATGGCTACCAAGCCGCCATTCGGAGCAAACAGCAGGCTCTGCAATTTCGGCGAAAGGTCGGCCACAATGTCCGCGGCGGAGTGGCCTTTGCCGCGCCGTTGATCCGCCGGCCTGGTGCTCACAAACATCAAGCCTGCATTAGAAGAACCGCCCGAAAAGCCGAATCCCATTACTGAAAAGGCGCCCGCGATATCGGGATTCGTCGCCAGGATCGCTTCGGCCCGATCTGCCAAAGCCGTTGTATAAGTCAGTGACGAGCCGGGAGGCGCCTGAACGATCACAAAGAGGTAGCCTTGGTCCTCTTGCGGAATGAATGCGGTAGGAACGCGCTGGTAGACCCACACCGTGGCCCAGAGACCGGCAAAGAATACCAGCAGCAACAGGTAACGCAGTTGCAGGGCCACATGGACAGTTTTGCCATACGTGCGTCCCACCCAACTGACCGTCGCATCGGCGCCGTGAATGAATCCTGCGAACGCGCGGGAGACGGGGCGAATATGAAGAAAGTCCAGTTGCTTGGGGCGATCTTCCTCTCCACGTAGAAACATCGCCGACAACGCCGGCGAAAGCGTCAGCGCATTGAAAGCCGAAATGGCAATGGCAAACGCGATCGTCAGCGAGAACTGCCGATACAGGATCCCGGTTGTGCCAGGGAAAAATGAGACGGGAACAAAGACGGCGATCAGAACTAGCGATGTGGCGATCACGGCGCTCGTGACCTCGCCCATCGCACGCGATGTGGCCACGTGTGGGTCGGAGTGCTCCATAGCAATATGGCGCTGCACGTTTTCGATGACCACGATGGCGTCATCCACCACCAGTCCGGTGGCAAGCGTAATGCCGAAGAGAGTGAGCGAGTTGATTGAAAAGCCGAAGAGCTTGATGAAGGCAAAGGTGCCGATCAACGAAACCGGAATGGTGACCGCGGGAATGATGGTGGCTCGCCAATCCAGCAGGAACAGGAAGATCACCGCAATGACGATGACAATGGCTTCGGCAAGGGTCACCAGCACTTCGCGAATCGAGTCGCCAATCACAGTCGTCGAGTCGAACGCGACGGCGTACTCAAGGCCCGGAGGAAAACTTTTCGACAGTTCGACCAGCCTGGCCTTCGCCAACCGATCCACTTCCAGCGCATTAGCATTTGAGAGCAACTGCACGCCAATGCCCATTGCATCGTGGCCTGAGTACTTCAGCGAAGTGCTGTAATCCTCGGCACCCACTTCCGAGTGCCCAATGTCCTTCAGAAGCACAAGGCCGTTCGCAGAATTCTTCACGATGATCTTGTCGAATTCCGCTGGACTCGTAAGGCGTCCCACCACGCGCACGGGAACCTGAAAGGCCTGCTTGGAGTCCGATGGAGGCTGCCCGAGTTGCCCCGCCGGAATCTCCACGTTCTGCTCCACCAGGGCGTTCACCACGTCCGTGGCCGTGAGCGACCGAGCGGCAAGACGCGCCGGATCAAGCCACACACGCATGGCGTATTTGCGCTCGCCGAAGATCATCACATCGCCTACACCGGGCACGCGCTTAATCGCATCCTTGACGTATACGTCTAGATAGTTCGAGATAAACTCCTCGGAATAACGCCCATCTTTCGTATAGAAGCCGGCGGCGAACACAAAGTTATTGTTGGTCTTCGTAATGCTGACGCCCGTTGCATTCACAGCAGACGGCAGGCGCCCGGTAACGCTGGCCACGCGATTCTGCACATCCACAGCTGCGATGTCGAGATCGTAGCCGGTCTTGAATGTTGCCACAATGGAACTGGTGCCGCTGTTCGTGCTGGACGAACTGATGTATCGCATCCCCTCAACGCCGTTGATGGCCTCTTCCAAAGGGATGGTTACAGCCTTCTCAACCGTGTCGGCGTTGGCGCCCACATAGTTGGTGGCCACCGCCACCTGGGGAGGCGTCAATGCGGGATACATGGCAATCGGCAGGTTGGGAATACACACTGCACCGGCAAGGATGATCAGCAGCGCGCATACGGTGGCAAAAACTGGCCGATGAATAAAGAAATCGACAAACAAGGGCTGCCTTCCTTTTCAGTTGGTACGGAACTCTCGTTGCCGGGCCCGATGAGCGCTCTCCGCCTCTGGCAGGGGCGCGTTGTCAGCTTGACTTCAGGCGCCCGGCAGTTGCATAACCGGCATTCCATTTAACAGGAACTGCGTACTTGACACGACTACCTGGTCGCCAACATTCAGGCCCGAAAGGACGGAATAGCTGTTACCCACCGTATCTCCGAGAGTCACTGCCGTCTGTTGAGCCACAAGGTGCCCATTTTGCTGCTTCGCCACAAACACAAAGCTCTGTCCGCCCTGGCGTGTTACCGCCAATATGGGAATGACCGCCATCGGAGTTGTACTCCAGATGATGCGAGCGGTTACCAACTGCGCATTGCGCAGAACGGCCAAATTTGAATGAACCGGAGCCTTCACCAGGATTCCCTGCAGCATGCTATCAACTTGGGGCGATACAAAATCGACCTGGGACTTTTCCAAAACCTTCCCGGTATTGTCAACCAAATCCACCATGAGCCCCTGTCTTACCTGTCCTGCGCGCTCTGTGGGAACGTAGATGTACGCCTCGAGATCCTTGTTCTCATCCACAGTCGTCAAAATGGTCGTGGGTGAAACGTAGTCGCCCACATGCACGGGAATGTCCCCTACAACGCCGTCAAATGGAGCACGCACGGTGTAATACGCCAGTTGTTCTTCCTGCGACTTCGTCAGGGCCATGGCCGACTGGTAATCCGCCTTGCTGTTTTCAAAAGCCTGTTGCGCCTGCTCGTAGACATCCCGGCTGGTGACGCCTGCTTCAAATAGCTTTCGCTGTCGCTCGATCTCCGACACGTTGTAATCGTAGAGCGCTTTCTTCTGCCGCTCAGTTGCACGCTGCGATTCGACCGTTGCCGTCTGATGCAACGGATCGATCTCCATCAGCTTGTCGCCGGCCTTCACATGATCCCCGGACCGCACGCTGATCGCCATCAACCTTCCATCCACCTGTGGCTGCAGTGTGGCCGAGCGCCGCGACTTGATGGTGGCCTCGTAATCGCTGCTCTGCGCCACTGGAGATAGTGAAACCGCGAGCGTCCGCACTGGCATCGCCTGCGCCCCTGCGCCCGCCACTGCCGCTGCCTGCTTCTTCTGGCAGCCAGTCGCCGCCAGAACCATCAGAAAAAGAAAGCTTCCGCTAAGAATGCATTTCAACGCGCTGTTCCTCACTCGATGATTCCTTTGCCCGTAGTTAACGGCATGAAGCCCGCGTTCGACTGCCCGCGACGGAAATCTGGCAGATTGCGCCTGATCCTGCTACGTACCTCATGCAGAGAGGTTCCGGCCCTTGGAAGTAGCCGTGAAGGGTCGAAGCATTTCGAAATCGAAGTCTTTCCTATCTGACGCGTCAAGGTCGTCCATCGACGCAAAAAATGCGGGTTGAACGCGCCCACGGCCCAAATCAGCACGGATGCCGTTAGTTGGAAACGTCTCCAACAAATAGGACCACCACACCAGAATCCCGATGTAGCAATTTTGACACAGTCCACCCAAGTTGATAGCCTTCATAAGGGCGCTCACGGTCGATTCTGGCCGATTCTGGCCCTTCAAGCGTCCCCGTCGTCTAGCCCGGCCTAGGACACCGCCCTTTCACGGCGATAACACGGGTTCAAATCCCGTCGGGGACGCCAATAGATTGAGCTACTTGCATATCCCGTCCAGAAATTTGTAGGTCCGTTATGGTCCGACAAGGAAAAGTGCCCTCGCTGGGCTGCGCTTTGCGCAGACGGTTGTCGTCGAGCACCATGGTCACAATGCGACTTTGAGCGTCGCGTTTGTTCTGGATGATGGCCTGTGCGTACAGGTTCATCGTCACCAGGCTGTTTGCATGGCGCAGCAGTTCTTGCACCGTCTTGACATCCTCACCGTTGGCCTTGAGGCATGTCGCATAGGTGCGACGGAAGGTATGCCAGCCGATTCCCTCGATTCCCAGTTTCTTGGCTGCTGGCAGGATATGCGCCCGATAAAATGCGCCGGGCCAGTACGGCAATTTTCCATTCGAGTGCGGACTTGCAAAGACCCAATCCTCGTTTCGAGGATAAGGGCTTGCCAGTTGCCAGTTGTAGAGCGATTCTGCGAGACGGGGATCGAGCGGCACCGGTTTGCGGCTGGCTTCAGTCTTGCACTCGCCAAGGTGCTGCATGACGATGGAGCGGGTGACCGAGATTTGCAGTTTTTCAAAATCGATGTCACTCCATTTCAGGGCCAGCAGCTCTCCCACACGCAGGCCAGTCAGCACGTCGAGGAAAACAGCGGTCCGCGCCGGCTCGCGCAACAAGCCGAGCAGAGCTGCGGTTTCCTCAATGCTCAGGACCAAAGGAATCCTGGCCCGCTTCGCACTTTGGCGCACGTGCGTAATGGGATTCTTATCGTGCCATTCCCATCGGATCGCGTGATTGAAGACAGCGTGCATGATGTTTCGCATTTTCGCCTTGCTGCCATTCGACAGCTTGAGCGAACGCAACCACTCTTCAACAACGACCGCTCGAACGTCCTTCACACGGTATTCGCCCCAGCGGGGCAAAATCCATTTACGGAAGTAGCCTTCATACGTTCTGCAGGTCGCATAGGTTTTGTTCGAGTCCTCACCGAGTTCCTTTTGCCGGTAGTGATCGATAAGTATCTGAACACTGATCAGGGCCACGCTCGCGCGCGGACTCTCAACATCGATGTCAACCGGAAGCGCGACCACTGCTTTTTGTGCGGCGGTTTCGTTCGGATACTGTTCAAGGGTTCCCAGCACCAAGTTGCGGCGGCGACGTGTGCCGTCGGGCTGGGCTTCGTACCATCGGTACTCCCACGCCTTCCGGCCCCCGGCGCGCTCCACAAGTCGGAGGCTGCCTTGCTGAAATCGTGAACGTCTCATTTCCTCTCCAAATCAAGGGTGGTGAGACGGCACGGATAGCTACTTTCAGCCTACTGTGCCTTGTCGTCGTCGTCGAGTGGATTGATTCTTTCACCGGATTGAAACAGGTCAGAGGCCCGGAAGCGCCACAACTTGCCGACACGGACGCCGTGAACGATCCCATTTCGTGCGTAACGTTGAAGAGTTTTGGGGTGAACTCGAATGATGGCTGCTGCCCGATCACTGTCCAGCAGCGGTTCGAATGAGAGGGGAGAATGAGGGGAATCGAACATGGTTCGCACACTCCTTAGCACCACAATGTGTGGGGCCAAGGAGCACTGTCAACCCACGGATTGGGGCGCATTTTCACTCTCATGGATGCGGCGTACGAAGCAAAAGCGAACGGTTGGGTACAGAAAGTGCATAGAAGTGCACCATTGTCTTTCTTTGACACTCATTGTCCTCGTGGGTTTTCGATCTCACAAAAAACGAAATTAGTTTCGGACCTCTATTCCACTGGACAAATCCCGCTGACGTTCCCCTGATAGCAGCAGCATAGCCGAGGCGCGGGCGGTGTCAAGGGCGGCGACGACGCCGCTTCGCGGTCAAGACCCTTGACACCGTCCTCTCCGCCTCGGCGCACAATCCCAATATTCGGGGAATGTCAGTGTTTCCTTCGCCTAGTATCTAAAGAATCAGGTCGCGACGGGCCGTGAAGGAAAGTCGCGGATTGCGTTCAGGCTATCGACCAGCGCTTGTTTGCCGTCATTGATCGCAGCGTCGAGCGAGCGCACGGCTTCATCAGGACGCCGGGTGATCAAGTTGCGCACCGCTTGAAACCGGAACATCATCGCCTGGAAATCTTGCAGCAACGCGTCGTGCAACTTGCGTGCAACGCGCATATCTTCAATCGAGCGTGCCTCTAAGGCCATGGCCGCAGCTTGCTTTTGTTTGCTCATATCGTGCGCGAAGACGACAGCCTGGGTCCCAGGCTCCTTGAAGCGGGCTACGCCCATTAGGACGGGCACGCGTGTGCCGTCCTTGCGTAGAAACTCCTTCTCGAATGGCAGTACGCGTCCTAATCTTTTTACCCTCTCGACCCGCATTTTGTCGGCGGCGTGCCACTCGGGCGGCGTTAGGTCCGTCCACCGCAGACGGCCCGAAATGAGATCTCCTCGCTCATATCCCAACATACGAAGATATGCGTCGTTGGACTCAAGAATCGGGCCTCGAATATCAACGATGAATATTCCGAGAATGTTGGCATCGACCAGACGCCTGATTCTCGTCTCCCGTTCTTGAAGATCACCATAGAGGCGCGAATTTACAAGAGAGCTCGCTGCCAGCGACGCGACGAGTTTCAGAATTCTGAGTCGCGCGGGCGTGAAGACGCCAGAGGCCAGTTCGCTTTGAAGAATGAGTAGGCCGACGGGTTTGGCCAGATGGAGCAGCGGCAGGCAAAGGATCGACGCCGCCTCATGCTCACGGACTCCCACGGCAAACCTTGCCCGTGTGGCTTCATCGTTGATGACGACCGGCTCGCATGTGTCCTCGACATAATCAAGCGCAGAGACCGGTAGCAGCGAATCCGCGACGACTTCGTCGCAAAGGCGAACAACTGTCTTCTGCTGGCGGCATGAGCCTTCCACAGCGACTCGGCGTTCGCCGGCACGCAAAAGAATCACCGCGCCCCGCTGAGCTCCGGTCTCTTCGAGCGCGGCGCGCAGAAGCGTGCCAATTACGTCATCTTGCACAGTTGCACCCGAGACACTTTCAAAACGTTGACCACTCTTGCAGAGTATTCCATGTACAGCCTGTATTCAGTTACTGGGCGAGCGCGTAGCTTCCGACTGTTTGACCGGCTGCCCAGGCTACACGATCAACGTGATTGCGGTGCATCGCAGCTTCACGGGCTTTGGCCAAGCCGAGCTTTCCTGCCATCTTCACCAGATCCGCAAGGGAGGTGGCCTGCATTTTACGCATCACCTGGCCTCGATGTGCTTTCACAGTGATTTCGCTGATACCGAGTTCGCAACCAACTTCCTTGTTCAGTAACCCGGACGATACGAGCGCCATGACCTGCCGCTCGCGCAATGAGAGTGAGGTGTAGCACTTCTGGATTGCTGCCTTCTGTTTCTTTCGTGCCATGACGATGCGGCTCCTTTCGAGGCCTTCCCGGATGGCACTGAGCAGGCCTTCAGGTTGGAAAGGCTTCAACAGGAATTCAATTGCGCCGGCTTTCATGGCATCGACTGTTGTTGGTATGTCTTCTCTTGAGCTGAGAAAAACCGTCGGGATGTGATGGCATTTAGCAGTTGCGCACTTCTGCAGTTCGAGACCGCTCATGCCAGGAAGGCATACATCGAGGATCATGCAGCCCGGCGCAAGCTCGACGGGATAGGAGAGGAATTCTTCGGCTGACGAAAATGTTTCAGGATGCCAGCCCTCGCATCGAATTAATCTTTCCATTGACTCGCGCATCGCACCGTCGGGGTCGACTACGAAGACGACCGGTGTGACTTCCGAAAGATCGGCGGAATTGAATCGCTGATCGATGCATAGGCATTTCCCATCT
This sequence comes from Occallatibacter sp., assembly GCA_049518435.1. GTDB lineage: Bacteria > Acidobacteriota > Terriglobia > Terriglobales > Acidobacteriaceae > Telmatobacter. Next base: position 26,884 of record JBEKRU010000030.1, on the reverse strand, counting down.
CCTAGAGGAGATCCTTTCAGCATAGAACCCATATAGGCCTCCGCAACACCCTCGATCATTCGTCCGGGTGATGTTGTTTGGGGATTTGTAACTCAGCGTTAATGGAGTCTGGGGAATAGCGCCGATTACAGCAACACTATGGGGCCGCCTCACATGCTCATACAACCCTCAATCGGCTAGTTCTCTTCTGTTCCATCGGGTGTTGAGATACCCCGCCGAAATACGGGGAAACTACGACTGGCCAGGAGTTTTAACTTGGGAAAACTTTCCGTCCGAAGAGATGGGCATCGACCGACCACGCACCGGGTCCGATCATTGCCAACGTTGCTCCAAGAATCGCGAGTGTGATTGGCATCCATGCATTCCCACCGCCAGCCAAGACGATCCAGAGCTCGATGACTGCGACGAGCGCACCCGCAATGGGGGTCAAGAAGCCTGCCACAATGAAGATTCCCAGGACTGCTCCAGCAATGTGCAGCGCACACAGCGAGGTCGCGGTTTCGTTCAACAGCGCCAACCCGCCATTGAGCAGTGCTATCCCGGTGAGTAATCGCTGAATGAAGAGCCCGAAGCCCGGCCAGCCGTCAGCGAATGTCGTGAAGAGTCGCTGCAAAGGGCTCCCCTCTCAGAGGGAGGTTATAGAGTTTGCAGGCTTTCTGGAAACGGCGGAACGGCTAGGCTGGCGCCCCGCCTTTTGGCGGGCTAAGTTTCGATGATTCCGCGCTTGAGTCCGATCGCAACGGCATGGGCTCGGTCGTCCGCATTCAATTTGGAGAGAATGTTTGCGACGTGGAATTTGGCGGTCGCCTCCCCAATGTTGAGCCGGTCGGCGATCTGCTTGTTAGAATTCCCGGCGGCAATTAATTGGAGAACATCAATTTCCCGCCTGCTCAACTCATCGTCTGTCGCGTGCTCAGCGAGTTCGCTTGCGATCTCCGGAGGTATTCTCTTTCGTCCGGCATGCACGGCACGAATCACCTCGAGGATCTCCAGATGCACGTTTGCTTTCAATAAATAAGCTCGTGCTCCTGCGCGGAGCGCTCGCATCACCTGGGCATCGCCCTTGTAAGTCGTGAGCACAATGACGCGCGCATCAGGAAATTCGCCCACAATGCGGCTAAGAGCCTCGATTCCGTTGACGCCCGGCATCTGGAGATCCATCAGGGTCACGTCAGGACGGTGTAATCGGAACTTCTCGACAGCTTCGTCTCCGTTCACTGCTTCCGCGACCAGCTTCATGTCAGGTTCCCCGTTTATCAGAGCCGCAATGCCCTTGCGGAGAAGAGGGTGGTCGTCGACGGCGAGGATTCGAATCATGTCAGGAACGCCGCTCATCGCCACCTGCCTTGGGGAACAGCCGGAGTATGGGCCCGTTTCGGTGCCTTTCGTATACTATCGCAGCCGGAATCCTGAGCTCCACCTCGGTGCCGGCTCCCACTTCGGTCCAATAATTCAAGACCGCCCCAATTCGCTGCGCACGTTCACGAATCCCAGTGATACCCCAGTGCCCTGAGCGGCCACCCGCTGCAAGGATCTCGGGAGCGATTCCTTTGCCATCGTCACGTATACGCAATCGAAGCTGATTGGCATCGTAGTGAATCTCCGCTTCAATGTGGCTGGCATCGGCGTGACGAAATGCATTCCGAATTACCTCGCGAGTAATCCGATACACCTCGTCCTGAAGAATCGGAGACAATTCCCGTTGTTTACCTTCAACCACCAATCGAAAGCTCGGAGACGGTCCGTTCGTGTTTTGAGCGCTGGCCAGTTCCCGCCCGGTCGTGTTCAACATTTCCGGAAGATCGCGATGAGAGACCAGGTCGGGGCGTAAATCGTGGATAGCATCGCGGCCCTCGACAATGGCCTGTGTCGTTGCCGCGATTGCTTCATCAAGTGCGTGCACCGCTTTGTCGGGTTTTCGAGACACCATGTTGCGCGCCGCTTGAAATTGAAGTATGACACCCTGAAAGCTCTGGAGCAACGTGTCATGCAATTCTCGCGCGATACGCAGGCGCTCATTAACACGCTCATGTACGCGAAGTGTAATGATGCGCCTTGTAATGGCCACGCCAAGAACTGCCGCTAAGAAGAACGTGGAAATCATTGTCATCTGCAAGACAACAAAAATGCTGAGCTGCGTTCTCCTCATATCCGTACCTGCGAGCGCAAGGTCTACTCTAACCTCCTGGTCAGTCCCTGCGACAAGGGAAGCGCAAAGAGACTCGACCGGCTTCAGCTCATTGTCCAGCCGAAGTCGAAGAGCCTTCCAGTCTCCTGCTGCTGCCAAGCCTTTGACTGCTTCCAACTGCGTTGGCAAGGTGATCTCAATCGCTTGTAAAGTCGGCTGCAACTCGGGTTCTACGTGGGTTTCATAAGGCAAATGGGCGAGGGAACTCATCTCGGTTTGCGTTTCTTCCAGAAGAGCTTTGCGTAACGGTTCGGATTCGTTCTCGAGACCGCCCGCGTCGCGGGACTGCGCCAACTTGTCCAGCCTCTGATGGACCGACAGAAGGCTCACCTGGAGTCGCAAAACTCCGTTCAGTTCCTGATTAAGACCCTTTAGACGCTCTGTTTGCAGGCGAGCGACGTGAAATTGCCAGAGGAGGAGGCCATTGCCACACAGAATCAGCACGATCAACAAAGCGAAGGTGAGCTTTAGACCTAGCCCGATTTCGATTTCGCGATCGCTTCTGGAATCCATGTGCTCCGGCGGTCTCCACTCTAGCTCCCGTTCATAAACCATAAACCCGATCAGATTCGGATGATCTCTTAAAGGTTAAGCGAATCACTTCTCGGGCCTGGCAAATGCCACACGAAAACCGGTAATTCGGATCAATTGCTTTTCTAATGCCGCGGCAGCGGCTGGCGCGGTCTCTTTCCCGGTCAGTACCGAATGCACTGCCGCGACATAAGCTGCGGAGACTTGCTCGTAGGCTCGCCCGGTTACGCTGGATGGCCGGCTAATGATGCTACTCCTGTGCAGCCCTATTTTCTCCTTCTGCTCTGCTGGATCCAAGAATGATGGCAGATCGTGGACTTCGGGCCTTCCAGCTTGAGTGTCTGCACCATCATTAGTTTCAGTTTCGGACTGAACTTGCGCACGAGTCATAAAAAGTGCAAGCGCGATCGCCTCTCGACTATGAGACGAAGACTGCGAAACCGCCAGGCCTGAACCTCCGAGCGTTCCCACTCTTCCACCCGGGCCGCCGGGAAGGCTTGCATAGCCGGTACGATCAACCGCAAGCGAGTCCCGCCATCTGAGCAGACTGGAACTCCCGGTGGGCGTGATTGCGATTTCAGCCCACGCGCGGTTAAAAGCGGCCCCTCCCGAATCGAACACGTTCATCGAATCAGTTTCCCGGTACGCTAGAACGCTCGGCGGCGAAATCCAGCCAATCCAGTGTTTGGCCCGTTGCCATGCCCGAATCGTCGATGGATTATTGACACTGATGGTACCGTTGCTCTCGACGATCCTTCCCCCGCCCTCGGCGAACTGCCACTCAAGCGAATTACAGGTCAGTCCTTCTGTGGGCGCGCCTTGCCATACATAGCCCCAAAAGTCCTTTTTCCCCTTGGCGCGTTCGCCGTTCTGTATCCGAATCGCCATCGTCTCCAGTTCGTCCCATGTTGTTGGCGGATGGTCGTATCCGTACTCCCGAAGAAGATCGGTCCGATACTCAAGCGCGCCAATTTGAAGGCGATAAGGAATGGCCACCAGCCTCCCCGCCACAGTGTAGCTGGGCATCAATTCGGGCCTCAGTTGAGCAATTTCCGCCTTCGACGAGGGACCCAGGTCGACCAGATCTCCTTCCAGACTCCCGGCCCAGACGACATCCAGACCCAGGACATCGGGGCCAGAACTCCCCTGTTGCATGAGCTTGCGTGACAGATTCAGCGCATCAAGAGTACTTTCTGGAACTGGAAGATCTTTAACGTGAATTTCAGTTTCCTGCGTGAATTCTTTCAGCAGGCGTTCTGCTTTCTGGTCATTTTGTGACCAGCCAGGACGGAAGAGTGTCAGCAACACCGGTTCCCGCGAAGACCGGTTGCAGGCCCCTACAGTCATCGCAGCCAACAGAATTCCGAGCAGCTTACTGGTCGTCTTCGAGTGTCTGCAGATTCGCCGGACTTGTATGTCTTGGGACACGAGGCTTACTCTTCTATCCATTCGCGTCCTCCGACTGGATAGTTCTTGGTGGAACTCGGGCCATTATATTCCTGACTAAAACCGTCAACCAATACTTTGGTATCGATTGACACCTTCGTCCAATAGATTCGTTGTCGCGATTCAGCGATATTTTGCGATGATCAGTCGTTCTTGTATCGAAAGGGTAACAAATTGGCTGCATAATGGGCCCAGGATGTCGCGGGTGTCCGCTCCAGCTGCCTCGAACACGCAAGAGTGAAGAAACGTCAGTCTGTCTCAAATTCAAGGTCCGCGGCACTGACAGAAACTAATCCAAAACCTCGGGTGGGCCACTTTGACCACTTTGTGGATCAGCAGAAGATTACGGTCGGGCTGTCTTCCGATGACAGCCTTGCTGATCTTGGTCGTCTCCGGCAACGTGGCGACCGCCCAAACGGAGCAGAGCGGAAGCATAACAGGAATTGTCACTGACGAGTCGGGAGCAGCGATTAAAGAAGCCTCGGTTTTGGCGACAAATACTCAAACCGGCGTGGCTCGAGATGAACAGACGAATAGCGAAGGCATCTACTCGATCGAACTCCTGCCACAAGGCGTGTACACGGTTAGGATCTCCTCCAATGGATTTGCATCACTCGAACAGACGCAAGTCCACCTCGACCAATCGCAGACCTTGCGTCTCAGTTTTGCACTGAAGGTGGGAGAAGCAGCGGCAACAACTGTCGAAGTGAACTCTTCAGCTGTGGCCCTGGATGTCGATACAACTTCACTGAGCACCGTCGTTGAACGAAGCACGATAATCGATCTTCCCTTGAATGGCAGAAACGACGACGCGCTCGTCAATCTGGTGCCGGCCGTTCGGGCAATTGGCAGCTTTGGAATCTTCGACCCGTCTGCCAGCACAGATGGCCGTGTGCAGATCGGAGGAGGAACGCCTTCGTCGAATTCATTCGAGGTCGACGGCACTGCAGATGAGAATCCGACCAGCGGCGGCCCCGCGTTCATCCCTTCACCTGATGCAACAGACGAGGTAGTCGTTATCAATCACAACGCTGACGCGGAGTATGGGAGATCGAGCGGCGGTACGGTCAACTTCATCACCAGGAGCGGTACAAAGGAATATCACGGCGATCTCTGGGATTTCACCCAGAACAGCGTGTTAGATGCCAACAATTACTTCACGAAACAAGCTGGACAACCGATCGCACCTCTAACTCAGAATCAATACGGCGTCACGATGGGTGGCCCAATCGTACAGAAAAAAACATTCTTCTTCTATAACTGGGAGGGATTCAATGAAGCGACGCAGTCTCAGGCTTTCTATACGATGCCTACGGACCTTCAGAAACAAGGCGATTTTTCGCAGACATTCAACGCATCGGGCAACCTCATCGTCATCTACGATCCTCTCTCAACGATGCCCAATCCGGCCTCGCCGGGAAGCTATATCAGAATGCCTTTTCAAGATAACAAGATTCCGTCATACCGGCTGAATCCGGTGGCTCAGGCGATTGCCAAATATTACCCTGAGCCAAATCTTCCAGGCAATACTTATACGGGCGTCAATAACTTCTTCGGAAGCGCTTCGACAACTTATAACCGGAATAACATGGGTCTGCGAGTTGATCATTACTTTACTCCTGCGCGCCAACTCGCGGCGCGATACACTTGGGACCGAACACATGCTCTCTTCCCGCAATACTACGGCGCAGGCAATCCTGGAACGATCGGAAATAGCCCGACCCAATATCTCCGGGACAGCGCGATTCTCGCTTACTCCGATGCGTTGCGTAGCAATTTGCTCTTTGAGGTTCGCGCGGGCTTCAATCGTTTTGGAATCGATCGCATCCCGGTCAGCACGGGATTCGACGCTACGAAGCTTGATTTTCCCGCATCACTCGACTCGCAACAGCAATTCCCGATCTTCCCGTATTTCGGTTTGTCAACAACGGCAAGCATCGGGAGCGTTCCGGGAGACACCGCGACCCAGCGCGGCAACGATTTTTCGACGGGCGGAACGCTGACATGGGACAAAGGCCGGCATTCCCTCAAGACGGGTGTGGAGCTGAGGCTCTATCAATGGAACAGCATTCAGCCGTCGGGCCTACTCCAATTCGCATTCGATCAAACCTACACAAAAGGACCTAACCCGCTCTCATCGGCAACCGACGGCTACGATTTTGCGGATTTCATGCTGGGGAATCCGACGAGCGGCACGCTCTGGCGATACTTACCGTATGAGTATTCCACACGCTATGGCGCCGCGTTTGTGCAGGACGACTGGAAGATCGCTAGGCGCCTTACCGCCAATGTTGGGCTGCGCTACGATCACGAGGGAGCTACCACGGCTCGTCACAACAACATCGCGAACTACAATCCCAACTTGCAGACCACGGATAGTGGAATTCCCCTCACCGGCGGTTTGCAGTTTCCTGGTGTGAATGGTCTCTCACGGGGCAATCGCGATACCGACCTTTGGGACTATTTCGCGCCTCGCGTAGGGCTCTCTTATCAGTTCATGCTAAAGACGGTTGCACGAGCAGCGTACGGAATCTACTTTCTTCCCACTACAGGAGATTGGGTCCGCCTGAGCGACTCGGGATACTCGAGCCAGACCGCATATCTGGCCACAACCAACGGTGCTCTAACGCCATCCGGCTCGCTCAGCAATCCTTTTCCGAGTGGCATCGTGCTGCCCACCGGCAGTACGCTCGGTGCGCTGACTGGGCTTGGTACGACTATCGCCGGCAATTCGAGGCGCCTGGTTCCCGGATACGCCGAGCAGTACAGCATTGATGTTGAGCGGCAAGTTGGCGCCTACATCATCGAGCTGGGATATCTGGGCAGTCACGGAGTGAAACTGCCGGCCGACTATAGTTACGACTACCTGACCACTTCGCAATTGAGCCAGGGAACCGCTCTGCTCAAACAGGAACCAAATCCTTACGCCGGCATCATCACCTCGGGAGCGCTTTCTCAGCCGACCGTTCCAGAACAGAGCCTCATCACCCAAGCCCCTCAATTCACTGGGGTCACGTCTTTGTCCAACTGGGCCGGCTCCAACTACCAGGCGGGAACGGTCGAAGTGAAGCATAACTACGGCGCGAATTTCTTCCTGCTTCTCTCTTATACCTGGTCCAAGTTCCTCGACAACAATCTCGGCGATGGCGAGAACCAATACGCCGATAGTGGAAGCAACGCTGTGCAGTACTGGGGCAATTTGAAGGCGGAAAAAGCTCTGTCCACGTCGAGCATGCCGCAACGGCTTGTGACTGCGGCCGGATATTCGCTGCCCTTAGGCAAAAGCGGTGCGTTTGTCTATCGAGCCTTAGTCGGCGGTTGGAGAGGAAACATGATCCTGTCGGCAGAGAGCGGCAACGCGATCAGCGTGACGGCCAACGCTCCAAGCGACGGTGGTTCTCGTCCGAATCTGGTCGGCAACCCGCGCCTCCCGCATCCCACCGCAAAGGATTGGCTAAACCTGGCAGCCTTTCAGACCATCCCAGCCTTCACTTTCGGCGATACTCCCCGTAACCTTCCGAGCACATTCACGCAGCCGCTTTTCAACATTGATGGTTCAATCCTGAAGAGCATCGCATTTGCCGATCGCTACCGGATTGAGGTTCGGGGAGAAGCCTTCAACCTTACCAACCGCGTCACTTTTGGAACGCCGAACGCTAACATCAGCAGCACGAGCTTTGGGCAGATTACGAGCATCCGGACGGGAACGCAGCCCCGTATTGTGCAGCTCGGAGTCAAGGGGTATTTCTGAGGCTGTTCTCCAAGCTCTTCAACCATCCAAATTTCGCACCGCCGTATAACAACATCACCGACGCTCTGTTTGGCTACACGGCAGAGACGCTGGCCAGCAGCCTCGTGTCCGGCGGCGATGACGTAGACTTCAATCCGCTCTACCAGATCGGCGGCCAGCGCTCAATTCAGTTTGCGCTCAGCTCGGATTCTGACTTCTTTGCTCAGCCGCGAGGATTATTTTACCGGCGCCAGTTGCGCGCTGCAGGTTCGTTGAGCACGTCTTGTCGCTACCACTATAGGCTCAGACCAATATCATGCGCGATGCTGATTTCGTGGCGCGGGACAGGTAGTTGGATTTGTTGTGCTGGAGCTTGCTGAATGCTGCGCGCGGGATGGGGAAGATGGGCTTGTTCCCTTGCCAACTCTATGGCTGACGGTCGCGCAGAGGAGATGCCGAGCGATTCGCGCAGTTGCTCACGGTCGCTCGTAACGATTGCGATTTCACTGCGACCACGGGAAGCTCCGACGTAGAACAATTCCTGTTTCATGGCATCGGCTGAAAGGATTACACCGTCCACCGTTTTCCCTTGGCTGCGATGGGCGGTTATGGCGTAGCCGTGATCGAATTGGCGATAATTTGTCGGCAGTGTGCGACCGTCCTCAAGTTGAATGCGTCCCCGCTCGATACCACGCACCGTTACCAGCTCCCCATTGGTAGCGCGAAAACCGGCATCTCGGCGATTGGACGTAAGCATGAGCCGGTCGCCCGGAGCCACGTCGATGGATTGCCGCTCATGGACGGAAAACGAGCGTGTCTGTGCCGGTGTGAAGCCTCTCTCCTCGCCACGTGCGTTGCGCGCGATCACCGTGCCGGAATCAACACGGCTGACAGTGAGCGACTCGTGCTTCTCCATACCCCTTGCTGCCCGATGCACTACCAACACCTGCCCCTCACGGTAGTTCGCCAGATCACGTTTTTGCGCTTCCGTCCACTGCAATGAGACGTATCTGTCTATCGTCACGCTTTGGCCGAGATGACCGCGCTCAGAAAGGTCATTGCGAATCGCGCTAGTAACACGGCCAATCTCTTCATGCGTGGGCGCAACAACCAAAACACGCCGTGACGGATGGGCGGTCATCTCCCGGTAGAGATCAGCAACCGCACGGGCACGCTCGACAAAGGGGACCTCATGCACAGCACCAAGCCGCTCCAGCTTCTCAAAGCCCTGTTCGGGAGCCTGGCGCAGGGTTTGAATGGCGTCTCTATACTGCGCGTGCGTCTGACGTTGTACGCCGGTCAGGGCGACGCTCTTCATCTGCGATTCGCGCTCCAGAATGCGCAGTGCGTCAGATGCCTCGACACTCTGAATCTGCCGACGATCACCGGAAAAGAGCACTCGGGCCATCTTGCTCTCAGCCAATCGAAGAATGCTGTCCATCTGTCGCCCCGAGATCATTCCGGCCTCATCGACGACCAAGACCCTGCCACGAAGCTCCGATTGCGCCGTTTCGTCTTGGAGAAGGCGTGAGACCGTCATCGCATCGCCAAAGCCAACCCTTTGCAACTCCTCTACCGCACTGCGCATGGGCGCAACCGCTGTGACTACGCGCTCAGACTCCCGCAGGCCGCGATCAATTTCTTGCAACGTCGCCGTTTTTCCGGTCCCGGCGGCACCACACAAATTGAAAGCGAATTCGTGGGAGTCGAGGATTTGCTCCACGGCGCGCTTTTGCTCATCCCGCAGGTTCTCGCTCGGATGAAACTCGTGTGTGCCACCGAGCCGCCCGTATTGGCCGATGCCGCTATTCACCATGGCGACCAAGCGTTGTTCTCGGTCAAGGCTCTCGTGTGTAGCCACGCTTGCCGTCTCCACGTCAACAGCGACATATCTGTCCTGATTGCGCGGGGCAATTGGTTACGCGAAGGATCTCTTGGAAGGGTATCCGGCGGAATGCAGTGCATGGCTAGAGATTATAGAATCGGTAGTTCAGGGTTTGTTCCGTGGGCTCTTCGTGCGTCCACCGAGCAGCGGTGAGCGTCCGACTATTGATCGTGGCGATTCAAGCCGTGGCACATCTGAGATTCCGTCGAAGACTTTACCCGCTGGCCAGTCTCCAAAGGAATACACGCGTCGATCTCGCAGGCCGTTTACGCCCTCCAGCCAAGCCAGCAGCATCCTTTTGCCCGTGTCCTTGAACTCCGGAAGATCTGACATTTTGCTTCGGACCAGAGGAACAACATCCGCGACTGAATCGCTGATGCGCTCGACCATTTCGGACTGTTCCCGAAGGGGTATGCCGAACGTCGCGGCAATGAACTTTGACAGGCTCTTCCCCGGCGTCCACGTCTTCTTGCCGCCGAAAGAAATCCCGGGAGGGTTGTTTTGGTAGCCCGCATATACGCTCGTGGTGAGGAAGTCGTAGGCAGGTGAGAGGTGCACATCCGCTCGTGATGTGTACAGCAGAGCGATGTTCTTCGCGTGACAGTCGGCGTTGCGCAGCGCATACGTTAGCAGCAGAATTGCTGCCAGGTGCTGGAAGGTTTCGTACTGGCGATTGCCGGGTACGTGATCGCGAACGGCGCGCGCAATGCGCTCCCATGTGGTCTCATACTTCTGCGCAGGACGCAGGCCTAACAGAGCACAGAAATCCTCCATCCCCCACAACGGCTGTCCTTCGCCGTTTACATCAAAGCGGTGAACAACGAGAGCATTACCGTCACGTGACACTTCTGTTTTTGCGCTGGGAAGCACCTTGTCCAATACCTGCATGCACAGATACTCATTCAGAGCCGCGAACGGCAGCCTTCCGGAAGAGCCTTTGATGATGTGCCGGCGAGTCAGCAGAGTGGCTTTCTGATGCGGGCCGAGCCGCTGGCCAGTGGCAGTTGGTTCTTGCTTCGTTTCTTCCTGGGCATCGAGAAACTTCGGCAGCACGCCGGAGACGCCGCTGGTCGCGTGCTGTCGCACCAATTCCGCAAACGCCTCTTCCGAGTTGTCGCCCTGCAGCAGGTCTGCAACTTCAACTGGCTTGGCAGGTTCGTCCAGCTTCGCACCGGCTGCGGCCACCTGTATGCGCCCCACCATGTTTCTGCCCACGACCGATAAGAGCGCGAGTGGGCTGGCGCCGACGTGAGGACCGAACTGTTCCTGCAGCACCTGTAGCAGATAGCCTTCCGGCAGGTTCATCTGAAATATGGGAGGAAGCTGGTCGCCCCAGACCCAGGACTCCGTGCGGACAGGCATCGTCAGTGAGACGAAGTCCTCGACGGCTGTGTTTGGCAGATAGGTGAGGACGCTCTTGAAGTCGCCGGCTGATTCCAGAACGGCCACCTCACGACCGAGCACGTAGACCGAGAGTTTCATGCTCCGCCGCGCTCCCGCCGGAGTTCATCGAGCGAGCCAGACATGCCGGTCTTCACAAAAGTGATTTCCATGCCGAGAACGGCGAGCACAGCGAGGAGTTTCCGAGAGCCGAATTCAGAGACTTGCCCCCGCTCAAAACGCAGGAGCGATTCCGGCGTGATCCCGGCCTGCTCGGCCACGGACTTCTGCTTCAGCCGAAGTTCCCTCCTTGCGGATGCCACCGCCTCCCCGAGTTCGTGGAGTGTCTTCATGAATTGATTTATAAATCAATAAAATGCTGTTTACAAGTAAAAAGTGATATATACGTCATTTTCAGTGAGCTTGAACACCTTTGAGTTGTCAGTTTATGAGTTGTCAATCTATGAGTTGACAACTCAAGGGGGCAGCGAATGCGAGGGAGTTAAGCTATTCATTCTTGGTGCCTTACTTTTGCGCTCGTGGCGCCTTTGGGGTCTTCGTCGGGGCTTGAGGAGCCACAGGCGGAGCTGCTGGCACCGCCGTTGTAGTCGATCGTGTAACCGCATGCGCGTCGCGGCAGCCCTGAATCTCCATGCCACCGAACAGCCCGATCAGCATACAAGCCCCGGCCACCATGGGAATCCAAATGCGCAACAGATCGCTCTTCCACTCGTGCAGGAGCGTATCCATTGTTCTTGCCCGGCCCTCCAGCGAATACTCGATGCGATTGTTTGCGCGTTCCACTTGTGCGACAACGCCGCCATGCGAATCTGACAGCGTGCGCAGAGCGGTGGAGAGTTCCTTCTGTGCGCCCGTCATGGCCGCGCTCGTGGTCTGTAGCGCGCTCACAGTGTCTTGCACGCCCGAACGGAGAAAGTGCTGGCGCAGGCTTTCACCGAGCATCTTGGAAATTTGCTTCGGATCGAGGCCAGCTTCAATCTCGCCGGGCAGTTCGGCGAGGCACGACTCCAGTTCATGGACATAGCCCAGCATGTTCTGCTGGGCCTGCTCTGACTGTTGCCGGTGGGCTTCAAGCAACTCCTGCAGCCGTTCGCGTTCGTCCGCAATATCCTTCGGCGTGTGGCGCGTGAGCAGCGCCAGAATGCCCATCGCTTCGAGGATACGCAGCATTTCGTCGTCCGGGCTGAGCGTTCGGGTAGACTGAAGCGCTGGTTCCATGTTCAATGGCTCCAGAGCACTTTCGATCATGGTCCGATTACCCGCTCCAACTGTGCCTGAAAGTGTCTTACTGTGCCATCCGCGCCGTCTAGTTTCAATAAGTTACCAGACAGGCGACCACTTTCACGGCGATAACACGGGTTCAAATCCCGTCGGGGACGCCATATAAAATGAATAGTTCAGAACGTTCGCGTGGGTGCCCGCGTCAGTTCGCATTCCTCCCCCCGGAGATGACAAATCGTTCTTTTCGACTGCATCGCACGAAACGTTAGCCGGAATCGCGTTGCGCTCCTGCATTTCTGGCCAATGTAACGAGCATGCGCGCCAGTCCGTGAGAGAGTCCCTGCAAATTCGTCAAGAGCACCGGACTCCTTGCCGACGCCAGTCGCGCTCGCACCGGCCAAATTCAAGTCGAATGCCGTCAATTGATTCTCGCCCTTGTCTTATAAGCGGAATTTGCGGCGCCGGCACCTTGAGTGCGCGCGAACATATTGCACCCCACCCATCGGAGCCTATGGAAATATCTTGACGAAATCGGAACGGGCCTTTGATGATGGAAGCGGCTCCATAACAACGCAGCAGACCAATGCCAGGATGATACCTCAACATGCGTTGGATCATCTCGCGGACGGCAATTCAAACCAACTGAAACCGCCAGAGTCTGAAAAGGTGAGAAATCTATTCTTTGGCGGATTGCAGCGGGTCCCAGTTATCGCCACCGCGGAGAAAGACAGAAGGCGCAAACTGGCGGGCTTGTTCCTGAGATAGAAAATGCGTGTGAACATCGCGCTGGTCGTGGTGTGCACCGGGCCCAGTGGAGTTAAATTCCGCATAGTATGCAGTATCGATCGAATTCGTTTCACCCGGATGCCACTCTCGCCAGCCTGCAGGGTCGATGTGGCCACCCATCTCAGTATCGAGATAAACAACTGTGGCATAAGGTCGCCAGGGCCGGCCAAGATAAACTTGATTCGTTACGTCCGCATCAGCAGTCAAAGCACACCGGCTGAAGACAAAGCCGGAGTCCTCGTCTGGGTAATGTTTTGACTGCGCCGTAACAAAGCCCCCTGCATGAGCTGTGCTATGAATTTCACAATGATCGAATACGGCTTTGCCGTCACCGAAGATGAAATCGACGTTGCCAGCGACATAGCAGTCGTAGAAATACTGCCGCGCTGGAGTGCAGTTCGGACCGTCGGGAGAACAATTGTGGCTGCCAGCGTATAGAGTGTCCTGATTGCCCAGCAGACGCACATTGTGGAACACAACTCGGTCGCCGGTGACCAGCAACGCCAGTGCCTGTGAGCCTGCCGGAAGCTGGGGGTGAGTCGCATTAAAATCGTTTTGAAACGTTATGTTCTCGGCACGGAAGTTGTCGCCCGTTATATTCACCGTGGCTGAATGAAGCGTGCCACCTGCGGTACCTGCGCTGAGATCATCGACAACAACCGTCTTGCTTGCGTCCGGGTTCGCACTGCGAAGGCGGATATTGGGCTTATCGATCTTAAGCACTTCACGGTAAGTTCCGGGAGCCACCAGAATCAGCGCCCCCGTTTTCGGTGCGGCATCGACCGCGCGCTGAATGGAGTAAAAATCCCCGGTACCATCAGCCGCGACATACAGAGTTTCATCCTCCGGCGGAGTCTTCCCCACCATCTCTGGGGCCGTCTTTAGCTCAGGAAAAGGAACGAAGCGAGAGTCGCATGCCACAGGTGTTCCCGGCGACGAACCCGCGGTCTGTTGCTCCGTCACGTTCTCTCCCTTGGGCTCGACATTGCCGCGCTCGCTCCCAATCACGATATCTGCGTTCTTGGCCAGCCAGCTTGAGTGATCCTGATCATCGGCGAAGACATTTTCAAGCGTCAGACCCAACCGATGATCGGAATCCAATCCAACAAACGTATAACTGCCCGGCGAGACTATATGGATCTTCTCGAGCTTGATGTCCCGATAGACAGGTAGCTGGTCGCCGCCGAATGTGGTGTAAAGCGGCGTGAAAACGAGCGGATTCTTTGTATTGCGGATGCACACATCGCGATAGACAACATCATGCACCAACCCACCCCGGCTGCGGTCGGACTTGATGCGAATTCCGTTGTCTGCTCCGTCGATTGTCAGATCGTCAACCAGCATATGGTCTACACCACCGTTTGTGCCGCTTCCGATGGACATGCCGTGGCCTGTGTAAAAGTGATTGTGCAGGATTGAAATGTTTGAAGCCGGTCCTGCCTTGTTGGACTTCACGGCAACGTCATCATCTCCGGTATGAATGGAGCAGTACACTATGGTTACGTTGCGTGAAGAACCAGGGTCGATGCCATCCGTATTGCGGGCAGTCTTCGGTGTCATGATCTTCACGCCCCATGCCGTAAAGCCATCGGTGTTATTTACGGCGACATGGAAATTCGGCGAATTGCGCAGAGTGATCTTGTAAAGAATGAAACCGTTTGAGCGATCGACGGAGATCAGTCGAGGAACGTTTTGTTGCTTGTCTGTGATCTTTGCTTCGTGCGCAAGATCCCACCATGTCACTTCTTGGCCGAGTAGTTTCGCCCCGCCACGGCCGTCGATGGAGCCCTCGCCCATCACACCACTATCCTGAGCGCTATTCACTGTAATCAGCGATTTGCATCCGTGGCCTGTTTCACCCACGACTCCACAACTTCCAGGTAACAAGTCGTAAACGCGCGGATCGCGCGAAGCCACCAGCGCTGTGTTTGCACCCAGGACAAGTGTTACGCCGGAGCGCAAAGTAATCGGGCCCGCCAGGAACACATTTCTCTTTCCGCTGTCGCGCAGAACAACAGCCTTGCCCGCGCCACAGTTGTCGATTGCGCGCTGGATCCGTTCGGTGTCCAGCTTCCGCTCGTCTTCCGGTAGAATCACCCCATGATCCGCCGCAATGCTCGCATCGAGAGTGACGCACGCAGTTGGAATATGTGGCTCGGTAACCTTGCGCATGTCCTGGCCAGGAAGCGTCGAAGAGAAGAGCAGCAACAAAATAGCGACAAGCGTCGCCGGCGGTGAAAGACGCATAAGAAACGTATTGTAATGGATCGAATTGTCGCGAATCTGATTTTCAAATTGAGTTGGCATGTGCGTTACCTCAGCGACCGGAAGCAGTTTGTGTCGTGTTGTTGCGTGTCATGCTTGCTGATTGCGTGTTCTCCATCTCCACGCTTGCCAGCAGGAAGGCTCCTATCCCTTTCGGATCGTCGGCGATTGTCTTCTCGCTTATGTAGTAGCCATAGCTCCCATCCCGATATGGGTCCCCGCCAAGGCCACCAACCTTCACTGTCCCAGTCAATGAAACCGAGTCTTCCGTCCCCGTCTTCATAAAGTGACTCAAGACTCCTTTGTACCCGCGCTCCGCGCTCGATGCATAGTCAGCGGGAAGATAGCCTAACCTCACTCCCTTTGCCAACGAATACACAAACATGCACGATGCTGAGGCTTCCAGATAGTTCCCCTCGATACTGCCTTTGTCCAGCACCTGGTACCAGAGCCCCGTGGTACCATCCTGGTAACGCAACACTGCGGCCGCATCCCGTCGGAATTGAGCGATCAATTGTTGCCGTTGTGGATCAGTCACCCGATAATAGCCAATCGTATCCACCAGCGCCATCATCACCCAGCCCATTGCTCGTCCCCAGAATTGCGATGAGACTCCTGTCTTCCTATCTGCCCATCGCTGTTCCTTCGACTCATCCCAACCGTGATATAGCAAGCCCGTCTTAGCATCGCGTGCATGCTCATCCAGCAAGACAAACTGATGAGTAATGTCGATGAATGCATCCGGATGTCCAAAGGTGGAAGCATATTCAGCGTAAAACGGCTCCGCCATATAGAGTCCATCGAGCCACATCTGGTTCGGATATCGCTGCTTATGCCAAAAGCCGCCTGAGGCCGTACGTGGCTGGTGAACCAGTTGCCCATAAAGGGATGTTGCGGCCTTTGCATAACGGGGATCGTGTGTCGCACTAGATAACAACAGCAGCTGTCGTCCCAGCAGTAGGCTGTCAAGCTGAAACTCATTCTCTTTCCAGGTTGGGATCGATCCATCGGGCCCAACAAACTGATCGACGGCATCCTTGATATAGCGGAAATACCGCGCATCGGCCGTCCTCTGCCATACGGCATCCATACCCTCGAGCAAGGTTCCAAGCTCGTAATTCCAGGCCCACGGCTGCCCCGGCGCCACAAAGCGTCCATCCGGCCAGCGCTCCACTGCAGCGTTTGCCACGCGCACTGACCACGGCCGCTCCGCCACCGTTGGGGTTTGCGGACTGCCACTCAGCAGTCTGGCGAGTAACATCGCGAGAACAAGTCTGCTATAACTCAAAGTACACTCCACGCGATTCTTCTACTTCTTAGCGGCTGGAAGTTCGACGACTTTTGCGCCTGCTAGATTCATCATTGCAAGCCCCTCCGTCGAAGTTACTTCCACTCCTGACTCGGTAACTTCGGCGTAGCCAATCGTCATCCCACGCCGCGCACCGATCTTCACATTCCGCAAAACAACGCCTGCAACCAGCGCTTCCGGCAGTCCTACAATCGCTCCTGCGGAATCGCTCCCAACAGCAGTTACATTCTCCAGAGTGATGTCGTGAAAATGCGGCGTCAGCCTCGAAACCGGCTGCGGTGATTCTGATTCAGGCGGCAGAACTTTTGGATAATATTCACTGATGATGAGCGCGTTCTTTACGTTTTTCATATCGATGTCGCGAAACATCAACGGACCTACGTCGTTGCCTCTGTCGCGATTCGCCTTTACGCGAATCCCATTGTCCGTTCCCTCGAAGTAAATGCGCTCGGCGCGAATGTTTCGAGCGCCTCCCGCAATTTCGCTCCCAATCGAAAGACCATGCCCATGCAGAAAAATGCAATCGGTAATAGTGATATCCCGGCTAGGTTCGTCCGGCCCTGGAGACCCAATAGCTCCCGACTTGATGGCTATGTTGTCGTCTCCCACGTCTGCAAAAACATGATCAATCAAAACATGGGATGAAGAAAATGGATCGATCGCGTCGGTATTCGGTGAATGGGCAGGCGCAAGAACCTTGATGTTTCGAATAATGACATCGTCGGAGTAGTAAGGAACTAACTGCCACATCGGAGAATTTTGAAGCGTTACTCCCTCCACCAGCACATGCTTGCAGTGATCGAAGACCACAAGTCGCGGCCGCGGATGATCTGACCCCATCACGCCCGCATTTTTCACGCTGCGCGCCATCTCCCACCAGCTCTCCCCTGCCCCGTCAATCACGCCTTCGCCTGTAATCGAAACATGCGATGCATTCGTAGCACTGACAAGCGACTGCAAGCTAGGCTCCCTGAATTCAGTCTTGGGCGGATAGTCCGCATGATCCTGCGAGCCCAGGAGCGTAGCGCCCTTGTCGAGTCTTAAAGTGATGTTGCTCTTCAGCACAATCGGACCGCTAAGATAGATCCCGGCAGTCAGCTCAACCGTTCCGCCGCCCTGGATTTCGCATGCGTCAATTGCCTTCTGAATTGCCACTGTGTCCTTTGCAACACCATCCCCCTTGCTGCCGAACTTTTGCGGATCACAGGGTCCCGATGAACCAAGCGCACATGCCGGAATGGCGGGGAGGAGGGATGCGGCTAGGAAAATTATGCGATGGAAGTTTAATTTTTGGTTTTTGGACACATTTGCTCCGCGAAAGGGCGATTTTGGTTCCCCGCAATCATACCCTTGGGGGCGGTGGTCATACCACTGGAATCGCAATCTGCGGGTGGGCGGCGGGGATAAAAGCGGTTGGGCAAGGCTGAAGGCGGAGCGTGTAGCATTACCATGATTTGCAACCGATGAATTTGGGGCTGAAGGGGTTTATGAGATTGCGTCCAGCGTTCGCGGTTTTTCCGTTCCTCGGGGTTCTGATTTGCGCATTCCCGATCCGCGCCCAGCAAAAAGCCGAATTGGCGCTGATGCCCATGCCTGCGCATGTGACGCAGGGCGAGGGTCAGTTCCTGATTGATGGCAGCTTTGGCGTCGGCCTCGACGGAGCCAACGATCCCGTAATTGTGTCGGCCACGCGTCGATTCATGGCTACCCTCACCCGGGAGACGGGAATCCCGTTTGCCGGTGGGGTAAATGCCAATCAGCCAAGCTTCACCATCAAAACCTCCGGCACCATCAAGCCGGTACTGCAGCTTGGTGAGGACGAGTCGTACCGCCTGGTTGTCACTGCAACTCATGTGCGGCTGACCGCCGCGAATCCACTGGGAGCTCTGCACGGATTGCAGACTTTGCTGCAACTGGTCCGTATTACGCCGCAGGGTTTCGCCGTGCCCGTGGTGACCATCGACGACAAGCCTCGCTTCCCCTGGCGGGGACTCATGATCGACTCCGGACGGCACTTCATCCCGGTCCCGGTAATTGAGCGCAACCTTGACGGGTTGGAGGCCGTGAAGCTGAATGTCTTCCACTGGCACTTGTCTGAAGACCAGGGCTTTCGCGTGGAGAGCAAGCTGTTTCCTGAGCTGACGGGCAAGGGATCCGGGGGACTGTTCTACACGCAGAAGCAGGTCGCGGAGGTGATCGAGTACGCGAGAGACCGCGGCATCCGCGTGGTGCCTGAATTCGACATGCCTTGTCATACCACTTCGTGGCTGGTCGGCTATCCCCAACTTGGAAGCGCACCTGGCCCATACGAGATCGTGACCAGGTGGGGCATCTTCGATGGCGCAATGGACCCGACGCGGGAGACAACGTATCAATTCCTCGACAAGCTTCTGGGGGAGATGACGGCACTGTTTCCGGACGCCTATTTCCATATTGGCGGCGATGAGTGCGACGGAAAAGAATGGGACGCAAACCCGCGCATCAAGGGGTATATGAGCGCGCATGGCCTGAAGGACGATGCGGCTTTGCAGGCCTACTTCACGGGCAGGTTGCAGAAGCTGGTGGCGGGGCACCACAAGATCATGGAAGGGTGGGACGAGGTGTTGCAGCCGGATACGCCGCGGGATGTGGTGATCCAATCGTGGCGGGGCCAGACGTCACTGGCGCTGGCTGCCAAACAAGGAAACCGCGGGCTGCTTTCGACGGGCTACTACATCGACCTGAATCAGCCCGCGTCGCAGCACTACCTGGTTGATCCGCTGAGCGGGGACGGAGCATCCCTGACGCTGGAGCAGAGGGCGCGCGTGCTGGGCGGTGAGGCGACGATGTGGAGCGAGTTTGTGACTCCGGAGAACATCGACAGCCGCATATGGCCGCGCACGGCGGCGATTGCGGAACGGCTGTGGTCTCCGCAGGACGTTCGAGACGTGGATTCGATGTACGCACGGCTGGCGATTGTATCGCAGCAGCTTGAATACCACGGTCTGGAACACAAGTACTTTGCTCACCTGATGCTCCAACGAATGAGCGGCGATGCAGACCCGCAGTACCTGAAGGTTCTGGCCGCAGTAGTACAGCCTCCGGAGGGATACAAACGGGGGCAACTGAAGGACTATCAAAGCGACACGCCGCTGAACCGGCTGGTGGATGCGGTTCCGCCGGAGAGTGATTTGGGGCGCAGGTTCAACGAACTTGCCAAGCTGATTGTGCAGGGAAAAGCTACGCCTGAGCAGTGGCAACTGGCTCGGGACTGGCTTGTGTTGTGGCGCGACAACGATGCGAAGCTGCAGCCTTTGCTGGGGCAGTCGGAGCTGATGGAGGAGCTGGTTCCTCTGTCGCAGAACTTGTCCAAGACTGCTCAAATTGGGCTGGAGGCGCTGGATGATTTGAGCGCTCATCGAGCGACGGATGCGGGCGTGCTGCAGCAGAAAACAGCGTGGCTGAAAGAAGCGGAAAAACCGCAGGCGGTGCTGTTAGACATGGTGGTCCCGCCGGTTGAATTGCTGGTGCAGGCGGCTGGGAGCCACTAGAAATCGGAGCGCGGTTTTGTTGCGCGGAGTTCGTTGAAATCGCACAACCGGAGGGTGATTTACATGGGCAAAACTCGGCTTACAAGGTTACAAAAACATGCGGAATCTCACCTTACAAGGTTACATTTCTTCTCGAAACTTACCTTGTAAGGTGAGGTATCCGATGTTTTTTCTGCCTGGAACTGGATGAAACAAGGCGTCGAGTTTGTTCAAAATTATCTACTTGTTCTAGAAATGCGCTTTCCTTGCAAGAAAATGCGGCGTAAGTGACTGGGAAAAAGTGACTTATTTTGCTTTTTGTAGCTTTTGCATGTGCACACGAAAAGGGCTGGACCGCAGCGCGGACGAGGTCTGACCACCGAAAGCTGACAAGGCAATGTGGACGGGCCTCTCGCCCCGGGCTGGGAGCGAAGGTGGAGACTCGGATTGGACGAAAGAGTCACCACAGCCGGCTGACGGAACAGATCGCACTCGATGGCTCCTGGGTAATTCGGAAAAGAGCCCGGCCGGCGATCCCACTCATCACGATACGGCCGTGATGAATGGGGCACAGTTTCCTGCTTCAATCCCCCGTCCCCACAAGCGAGGGACCGGGGCACCCGCAACTCGATCAGATTCCCTTGAGACCGGGGCCACCCGCCACGAGCAAGTGAAAATCTCAGTGCTTCCAATGCAGCAGATACAGTTGCGCCACGCCGGTACGGCTCATCATGGCGGGTTGGCCGTCCGGAGTCAGGCTCAGGAACGCGTCGAGATCTTCTGGATTCACGGCTTCCAGGCCGGTCACCTTTGTCCACTGTCCATCAGGGACCGTCAGGTTATAAATTCCGTTTTTACCCAACAGGTAACTCATATATATTGATTTGCTATCTTTCGCCCATACTAACCAACCCCAAGGCGCCTCGAAGGTATGCAGGTCCTTCCATTTTCCCGTCTCGACGGAGTAGAGCACCATGCGCGCGGGATTCTCCGCGACGGCCACGAGGTATTTGCCATCTGGCGACCATAACGGAAAGAAATACCCGTCGGCGCCTGGCATGGTGGAAACCTGGCGAGTGTCGAGATCAAGAACCCTGATTCTGAGCGGCTGACCGGGATAAGGAAAGTAGTTGAAGGCAATCTTTTTCCCGTCGGGGAACCACGAGGGCTGTACGTCGTAGTGGCCATCGGGTGTCAATTTCTCCGGCGCGCCGCCGTCGGCTGAAACCCGATAGAGGTTCCTCCAGTCGGAATAGACCAGCCACTTTCCATCCGGCGACCACTGCACCATGCCGGCGTAGGAATTGGTGAGCTGCAACTTCTCGCTGCCATCGAGTCTGCTTCTCCACAAATGCCTGGAGGGGTATTCCAAATAGGCCATCCATTGGCCATCCGGTGAAGTTGCAAGCGCCAGCATGGACAGGTTATCGAGATAGGGCATCATCTTGCCGGAGTGCGGATCCCAGGCCCGCATGGTGCCCTGGTCCACGAGGCCCAGGACGTACACACCGTCACCGCCGGGGGCCGGGGTAATGGCTTGAATGGATAACTGATTTCCGGTGAGTCTGACCGCGGTGGGCCCCTTCCAGAACTCAAACCAGCGTGGCGCAACAAGCTCGTACACGTTGGTGGGTCCTTCGCGATCGGAAGTGAAGAGAAAGCGCTTTCCGTCGGGCGTCCACTGGCCTGCGTTTTGATTGGCGTTTGCGGGCCAGTCGAACGGCAGTGGGTGTGCATTTCTTCCATCGGCAAGCAATGTCCAGAGGCGAGATCTGGAACTGGTGTCGCCAACAGTCAGGGAGAGTTTTTGCCCGTCTGGGGAAAAGATCAGGTTGTCCAGATCATCCGGGCCGGTCCAGAGGGTTCTCAAATTCTGCCCGTCTTCGTCGATGCTGTAGAGGGTCCGCTGGTCGGAAAACACGATAGAACGGCCATCGAGCGACCATCGCGCCTTGAACGCCAGATGGTCGCTCAGTTTTCTAGCAGTACCGCCCAGCATGGGTGCGGTCCACAACGTGCCGCGGTTAATGTTGTCGTTCAAATCGAGTTTCAACCCGAGCACTTTGGAGCCGTCTTTGGAGATATCCAGGATCTGCATACCGGGCCCGAGAATGTGTGTGGGAACGATGGGGCCTCCGGCGATTGACATTTGAGACGGCTCGCCGGAGCTATCAAAGTAGAGCCGCGATCCGTCGGTGAAAACCGGACCCCGTTTCGGATCTGCGGAGAAGGTGATCTGGGTGGAGTCGAGCAGGTCAGAAGTTGGAGACGGCTTCATCAATGTGACGAGGCCGACGACGGCGAATGCAAGCAGGGCAACCAATACGAGCGAGGCTATTGCGATAAGACCTCTCGGCCAAGTGAACGGTTTTCGCGACCCGGTGCGATCCAATTCGCCGACCGCAGCTACTGACGGGGTTCCCGATTCCGATAGAGCTTCGAGGGCGAAGGCCAGGTCCGACGCGGATTGAAAGCGCTGTTCGGGGCTCTTCTCCATGCATCGATGCACAATGCGCTGCAGCCCCGGCGAGATGGTTGGCATAAGCTGCGACAGGCCTTGCGGATCTTCGTTCAGGATTGCGGTCATCGTCTCAGCGGCAGTGGAACGCAGAAACGGCCGCTTCCCCGCCAGCATTTCATACAGGATGGCGCCGAAAGCGAAGATGTCCGTGCGATAGTCCACCGCTTGCCCGCGCACCTGCTCAGGAGACATGTAACTTATGGTGCCCATGACTACACCCGGTTCCGTGGCGTGGGTCACGGTCGGCTTGGTTTCGTCCGAGTCGTCCTGCGCCCGCATGAGCTTCACGAGACCGAAGTCGAGAATCTTTACGCGGCCGTCTTTGGTGACGAAGAGGTTCTCCGGCTTCAGGTCGCGATGAACCAGGCCCTTTTCATGGGCGGCAGCCATTCCACGAGCGACCTGGACGGCCACATCAATCGCTTTGCGAGGCGGCAGCGGCCCGCGCTCCAACTGTTGCCGCAACGAATCGCCAACCAGCAACTCCGAAACCAGAAAGGGCACACCCTCGAAGACGCCAAAGCGGTAAACGGCGAGAATGTTGGGATGGTTCAGGGCTGCTGCTGCTTGCGCCTCCATCTCGAAACGGTGCAGGCGGTGGGGATCGTGCACGACAAAAGACGGCAATACTTTGATGGCGACGTCACGCTGCAAGACCGGATCGCGAGCGCGATAGACCTCTCCCATTCCGCCCACGCCGAGCAGGCCGAGCACTTCATAGCCATCAAGTTTCGTGCCCGTGACCAACGGCATGGTGAGACGGATTATACCTTGGCGGCGTTTGTGCGCACTTTGCTTAGCGGGCTGCGCGCCTTCCGCAGTTTTTTTGGCAGGTTGCTGGGACAACGGTTGCTTTTCAATCAGTCATGGAGAGAGGGCCTGGGAAAGTGGGCGAATGCCCGGGCCTGAAGGCCGCGTTCAATTCGGCTTGGTTCAGGGGCATGAATGCCAATGCCCACTCCGGGAATTTCGGTTCACGGTTGTGGCGGGATGAAATTCATGCGGGGCTATAAGTTTCACGCGGGAGGATGAGTTTCAAGTAACACCAAAAAGCTTGAAGGAGACGACTGGCTCTGGTTACTCATAAATCGCGCTTTCTCAATGCGAGATGCTATTAACTCAAAAATGGATGCCTAACTCCCTTGCAGAATTTTAATGAGGTGTGTATGCTGAGGGCATAAATCGCTGAGCTAGCTTAAGCGCACTAGAGTTATCGACGCGTGCTGTTCGCCCTGGCACGATGGTTGCCGCGTCTGTTTGCCCACGGGGTCTCACCCGGTCCGAGTGTAACTGCTCGGGGGTTGTTCGATTCGTTCTTACCAAGCCTTAGGTCGTGTACCCATAGAGCCGGCGCGCGTTCGGTAACTCGACGTGTGTCCGCGTGAAGGACCTCATTTTTCAACTGAATTCTACAGGGGTGATGAATGTCTAAAACTTCCGCAATGATGCAGAAAACCGACATCCTCAGGCATGGCCTGCTGAACAGAATTTGCAATCGAAATTTTCAAGCCGAACAAAAGAAGGGCAATCAGTTGTCGGCGCTGGCAAAGCGTCTGCTTCTTGTCTGCTTTGTGTTTGCCAGTGCTGTGGCGCTTCCTGCGGCGGCCCATGGCGAGGTGAGCATCTGGCTGCAAAGCCCGAAGCCGGGCGCCAATGCGAACACGGTGCTGGTGTATGCCACCGCAACGACCACGAGTGGCCTTACCGGTTGGATCATCTACGTGGATGACGCGATTGCGTACCGGACCGGCGATCCTTCGACAACGCTTTCGCATAGCTTGTGGCTCTCGAACGGCACGCATATTGTTTACGCGCGGGCGTGGAGTTATGACGGCTTTGGAACATCCGCCACGGAGGTGGTTCAGGTGGGGCCGCCGCCGGCGAGCAGCACGGTGCTGCCTACGCCGCCGTCCAATGCGACGGTGCTTTCAGAGATTCAAAACACCGGCGATGGGTGGACGGACTGCAGCCTGTGTGCGGAAGGCACGAATGACACCACGGACTTCTGGATGGATCCGCACCAGAGCTCGCCATCCATGAGCGGAAGCAGCCTGCAACTGTTTGCCGATGGGTTACCGTGGACGAACACGCTGTTTATCAAGACCATGCCTGGAACTAACAACGCTACACACTTTTTGTGGGATTTCTGGGTTTACCACGATCCTACTTCGATTGCGAATATCTGGTCATCGGAGTTTGACTTTTGGCAGTCGCTGGGCGGGAAAGAGTACATGGTCGGCAGTCAGTGCGACTTTGGAGATGGTTACTGGGATACCTGGGACAGCGCCAATAACCGGTGGATCACGAATGGTGTGGCTTGTCCGCGATGGGCGGCCAACACCTGGCACCATGTGCAGTGGTACGTGGAGCGGATCAATGCTACGCAATATCGCTACGACACGCTGGTGGTGGATGGCAAAGGCTATGGGTTTAACCAGGTGTGGGGGGTGAATCCTACGTCATGGTCGAATGCGACGGGGATCCAATGGCAATTGGACCAGGGGGAGAACGGGGCTCCGGTTCATGAGTGGATCGATAACGTGAAACTGACGATGTGGTAGGCAGGTGCGGCGAGGCCGAGGCGCGCACTGGCTTTATGGGTGGGGCTTGATGGGGTGGGCGCCATGGCGCAAAACTAAGCTTGGCGCCCGTGTCGCTGGTGTTTTCGAAGATGGGGGTTTGGTGGCGCTGCAGGATTCGAACCTGCGACTTCCACCGTGTGAAGGTGGCGTGCGTGGGCGATTTTGTTGACGGCTAAGGGGTTAGAAACCGGAAAAGTCGGCAAAACCGGCATAATTGGCGCTATTTGCTACCAATTCTTCTCACCAATCACAGCAGTGGGCAGTTGGGCTGAACGTGCAGGGTCAGCCCAAATTCCTCCGTCGGTTCATCGCATCCAACGCAAACCGTTAAGCATGGTATCAGGAGTCCTCATTTAGGTTGAGCCGCGGCCAGTATTTAGAAGGCCAGTCCAACTTACCGCAAACCGGCAAGTGTTCATGTTGCCGACTATACCTCTAAGTGGACAGCCACCACTGCAATTCAGCGAACCGCACTAGCATTTCCCTCCAGCATCGACCATGCCGAAACCTTGGTGAATGCGCACGGATCTGCGGCCGGTAGGTCATTAGAGGCGCCATGACGCACGAATCTACGATCCTTCGGCTCACAGTCAACAGCTAGCGGTCGGAGGAACAATGTTTCAATTGAGCAGACTCGAACGAAATAAGAAGTAATCGGAGTTCGATGGGCACAGTATTGGACCGGATTCTGAATCGCGTTGCAGACAAACTTTTTCGGTTCTCACAATCTGATCGTAGAGAGATCGACACATTTCCGATGGGCAGATCGTCGGCTATCGCCAGATGTTGAGCGACGCTTGGAGAAACTTTCTGATGGCCGGCCGACGTTCTACGAAGGATTGTCACTTGGAGCGTCGCCATTATGGTTTTGCATCAGACGGGAAGGCCAGCCGATTCGAACAAGAAGGCCGTCCGGGCCGCACACCCCTACCTCATAGAGGCCCCACTCTCGGTGCCGCAGGATCCCTCCGGGCCGAATGATCAGATCGTCCACCTTGGCAGCAATCGCATCAACGTTGGGCGTTCGGATGAAGACTCCAAATGGATTGTTTTGCTCCCGCACGCTCCAGGGACCCTCTCCAGCTTGCGTTAGGTGTACCTCGCAGCCCCAGCCCGTCATGATGATGTAGTTGGAATCGCCGCCAGTCCGTTCGAATCCAAGGCGCTCCCAAAACGGCACAGCGCCGAGCAGATTGTTGCTTGGAATAATGGCGAAGGCACCTACAGTGTGGGGGATGGGCATGGGCAAACTCCGATTTAGGCGATAGCTTTCATGCGTTCTTAAGCTAGATTGAGAATCAGGTCAAGATGATCTTGCGAGCATCTCCATCCGGGTCATTGACCATGCGGCACTCGCTATCCCAGACCATCGTGTTGTTCGTTTCCGGATCGGTCGGTGACCATTTCAAGTTCGGAGTGCTCGGGTTTCCGGTTGCCGCAAACGCGGCCCAGGATGCTGCCATTTCCTTGGCCAGCGCCTGCGCTTCTGGAGTATTACCCGTCCCTTGCT
>JBEKRU010000029.1:0-56857 GCA_049518435.1 Occallatibacter sp. | reverse complement strand
GACAACAAACGCTCGGCCTCATCCGCGGTAATTTTGCCTGCGGCCAACATATCCAAAATCTGACGGCGATTCTCGTTCATATCGTTCCTCCCAAAAAACGGCTGACCATCGCCAATGCAGGATGCACAGAGATGACTTTGCCGGAGAACAGCGACTCCGCAAAATGCACAAGCCCGTGCAGAGCCCCCTGCATAGCAAGTTGCGGATCGGGCAGAGCCAGCATCCCAGCGGCAACGCATGCCGCGAAGACCCAGAAGCCTTCCCTTCCCTGGTTCCAGGCAATGAGCAGGCGTTCCGCATCGGCGGGACTTATGCGTCCGAGTGCGACAAGCGAGAGAATGGTGCGGCGACCGTTTGACATAGTTACCTCTACAAAATGCGAACCTGAACCTTAGCGTCGTGCGTAGTTACGCGAACATGTGTACCTGGGAGTGCGCACAGGATGCCCCAGAGAATGGCGATGGCGCGCCATGGATTGACCCCGCCGTCTAAACGAACCCCACGCACCGTAATCCGGCCAGCCAACCAGACTGCCAGCATAGCCAGCAGGATGAGCGGGGATAGCAGAAGGACAGGAATCCACAATAAGAACACGGGTATCCAGAGCCGCGGCAGATGGAAGGCGGGTGTATCGATTCCAATCACGGCGAAGTTGGGAGTCATTTCAAACCCTCCAGGGCGCGGATCGCCTCGTCGGCACTGATTTCTCCGCTCTTGAGCCGCTCCAGCACTTCCGCGCGGGACGGAGACGGGTTGACCTCAACAAACTGAAGCATGCCGCCGATGCGGTTGAGGCGCGCCTTGATGGTGGGATAGCTGACCCCGAAGACCTGCTCCATTTCCTTGATGGAGCCATGAGCGCGCACAAAAGCGGTGATGAAGACCTGATCCTCCATGCTGAGCCGAGCCAGTTCCGGAAGCACAAACTCACCTTGGATGGAAACCTGCTTTTCAACGAAGCGGACGCGCTCAACGATCAGCGAGGAGCCGTCCGCCATGCGAAGCAAGTCTTGCCAATCGGAAGCCGGTTTAGGGTTTGGAGTCATTGCAAGAAGTCTCGTTTCTTGATTACAAGAGCAATCATTATAAAAGTAATTGATTTTGTCAATAGTATTTATTGATTTTCTTAATTATTTCTGTAATTGACTTTAAGAACCCTATTTCGAGAGGCTCGGAAAGCGAATTTTCATTCTGTGCACGACCCTTACAGAAATCGGTCGCCAAAAGAACGTGATCAAACAAACAGCCGGCGTATCGTGGCCCAATCCCCCGAGGGGTTCAAACCTCCGTTCCCTTTTGGCCGTGATCGGGAGGACTCAAGTGGTGCCCTGATACAAAGCGGATTTATGAAATACGTTCCAGGTAGAACATCATGTCCGGAACCCTTTCAACGATATCTGAGCGATGACAATCGGATGGAGGCGGGCCGGAGAGCCTCACAGGTTACAAGAGAGACTTGCGACTTGATGCGCCAGCTTTCGATCCGGCGGAAGATGGATCAGCGCATAGGAAGATTGGCAAATGATCGCCACAGCCCTCTTCGCTCAAATATCTGAACTTTGGATTGGAATCAACTGCTATCGATATTGAAATCATGTGCGACAAAATATCCACCGCACTCTCAATATATTTTGTGGCATAACTCTGCGCTTGGATAATGAGCAGCATTTGACTCACAATGCTCAGCTCATGAATTGGCTTGCATCGATGGGCGAGTTACATCTTTCGTCATTATGGGAATTATTGCGCGGCGCCATCACTTTGGCTCACTGAGCGCAACAAGTGAGCATTCAATAAGCTGCATTAACTGCATGTATCTTGATTGACTGCTGCAAAGTTTTTTTGGCTTCGACTAGAAAATAAAAACGAGGTGCCGATAGATTGCCCGTACCAACAACCACCTGCTCCAAGTAACGATTCTGAACTGTGATGTAGACAGATCGGGTTCGGTGCAGGCGGAATTCGATACGAGGAGCCATAGACATGAGCATTAGCGTCCTGAACAACATTTCTTCGCTGGTAGCGGAGAATGCGGTGTCCAACACGCAGGCCAACCTGCAAAGCACCCTTCAGCAACTCTCCACCGGTCTCCGGATTAACTCCGGAGCAGAAGACCCAGCCGGTCTGTCGATTGCAGACGGCCTGGGAGCCAACATCTCCGCACTCAACCAGTCCAGCCAGAACGCATCGAATGGTATTGGTCTTCTGCAGACCGCCGACGGCGCGCTCTCGCAGGTCGTCACCATTCTTAACCAGGCGGTCACGATTGCGACGGAGGCATCCAACGGCGGCCTCTCGAGCAGCCAGTCAACCGCTCTGAACACGCAGTTCCAATCGATCTTGAGCGAGATCGATCAGATTGGTCAAACCACCAACTTCAACGGGACCTCTGTTTTTGGTGCAGCGGGCAACTCAGCGACGTCAGTTCAGGGAAACCTGACGACAGGCACACTGTTGAACGCGGGCGATACGACAACCATCAGCGACAGCAAGACGGGCGGCACGTTTGTATTCAAGGCAGCCGCCGGTGACACGGTCGCCGACCTGCAGAACGCGATTACAGCGGCTGTGACGGCTGGACAGTTGAGCACCGGAACTGCACTGACCCTGAACGCCGCGGGCCAGGCGGTTATCTCCAACGCGGTAGCCGGCGACGTACTGTCGGTGACGAGTTCCGATCCTGCGCTCGGCGGATTCAACTCCACCGGCACAGTCGGCAACACGGGAGCGACGGTGTTTACCAGCGATGGCACCAGCGGTGGCGCTGCCAGCATCACGACGGCAATCACTGCGCTTTCGTCGGCCAACCTGGGCTTGAGCACCTCGAGCCTGAGCACCTCGACCGGCGCACAGAGTGCGCTGACCGCCATTACTTCAGCCATCAACACAGTTGCCGCAGAGCGCGGAGGTATCGGCGCATCAGTTAACCAACTTACCGCCGACACCAACGTTGAAACGACCGAGGTCCAGAACCTGACCAGCGCTCAGAACAACATTCAGAACGCTGACATTGCAACGACAACCTCCAACCTGGCACAGGACAACATCCTGGAGCAGACCGGCTTTGCCGCCCTGTCTCAATCGCAGCAAGCAGAGCAGAACGTGCTCAAGCTGCTGCAGTAATCACTACCCCTCCAACTGACGGTGGCGCTCATGAGGCGCCACCGTTTTTTTGTAAGTCCACCTGAATGCAAGAGCTGAAAATGCCGATATCAGGTTGCGGTTAGTATGGTACTAACCCGGATGCGCACGATGTTATCGCGATCCGCTTCGAGGAGCAGGCAAAGCTTATGAGCTCGATTTCCGCATTGAATTCGCTACTTGGATCATCAAGCGCCATTGACATCAGCGACATTCTAGCTGCAGTAGCCGGAGCAACGACACCGGGCATTGACGTGACGTCCGCCGTCAACGCATCCCTCGCAGGAGCTGAAGCCCCAGAAAACAATTGGGAATCGCAGCAAACCACTCTGCAGAACCAGACGTCGGCGTTGACGAGTCTGCAGACGGATGCCACAAACCTTGACGACGACATGCGGTCACTGAATAGTCTGACCGGCCCTCTGGCTGCAGCGACGGTGACCTCGTCAAACTCCGGCGTGGTAACGGCTTCGGCGGCTGCAGGAAGTGCGTTCGGAAACAACGTGGTGATTGTGAACAGCCTGGCGACCACGGCATCTTATTCTTCCGATGATGTTGCGAGCCCTACGACTGACTTGCCCGCGGGCGAGACCATTACCATCACGCCATCCGGTGGTTCGGCTACGACGATCACGACGGGCAGCGGTGTGAATACGCTCTCCGATCTCGAGAATGCGATCAACACCGGGGGGCTTGGAGTTACCGCCAGCATCATCACGGACGCGAGCGGATCACGGCTTGCAATCACGAGCAACACTTCAGGCAGCGCGGGCAGCTTTACGATCTCGTCGTCGGGTGGAAGCTTCGGGTTTGCGGTGGGAAACACGGGCAACAATGCTTCTCTTACGGTGAACGGCATTGCCGTATCGAGCGCCTCCAATACGGTGACGGGAGCATTGCCTGGAGTGACACTGAATCTGCAAAGCGCGAGCCCGGGGACACAGGTGAGCCTGGACGTTGCGCCGAATACGTCACAGGCGTCGGCCGCCATTAACCAGTTCGTGTCCGACTACAATGCGCTGATTAGCGCGGTCAATTCGCAATATTCAGACAGCGGTTCGGGGCAGGGAGTGCTGGCGGAGGATCCCACGGTGTCAAGTCTTCAGAACACGCTTTTACAATCGATGGATTACACAGCGTCTCCAGCGTCCGGTAACACGACCACAACTATGCCCAACCTGTCGTCCCTGGGGATAACGGTGAACACGGATGGGACTTTAAGTGTGGACAGCGCAACACTGAATAGCGCACTCCAGAACAACTTCAGCGATGTTCAGAACTTTTTTCAGGGAGGTTCGTTGAACGGGTTCGCAAATTCTCTGGATCAGCAACTGACGAATTTCACCAGTCCCGCAGATGGTGCATTCACGGTAGACCTTCAAAGTATCAGTACCGAAAACACCGCTCTGAACACGGACATCACGAATTTCCAGAACAACGTCATCGCGCCCCTCAAGACGCAACTGCAAGCCGAATACAGCAGCGCCGAGATCGCTTTGCAGCAACTGCCCGCCGAGATCAAGGATGTCGACGAGGAACTGGGCCAAAACAATTCATCAAGTAATGGTTAAGCGGAGGCGAACATGAGCCCGACAGAAATGGCATATCGGAGAACAGCAGTGGGGGGCGCGAGCGGCTTCGGCTTGTTAATCGCTCTCTACGACACACTTGCCGGGGACCTGCGGCGAGCGGCAGACGCTGAACGCGCAAACGATATCGAAAAGCGGTGCAAGGAAGTGAATCACGCTCTGCTGGTGATTGCGCACCTCGAGGATGGGCTCAGCCGCGGAAGTGGCGGAGGACTGGCGCAGCAGCTAGTGGTGTTCTACTCTGCGCTACGGCGCGCGATGATGCAGGCCCAGGTGAAGAGGTCGCCGGAGATCCTGGAGCAGCAGATCGCGCGAGTTCTGGAGGTCCGGGCGATCTGGCAACGCCATGAAATGAACGCCTCTTCGAATACAGCGGAGGTTCCGGCCTGGGTTCAGACATCGACCTATCCGGGAGGATCGCCGCTCAGCCAGCGCAGCGAATCGAGTTGGTCCGCGTAAGTGCAGACCAGGCAAAGAATGCGGGTGGCGATGAGTCGTCTACCCGCACAAGCAACTCAGAATCTACTCTCCGGAAGGTCCGCATGTCTCCACAAATGGTTCCGGGTTCAGACGCCGAAACCGATGGGTTCGAAGAGGCGGAGGAGCTGCGTTACATTGCGCGCCAGCCGATTCTGGATGCGCATGGCCGCGTCTTTGGTTACGAACTGCTGTTCAGGTCCGGACCAGGGGCCTATTTCCATGGGGACGGCGACGTGGCCACCCGGACAATGCTGGACAATTCAGTAATCTTCGGGATCGAGAAGTTGACGATCGGGTTGCCGGCGTTCGTGAATTGCACGACGCAGACGCTGATAGAGGATCAAGTATTTGTTCTGCCGCCACGGCTGACAATCCTGGAGATCCTTGAGGATGTAGAGCCGACGCCAAGCGTGATTGAGGCCTGTATCAAGCTGAAGAAGGCGGGGTTCCGGTTGGCTCTGGACGATTTTCTGTGGAAGGCAGGGCTGGAGCCGCTGGTGAAACTTGCGGACTTTATCAAAGTGGACTTTACTCTTCTGGACGCCGCGGGGCGCGCGTCTCTCCGGAAACAACTGAAGGGCTCCACGGTGGAATTGGTTGCTGAGAAAGTGGAGACGCAGGAGGAATATCAGCAGGCCCGCGCGGAGGGATTCAAGCTGTTTCAGGGATATTATTTTTGCCGTCCTATTCTACTCACGAACAGAAAGCTTCCCGCCAACCATGCGTCTTATCTGGAGATTCTGCGCATAATGCAGAACGAGACAATGGACCTGCGCAAGTTGGGCCAGCTAGTGAAGCGGGATGCCTCGTTGACTTACCGGTTGCTGCGCTTGGTGAATTCGCCGATGTATGCGGTCCGCCTTGAGGTACGTTCCGTGGATTCCGCGCTGGTTATGGTGGGGGAGGAGACATTTCGGCGGATTGCAACTCTGGCTATAGTCAGCGAGCTCAATGGGAATCAGCCGGTGGAGATTCTGCGGATGGCGCTTCTGCGGGCTCGTTTCTGTGAACTGGCGGCGGCGTTTTGCGGGCTGAATCCGGAAGAGCAATATCTGCTGGGATTGTTCAGCCTGATTCCGTCGATGATGCGGGTCCCGATGTCTGAACTGGCGCCCGTGCTGCCGTTGCGAGAGAAGATTCGCGATGTATTGCTGGGCTCATCGGGTCCCGAGAGCAGCCTTTTGCACTGGACGGAGTGCTACGAGCGCGGGGAATGGGTGAAGTGCGACACGATCGCAAGTTTCTATGGCCTGAACGAAGACCGAGTCATAAGCTGCCGCCAGGATGCCCTGGTTTGGGCCGAGGCGGCATTGAAGTCGGCCGTGTAAGGGCGTCAGTTCACAAGGCGCTAGGTTGGGGGCTCAAGATAATTAAGCAAGGAATTCGGCAGAACCTTTGCGGCCGCGGCCAATGCGGCGCTGGTATCGGTTTCATCCTGGCTGAGGTCCGTCGCTGCCGTGGCTTCATTTACGCCGATCAGATTATTCTCCTGCGTTGACAGGGTAACGGTATCCTGCTG
Source organism: Occallatibacter sp. (assembly GCA_049518435.1). Taxonomy (GTDB): domain Bacteria; phylum Acidobacteriota; class Terriglobia; order Terriglobales; family Acidobacteriaceae; genus Telmatobacter. The sequence continues at coordinate 50,128 of JBEKRU010000029.1, read as the reverse complement.
CAGGAATGTCTCCTGCGAGTTCAACTGGGATTCAGCGTTGCCGTAGACGGCCTGCTGCTGGCCCACAAGGTTGAGCGCGGAATCGACAGCGCTGGTTGCCGTTTCAATATCCGAGCTACTTCCGCTTTGCAGAGCAGTGACCAACGAGCTCAAAGATCCAAGAACGTTGTTGCTTGCGTTCGAGAAGACCTGACTGCCGGGGACGTTTATCTGGATGTTTAAGTTGTCGCCTATAGCCACGGAGTTTGTGTCATTGTTTCCGTTATAGGTGTAGCCAGTTGGGGAAGACGAATCCGCTGTGTAAGGAACTGCGGTGCTTGTTCCGCCAAACAGATATGCGCCACCCACCGAGGTGTTCGCTGCAGAAATCACAGTGGACAAAATCCCCTGTACCTGGGTTGCCAGGGTTTTCAGATCTGTGGATGAGTTGGTGCCGTTCGCACCTTCTGTTCCCAACGAGACAGCCTGGGTCAGAGATGAAACCACGTTACTCAACGCCGAACTTGCCGACTGTACTGTCGCAAGCGCCGAACTGATGTTTTGAGTGTACTGGTCCACATCCCCGGTCTCGATGGTGTTCTGGACCATGTCGGCAGCAGCGGCGGGATTGTCCGATGGCACATTTACGCTTTTGCCAGTGGACACTTCCTGCAGCGCAGTATCGAGCGACACCTGGCTTTGCTGCAGGTCGGCGAGAATTGTTGGAACCAGATTTGGGTCAACGCGCATGTCAGTCAGAAACTCGTACTGGACCCCATGTTGAGTGCTGCGTTATCGAGAACCTGAACGGTACTCACGATGCGAGAAGCGGCCTCATAGGCTGCCTGAAAACGCATTAGATTGGTAGTTTCCTCATTGATGTCAACGGCGGAAACGGCTCCCTGCTGGTTGGTGAGCTGGGTCAGGTTTTGGCCGATGGCCGTGGATTGCGTACTCGCATTTGAAGTGGCGTTGCCAACCTGGAACACCAGGCTGGCGTATGCATCGGCGGGGGATTGCCCAGAGGGAAGCGCATTGGTCAACGCCGCGGAGAGATTGGCGACGTTGCCGTTGCTGCCTGCCGAGCCGTCGGAACTGATTGCGACCTGCGAGGGATCTGTGATGGCTACGCTGATGCCGGCAGCGGCATCGTTTGCGTTCGATGGAACATTGAAGAATGCGCTGCCCGCGTTGCCGTTGGAGTCGAAGCCCTGCGCCTGCGCGGCATTGAAGGCCGTGCCGAGTTGGGTGGCAAGCGTATTGAGTTGAGACTGGAATCCAGGAATTACCTGGTCGCGGATTTCGATGGCTCCGCCGAGCGTACCGCCCTGGATGGAAGAGGTGATGTTGTTTCCGTTGGAGTCGAGTACCTGCTGGAAACCATTTGTGCCGGTTGTGGTTTGCAGATTGAAGCTCTGTCCACCAATCACGAGCGGGGTACCGCTGGTGGTGGTAATTGTTTCGCCATCGTTGGTTTGCGTGATGGAGATTCCTGTCAAGCCGGAAAGTTGTTGTACCGCCTGGTCCAACTGATCCTGCGTTGTGCCGCCATCTTCTGAAGCCGGTACCTGGCCAAGCTGGCTGTTCAACTGAGCGATCTGTTGAGTGAGCGAGTTGATCTGGGTGACGGTCTGCGGCACTTGCTGGTCCGCATCCGTTTGAGCCGCAGACAGTCCCTGGGCCGTGGTGTTGAAAGCATAGGCAAGAGTCTGGCCACTGGATAGAACGCTTTGCTGCGCGGTGGCGCTCGAGGGGCTTGCAGACAACTGCGCCAGGCTGCTGGACAGTGAAGTAAGTGCGCTCGCGATGTCATCGCCGTTGGTCGTGAAGTAGGTCTGCACCTGCTGCAGGCTAGTTGATTGGGTGTTTGCGCTGCTCTGCTGCGAGGTTTGCTGCTGAATCTGTATGTTGAGCAGTTCATCGCGGATGCTTTGAAGCCCGCTGAGGGTGACACCGCCGCCTGTCACTTCGTCGCCGGCCTGGTTCTCCCCGTTTTCAGCGAACTGGACCACTTCGCGCGTGTAGCCGGGAGTGTTTACGTTGGCAATGTTGTTGCTGGTGGCGTCAAGTGCTCCCTGGGTTGCATCGAGAGCCTGCACACCAATCAACAGCGATGTATTCAATCCACCCATAGCCGTTACATCTGGCAGGACCAGGTCTGATGTTTCGACCTGGGGCCAGAAGCCTCCTGAATTTGTCCTCGGGCCGAAGCGAAAAATGAAACCATCAAGGACGTGGACCTGCTGGAGTGATGAAGGAGAGCTGCATAGGTTCGATTCAGTTTCTGCAAAGAATCTCCAGCGATGAGGATTTGTTGCATGAGATTGTCATCGATAGGGACGGGAGATGCTTCGTGGTCCGTTGCGAGTGGAACGGCAAGTTCGTCTGCAAGGACGACCAGCCGCGCGCTCAGCAGCTGCTGACAGGCAATGCTGTCTTCGAATTGCGTGAGAGCGTTGTTTGCAATGGCTCCCATGGCCTTGTCCAGTTCTTCGCGCAACGCCACAAGCAGACGGAGATACTCCGCCGCGTTGCGATTCCGATCCTGGGTGACAACGGTTGTCATTCTCAGAACTTTCCTTCGAGGTTTCCGGCCTGGCTATTGAAGCATCCGGGACACTCAGGCGTGCTCGTCGAGCATCGACGAGGCGATCTTTGCCGGGTCGATTTCATACTGTCCGCTGCTCACCGAGAGACGCAGGCTGTCTACCAAGTCCTGCCGCACTTCAGGAGAGCTCATCGCTGTGCTGACCAGCGAATCAACGGAGGACGAATCGGACGACAACGTCGTGCGGTCTCCGCTATCGAGCTGAGTCGACTGCCCCGTCTTTTGCGCACCGGCCTGTTGTGAACTCAGTTCGCTGGCAAGTTGGCTGGCGGGCGTGTTGAGTTGATCGATTCTCATTGCTTCTCCTTCATCAAATTCTCATTCACTATCGGCATAATCCATCCCGGATTTTAATCCAATTTGTGTTGGCTATCATGGTTCGCCGTTTGGTTCGCCTTCTGGCCTGCCGGAGCTTCAGAAACGGCAGTGGCCTTGTCGGCGGCCGCGTGCATGGCTTTGGAGATCATTTTCGCAATTCCAATGCCGCCGGACGCCGCCATGGAGGTTGAAAGTGTCTGGACGCCGAGGCTCATCATGGAATCGCGCCCGGGATCCTGATCATCCTCACCGCCGGGAAGCGTGGCGAACGATTGCTCTGCCTGCTGCAGCCAACTGCCTACGAGGATGGCTTCAAATTCTTTCGCGCCCTTCTCGATTTTTTTGTCGTCATTCGCGCTCGCAGGGGACTTCATTTGCTGGAGCAAGCGATCTTGCCGCGATTCAAGAGCGGTGGTTTGCGCGCCAGCCAGATTCATAGCAGAGCTCGTCGCCATTTACTGTACCTCCAGTTCGGCCTGCATTCCACCTTCGGCCTTGATAGCTTCCAGAATTGCGACCACGTCGTGAGCGGTGGCGCCAATGGAGTGAAGCCCGGTAACCAATTCGTCTACGTTCGCGCCTTCGTCGAGGCGCATGGTTTGTGCTGGCCCTTCATCGGTGTTCACGGTCGTTTCCGGGACGAGCACCGGCTCGGTGGCGTTGTTATGGTTGCCGGGCCCATAGTGTGGCAATCCGGAATCTGCCTGCGGCGGAACCGGCACCTCTGCAACCGCGAAATCCGTGGTGACCTGGATTGATAGACTGCCATGGATCACCCCTACCGGCGAAAGCTTGACATTGCCGCCCATGACAATGGTTCCGGTGCGCTCGTTGATGACAATTTTGGCAGGCGTCTGCACCTTGAGCACGAGTTTCTGAACGCGTGCAATCAACTGCGGCACAGATTGCTCCGAGGCGCCGGCGACGCTGATGTCGACCCGCCTGCTGTCGAGGGCGGACGCGACCGTCTTGTGAAATTCGAGGTTGACTGCATCCGCGATTGCCATTGCGGTGCCGAAGTCAGGGTTGTGCAGCAGCAGCGAAACCGTTTTGAATCCACTTAGATCCACCGCGGTGTCACGTTCGATGATGGCTCCTTCGGGGATGGTGCCAACGTTGGAAGCGTTCACTTCTTTTCGATTGGTTCCGCTTCCCGCTGAATACCCGCCCAATAGCAACGGACCCTGAGCCTCGGCATAAACCTGGCCATCAGGGCCTCGCAGCGCACTCATCAGCAGAACGCCTCCGTCGAGACTGTGCGCATCGCCGACCGAGGCAACGGTGACATCGAGCTTCGCTCCCGGACGCGCAAACGGCGGAAGAGATGCGGTGACGAAAACCGCCGCTACATTCTTCACAACCGCACTGCTGGGCGAAATGAGTACGCCCATCTTCTGCATGGCATTGGCCAATGTCTGGATTGTGAAGATGGTCTGCTGGGTGTCGCCGGTTCCATGCAGTCCCACCACCAGGCCATAGCCCACGAGCAGGTTATCGCGTACGCCTTCTATGGTGGTGACATCGCGCACCATCACTTCACGATTTGAACCCGGCGACGGGAGCGAGGATGCGGATGCGGAGGGCAGCGTTGCGATCGCGATGGCGAAGCATGCCAGCGTCCGGAATCCCGCATTCGAATTAATGATGGCGGTTTTCATGCGTGTCAGAATCCAACGAGCCAGAGAATCGCTCGGGTTATCGGGTTAAGATTGCGTGTGGCATCAGAGATTATGCCCTTGCCCTTCATCTCAATTTGAAGACTGCTGAGTGCGGCGGAGGGTACGGTGTTGGCCGAGCTGATATCCACGGGGCGCACGACACCGCGCACCGTCACATCCTCATGCTGGTTGTTCATGAAGATTTTGCGCTGCGCTTCGACGACCAGATTTCCGCTGGGCAGCACGGCGATGACCTGGCCGGTAAGACTGGTCTGAAATGTAGTGTTCGAATCGGTCGCGCCTTTTCCAGTGAGTTGGGTTGCGGAATTGGCATTGAACAGCGGGTTCAGGCCATTGGTGTTGATCTGACCCGGGAGGCCGGTGATTCCGGAAGCGGTCTGGAAGGTTCGCTGGTAACTGGAATCTCCGCTCTGTGCGGCGGTGGTCTGGACCGCGACGAGGATCACGATTGTGTCAAATAACTTGTGTGCCTTGGAGTCGCCGGATATATCCCCCAATGAGTTGCCGGAGGGGGACCAGAGACTCCCGACTGTTCTATCGGAAGGAATCGCAGTGTTATGTTCCTGCAGGCTGGCGATGTAGGCTGCACGCACCTGTTCGGGTGAGTTCTTTGATTTTTTGGTCTTCTCTTCCGAGGCGGCGGTTCCGGCCATCAGGAATACGACCATCCCCAGCACAACGAGCTGCGCACCGCACCTTTTCATTGCAATCCTCATCACAGGCTGCCTCTCAAAACTCCGTCATGGACCACTTTGGCGATGTACGTTTTCCGGGGGTCCTTGCATTCGACGCGAATGGTCTGGCCTGCAGTGCCGTTCTCAAGGCAAACCACATTCAGTCGAACGTGCACATGGCCGCCGTCGATCAGCAGGACTGCTCGCGATCCTGCTCGCACAAGATACGCCTGCGAACTCTGGCTTGGTCGCGAATACAAACTCGATGACTCAAGTGAATGCGCGGCAGAAGGCTGGCCCCCGCTCTGATTATCGAAATGGACTGCGACATAAAAGGGCAGACATTCGTCCTTGTCGGAGCAGCCGAGGCGGACCTTGATGCGATGACTTCCCCAGGGTTCGATGGACTCAACATTCAGCGTGGGTGCGTTGGATTTGGAGACAACTTCAGTGAGCAGGGTAACTTGTTCCGGGGATACTACCATGGCAGAGGCGCTGATGGCCACAGCTACCTGGTCCGCGGTGATCAAAGCGCGCTCCGGCGCCGCCATGGCGGAGAGTTCCATGGCGGCCAGGAGACTTGCAACGACAATGCAATTCAATCTCTTCATGGTGTTACTCACTTATTGCGCCAGTTGATTCAAGCCCTGCAGCATCTCGTCGGCCGCCTTGACGACCCGCGAATTCGATTCGTAAGACCGCTGGGCCATGATCATGTTTACGAATTCATCAACGATGTTTACGTTCGCCTGTTCGAGCATGCCCTGCTGGATTGTTCCTAATCCGTCTGATCCTCCGGGAGCCCCGACGACAGGATTGCCGGAGGCGGTGGTTTGCAGGTAGATGTTGTTCCCGACACTATTCAAGCCGCCGGGATTGGCGAAGCTCGCGAGTTGGATGACCCCCACCTGCTGCGCATTGGTCTGGCCGGGAAGAGTGACACTGACGGTGCCATCGCTGCCCACGGTTATATTGGTGGCGCTGGCGGGAATGGTAATGGCGGGCTGAAGCGCATTGCCGTTCGCCGTAACAAGCACTCCCTGCGCATCGGGCTGAAATGAGCCGGCGCGCGTGTATCCAATCTGATTGTTGGGCAACAGGACCTGGAAGAAGCCCGTACCCTGAATGGCGAAGTCGAGCGGGTTGCCGGTGCTGCTCAGGTCGCCCTGGAGCTGGATGATCTCAGTGTTTCCAGCGGTGGTGCCGAGGCCGATCTGCAATCCGGAGGCGACGGTTGTTTGCTGGGTTGCCGCGGCGCCAGGCATTTTCTCATTCTGGTAGAGCAAGTCAGTGAACTGGACGCGGCGCGCCTGAAAGCCGCTGGTGCTGGAGTTGGCAAGATTATTGGCGATGTTGTCCAGGTTGATTTGCTGAGCGGTCATTCCGCTGGCGGCTGTGTAGAGAGCATGAAACATGATCGAGCTCCTTTTATGAAATCTTGGGAAGTTCCTGTGTAGCGGTCTTATCCATTTCTGAGCTGAACATTGATAGCGCACGCTGCATGGATTCAGCCGATCGCTGCGCGGTAATGAGTTCCACCATGCTGAGGATGGGATTTACATTTGAGTTCTCAAGTGCGCCCTGCATCAATTTCGAATCGGTTGCCGGCGTGTCGACGCCTTTGGGCGCTGAATAATACGAACTGCCTTCACTTTGGAGCTGAGTGCCCGCGGGAAAATCAACCATACGAATCTTCCCTGCTACCGCGCCGTTCGAAGAGATGGTTCCGTCGGGGCTGATGGACGATGCGCCCGGCAGCATGGTGATTGGGCCTTTATCTCCCAGTACCGGGTCTCCGGACGAAGTGATTAACTGCCCGGTGGATGAAAGCTGAAAGCTGCCGTTGCGCGTATACATGACGCCGCCGGAGGTCTGCACAGCGAAGAAGGCTGTTCCCTGGATCGCCAGGTCGAGTGGGTTGCCGGTTTTCTGAAGAGCGCCCTGGCTCAGATCCAGCGCGGCTCCGCTGACGATGCCGTAGTTGTTAATGGCGTTGCTGAGGCTCGAGCCGGACCCGCCTTGGGTGTCGGCGAGAACGGCGCTGAATACGTTATGCTCCGCGCGATAGCCGGCAGTATTCGAATTCGCCAGGTTATTGGCGATGGTATCCAATGCCTGGGTGCGGGCTGCCAACGCTGTACACGCGGCATAGTATCCACTGTCCATAGGGGGCCTCTTGTCCTATGTCAATGCACCGCGCATGCCATTCCGCCATGCATTTTTTGACCAAAAAAGGGCATTTCAGGCTCGAAAACTGCGTTTTTTATGAGGGATCGATGAGAATCACGAGATTGCGGCGCAGGTTGAAATGCGCCAGCGCGGCCTCTCTCATGGGAAGACAATTTGCGGCGCTCGAGTGCCGAGACATTTTCCGGGCTCATGTGGCCGGAGAGCCCTTGCCTATGGAACCCTATAGAGGATAGGTCCGAATCCGTGATCAAGAGGGCATTGGATGGTTGATCTGTCTGCCCGCCGATGGGCCTCGCGTACGATTTCCGGTAACGGAGTCGTCGACCGCTCCTCGTTCATTTCACCGAGGAATTTCACGACGAACGGGGCCAGCGACCACTTCTTCGCCAGTTTGAATCCAGCCAGAGAAAAATCGGATACGCCATGCTTGCTTGCGGCCCATCCAAGCACAGCGGGAAGTAACCCGATGGCATGAAGAAGGCCGGTCAAATATGCTTCGCCGGGATCAACATTCTGCGACTCTTCCGCGATTTGCCTTGAATACATGGCGATTTCTCTGGAATGCGCCCAAGTTTCAGCGACCGCGCTTTGGCCGGCATGACGGCTCACGGTGTGCCCTGAGAGAGCCTGGAGACACACGTCGACGCCCAGGTCGACGATGCAATCTTCGATGCGCGATGGCCTGAATTCCGCACATGCGTGCTCCCGCCCTGCGAGCCGGAGAATCTGGAGCGTCGCGCCCAGGTCGCTCAGCACCAGGTCAGTAACTCTTTGCAGGTCGATCGAGCGCTCCTGTGCCTCAAGATCAAGCAACAGCAGCGTCTCGGGAAGGACAGGGAGGGTTGGCAGATCGTCGGAAATATCAAACTGCCAGGGTTGAAACTCTGCAATCGGGTTGTAACCTGAATCGGCCCGGTGGGCAGTTGTATTCAAAGCTTTGTGCCTCTCGGCACAGTTATCGGCAATTCACGCCAGGCGTTCCAGCCCGAAATCGAACTTTTTTTAGAGAATTTGAAATGAACACTCGAAATTCGGGATCAATTGCAACGGTTGGGAGTCCTGAAAAGGACATCGACCGTTCGCCGGTCGCCGATAATCCGGGTCCAGAGGTAGTCCCGGCATTCGGCGAAGATGGCTGTTCGGGCGCATGTTTCTGTCGCCTGCGATGCGATAGTATTCGCCATCTCGCGTGGAGTCTGCGGGTCTTTGTGCAATACCGCGTTGCAATCCGGAACTACCGTCATGCGCGCCATCTGTTCTTCGAAGTCCGTATGTGTAATGAAGCACGGTTCTGTCTTGCAACCAGTAACCTTTTCCAGCGCCAGCAGAAAGCGATGTTCCACGCGGACCACAAAGCCCATCAACAACCTTTTGCCGTTCTGTGAATAGCTCATGGGAACGGCCTGGCACGCACGCAGCAAGCTCGCAGGAATATCCGCCACGATTGGATCCCGGAGGCCATCCTGTCTGAGAACCGGGCATCCCCATTGCGCTGCTCTTGCGGTGGCCAACTGTCTTTCGTTTGTCAGGCCCATCCGGAGCAACGTGAGCTCAATTTCTTCGCCGCGGTGCCGGCTCTCCTCTACTGCAAGCCGAAGCTGATCATCCGCAAGAAGGCCTTTCGACAACAGCGCGAGCCCGATGGAAAGCCGGGGATTGTGAGGCATTTCGATTACCCGCCTTTCCTGAATTGCGGAAAACCGAACAAAGGCAGCGTCTGCAAAACAGGCCGCGCTGCAATACCAAAGATCGCCAACCCGCATTCCGCCGCGCACCTGCGGCACACTCCGCATCGGAATCGTGTTGTGGCATTTCGGAAAGGCGCATTCGGTGTGCGTATTCTTCCAAGTGCGGTCCATAGCCGAATGGATATATTGGAGATTCAATCTCATGGGAGCGGTTTCCTCTTACATTCAGCGAACAAAGCTCGATGCAATGGGTTCGGTGATTTCGGTTACGCGAAGCCCATAATTTCCGTCCACAATGACGGCTTCGCCGCGAGCAATGACCCGGCCATCGAGGAGCAATTCGACTGGGTCGTCAACCTGGCGATCCAACTCGACGACGGACCCGCTCGCGAGTTCCAGAACTTCTCGGAGCGGTAACTGGCGCCCTCCGAAACGGAGCGACATACTCAACTCAACATCCAGAACCAGATTCAGATTCACTGGATCGAAGGACGCCGCGTCTGCCCCCGCCGACGCTTTCGTATCCAAGCCGGGAGAGAGGGATTCGATCAGTTTTCCATTGAGATAACACGTCATCGCCATGGATGAAGAATTTTGTGCTTCAGCGGCAACGAGGATGGCAAACATGCCCTTCAGTTCTGGGCCCAGCACCTGTTCAATCTTGCAGGTGACGGTTCCGTAATCCGCGAAGAGGGACAACAAGAACATCTTCATTGCGGACGACAGCACGGATTTCACAGCCTGTCCGTCATCGCCAACGGGCTGCCCGGCATTGGTGTTTATCGCCGTTGCGAGCAATTTCAATTGCTCGGTATCAAACTCAAGGAAGAATTCACCACGCAGCAGTCCCTCAAGGGTCAGACGAAAAACAATCGGTGAGCCGGGTTGTGCGGAGGGATCGTAATTCTCCATGATGGTTAAATTCCAGGGTTGGCCAGCCGCGCCGGTCAACGATCCCGCAAGCGCTTCAGCGAATCCCTGGACAAATTTCCGTGTTGCTGTTTGACGATCGTGGTTCGTCATGAATTTTGCTCCCTTCCCCAATTCGCCGGCTGAACGCGGCGGCCAAGTTGTGCTGCCTTTTGTGATCCGTTCCTGACAGGAGCCGCTTCAAACATCTCCATGCCTTCCACCGTCAGCATTCCGGGATTGCGGACAGGTGCGCGGAGTTTCAAGACACTGCCCGGCTGCAAGGCAATCAGGTCGCGTACGGCAACCTTTACGCGCGGTACACCGGCCTCAAGCACTACGTCGCAATCCAGCATGCGCTCGCGAATATTCGGCGCCGGGAAATAACGCAATCCGCCCTTCCTCTGCGGCTCCTCAAGTTTCAACTGCTTGATGAGCGCATTCACTAAAGCGCTGGGAAAGACTAACTGAAACGAGCCCGTGATCCCGGTAATCTCCACCTCGAAGCGAACCGAAGTGACCTTCTCGTTAGGCGGGCAATAGTGGTTGAGTTGAGAGGCTTTGATGCGGCGGGTCGGCTCCATCGACATGGGTGGCATACGCCATGCGATCTCGGCCTGGCGCGCGAACAGCGCAGTTACATCCTGCATGATCTCTTCTTCAATTTCAGACAAGTCTCGAGAGTCAGGATTCGAGATTTCCGTCCCACCGAGAAGGAATTCAATGAAAGGAAAAGCGAGATCGATGTCGCATTCCAGGATCATCGTGCATGGAATTGAACTGATGGCGAACGGAACGATGTAGCAGAGTGGAGGAATGCCTGCGAGATGGTCTTTGATCGGAAGCTGGTCCAGGGTTTTCACCTTGAGCTCGAGTCCGGTTCCCAGATAGGCGTCCAGAGCGCTGGCAAGTCCGCGCGCAAAAGTCTCATTCATCGCGAGGAGCGCGCGCGCATTTTCGTTGGACAGGCGTCCCGCGGTTCTGAAATCGCAGACGTGGATCGCCCGCTGCTTCTCGATGGGCTTGCGTCCGCCCGGCCTCTGCTGTTCCGTCTTATCGGATTTGAGTTGTTCGCGATTGCCGAGGCTCATGCGACCCTCACTTGGCGTCCATTTTCGGCTAACCGCCGCTGGTTAAGGTGCGCAAGCAGAAGCTTGAGCTTCTTCATGGTTTCCTGCAGAATTTGCGAAACGCGCGAAGTTGCGACACCAACTACTGCTGCGATTTCCTTCATCGTGAGTTCTTCGCGGTAGTAGAGAGAGAGGATCAGCTGTTCCCTCTCGCTCAGCTTGGAAATTGCTTCGGCCACATGAGCCTGTACCTCGCCTTGCAGACAAAGGTCAAAGGGATCCGGATCGTCGAGGTTGGGCGCGGATTCGATCACATCGATGGGATCGGAGCGATCGCCGGATGCAGACGCCTGCTGCCCCGCCAGGTAAAGACCGTCAATCTGCGCCACGATTCGCCGCAGTTGATCAGGCTCCATCTTCATCTCGACTGCAATCTCGGTCTCCGCCGGATGCCGCCCCAGCCTGGCCTCAAGGCGCGCTGTAGCGTCGGCTATCTCGCGTCCGCGTCTGCGCAGGGAACGAGAGCCCCAATCGGATTCGCGCAGGCTATCCAGAATCGCACCCCGAATCCGGAACTTGGCGAATTGCTTGAACTGGGAGTTCTTCGAGCTATCGAAGTTACGACTGGCCTCAAGCAGTCCGATCACGCCGGCGTTGACGAGATCGTCCAACTCGACATGCTGAGGCAACCGTTCCCGGATACGCGATGCGATGTAGTAGACCTGCGAGAGTTCCTGCATCACAAGGTTGTTGCGATCGTCTAGTTCGGTCGCGCTTGATTTATAGGCCATTTCAGCTAACGTCATTTGTCCACCTCGTTGGGCATGGGCATTGAAAGTTTTTCATCGGACAGCTCCGAGTGACTGCACTTGTGTTGCCGGAGGAATCTCCGACGGGGAAATCACGACAATCTTGGGTATGAAAGGTTCCAGGAGACGTTTCAAATAAAATCTCCCGGGCGAAGAGCAAAGCAGCACGGGGGGAGCCATGGTGACCTGGTCGCCAAGCATCGTTCGAAGGCCGGTCATAACTCGTTGAGCAACTGAAATCTGGAGCGCGCCGCCAGCAGCCAGATTGGAAATCTGGGTCGAATTGCGAAGGCACTCCTCTTCGATAGAGGCGTCCAGGGTGACTACTTTGAGTTGTCCGTGATCGTTCAGGAGCGGGCGAATCAGTGCGCGTCCAAGAGAGTGCCGTGCAGCTTCGACAAGGACGACGGGGTTTTTGTTGGTTGAAGCTGCCTCGACGAGGGCTTCGAGAATCGTACCCAGGTCGCGAATTGAAACTTGTTCGCGGAGCAACAACTGCAGCACCTTCTGGACCTCTCCAAGGCTCATGAGCTTGGGCATCAGCTCATCAACGAGTCTCGGATGCGAGTCAGAGAGCCTGTCAATCAGGCGCTTGGTTTCGTGGCGCGTCAGCAGGTCATGCGCATTCTGCTTTACGACCTCGGCAAGGTGAGCGGCGAGCACAGATGTGTGGTCCACAACCGCGTATCCAAGTGAGATGGCCTGTGCCTGCAGTTCCGGGGCGATCCATTTGGCCGGAGAGTCGAATGCGGGCTCACGCGTCTCCTGACCCGGGACATCTCCGGGTTTCGGATTTGAACTTACCGCGAGCAACTTGTCCTTCCGCATCTCCCATCGCGCAATTTCAACCCCCCGCAGATAGATGACATACTCCCGCTCCTTGAGCGAAAGGTTGTCCGTGATGTGGATGGAAGGGACCAGGAATCCGAGTTGATGTGCAAGGTTCTTGCGCAGCGACTTCACCCTGGCTAGCAGCTGGCCACCCTTTTTCACATCCACGAGAGGCACCAGACCGACCCCTACTTCGAGCATCAGGTCGTCCAGTTTCAGAACCGCGTCCATCGGATCGATGGCCGGGGCACCTGCTGTCCCGGCTTTACCTGGTGCAGTTTTGGCGCCGGGCGCGGGCTCGGCGATGGCGGCCTTCATTTTCCATGCGCCATACATGGTGATTCCGCCGAGTGCGATGAAGGAGATTTTTGGCATTCCTGGAATCAACGCCAGCGCTAGCAGAACTCCACTCACAATCCAAAGGGGGCGCGAAGTTGCGAGCATCTGTTTGCGAATGTCGACGCCAAGGGATTGATCGGAACCGGCGCGCGTGACGACGATGCCGCCTGCGACTGAGACCAGGAGCGACGGAATGATGGAAACCAATCCGTTGCCGACCGTAAGGATAGTGTAGGTCTTGAGCGCCTGTTGGAAGGGAAGGCCGTGCTGAAACACGCCGATGAGGAAGCCGGCCACAATGTTGATGACCAGGATAAGAATGGTGGCCAGCGAATCCCTTTGGCTGAAACGCGCAGCGCCGTCCATGGAGCCGCAGAATTCCGCTTCGCGCGCGACGTTTTCGCGGCGAGTACGAGCCTGGTCGGCGGTGATGATTCCGGTATTCAAGTCGGAATCAATCGCCATCTGTTTTCCGGGCATGGCATCGAGGGTGAAGCGCGCTGTGACTTCGGCGGTACGTACGGCACCGTGACTAACGACTAAATACTGTATGGCGACGAGTGCGATGAAGATAACGAAGCCCACAATATAGTTGCCGCCAACCACGAATTGGCCGAATGCCTCAATCACCTTTCCCGCTGCAGAAGTACCCTCGCTACCGTGCAGAAGAATACGCCGCGTGCTTGCAAGATCCAGCGACAAGCGCATCAGGGTCAACAGGAGAATGAGGCTGGGGAATACGGAGAACTGGACCGGACGGAGTATCTGAATCGCGGTGAGCAGAACCAGCACGGAGGCCATGATGCTCAACGTGAGCAACAGGTCGAGGACAAAACTGGGCAACGGGACGAGCATGACGAACACAAGCGCAACAGCGCCGGTTGGGATGACCCAATCAGAAGATGCGCGCAGCGTGCTCAGCAATCCGGGCTTTTTGCTCACCGTGGTGTCACTCCTATGGGCATGTTTGAGGAGGCTCTCTGTTGAGCTTCTCTGCGTTGAGCTTCTCTTCGTTGGACATCCTGCTGCGCCTTGTAAACCAGGACAAGAATCTCGGCAACAGCGTGATAGAGCGCGGCGGGAATTGCGTCCCCCACCTCAACGGTCTTGTAGAGCGCCTGCGCAAGCGGCCGGTTTTCCATGACTGGAATGTCGCGGTCGCGAGCGACTTCCTTGATTTTGGCTGCAAGCAGATCAAGGCCCTTTGCCACAACGATCGGCGCCGGCATGCTCATTTCGAACTTCAACGCTACAGCGTAATGAGTGGGGTTGGTAATCACCACCGAAGCAGTTTCCGTGGCCTTGATCATGAGCTTGCGGCGCATCTGGCGCTGCATCTTTCGGATTCTCTGCTTGCTTGCGGGATTGCCTTCAGTGCTCTTCAACTCATCGCGCAGGTCCTGGCGGCTCATCTTCAAATCGCCTTCGCTCTTGAGCCAAAGCAGAATGTAGTCTGCACCGGCCCATACCAGCAGCACCAGGCCGGACTTCCAAAGGACCTCGAACAGCATATTTCCCACGAGGCTGACAAATGCCCGCGGTTCCGCATACGAACTGGAAAGGATCTCGCCCCAGTGACTGTGCACACAGTCCCACCCGACCCAGATGATGGCGGCAAAAGGAAGAAGAGACTTGAGGATTGAGCTGAGACCTGTAGGAGAAAACAATTGCTGGAGACGGTTCGCAGGGCTGATGCGGTCGAACTTGAATGACAGCGCTTCCGGCGCAAAGACAAAACCGCCCTGCGCCAAGCCGAAGACGAGTGAGACGACAAGCGCTGCCAACTGCATGGGAAAAATCCAGCGCATTGCTTCAACACTGGTCCAGAAGAGAAGCGGGCCGTTGGTGCCGATTGAGTCAGAGCTTGCCGATTCGAGCGTGTTGCGGAAGAAGGCGGTCCAATGCGCAGCGCCTTCACGCGCAGTCAGCGCGATGACTCCGGCAACAACGAACATGGAGAGCGCGCCGGTGAGTTCACGCGAACGCGTGACCTGGCCCCGTTCCCGCGCCTTTTCCCGTTGCCGCGGTGTCGCCTGTTCGGTTTTGCTTGAGTCAGCCATTGTTTTTCAACGTGCCACATGCAGCAAGTGATCGCCATCCGCGATCGAGTTCTGAAACAGGTGATGGAAAAGATCGGGCCAATACTTCAGGGTCGCGATCAGGAGGAAAATTCCGAGAAGGCTTTTGATTGGCGGACCAAGCACCATGAGCGGCATTTGGGCAGATGCCTTACCGAGCAGACCGAGCAAGATATCCGCGACCAACGTAGCCGCTAGCACCGGCGCGGCGATCTGTACGCCCAATCCAAACACGGCCCCGGCTGTCGAGATGATTGAAAGTGTAAACAGGCCACTCAGTTTCGTCGTGCCCGGCGGCAGGTAAACGAAGCTGTTCCCAATGCCGCGCAAAAGCCAGTAGTGCACATCCATGCTGAGAAAGAGGAGCAGGATCATGGACTGGTAAAAGACAGGAATAACGGTGGTGTCAACCTGGGTCTGCGGATCGAGGATGTTGACCAGCGAGTACCCCATCTGGATGCCGAGCACCTGGCCCGCCAACTGACAAGCCTCGAAAACGACATTGGTGGCAATGCCCATTCCGACGCCAATGGCAAACTCGGTGATGATCACGACCGGCCAATCGGCGATTGCAAAGGTTCCAATCCCCTTCCCCACTGTTGGCAATAACAAGAAGGTGAGTGCCAGCACCAGCCCTGCTTTAACGCGCGCCGGAATCACCGAGCTGCCAAAAAACGGCGCAAACAGCATGAGCCCAGTGAGGCGTACCCCAATGGCCATGAGCCCGGTAATGATTTCCAGCAGAGGAATTTCGGTCATCTCAGGTACTTGTGAAAATCGGAAAAAGTGATCAATGTGTAGTGAGCAAGGTGACGCCACATCCAAGGCATCATGAAGAACAAAGCCGCTCCCGTGAAGAGAAGGCGAGTTACTGTGGATACCGTGTTGTCCTGCAGAGAAGTGAGGGTCTGAATTATGTTGACGAACAGGCTGACAGTGATGGCGACGGCCAGCACCGGGCCAACCAGGATGATTACCTCCTGGAGCATTAATCGACCTATCAATACAACCTGATCGACATCCATGGCGTTAGTAGAAGCTCCTCATCAAAGATCCGATTAACAGATGCCAGCCATCGACCATCAGAAAAAGGAGCAGTTTGAGCGGCGTTGAAATTACGACCGGTGGCAACTGCAACATACCCACCGAAGTTGTGATCGAGGCTACGACCATATCCACGATCAGGAAGGGGAGAAACAGCACGGTGCCGATCTGAAACCCGGCCTTCAACTCGGACAAGATATAGGCGGGCAGCATGACTCGCATGGAGACGTCATTGATAGACGCCGGAGGTGGGTCGTGCGCCAACTCAATAAAGAGAGCTACATCCTTTTCGCGAACATAGTGGGCCATGAACTTGCGAATCGGATCTTCGGATCGAGTTACCGCCTCCAACGCGGTGATCTGACCTGCCTGCATTGGAATAATGGCGGCTTGGTAAATGCTCGTCGCCGTTGGCTGCATGAGAAAGAAGGTCAGGATCAACGAAAGCCCGATGAGAGTCTGATTGGAAGGCGTGGTCTGAAGCCCTAGAGCTTGCCGCAGGAAGTGAAAGACGATCAGGAGACGCGCGAACGGCGTCATGCACAACAGAATTGAGGGAATGAGCGTGAGCGCCGTAAGCATGATGACGATGGACCACGGCACTTGCTCGTTACCCACCCCGGGAAGCTTGAGTCCTCCGCTGCCTGGCGGCGCAGGCGAAGGAGAAAGCGTTCCGAGTTTGTCTGAGTTTTCCAACACAGCGTTAGTGTCAGTCGAACTGCGCGGAGTGAGATAAGATTCGACCTCTCCGCCTTCGGCCTTGAGCCCTGGAACAGCCGACGATACCTGACTTGCCCACCCACTCATGGGTGTCGCAAGAATCAGAAAAATCGTCAGCTGAATTCCCAATTTGTTTCCAGGGCTTCGGCGAATCATTCAAACGACTCCCTCACCGACACTGTCTGTTCGTCCCCGAGTGAGATATGAGTGTCTGCATCCCATTGGGAAAGCAGGGATACACCCGATGCGCCTCCACCAATCAGGAACTCGCGTCCGTCGACGGTGACAAGCGCCACGAAGCGCTTATCACCGAGCTGAATGTTTTCAGCCAGGCGCATGCGCTTTTCCTGGATCGCCGGGTACTGCTTCTTCAACCAGGACATGGCGCGTGTGAGCGTGGGGGCTTTGGCGATCTTCTGCTTCTGCATCAGCTTCGGGCGATAGGGCCATGAAGTTGCCGACAATCTTGCGCGGCTTTGAAGCGGTATGTCACCGCAATCCCGCAAGATCTCGTGAAAGATTGGTGGCGCCGCTACTGGACCCGGCGGATTGGAAGACGGCTGCTGGCGCGCAGCAGGGAGGATGGTGTCGAATGCTCTGTTAGTCATAGTCATGCCTGATCCGTAATGCGAACCGCGAGACGGTCGCCGATTACTTCAAATTCTGTCCAGCCGATGAGCAACTGATTCACACGGAGCGGAACATCGCTGGTGTGATGGCAGGAGCTCTCGACAACGGAACCTTTCGTTAGCATCAGAAGGTCGCCAATGGTGAAGCCCACGACGGGCACCTCGAGGCTAAGAGCGCACGGTAACCAGGGCATGCTGTCAAGCGATTGCGCACTGGTTGTCGCACCCGGTCTGAGTGGAGCAATGGGATCGGTGGGATTCTTCTCAAAAGTTTGTGCTGCGCTGCTCATAGGGCCCCTCACGCGACTCGGGTCCAATCAAGGCATGTTCATCTGACCAACTCGGGCCAGGGTCACATGCAAACAAGAAATGGATCGATTGCGATAACTTAAAAGCAATCCGAGGGCCGCAATTAAGGGCACGGACGTGGCTCTGCGCAGACGCGCATGAGGAGTCGCCAGGTTGTTCTAGCACAATAAGTTGCGGACGCGAAGAGGTTGGCCGGGTAGCGGTCGCCCCTGGTGAGATAGCGATGAGAAGCGGCAATGCGAACGGGCCTCCCGCCGGGCAGTGGCGCTGCTCGACGGGAGTTTCTAATCTGAAGTTAACAACTGCTACAGTTCGCCAGCGCTAACTTACTAACTGGATGGTGGCCTGGGAGACCTGGTCAAGCGTGGTGAGAACTTTGGCGTTGGCCTCGTATCCCTGCTGCGCCACAATCATGTTTGAGAACTCGGTGGACAGGTCGACGTTGGAGCCCTCAACTGCTCCCCCTGTGATGGTCCCGAGTCCGCCGACACCGGCCTGCCCAACAACGGCGGCGCCCGAACTCACCGTGGCTTGAAAGTCGCCGTTGGAGATCTGTGCGAGCCCTTGCACATTTGAGAAGCCCGCGACTGCGACCTGTCCCAGCGCGAGGGTTTGATTGTTGCTGAACTGTCCCTCTACCGTTCCGTTCGCAAGAACGGAGTAACCGGTGAGCGTGCCGACGCCATAGCCATTCTGGTTTGTGGCCGTGGTGGCGCTTGCCGAATCCTGCTGGGTGAGGGTCGGGTTCCCGGATGCGTCATTGAGATTCCAGGTGAGGTTCATTGGAGCGGCGCCGTCCGACAAGCCGGTGATATTGATTCCCGTCACTGATCCGGTGGGCGAGGTCAGCGCCCCGGAGGAGTTAAAGGTAAGTGAACCGGAAGCCACCGTCGTCGGGGTGGTTGCACCGGTAGCTGAGCCGGGCAAGGTAATGTTGTAGCTCCAGGTATTGGTACCCGTATTTGTGTAATTAATGCTCAACGTCTGCGATACGCCGAGCGAATCGACCACACTGATGGGGGTGCTGAATGTGGCGCCGACGGCCGAGCCGGCCTGAAGGTTAGTGGCTGTATCAAAGCTCGTCGTAGGCACCGCGGGTATCGTGGCTGCCTGGTTCACCGTAATCGGACCAAGTGCACCGGTTGTCGAAACCACACCGTCGGTCGCGGGGTATCCCATCACCAGATCGCCATTGGGATCCACAAGCTGCCCAGACGAGTTGACAGTGAAGTCGCCAGCGCGTGTGTACTCAGTACTTCCGTTATTGTTGACCACGAAAAATCCATTGCCTTGAAGCGCCATATTCGATGCCACACCGGTTGCATTGACGGTGCCGTTTGTAAAGTTGGAGGTTGTGCTCTCAACTTGCACGCCCGAACCAATTTGAATCGGATCCCCATTGCCGGCGGATCCTTGCATCTGGAAAAGCAAGTCGCCAAAGTTGAGGGTCTGGCTCTTGTACCCGTCCGTGTTGAGGTTTGCCAGGTTATTTGCAATAACGCTGAGTGAATTCGAATTGGCCTCGAGGCCTGAGAGCGGAATTCCAAAGGATGCCATTTACCTACCTCCTGGTGATGAGAGTTGCTGAGTTTGGGTTGGAGCCATGAAACTGCCATACAAATTCATGAGCGCGTTTGAGCCAGCTGCCGCGGCATATCCCGGCTGCAGCAAGCCGAGCGCTTGCGATGCAGAGGGAATGTGATTTGCCACTGAGTTGTGCGACAGAGTCCCGATGCTGGGTGTATTCAATTCGTTTTGCGGTCCGCCTTGCGAAAGACTTCCGGTGCCGATCGCGCCTAGCTCGTTTTTTGCACCACTCTGTGCGCTCGTGGCTGAGGAACTTGCATTCGCGGATGTACCCGAACCGCCCAGGCCAGAGAGGGTCTGGTTGATGGAGATGAGCTGATCCAACTGGTTCAGAGACACAAGCTGACCGACCATTTCTGTGGGATCGACTGGAGAGGTGGGGTCCTGGTTCTGCAATTCTGTAGCCAGCAGATTCAGGAATGTTCCTTGGAGACTGGCTGACGAGAGCCCTCCCGTGCCGATGGAAGAATTGCTGCTGCCCGAAGCACTGCTTGCCGCAGCAGGCTTCTGGGCGGTCTGCGCCTGCAAGGGCGCTGTAACGAGCGGGCTGATTCCTTGAATGTTCATGTCGTGTTCCTTTCTGGCTCCCTTGTGGGCTTATGCTCTGATGTCCAACCGGGTTTCATTGACTGCGTTCACTATCGCTTCTTGATTCAAACTGTTTCCTTCTGATCCCGAGGCGACTTCGCCCGAAGCCGACGCTGGCGCTGTGGGAGAGCCTCGTTCTCTGTGTGAAGAACCACCTGCATCACTCGAATTGAGTGATGCGTGGCTGTTGATCTCGATCGTTGCCTGAAGGCCGTGCTCGTCGTTGAGTTTCGTCTGGACCGAGGAGATTTGCGCCGACATTGCCTGACTCAATTCGTTGTGATCAAGCGATATCTGCGCCACCATCTGGTGGCCAGAGATCGATGTGCGGATCGAAATGTCGCCGAAAGCATTCGAACTCAATCCGATCCGCATCTGCGACTCAGTCAGCGTCTGCATCAACTTTGCATCGCTGATCGCCGACGTTGGCATCGCGGCAGTGCTGTCCGCATCCATCGGATCTGCCGCTTGCCGCATCGCGCCGGAGTGCGCTGCCTGACCCGGTGCATCCGCAATACGTGGCGCGCTTGCTGACTGTATAGAGACGCCCTGGTTCACGGCCGACTGCGCGTTTTGATGAGACGAGGCAATGTCCACAACTCGCTGTACCGTCGCAGAATTCTGCGATGATTCGGTCGACGCGCTTTGGGCGCTGTGAGCGGGAGTATCACTGGAGGAGTTAGCACTGTCGCCGGTCTTGCTTGTCCCCGAGTCAGCCGCGTTGACAGCATCCTGATTTGCCGACGCGGATTTGGCAGATCCCAACTGTTGCGTTGTGTTCCCGTGCATACCTGATTCGCTTTGCATCTCAGAAAGGTTGAGCATTGAGAACGGCATGGGCTGCAGAAGCGTTCCAACATCGGTGGATGATACAAATCCTGGAGCGAAACTTTGCAGTTCAGTTGGTTCAGCTTGTGCGGACACATCATCCGGATCGTCCGCATTCAGTGGCTTGATAGATGCCCACAGGTCTTGTGAAAGCTTGATCGATTCGGACGCTGCGCCATTGAATGCCGGCTGAGAGTGCTCAGGCTCCCCAGCTTCGGAGCCAGCTCTGCTCACCCGCGGAATCGCGGCATGCTCATTTGCGGCGGAAGATCCCTCAATAGCGGATTGACTAATTCCCTGACCCAGAGAAAGATCGACGTTCGACGCATTTACCTCCGCAATCTGCGGCATCGGTAGAGTGGTGTTGGGTGCGTATGCGCCGGGGATGGAAGGCTGCGAACTGGCCGCTTGACCGGGCTTCCGACTGCCCTTTTGCGGAAGGTTTGAAGCCTCGCGTGCGACAGATTCGTTGTGATCCTCGGCGGGCGTCGATGGGATTGCGCTTGAACTCCCGTTGCCTTGAACTGCAGTCGTCTGCGCTTCTGCCTGCCGCGCCATCGCTCCATTCGACGGGCCTTGTTGGGACTGTTCTTTCGGCGTAGTCCCCGCGGATTGCTGAACGGGATACCACTTAACCGTAGCCTCGTTCAGCAGGACAACGAAGCTGTCACCTGTCGGCGCGCTGGATGCCGAGGACTGTGGTGCCAGGGTGGTGCTCGTCGCTGTTGATGGAATACGCACGCCCATGATCATGCACGTTGCAGGCCAGCAGAATTTCAATTTAAGAGTTTTGTCCCCAACTATAAAGCGCCTTATATCAATAACTTGAAATTGCAGTTCGGAAGTTATCGCGTGCCTGCAACGGCAAATCGGCAAGAGTTGCCGTACTTACTCGGCAATGTCTGCCTAGTGGCACGGTTGTTCAAGTACTTCGGTTGATGAAGTTGATCGCTCAATGATGCGACGGAGGGGGCGGCGCAGAATGGTCTGATCTTGCTGCAGGGGATTAGTAATTATTTGCTTCTTTGACTGAGCGCGCTGCAAAAATATCGTCGAGTTGCTTCTGCTCTTTCCGACTCTGTTCCTGATCATGAGCAGTGCGCTGCTCGCTGAACATTTCGACGATGGTTTCGAGATTGCGATGCGCTTCGTGGTAGATCTTCATCCGGCGATCGCGCTCCAGTTCCAGAGACTGAAGCTGATCGAGGAGTTTCTTTTTTGATTCGGTAATTGTTTTAACTCTATGGTCGAACGTTTGCACTTCACCGGCTGGGATCGGCTGCTGGATTGCGCGCTCTCGCGCTATATGCGTGTAGGCAATATTTCGATCGAAGGTTTCAATCTGACCATTGATCCGGCCAATCTCGAGTTGAACCGTATGCAGATCCTGTTCCGCGCGCTTCTTCGCGTTCTCCCGAACCAGAAGCACAGCCGCGAGTGAGAACCGGAAGGCCATATCTAGGCTGGCAGAGCCTTGATCAGCTCAGCGACCTCTTCGTATTTGTAGAGTTGATCCGGCTTCTGTTGCAAGAATTTGTTGATCGCAGGCAGGTTCTTGATAGCACTGTCCAGAACTGGATCGGTATTGGGTTGATAGGCGCCGATGCGGATCAGATCTTCAGAGCGCGCGTAGGATGCCAGCGCCAACCGGAGAGCATTGGCCTTCGCAAGGTGTTCGTTCGAAACCATGCTGGACATCAAACGGCTGAGGCTCTCAATGATTGAAATAGGAGGATAGTGGCTGCGCATGGCAAGGTTCCGATCCAGGATCACGTGCCCATCAAGAAGCGACCGAACTGTATCTACAACAGGGTCTAACTGATCGTCACCTTCCATGAGCACCGTGTAGAAGGCTGTGATGCTTCCCTGCGAGAAGTTACCTGCGCGCTCGACCAGACGTGCCAGCATGTTAAGGACAGAAGGTGTGTAGCCTTTTGCTGTTGGAGGTTCACCCGCAGCCAGACCAATCTCTCTTTGCGCCATGGCAAAGCGTGTGAGGGAATCGGTGATGAGGAGGACGTTTTTGCCCAAGCTGGCGAAGTATTCAGAGACCGCGGTAGCAGCGAGTGCAGCGCGGATGCGGAGCAGCGGCGATTGGTCGGATGTGGAGACGATGACGACCGAGCGCTGGAGACCTTCCTTACCAAGCACCTCAAGAAACTCACCCACTTCGCGTCCACGTTCACCAACCAGCGCTAACACCGTCATGTCCGCGGCTGTTCCGCGCGCCATCATCCCGATCAGCGTGCTTTTTCCCACACCGCTTCCACCGAGAATGCCGATGCGTTGTCCTCTTCCGCATGTGAGGAAACCATCGATCGCTTTGATGCCACAGCCCAGCGGTTCGCGAATCGCAACGCGCTCGAGCGGCAGCGGCGCCGAACCGTCAATGGTTACCGCGTGCGTGGCGCGATAGTCTCCCTTTCCATCCAGAGGATTGCCAGCAGGGTCGATAACCCGGCCCATCAGACCGGCGCCTACGCGGATGGAAGGACGTGCGCCCCAGGCTACAATTTGATCTCCCAACCGGATGCCCTGTGGTTGATCCGCAGTCATCGACAAGATGGTGGTGCCTCGAAAGCCCACAATCTCCGCCGCATAACTCTTATCGCCGGCGCCCATGATCTCGCACGATTCGCCGACAAATCCGAATGGCCCTTCGGATTCAATCAAGTTACCCACAACCTGATTGACTCTCCCCTTCCAGCGCAGCGTAGAGCCAGCCTGAAGGGCATGGAGATAGGGAGCCAGGAGCGAACTCTTCATCGCGCGCCCGGCCTTAAAGCAAGTAGGTCAAAGAAACCATGTTCTACTTCTTTCAGTTGCGTATCCAACCCAAAGTTTGTGGCGCCCAGTTCTGTCTCCAGCAGGCAGTCGTGCTCACTGAGTTCAGCGTTCTCCACGACCTCGACTCGAGAGACGCTTGGCTGGCTTGCGAAGTAAGCCTTCCATTGAGCGAAACGTGAGGGGCCTACGCGCACTGTCACCTTCGACCCTTCGCGCATTTTCTCAACCGCTATTCTGACCAGAGTGGCAACAAGCATTGGATCCACTTGCGCCTCTCGATGCAGAATCTTGGCCGCAATCGCAAGAGACAGTTGAACGATCTCAGCCTCGACGCGTGCAAAGTACTCGGTTCGCTGCGCATCAAAGCCTGAGATTGCAGCGTTGATTCTTGATCGGCCAGCCTGGAGTTTTATTTCATACTCCTGCCGCAGTTTCTGTTCGGTTTGCGCGATTGCGTCGGTCCGCTCCTGCTTGATCCGCTGTGTTAGCTCCGATTCGGAATTCTCAACTTCCGTTTCGCGTGGCCTTTCTTCGCGCGGATCACGCGTGTCAATTTGCGGGAAGACGGCGCCATGGCCCATATCCCGGTATTCCAGGGCCCTGATTGGGATCGGGTGCAGGTTCTCGAACTCCAGACTAGAATACGTACTCATCGTCTCCCTCACTCTTCAAAGCAATTTTGCCTTCCGATTCCAGCTTGCGTGCAATCGCAACAATCTCCGTTTGGGCTTTGACTACATCCTTGTTGCGTACCGGCCCCATGACTTCCGAGTCCTCTTTCATCATTTCGACTGCCCGCGAAGACATGGTCCGGTAGAAATGGCTTCGCAATTCTTCACTTGCTCCTTTGAGTGCGACCATCAAGGTTTTCTTGTCGATCGCGGCCATCAAATCGCGGAGTTCCTGCTCGGGAACTTCAAGGAGATCATCGAATGTAAACATGAGATCGCGGATACTGATAGCCAGCTTCGGTTCATCGCGCTCAATGTTATCGAGTATCTCCCGAGCTGCGAGGGGATCGAGCCTGTTCATAAGCTCCGCTGCATCTCTGAAGCCGGATTCGGTTCGTTTCATTTGGCTTCCCACCGACCGTAACCGGCGATTCAGGACCGAAGAAACCTTCGCTGCGACTTCCGGAGAGAACTGGCCCAGATTCGCGAGGCGCCTCACGCAATCCGCGCGCACTTCCGGCTCCAGCTTCATCAACAATGCCGAGGCCTGTTTTGCGTCGAGATGCCCGAGGATCAAAGCCTTGGTCTGGGAATGCTCGCCAATCAGAAAGCGGGCCAGCTTACTTGGATCGGCCTTGCTGAGCGAATCGACCCTGAGCATGTTCATTTCATTTGCTTGTGTCAATCGTTCAACCATGTTGCGTGCGCCACTCTCTCCAAAAGCCTTATTCAAAAGGCGAGTGGCGACGTCCTGGCCGCCCACAGCAATGAAGTCCTGCGCTACCAGCATCTGTTGAAACTCTTCAAGAACCTCGAGAGTGATTTCAAACGGAACTGCGGGCAAAGATGCGACCTCATCCGTGACCCGCTGCAGGTCCTGGTCGGGAAGATTGCGCAGGATCATTGCGGCCGAATCGTCTCCGAGCAATGAAATCAGGATGGCCGCTTTACGCGTGCCGGTCAATTGCAAGCCTTCGGTTGCGCTCATGAAGCCTCCTCTCGCAACCATGCCTGGATTGCGCGTGCGGAGTTCACCGGTTTTTGCTTCGTTATATCGATCGCCTGTTGTTTAAGCTGGGTCGCACGTACGGTTCCATCAACAGGTTCTGGTGAGCCCGCTTTGAGCTGTTCCTTTGCCTGTCCTGACGGAAGAGCAGCTTGCCCAGCTGCTGCGAACCCGGGCTTCAATACCTGCTTCTGGACCGGGCGAAGCACGAAGACATAAGCCAGCAGAAACAGAAGGAGAAGAGAGAGAGGGCGGAACATGGATGAATAGTCCGACACTGCCTTCGTCGACTCTTGAATCCAGTTTGGAGCGTTGAGATCCGCATCGGCAGCATTTGCGTCGAAGGACATATTCTGTACGCTGATGCTGTCACCGCGTTTTGCATCGAACCCGATGACGGCTTCAGCGATTTGCTGAATCTTGTTCAACTCTTCCTGCGACCGTTTCCGTCTCGTATAGGTGACCTTCTTCCCCTGAGTGGTTTTCACCACAGCATCGTCCACCAGAATGGCTGCGGTGACACGCTGAATCCGGCCGGCCGGCATCATGGTATGCACGATGGTTTTGTTTACGCCATACTGGGCGCTCTCGGTGATGGATGACTGTGTCGCTGGTTCCGGTGCGGCGGGGGTTTTCGCCTTGCCCGTAGGTATGTTGCTGGTGGTTCCCGGAACTCCCGCGGGAACCGCTGCGCCGCCGCCGCCGTGGTCCTCCGACTTCTGATCGCTGAGCAGAGCGCTGACTGTAGGATCGTATTTCTCCGTGCTCTCTTCGGTTGTGCCATCATCGTGGTCAACGTTGACGCTGGCGCGGATCTTATCCAGGCCAACCACCGGCTCCAGCGTGGTAATCAACTGCTGCGCGAGGGTCGCTTCCGCACCGTCGTTGCCCGTCTGTCCGTCGTGGCCCAATCCCAACGATCTGGCTGAATCAGCATCAACAATGGAGACATCTTCGGGCTTTAACTGATCGACCGCTCCGGATACAAGTCGGGAGATGGCGAGGACCGCATCCTTGGGGAGAGAACTGCGACGAAGCTTCAGAATGACCGATGCCTTGGCGGAGTGCTGGCGATCGAGGAATACGGAATCGGTGGGCATCACCAGGTGAACCCGAGCGCTTTCAACGTCGTTCAATGTTGCGATGGTGCGCTCGAGTTCGCCTTCCAGAGCGCGCTGATATGTGACTTTCTGATCGAATTCGGTCTGTCCCCACGACATTTTGTCGAACAACTCAAAGCCGGTTCGCGCGTTTTGCGATTGGCCAAGAGAAGCGGTGGCCATGTGGGCCGCGGCAAGCTTTTCCGCGGGGACGCTGACCGAAGTACCGTCCGTACTGACC
The DNA here is from genome assembly GCA_049518435.1 of Occallatibacter sp. Taxonomy (GTDB): domain Bacteria; phylum Acidobacteriota; class Terriglobia; order Terriglobales; family Acidobacteriaceae; genus Telmatobacter. The sequence goes on along the minus strand of JBEKRU010000029.1, from coordinate 23,446 downwards.
TGGTGGGGAATGCCCTGTGCATCCAATTGCTCGGTGAGCTTCTGCACGCCCGCAGGATCCAGACCCGTTTGCAGTGGTTTGTAATCGGGCGAGCCAATGAATTTGACAAACAATGCCAGCGCGACGAGCGTGCCTGCAGCGCCTGCAAGAAGGTAGCGTTTCTGGAGCGGCGTGCGGGTGGCCCAGAAGCCCTTCCCCTGTTCGATAGCGTCGTTTATTCCAGCCATGGTGTCCCAATCCTAGAACTGCATTTTCTCGATATCCTGATAAGCGCTGACGATCTTGTTGCGCACCTGCATCATCAACTGAAACGAGACATCTGCTTTTTCAACAGCGATCATGACACCGGTCATATCGCCGCTTCCGCCCTGGAGCAGATTGCTAACCTGCGCACCGGCACTGTTGTTGAGCTGGTCGACATTCTGAACGGCATTCTTGAGCACAGCGCCGAAATTAAGGCCATCGTTGCTGTCTGCCGCTTGGATGTTCGACGGTTGCGGCAGATATGAATTGGGAATTCCACCAAGGGTGACATTGCTCATCGAGTTACTCCGAACTACGAAGTTTTCAAGATCCCGATCGATTCCTGAACCATTTGTTTTTCCGCGCCGATGGCGGATGCATTGAGTTGGTAAGAGCGAACAGAACCCATCAGGTCAGCCATCTCCTTGACCGGATTGATAGCCGGATATGCCACAAAGCCTTGCGCATTCGCATCCGGATTGCCGGGCTCATAGTGCATAACCGGTGGAGTGGGGTCATCGACCACCTGCGTAAGCTGCACTGATCCTGCAGGAGTTTCAGGGAACCGCCCTAGCACGTTCATCACGTTATGAAACAGGGAGCCGCGGGTAGCGCCGAAGATGACTTCCTTGCGCACAAACGGACCGCCCGAGTCAGTGTGCGTGGTTTCGGCGTTTGCCATGTTTGCTGAAATGACTTCCGCGCGTTGCCGCTCAGCGGATAGTGCGGATGCGCTGATGTTCATCATGTCGAATATGCCCATGGTTAAGCTCCTTCCTTGATCGCGATTAGCAGGTGGCTGAATTGGTTCTTGACCAGCTGGATGCCGAGTTGAAACTGGAGTTGTGTCTGTGAGAGCAGCAGGCTTTCGCGGTCGATGTTGACGTTGTTCCCATCTGGGCGCTCCGGCAATCCATTCAGCTCCATTGAGGCCGGTTCCATGTTCATGCTTGCATCGCCGTTCATAACGTGCCGCATCGCGGACTGAAAATCAATGTCCCTGGTGTGATATCCGGGCGTATCCGCATTGGCCATGTTGGAAACGATCATCTGCTGGCGATCGGTGACCACCTTGAGATAGCCCTGCAACGCATCGAGGTTCGGTGCAGAAGACATGCTATGCGTACCTCCTGGGCGGGAGACCATACTCCCGAATTTTGTTGCGTAATGTGCGCAAGCTGATGCCGAGCATCTCGGCCGCATGGGTGCGGTTTCCATCAGTAAGCGCCAAGGTGCTTTCGAGGTGCAGCCGTTCGACCTGGCGGATCGGTGTTCCTGCTGTAGGAACTTGCGCAGGGGACTGCGCGTGGGACGATGTGAGCGATTTTGAACTTCCGTGAAATTCCAATTCAAAGCAGCTCGCATCGAGGTCGATGGTTCCGCTGAGCGTGAGAACCCGGCGCATGAAATTGGCCAGCTCTCTAACGTTCCCCGGCCAGCTATGCGACATGAGGCGTTCAAGAAAATCAGGATGAAGGCGCGGCGTTGCGAGGCGCATCTGCGCGGCGCACTTCTCGGCAAAATGGCGCGCAAGAATTGGAATGTCTTCACGGCGCTCGCGCAAAGGCGGCAACGACAAGGGGATCACGTTGAGACGGTAATAGAGATCGCTGCGGAACTGTCCGCGCTGAACCATTGCGGCGAGCGAGACGTTGGTTGTTGCGATAACGCGAATATCCACCTGAACCGAACGGGATTCGCCAAGCCTTTCAAACTCGCGCTCCTGAAGGGCTCTGAGGAGCTTCGGCTGCAGGTGGAGCGGCATCTCGCCAATCTCATCCAGCAGAATAGTTCCCCCGTTTGCAAGTTCGAACTTGCCGGGCTTGGATGCGACAGCGCCTGTGAACGCGCCGCGGCAATGTCCGAACAATTCGCTTTCGAGCAGCGACTCCGGAACAGCGGCACAGTTGACAGCAACGAAGGGCTTCCGGCTTCGATCGCTTGCATCGTGGATGAAACGGGCCAGCAGTTCCTTGCCGGTTCCGCTCTCCGCCTCAACAAGAACATCGGCGCCCGTGCTGGCCGCTGCGCGCGCGCGCTGTATGGCGCCAAGCAAAGCAGGCGAGCGGCCAACGATTGCGCCGTTGGGAGCCGGATCTCCGGCTTCCATCAGCTTTGCGCGGTGCATGACCTTGGCGGCGATTGTCTGCAACTGGTCAAAGGAGACGGGCTTGGTCAGGTAGTCCAGCGCACCATCACGCATGGCTGTCACAGCGTCGGGAACCGACCCGTACGCGGTCAGCAGGATGACGGCCGCTCCGGGCGATAGCTGCGATGCGGAGCGCATCACATCCATGCCCGTTCCATCCGGCATGCGAACGTCACTGACTACCAGGTCAAAATCGCTGGCTTCGAGAATGCGGGTTGCCTCGCGCAAACCCGACGCCGTTTCAACTTGCCAGCCGTGACGAAGGAAGTTAGCACGCAGCGCAGTACGAATTCCGGGTTCGTCATCTACCACCAATACTCTGGATGCCGAATCGATTGTCATAAGGTCGGAAACTCCAGTCGAAACGTAGTGCCTTGATTTACCTGGCTTGAAACACGAATCTCCCCGTTGTGTGAAACCATGAGACGCTTGCAAACGGCCAGGCCCAGACCCGGAGTATCGCCGGTTCCGCTGAACCCGGGCTCGAATATCCGGTCAAGGATTTGCGGTTCCATGCCGCACCCGGTGTCGGTAATCTCTACCAGCGCGCTCGTGTTTCCGAGCAGCGATAATTCACTCATCGAGACTTCAATTTTTCCGCCGGGGGCAGTGTGTCGAATCGCATTGCAGACCAGGTTCAGGATGATCTGACGAAGCAGGTTTTCGTTACCCAGCACCATGAGCTTGTCATCTGCGCCGCGGAAGAAAAGATCGACGCCGGCCTGATCCGCAATCGGTCTCACGAATTCCACGCCGCTTTGCATGGTGTCGACCAGATCAATCGGTCCTAAATGTAAATTGCCGCCGCAGTGCATGTTCAGAACGTTGTTGACCGTTCCCGAGAGCTGGCGAATTCCTGCGCGGAGAGGAGAAACCCATGGCGCATCATTCCCGCGATCCTCCGCGATAAGGCCGGCGAACAGTTCCATGCACGCTAATGGATTTCTAATCTCGTGCGCGAGTATCGATGAGACTTCTGCCAGCGCCATCGCGTTCCGCGCATTCTCACGCTCACGCTCCGCCTGCTTGCTTGCGGTTATGTCGCGCATAATCCATATGCTCTTGAGGCGGAGCGTCTGGCTCTCGAATTCACGGTCGGCAGGCTCACACAAAAGCTTTCGATTGCCGATGGCCACCCAGCGCATACCGCCTGCATACGCGATGCACACTTCGCTGTCGAGTTCCTGTCCGGAACGCGCTACAAGCGCTGCGAAGTCAACCTGGCTGACGGCTGAAAGTTCCCGCAAACTGCCCACCTGCACATTGCCAACGTCAAGTAGTCTGCGCCCTTCGGGATTGATGGTGACAATGAATTCGTCCGAGTCGAGCACGAGAACGCCGCACGGCATCGAATCGATAATTTGCTGAAGGGCTGCCCTGATTCTGTCGTTTTCCGCCAGGCTGCGCGTGAGTGCGGTGTTGCGTTCCGCCAGTTCTACGCCGAGATGAGCTACCTCTTGCTGCAAATCGCGGTAGGAAGCCTCGAGTTGCGATGAGGCTGCAATAAACTCCGAGAAGGCGTCTGCCAGCAGCACCGAGCTGTGCAGCGAGCCATCGACGGCGTTGTTTATTGGAACTGCGTGAGAATAGGGCAACATTTGCCTATCTCAGTTGCACGAGTAATGCCAAACTGGGAAGATCCTGCCCAGAACGGGACAGAGGACTAAAGAAAAATGTGTTCGGGCTTGATTTCGCGGCCGGATCCCACGAGGATTGTCGCGCGTTCAATTGTGTTTCTCAACTCGCGCACGTTTCCAGGCCAGGTGTATTGCTTGAGAATCTCCAGCGCTTCCTGGCTGAGCGAAACTCCGGGATGGAATTTGGCCGTGAATGCGACGGCCAGGTCTTCCAGGTCGTCCATCCTCTCGCGCAAGGGGGGCAGATGGATGGGGAAAACTGAAAGCCGATAATAGAGGTCCTCACGAAACTGCATCTCCGCGATCCTCTTCTTAAGATCGGCGTTGGTGGCCGCCACAACACGCACATCCACTTTGAGATTGTCGTTGCCACCCAGCCGCTGTACTTCTCCCTGCTCAAGGAAGCGAAGCATTTTGCTTTGCAGAGACACCGGCATATCCCCAATTTCGTCCAGAAAGAGCGTGCCCCCGTGCGCCGCATGGATGCGGCCTATGCGCGATTGAACCGCACCTGTGAAAGAACCCTTTGCGTAGCCGAATAGTTCTGCCTCGAGGAGAGACTCAGGAATCGCCGAGCAGTTCACCACCACGAACGGTTGTCTTCTGCGCGGGCTGATCAGATGGATTTCCTGCGCCACAAGATCTTTGCCGGTGCCGCTTTCACCGGTCACCAATACGGTTGTGTCTCGAACCGCGACCATCCGCGCGAGGGAATAGGTGCGCTGCATGGTTTCCGATTCCCCTATCATTCCGCGAAGATTGGCTCTGCCCTCGGCACGCAGCCGCGAATTTTGAACATCAACTTCGGGAACAATGTGGGTTTGAACCGTTCCCCCGCGATTAATCAGATCAACGAGCTGCGTGGAGAGCGGGGTCGGTGAAGACGCTCCGATCAGCAATTGGCCGGTGTGTGAATTCAACGCCAGTATTTGAGTATTAGGGAAGCGCAACCTGACGATTCCGTGGAATTCATTGGGCTCAAGATCCGGCAACATCGGATCGAGCAATAGCACGCCGTCTTCCCCGTTGTGATTCTCGAGCAGTTCCAGCGCATTTGCGCCGCTGCCCGACTGAATGACGTTCCATCGCGGGGCGCCAAGCTTCTCCTGGAGCGCCTGGCGAATTTTGGGGTTTGAGCTTACAACAAATACGTCGATCGGAATCCGATCTTCATAGCGCACTGATTGGAAAACTGGAACTCCCATGGGATATCTCTCCGCCTGTCCTTGCTTCGTCAAATGAAAATTGAATTAGAGTCTGAATTTCGACCCTGAACGAGCGAGGGATCGATCAGAAGTTAATGGATACCGGGTGCTGTCCCGGTGCTCACGAATTCGATAGGCTGATATCCCGTGCTGGTCACAACAGACCAATACCGATCATCAAATTCCTCTGAAACCGTTTACACAGACAATGATCCAGACCCCAAACAAAATGTGCCCGGGAAAATCCAACTTACTTTCGCGAATCGCGCACAACGGCCCCTCGCGGGAATCACGGCTCAATCCGTGCCCTCGTTCACTCTCCGCTTTTTCTTGTCAACATTTGAATCAGCAGCTACGCTGCTGGTGCCCCACTTGTGATTTCCCCCGCCCCACCGCCGTCACTCAATTCGTATCCGATCCCACGAACTGTACGTGTCAGCTTGTGTTCCCCCGGGCCATCCACTTTGTCTCTTACATACTTCATGTAGACATCAACGATATTGGTAGAAGGATCGTACGGTGCCTTCCACACCTCTTCAAAAAGGCTCGTTCGCGAGACCGGGCGGCCGACGTTGCGCATCAGACAGTCCAGCATTGCAAACTCACGCGGCGTTAAGTCTATTCTCCGGCCGTTTCGCTCGACTCGGTGTTCCTCCCGATGCAGAGTTAAATCCGCCACCTGAGAGGTATTCGAAACCGTGCCGGAATGCCGGCGCATAACGGCCTGGATGCGAGCCATCAACTCCAGAATGGAGAACGGCTTCGCCAGGAAGTCATCTGCTCCGCTCTGGAATGCCAGCACCTTGTCTTCGATTCGGCTTCGAGCCGACAAAACGACCATTGCCAACCGTGGCTTGTCAGGTTTCACCTGCTTCATGAGGCTGAAACCGTCCAATTTGGGAAGGTTCAGATCGAGTATAAGCAGGTCGTACCGCCGGTTGTCCTGCAGTGCCTTCAATGCCGCCTCCCCGTCGTAAGTCAAATCGACAGAGTGGGATTCGGCTCGGAGTTCCCTGCTGAGAAAGGACGCCAGCGAGGGGTCTTCCTCCGCAATAAGAATGGTTCGTCCATGTGGGTATCCGATCTCCCGTGACTTGGATCCATTGATTGATGTGCAGGGCTTCACTGAGGCGGTTCTCTCCCTCTTTTGTAACTTGGCTTGTGATTAAAGTCACATTACGTTATTCAATAAAGAACCGTCAACTACCTAAAAGTGTCATAAATCGGGACCTTAATGACATTTTTGGTTCCACAAACGAAAGATTTGGAGTACGTCTGCCCGATCCGGAAGATGTGAGAAGTTACTCAGGTAATCGTACAAAGGTTATCCTTGGCCGCCGATCGCTCCAAAATTCAGCAGTTCAGCTGGAAGAACGCTTTGCAAATGCTTTAGAATTCATGCTATAAGCGAGAATTATGAGGTCATCCATGCAGAGATTCGAGTTTCGAGATCCTCGGTTTTCCTGCGACCTCCCCGTTCAGCTCGACTTCAATGACTCGAAGCTGACCGCGCGCTGCACGGAAATTAGCAACAAAGGCATGAAGGTGGAGATCGAACAACCCCTGCGGGCCAATTCGTTTGGGAAGGTTTCCATGAACCGCGAGGGCCAAACGATTGAATTCCAGGCTCGATTCGCTTACGTTCGGGAAACCCAGGCCGGCCTCGATTTGATCTATACATCCGACAGGGATCGAAAGACGATGGTTGGCCTTGTCGAGTCCGTCCTCGCAGTTCAGGGCAGCAGAGTCAGGCCCTTCTGAATTCGTTCCAGGTGCGCTTCCGATTCCTGACGGATCTGCTACTTTGATGCCACCGCAATTCCGGATTTCAGTTCGGCGGCGGAGGGAGCCATTTCGCCCCCGACTTGGGATGCGTACTGCACGATCAATGAAATCCTGCGATTGGAGGGGTCCTCCGGCTTATCCGGCAAACGGAGCCGCTGATCCGCGAAGCCACGCACCTGCGATATCTGATCCGGTTTGATCCCTTCGTCCTGCATCAGGCGCCGGGCTGCGTTTGCCCGATCGGAGGAAAGATCCCAATTGTCGTAGGTTTTCACCTGCGAATAAGGCTTGGAATCCGTATGCCCTTCAATTGAGATCCTGTTGGGAAGCTTGCTCAATTCCGAAGCCAGAACCTGCAATAGTTCTTCGAGCGCCGGGGTCGGTTTGGGACTGCCCAGTTCAAAAAAAGTTCCCTTCGCTGACTCCATCAGTTCGATCCTCAAGCCTTCGTCCGTGATCGTGATTTCGATCTGACCCTTCAAATTGTTTTTTGGATCGAGCTTGTGAATTGATTTTTCCAATTGTTCCTTGATTTTCAGCAGGTCTTCCTTCTTCATAGCCACGTAGACCCCGCCGCCATTCTTGTTGCTCCCAACCATCTTGGAGTTACCCCGCGGGTCCTTGAAATATCCACCCACCGCCTCTTGAACTTCCTTGCTGGCGTTCATCATCCAAAGCACAATGAACAACGCCATCATCGCGGTCACAAAGTCGGCATAGGCAACCTTCCATGCGCCTCCATGGTGGCCGCCATGACCAGACTTTTTCTTGACGATGATGATGTCCCCGGTTTCGGCCACTGGATTATCCCTTTCCATTCCCAGCGGGCTCGGGTGAATCGTCCCTCTGTCGGCATGCTTTCTCTACTTCCTGAAAACTTGGTCGAACATGTTCAGGGATTGCCCGGCGTGCCATTTCCACGGCCAGAATCGGAGACATTCCCTTGATAAAGGCGAGCATGGTAACGCGCAGCACATGGTAGTATGCATGCTCGTCATCCACCAGCTTTGACAAGTTCGTTGCGAGCGGGCCGACCATTCCATAGCAAAGCAAAATACCCAAAAACGTTCCGACTAATGCAGACGCCACCTTGTGGCCAATCTCTTCCGGAGGTCCGCCGAGCGAACTCATCGTGACCACGACCCCCAAAACAGCGGCAACAATTCCCAGGCCCGGCAAGGCATCCGCGACCGTCGTCAACGCAGTGGCTGGACTCGTCGCACCCGCATGATGAACCTCCATATCCAATTCCATCATCTGGTCGACGTCAAACGGCGTCGCTCCGCCGGTAATTGCCATGCGCATCGTGTCGCAAACAAAGTCTCGAACATGGTGGTTCTTCAGAAAAGTTGGATACTTTGAGAAAAGGGGGCTCTTGGCCGGATCCTCAACATCGGGCTCGATTCCGTTCAGGCCCTCTTTCCGAGCCTTGTTGAACAACGCAAACATCATCTTCAGCGAGTCAAGATAGCGGCTCCTGGAATACTTCGATCCGCCCAGAACGCCTTGCAGCCCATGCGCAATTTTCTTCAGCACATACATGGGGTTTGCCGCGAGCATCGTCCCTATCGCCGCGCCGCCAATAATTACGAACTCCGACGGCTGCACAAGAACAGCCATAGGGCCCTTTTCCATTAGGAAGCCGCCCAACACCGCGCCGAATACGATGACAATTCCTACGATTGAGAACATGTGCCTCATTTCCCGGGCCAAGCACTTGCCGGATGGTCGAACGAACCCGATTACTGTGCTCGCAGGCAAACTTGAGCAAAGAGGTTGGTTCGTCGCTTGTTAATCGGCATCCGTGGGGATAATTTCCAGCCCTGAATTTTGTGCCACGGGGTCCAATCCACATCGCGGCAGAAAAGACGTACAGGAACATCCCGGGCTCATGGATTTGCTATTGGACGACGGCCTGCGGGAACGTTGCTGCGACAACCACAAGATCGACGCGACGGTTCATCTGGCGGCCCTCGGAAGTTGCGTTGTCGGCGACTGGCCGGTACTGCCCGTACCCTGCCACCGAGACCTTCCTGGGATCAAGCCGAGACTCATTGATCAGCAGCGCCAGCACGGTCATTGCCCGCGCGGTGGACAACTCCCAATTCGAATTAAACTCTGGAGTATGGATCGGCTGGTTATCAGAATGTCCTTCAATACGCAATTCCAATCCATGCTGCGATAGAACCTTCGCAATTCTTTCAATCTTGTCCGCCGCACCCGGCAGCAAAACAGCCTCTCCGCTATTGAAGAATCCGAGATCGTTCAAGCTGATCACGAATCCCTCCGGGGTAACTCGCATAATCACCTCGTGGTTGCGGATCTCTTTCCCGATTGACGCCTCGAGCTGCCGCTGCAGTTCAGCAATATCGACACCAGTTGCTTCCGATCGGTTGTCCTGCGGTTTTCGGAATGAGGGGTCCATTGGGATGGAAGCAGGCTGAATGGGCGTGGGACCCTGGACCCCGTTCAACATAAGGTCGCGATACGCGACTCCACTGGTGTTTTGGCCGCCGGAGAATGCACCGAGCTCCTGGAACCCGACGTGGATGGCTTGCGAAAGCTTTTTGATCTGTTGGTTGTCTCTGTAGGAACACGCGAAAAGGACCACGAAAAACGCAAAGAGCACGGTGATGAAATCGGAATAGGAAACCAGCCAGCGGTCATGGTTCTCGGGTTCCGCGGTATGTCGGCGTTTCCTTCTCATTGGACCGTGACCTTGGCCGGGACGCTTCGGTCAGGATTCGCAAGGAAGCTGTTCAGTTGCAACTGAAGTGCCCTTGGATTGACCCCTTCAATAATTGATAGAACAGCCTCCAGTGTCATCTCCTGAATCACCTGTCTTTCGCGCAAGCGGATCCTCAGCTTTCCGGCCCAGGGCAGAAAAAGAAGATTGGCCGACGCGACCCCATAGATGGTGGCCACGAAGGCAACAGCGATTCCTTTGCCGACCTCGTTAATATCCTGCAGATGTTGCATCACCTGGATTAAACCAAGCACGGCGCCAAGGATGCCGATGGTGGGTGCAAACCCACCAGCGGCGTCGAACACCTTCGAAATGCGCTCTTCCTTTTCGCTCTCGTACTCAAGCTGCAACTCCATCATTTTGCGCAGATCGGTCGCGCTGACGCCGTCAATGGCCAGCATGAGACTGTCTCTCAGAAACGGATCTTTAATTCTCGCCAGCTCATCATCCAACGACAGCAGACCTTCGCGGCGCGCTTTGTACGCGTATTGCAACAGGTTCTGCACAAGGGAGTCCGGCACTGGCGCCGCATTGAAAAACACGTGCTTGAGTTCCTTCAGCGCCTGAAACACTATCTTTAGTGGAAATTGAACCATCACGGCGCCGAGCGTTCCTCCAAATACAATCAGTGCGGCGGTCGGCTGCAAAACCTGCGCCAGCTTGCCCCCATCCAGTACCAGGCCGAGTCCAATCCCGGCAAGGGCCAGGATTATGCCGCCAGCTGTGCTCTTGTCCAGGCTCATCACCACCAAGTCCTTTCATCGGTCCCAGCGCATAAAGCAGCGACCGCAGCGCCAGGAGACTTCGGCCCGCCTTGCCGCTTCGATCTCAGCGTCCGCCCGGATCACTGCTGAACCCAGTCCGCTCAAGTCGTAATGCGAGGTTCAGTGATCGGAATATGGAGTATCGGCAATTGCATTTGCATATTCCAGCCATTGCCCAATTTCCCAAACGGCGCTGCAAACGCCGAGTACCGTATGGTGAGAATCTTCAGATAACTCTGGAATTCCGGTCACAGGCTGCCGATAGATGGCTATGCTTCCTGAAAGGTTCGAGAAAGAACCTCAAAAAAGGGGCGAACTGGATCCGAATTCTCACTCCGCCCCCCCCAGCAGAGATGAGGTACTCGAACTGAGTGTTCCTGTTCGTCCACGGCCATTTCGTGAACGAAGGCGCTCGCGCCCTGTTGAAGATTTTCGGCATGAAGCCCTCGACTCTGTAGGTCGACTTCTCGTTCATCACGAGAAAACCATTGAATTTCTAAAGGAAGAAGAGTCGAAGTATCGAAGACTGTTTGAGGAAGCACCGGTTGGAATATTTCGGATGAGTTTCAGCGGCCGCTTGCTAAGCGTGAACCGCATGATGGCTCGCATCTACGGCTACGATTCCGCAGAGCAACTTCTGGCCGAAACAGCAGACACGCGCCAGCAATTCCTCGTCGAGCCCAGCAAGCTAAAGGAATGGAAAAGTTCGCTCGGGATGAGCGACCTGGCCCGCATCGAGGCTGAAATCCAATCCCGGGATGGCGCAAAAAAATGGGTATGGCTGAATATGCGCGCCGCGCGCGATGAAAGCGGAATTGCGGTTCATATTGAAGGCACGGTGGAGGACATCACAGACCGGAGAGAAGCCACCGAGCACCTCCGTTTCCTGGCCTATTACGATCCCTTGACCGGGTTGCCTAACCCTACCCTCTTCCAGACTCAACTCGCCGACGCCATTGAAGCCGCGCGTTCAATCGACGGCAAGGTTGCCTTGTTGGTACTCGAACTTGCCCGATTCAAAATTATCAATGATTCCTTCGGACACACATTCGGAGATCGACTGCTGCAACAGACTGCGGAGCGGATCAGGATGACCGTCGGGAACGATTGCACTGTCGCGCGAATCGGCGGCGGCGAGTTTGCAATTGCGCTCGATCATGAGGGAGATCCCTCCAGTGCTATGGCGACGGCTGGCGAGATCGTTAAAGCTCTCGCCGATGAGTTTTGCATAATGGGTCATTCTTTGAACGTTTCATTCAACCTCGGCATCAGCATTTTCCCCGATCACGGCGCGAATGGGGAAGCTCTGCTTCAGAATGCGGACGTCGCCCTCTACTCCGCGAAAGAGGATGGGCCAAACAGGATACGTGTCTTCACAGAAGAGATGAATGTCCGGATCATGGAGCAGTTGACGCTCGCAAACGGTCTGCACATGGCATTGGCCCGGAACGAACTGTTTCTCGTCTACCAGCCGCAGGTCAACAGCCAAACCGGGAAAATTACCGGCCTGGAAGCGCTTCTTCGTTGGCAGCATCCGCAAATGGGACTTGTGCCCCCGGTGAAATTCATTGGCCTCGCAGAGCGCAGCGGGCTAATTATTCCCATTGGCGAGTGGGTTTTGAGAACTGCATGCGCACAGGCCAAAGAGTGGCAAGACGCCGGGCTTGCGGCGGTCCCTGTCGCGGTCAATGTCTCGGCAATTCAGTTTCGCCAGCAAGGCTTTCCAGAGATTATCCGCGCCATTCTTGAGGAAACCGGTCTTGATCCAAAGTACCTGGAGCTGGAGCTGACCGAAAGCCTCTTGTTGACCAACGCGGATGTCATGTTCTCCATTCTTCAGGAACTGAGAGACATGGAAGTCAAGCTGGCGATTGATGACTTTGGAACCGGCTATTCGAGCCTCAGCTATCTAAGACAGTTTCAAGTCAACAGGCTCAAGATTGACCGATCATTTGTCCGGGATGTCGCCATCAATCCAGATGACGCCGCAATTGCGACGGCGATTATCAACATGGCGAGAGCTTTGAATCTCGAAGTCCTGGCCGAAGGCGTGGAAACCGAGGAGCAACTCGGTTTTTTCCGCGCACAACACTGTTATGAAATTCAGGGCTATTACTTTAGCCAGCCTGTAGCAGTCAATCAAGTCGCCGGTCGCTTGAAGTCCATGACGATGGAACCCGCTTCAGCCCATTCTCCAGCCCAATCCAATTCCAATCAGTAAGCCTGACGCGTAAATACCCCCTTCGGAAACGGTCGCCGGCACACCCTCGCTAGCCGTTTGGTGATGGCTGGGGTAAACTGAAATGCAGTGCAGGAACTCATGAGATGCCAGGCGATCGCGATGACCGCCCGGTAAGCACACCTCACCCAACTCACAGGTTGCGGTCTCTGGAAACTCCGGTTCGTCCGGGGCCGGTTTCGGTACAAAGTGGCTACAGATTGGCTACCAACGCCAAAAAGGCCACGAGAAGCAAAAAACTGAATAGCCTCCAGCTTATCGACTCTGAATAGCTTGGAATAGATGTGAGCTCGTAGCTCAGTTGGTAGAGCAACGCCCTTTTAAGGCGTGGGTCCTGGGTTCGAGCCCCAGCGAGCTCACCACTCATAATAAAAGACTTACCTAGTCTGAGTGGTATTCCCGACGACGCACAAAATCTAAATAGCAGGTTTCCTGTAGTTGAATCTATAGCCCACGTGATGCACCGTTCCAAGGTAACGTTGATTTAAGGGATCGTCTTCAATTTTTTCCCGCAGCTGACTCACAATCATCCGAAGAGACTCGATGCGTTTCCCACAATCCGGCCCCCAGACGGCATTCGATAGCTGAGTGTGTGAGACCGATTTGCCAACGCTCAACATAAGTTGACGAAGCAGCTTGAATTCCCTTCGCGTCAGATGGAGCGGGATGCCACGTTTCAGCACACGGTGCTTTGCCTGATCCAGTTCGAACTGGCCGTGGCGGATTGTGGCATTCCGGCTCTCGCTCTTCGCCTTCCCTCTGCGAACGGCCGAGCGCAAACGCTCTGTCAACTCCCGAACCTGAAAGGGTTTCGAGATGCAATCGTCTGCGCCCGCGTCCAGCGCCAACACTTTGCTATTTTCAACATCCGACGCTGTCATAAAAAGGATCGCCAGCTGCGGGTTCGCCCGGCGGATGCTCCGGCAAGCCTCCAATCCGCAAATTCCCGGGATGTCAGCATCCAGCACCACCGCATCAAACCGCGACAAGCGGATTAGCGACAGCGCCTCCTCGCCCCTGGTCGCTTCGACAATCGTGAAACCCAACAGTGACAAATTCACCCGCAGCGCTTGTCGCAAGCAGCTGTCATCATCTACCAGAAGAATGACGCCCTGTGGCGCACTTACCCGTTCCATGTTCATTTTCCCCTTCTTGCGCCGGTGGAAATGGCGAAGGGAGCTTGACTTTATTTGCCCGTACTTGCATGGCGGGTTGCGCGCAGCTTCGATTGGGCAATCTCTGTCGCATCCAGTTCACCGCTATGATCGGTGTCCAGTCTGTCGAATTCCGCCGACGCGAAATCCATCCACTCCTTCTTGGAGATTTTCCCGTTTTTGTCGACGTCCATCAGGAGAAGCAAGTCCTTCACCTGTTCCTCCCCGAGCGCCAGTTTGCTTGGCGGGCGGCCAAGCGTGTCCTTTTCTTGCGCACCGAGCTGGGGCAGTTTGCAGCCTGCACCCAATGCGGCCATAGCCCATACCATCTTCCTTCTCGTCAACATATTCCACTCCTTTGGCGACAGTTTGGTAGTTTCGAATGCTTGGGTTTTCGGGGATGCTCGGATCCCGCCGATTCCAGAACGCTTTCTCATTCGCTAATGCCGCGCTAATGAATCGACGCGGTCATCACAGCAGAAACATGCCACGTCCCCGGAAGTCCCAAATGCAGAGTCGGCGCCGAGGTCAGTTTCAACCTCGACGCCCCCTGTGGAATCAGTCCAGTCTTGTTGCGACCGGCCGATGTTGGTAGTTAGAACCGGATCATGATCGCCATGGTTGCCACCGTCTGGTCCTTACGCAGATCAGGCCACCACAAAGCCGCTGTCCCGCTGCCGCCAGCGTTCTGGCCTGCTCCGATGCAGTTTGAGATTGCCTGTGCCTGGCCTGTCGTAAATCCTGCCGCAGCCCCGGCCGCGGTTGGGAAGTAGCCCGCACCTGCATCGCCGCCCGCAGCGCACTGGTAGTCCGCCGGAGACCCATTGTCGCCCCCCGGAGGCGTAATGCCGCCGTGGCCCGTCCAGTACGGAATATCAGAGAAGCGATAGCCCGTCTCCCAACGGAAGGTGATGAACTGGCTGGGCATGTAGTCCAGCGTGAAAGTGCCGTCATGCATCTGCGCGCGGTCTCCGGGATTCTCCGTGAAATACGGAGTCCCCGTAACTGCCGTAGCAGCGTTGATCGGAGGCAACAGCGTCAGGTAACGGCCTGGGTTCGTCATCTGGCCGCCGCCCAGCGTAATCGCCCAAACATCCTTCTTGAACCAGAAGCGCTGATATGCCATCCAGCCCGCAAAAGACTGCTTGGGCAAGCCATTCTTTGCCCCGTGGCAGTTCACGCCGCCACTGTAGGTGTCGCTGGTGCCCATCTCAGGAGACACGCCATTCGTCGGATACGCCCCACCCGCAGCGCCGCCGCCGTACTCGCAGCCAAGATCGCCCGTAAGCGTGAAAGCCATCTTGTCCATGAAGTTCTTCGGCCTGTCGTAATACTTCAACTCGATGCTATTGTCGGTGTGGATGCGTGACCGAGTCGCGCCGGAACCGCCGTAGAGTTGGCTCTGCTGCTCGAGCGGATCGTCCTCGCCCAGGCCGTAGTTATTGCTCACCAATTCAAACCAATTTGTTGGACGCCACAGAACCTGTCCGCCCAGTCCGGGCTTACCATTGGCGCGGGCATAGGTCTGCCAGCCGTTGATGAACCACGGCTCGATCTTCAGTTTGGACGTGGGGAAGTACTGGAGACGAATTCCGTTGAAGAACCACGGAGTATTTGAAGAGACAAACGAAGGCTGATAAGTCCAGTTATCGAAGTTGTAATAGCTGAACAAGCCGATATACGAAACGAAGATGCCGGCATCCAGGTTCACGCCGTGCGCGTAGTTCCAGTGATACCCACCCCAGCCTTCCGCAACGTACTTATAGGCGCCGGAAAGGTCCCACGAGCCGCGAACTACGCTGGGATCATTACGCGTCGTGGTTACGGACCACAGGCCGCCGCACAGGCACAGGAAGCGTCCGCGCACATTATCAATGCGGATATCGCCGCCGATCGAGATCTGCTCAAGCTGCCACTCATCGGAACGGAAGGTCTCCGTTGAGCCGCCCAGCGTGTCATCCTCGGGGTGATTCATATCAATGGTGTAGTTCGCGTCGGACCGGAATTCCGGCGTGAAATATTTGGTAGCCATGGGGCTGTCTGTGGCATGCCCGTTGTTGTTCGTCCACGTCCAGTCGCCAGGGAATGGCTCGCCCAGTGTGGTCGTCTGTGCGCCAAGTTCAGGAGGCGCCGGTGCTGCCGCCGGTGGAGGAGGTGTAGCGGCCTGCCCATAAGGCATCGGTGTCGCCACATCGCCACCTTCCGCCGAACGCAGCGCGCCAGCATCCCGCTCCGCATCCGCGGCATCGTCGGCATCGCTCAGCACGCCTTCGAGCTTTGCCATCCGCGCCTTCACCGCTGCTTCCATCGCCGCCATCTGCGCCATCTGCTTCTTCATGTCGGCAAGCTCTTTGATCACCGCTTCATTCTTGATCGGCACGGCAACCGATCCGGCAGCGGCGCCTGAGGTTGTCGTTGCAGTAGCGGTTCCGGTTGCGGGATCAGTTGCCGCTGTTGCCGGTGTGCTTGTGCCCGTTCCCGGCTCAACCGGCGCCATGAACTCGGCAATCTCCGTCCGAACCCTGGGCGCGCCAGCCCTTCCGAAATCAATGGACTTGTCCGTCAATGCACCAACCTTATGAGTCGTCGGTGCAGGAGCGTCCGGCGTTGCCGTTGCGTTCGCGGCGGTCGTTCCCGCCGCGGCGGCTGTCGTGGCTGCGTCTGCGGCTTTCGCCGGCTCTTCTGCCATTGCAGGTTTGAATGCCATTGCGGCCAGTACCAATGCCGCAACCCACGCGCCTCTGCGCCACCGAATGCTTGTTGAGCTTGACCTCACTCTATTCAATTCCATAGCCTCCCGTGCATCGTTGTCAGCTTCAGGCGCAACTCTCCGGCTACTCAAGACAGACCCATGATGATTGCGAAGCGAGTCCGGAGCATTGTCATTCAGCTAACTCCCCTATTCTCCGGGGCACGCGCATAAGGGAGTTGTAAGTGATTCGGTAAGACGTTATGAGAAACCACCCAAAGACTGGTTCTAAGCGCTGCCCTTTATCTTTCCTTTACAAAGCTGCTCCTGTCACTGCATCGGCTTCCTGAAGAAGGACCCGGGCGGAGACGAATTGAAATCGGTTACACCTGCGGGAACGCCGGCACGCACGGCCTTCTCCATACCGCTTTTGGAGAGCGGGCTGAGTCCCAATGAATGATGAAGGATTTTTCGCTGCCTGAGACAAAGATCGTAACCGGCTACACGTAACTGCGGAGCGGGATTACCAGCTATACCGGAAATGCTCATTTCCAGAACAAGCTCGACAGCGGAGTATCGCTTGGAGCCATTGTCCATTTCAACAACAACTCAATCTGGATACAGGAGAGCTACAGCAAGGTTGTCACGGTTCCCTGGTACACGACCACGAGCATTGGTTACACATACAACTGGAAGGGAGGTCGAATCATGCATGCAATGCAATTTCCGGCTTGCCGACCATCTAGGCCCGCGGCCAGAAATGCTCTTCCGGGCAAGCTCGTAGTCGGTGCGCCGCATCCTCCGGCGTGATGTCCCGCTGCGGCATGCCCAGCATTTCAAACCCCACCATGAATTTGCGCACTGTCGCCGAGCGCAGCAGAGGTGGATAAAAGTGCGCATGAAAATGCCACTCAGAATGTGCTTGGCCATCTGTCTCCACCCCAGCCACGATGGACCTGTCGCCGGAGACCCCGGTAGTCGGCGATTGGTGGAATCCCATGGTGTAGGGAAAGCTGGTTTCAAAAAGATTGTCGAACCGCGTTGTCAATCGCTTCAATGCGTCCGCCAGGCCATCGCGCTCATCGACGGTGAACTCCGGCAACGCTCCCACGTGACGCCGCGACACCAGCATCACCTCGAACGGCCACACCGCCCACCACGGTACGATCGCGGCAAAATGCTCATTCTGGAAGACCACGCGCCCTTGCTCAGCCGCGACAGCCAGTTCAGCCTCAACGTAATCGCACAGTAGACAATGACCGGTGCGCGCAAGGTGCTCGCGCTGTGCGATGGTTTCAAGTGCCGGCTCGTCGGGCACAAAATCCGTGGACCAGATCTGCCCGTGTGGATGAGGATTGCTGGCTCCCATCATGGCGCCACGGTTCTCAAAAATCTGCACGTACTGGATCCAATCCAGGCCGCCGATCTCCTGAAACTGCTGGGTCCATGCATCCACCACCGAGCGAATCTCCTCGCGTGTCATGCGCGCCAGGGTCAGGCTGTGGTCTGGGTGGTAGCAAAGCACTTTGCACAGGCCACGCGCGGCCTTCGCGACCAGCAACGGTGAACTCTGCATCTCTGCTGCACCCGGCTCATCGGGAAGCAGCGCGGCGTAATCGTTTACAAACTCAAACACGCCATCGTACGCAGGGTTTACTACCCCGCCTGCACGTTGATTTCCGGGGCAAAGATAGCATTGCGGATCATATGAGATACCGGAAGGCGCCGTCTTCTGGCCTACTTCTCCCTGCCAGGGGCGCTGCGTTCTGTGCGGTGAAACCAGCACCCACGACTGACGAAGCGGGTTCCACCGCCGATGCGGAGACTGACTCTTCAAATCCATTCTTGCTCCCCGCATCGATTGTAAAGTCTCTAAACCGGACGCACCCCGCTACGGTTGAAGATCGAACGCCGGCCGCAGTGTGGCATCCATGTAGAACGGAACCGATGTGTGCTCGTGGACAATCTTCCACTCGCCACGGATGCGTTCAAGGCATAGTGTCTCCCGCATCCAGAAACTGACTGCCCCTTCGGCTCCCCTCTTGGTTCCGGTAAGGCGCAGAAAGCCATGACAGAAAGCCAAATCGCCGCTGATGGAAACCTTTAGATCGCGCGACTCAAGATCGACAGGCGTGGCCCAGGATTCGTACCAGGCCCGCTTCTCTTCAAGATCGATCCCGTGATGGACCAGGGGTGGCGCGAGATTGAAGACCGCGGCATCGGGCGCGAAAGGCGCGGCAAACGCAGCGGCATCCTTGTCGTGGTTGGCCCTGAGCATGGACTCGACGAGGGCGAGAATATCGGCCTCATCCTTTGAGGCTGCCTTTTCCCGTGTGTCCCGTGTGTCCCGTGTGTTCAATGTGCTCATTGTTGCGGTCGCCATGGCGAAACCTCCTTAGGGATGGGTGGGTGAGACTAGCGTGCCGCGAAGCGTCTCGTGCAGCTTTTCGGCAAAGGCTTCGGGATTGTCGTTATAGCCGCCATGGCCACCAGGGAAGACAACTGGTTCAGTTCCAAGCTGTTCAGCAAGAGCCACAGCGGTGCGAAAAGGAAGAGACCCCGTTGAGCTCTCGCCAACGCCAACAACAATCCGCGCCGGACCTGCGCGCAGAGCAGCAACATCGGGGATGTACGATCCAATGGGAATGAAACCATGGGCGAGGAAGTAGTCGACGTTTCCCTTGACTCGGGCTAAGGCCTCCATCGCCTCGGGAGGCGGCGGTCCGGTCCTCTGCATTGGAGACGCGGCAATCCCCGCACCCACCATGAATTTCTGCATGGCAGGACCGGCTCCCTCCGTGATGTAGGTGTTGTAAATATCGTGACCAAAGGCCAATTGCTCCAGGGGATCAGGCAGAAGAGCCATGCACGGCGGTTCATGCGCTATCAGCGTCCGCACCCGGTGAGGATGCCTCGCGGCGAGGTTAAGACCAATGTGCGCTCCGCCGCTGCTGCCCAATACAAAGGCCGGCTCGCCGCCCATCGCCTCCAGCAATCGCGCAGCATCGTCGCCGTGCACATCCATGTTTTGATCTTCCGCAGGCCCATCAAGAACGCTGCGCGAATTGCCGCGCGGGTCGTAACGCACCACCGTGTATTGATCGATAAGACACTTGCCGAGCGTTGCAAAGATTCCGGCATCGGTAGGGCCGCCCGGGATCATCAACAGGATCGGCCCGGAACCTTGAGCCTCGTAGTAAAGTTGCGCGCCCGGAACCTTCAGATGTGAAGACTTAATTTCGAAAGATGTTGCCGGCATAACGAATTCTCCTTTTGACCTTGGCGTTACACACCGACCTCATCCACATCTCGGACAACGGCCGCATTTCATTCCGCCGCAAATGTCAGGCGCGGACGCTGCTTGAACGCAGGGGCAATAGTGCGCCCAAGCGTGGCTCGCGCAGATAAATTCCTGCCCAGGCAATCGCTCCGAACAGAACGGGGAAGACGGTTTCAAACAAAGGACTGCCGGCGCGCATCTGGATTGCGACTGCACCGCCGAGAAATCCCGTGATCGAGATGGCGCCAAGTACTGATGTGCGCGGAATGGCGTAGAGAATCGTCGCAGCAAGCAGGATGATTCCGATGGCGGGGCCAAGGCTGGTGGGGAAGCCGAGCCGGCTAAACGCCTCCACTACCTGGCGCGGCATCATGAATTTCCCCACCGCATCGAAGAGCATAAACAGCACGGTCAGGCCCGAGAGAATGCGCCCCGTCCAGAGTCTCGCTTTCGAAGCCGCGATGGGTTGAGCGCTTTTTTGCACGAAGGTAAGCGGAGATTTTGCGGGGGACGACAAGGGGTTCCTCCTTTTCGAAGCGTGCAACACTATGCCGTGGGAACAAGGATCTCTGTAATCAATTTATCCTCCGGCGTCGTCTGCGGATCGTACACGTAATGCTCAATGCAAAAATCCATGCGGAGCATGATGTTCTTCTTTGAAACAATCTCAAACACTCGTCCCGTCGCCGGCCCCAGATTGGAGTAAGGCCCAGTCAGCACGAACTTGGTGTATTGGCCCCCCTCAAACAACTCATATCTGAGCCCAGCCGGCAGCTTCACCGGTGGTTTCGCCACCCCAAACCCCGCGCGATAAACATTTGGACTCATTTTGTAGAGGCTCATGCGCCCCGTGATCTGAGTATCCTCGGGAAGCAGCGAAGCCAGGCTGAGCATTTGCTGCCAGGCCTCCGGTGCAACCTTCATAAATGGCCCCGTCTTCTCCACGAAGACATAGTGGGTCTCGGGCCAATCAACGACTTCAGGCTGTTCAGTCAGGTTCATCATTGTCTCCTAAAGAATTGAAGAATGCCGGGCTTCGCTCTCCGTGCATGATGCGGTGCATGCGTGCACGCCTCAGTGTTGATGAGTTTCCGCCGGGGTTCCATCAGACCAGTGATCCACTGGCACCATGAAAATGGTTTCCGGCTCCAGCCACTCGCGATGAGACGTATCGAGCACAACCGGAGAACCATCCAGATTCGCTCCCCAACTTGCCGCGTCCGTGCGGGGGAGATGAAACATGAGGTGCGGATGCCAGTGGGCCGGGCCGTCGCCAAGATATTGGTTTTTCGACAGCATGTACGACATCGCTCCAGGCTCCGGCAAGGGAAGCTGGCTTGCAGCAATGCCCGACTGGATATTCGCTACCATCTGGGCTTTCGTAAGCCCGCTTAGAATCAGCTTCGTTCTGAGAATCGTGTAGGGGAGGATCGTGCGCACGGCCGCAGGGTTGTAACAGACTGGCCCGCGCAGCTTTGGATTCCAAAAATCAGTGCTGTCGAGGGGAGACATCCAGCCCCGCTCGACGACACACGTGAAGCCGTTCTTGCCTTCAGTTGCGGTGTGGTAGCCGTCCTTTTCCAGTACCAGCACCGTGGCGTCGTTTGACAGTGCGGGGGGAGCAGCGCTTTTTGCCAGCGCAATCTCGGCCTCACGATCGGCAATGAGGTACTGATCTAGAGGGGCCATGGCCGGGTACGGAGTCTTGTTTTCCGAAGCCTGGGCGGCAGCCGCGGGTACGGACAGCCCAGTCAGCGCGATCAGGAGCATTGGACCAGCAAGAATCATGACCTGGACGATTTTTGTGCTCATATTTTTCTCCTGGGCTGCAATTTCTCCGATCTCAGAATGGAGCCGATTGCGGTTGGTTGAACAGCAGTTCGAAGTAGCGGCGCAGATGGTCAATCAAAGCCACAGCAACGCCGGCATTTTGTTTAGCTTTGGCCAGAATGAACGCGCCCTGGATGCAGGACTGGGTATAGAGTGCAAGGCTTTCCGCGGTCCAGTTGTCGCGGATGCCGCGCTGCCGCATGGCTTCCTCGATGTCCGGGATCAGAGTGGCCGCATGTCCGCTGATGCTCTGGTTACACGCCTCGCGAATCGCCGGTTGCGTGTCATAAACCTCTTGCACCATGGTGCCCACCAGGCAGGTAAAATCCGGTAAATCGCCCTGAATCAAGGCCTTTCGCAAATCGATATACGCGAGGAGACGATCAACTGGATCTGGAAGCCTGGCCAGGTCGTGATACTCCGCAGCCGCGAACATCGCCGAGGTCCGGTAGCTCCAATAGTCGGCTGCCGCAAGGGCCAGGTCCTCTTTGCCCTTGAAGTGATAAAAGAAGCTCCCTTTGGTCAGCCCGGCCTCTTCGCATATGTCTTCAACCCGCGTCGCGGAGTAGCCCTTGGCGCGGATTACGTGGAGCGCTGCATCCAGCAGCCGGGTCTTGGATTCGTGTTGTGCGAGTGGTGAAATCATGTATACCAACCAGTTGGTATGAAATATACCGACAAGTTGGTATGCTGTCAAGGCTGCACATCAGTCAATAAGCGCTTTTGGCAATTCTGGCGTCACGCGAGGCGAGACTCGACGGAACTTGAGGGTAGGTGGGAACTCAAGTTCGCTCGCTGAGACCTGGGCCACCTTCCGCCTCATGTAGCAGCCATTTCTAAGGCTGCTTTGCGCCTTCCTTGGCTCCGTTCGCCGCGCCCGTCGTCGTGTCCTTCGTCTTATGCCAGGCCTTCTTTGTGCCATGTTGCGTCTTGTGGTAGGCCTTCTTCGTCCCCTGTTTCACGCCGTGCCCCACATCCTTGGCCGCGTCTTTCGAATCGTGTCCCGCGTCCTTCATATCCTGCTTTGCGCCGCTGTCCTGGCTTGGAGAGGATGGTTGACTCCATACAAGTGCCGGCCCACCTGCCAGAACGGCTCCCAGAAACAACGCTGATAACTGCAATTTTGTTCTCATAGATAGTTAGATTGCTCTCTCGCTCGCCGAGTTGGATGTCGCAAAATGACCAGGCCGTTTCCAACCTTGCCCCGTGCACTTGGAGGAGAGGGTGCAGCGGGCGAGTGGCCCAGATCTCCACACCAGAATCCAGGCGGGTTTGGTCGTTTTCGCAATCTGATTGAATCGCAAAAGCGCTCTACGCCGGCGTCAACCGGTCCATCGGCGGCATCGACGCAAGAAACACCCGCGCAAACTCCGCGCTGTACTGTTCCAGCAATTCCCTCACCCGGTCCGGCTTGTCGGACCGAACAATGAGCCCAGCGTGATGGTGTTTTTTCACGCGCACCACGATCTCCGGAGCGTTGAATGATGACGTGTCGGGCTCTTCCGTCTGCGCCAGACACAGCACGCTTCCCGCATAATCCTTCCGTACAGCAGGCGCCGAGTACGTCTCACCGCGAAGGTTCCCCACCTCGACCTTTGCCCACTCCCGCCAGAGATTCACTCCCGTCGAAACCTCCACCAGGTCGGCGATGAACGCTCCGCCCACGCGTGCCGCAATCTCAAGGAAATAGTAGCGACCATCCGCATGTGCCCGAATGTACTCCGC
>JBEKRU010000028.1:0-57371 GCA_049518435.1 Occallatibacter sp. | reverse complement strand
TTGCGTCCGGAAGGGCTCTCCGGGCGTCTTGAAGAATGGCACCCCACATGCCTCAGCCTTTCATGGAGAGGAACCATGCAATCGTTCGGTATACGTGTGTTTGATTTTGAGAATGAGACCGCGGGCGTGAGCCTCGGCAATACGGGGCGCGGGCAGGCGGGCAAGAAACTGCGCGCGGTGGCTGCGGTGCTGCTGACGTTGGCGGCGGGTGTGCCTTCGGGGTATAGCCAACAACAACCGGTCCTGGGGGCGGGGCAGAAGACGCCCGAAAAGGCGGCGTCAGATCTGCCGGCAACCCCTGCGCCCGTGTTGACTGACCCACTTCACCTTCGCCCGTCGGCGCGCGATTTTTCCAAGCCGTCTGGTCGGCTGCTGGGTAACCCGATCAACATTTTCAAGCCGACGTCCATACCCAAGTCCAGCTTCGCGAATTCAGTAAGGCTGACCGACCTTGTGAAGGACGGCAAAATCTATCTGAGCCTTTCAGATGCGATCGCACTTGCGCTTGAGAACAACTACGATATTGCAATCGCCCGCTACGACCTGGACATCGCGGACACGGATATTCTGCGTACCCGCGTTGGAGGACTCCTGGGCCAGCCGCTGGGTGCGCCTTCCGGCCTGATCACGAACACCCTGGGAGGCTCGTCGTCAACTTTGAGCACCGGCGGTGGCCCGGGCGGATCGACGGTCGGCTCGGGTGGCGCAGGTTCCGGCACGAACGGATTGTCGCTGACTACTGCCGGCGCTGGTCCATATCCAGAGACGCTGGAACCTTCAGTTACAGCGAACCTGAACTACGACTGGGCGAGCGCGCCTTCGACCAACTTCTTCACCGGCGGCGCCAGTACCACCGATACCTACAACTTCAGCTACAACCAGGGCTTTGTCACAGGCGCAGCCTTCCAACTCACCTGGGACAATACGAGAGCGACCAACACCAACGCGTTCGCCACCTTTAGCCCACAGTTCAACTCCCAGTTCAAGGCCCAGGTGACCCAACACTTGCTGCAAGGCGCGGGTATCTGGGTCAACAAGCGCTTCATGTACCAGGCGGCCAACGACCGGCGCATCGCGGACTCCGGGTTCCGCCAGCAGATTCTCTATACCGTTAACCAGGTGGAGAGCATCTATTGGGGCCTGGTACAGGCTTACGAAGATGTGCAGTCGAAGCAGCGGGCGCTGGAGCAGAGCAGCAAGGTCTCCGCGGACAACCGGAAGCAATTGGAGATTGGCACCATGGCACCGCTTGACGTGCTGAATGCCGACCAGTCCGTGGCTTCGGATAAGCAGGCGTTGATCAGTTCTCAACTTGCGCTGAACTACCAGCAGCAGATTATCAAGCAAGCCATCGCGCGCAATCTGAATGATGAGGCGCTCTCGGCTGCGGCTGTGATTCCCACGGACCGGGTGAGCATTGAGGAGATTCCGGAGGAGAAGCAGCCGATCGAGGATCTGGTGAAGGAAGCTTTCCAGCATAGGCCGGAACTGGAACAGGCAGTTCTGACGCTGCGCAACGATGAAATCACGCTGAAGGGCGCGCGCAACGCACTATTGCCGCAGGTCGACATTCTGGCCTACCTGGGCGGTTCGGGCGTGGCTGGTACCTACAATCCGAACTGCGAACCCGTTTTTGGGACGTGCCCCACCGGAGGTACCGGCGGTTTTGGTACCGCGCTGCAGAGCACCTACAACAACTCATCTCCTGACAAGGGTGTGGGCTTCAACGTCACGATTCCGATCGGCAACAAGTTTGCGCAGTCGGTTCAGGCGCGTTCGCTGATGGAGTACCGGCAAGCGGAGTTGCGGCTCGAGCAACTTTATACGCAGATTCGCATGCAGGTGGTCAACCAGCAATTTGCTCTGACCAACGATCGTGCGC
This sequence comes from Occallatibacter sp., assembly GCA_049518435.1. Lineage (GTDB taxonomy): Bacteria > Acidobacteriota > Terriglobia > Terriglobales > Acidobacteriaceae > Telmatobacter. The sequence goes on along the minus strand of JBEKRU010000028.1, from coordinate 55,489 downwards.
AGGTTCTGGCGTCGCAGGCAGCGAGAGACTACAACCAGCAGAGCCTGGATGCGGAACAGAAGAAACTGCGGCTCGGTGCTTCCACGACGGCTCTTGTTTTGCAGCAGCAGCGGAGCGTGGCTGCTTCAGAACTCAGTCTGATTGCAGCGCAGGCCTCCTATGCCAAAGATCGGGCCAGCCTCTACCAGATTTTGGCCACAACGATGCAGCACTACGGGATAAATCTGGGTGATGCTGCAACCGGTAGCGTGCAGACTGCGCCCGTTGTTCCGGGCCTCGTTCCCGCTCCGCCCAGCAGGGAGCCAACGACGGCGCCTCCACCAACGGCTGCGCCGCCACCGCCAACAACGCCGCAGTAGCTTCGATTGACTGAAAAGCCCCGTCCAGCTTGCGCTGGGCGGGGCTTTTTGATTGCCGACAAAAGGCTCAATGGGGAGCGAATCCGGATCTGGGGCTAAAGCCCCAGATCTCTCTTCTTCATTCGTTTATGGCACGACTGAAGTCGTGCCCCTTCGCACATTTCATACCCCTTCGTGCATTTCATGCCCCCTCGTGCATTTCGTGACCTTCGTGCATTTCGTGCTCCTTAGAACATTTAGGTGCTCTACCGCTCGGCGATGAGGTCGAGGAAGGTGAAGAACTCGGGGAAGCTGATTCCTGCCGATTCAGAGCCTTGGATGAGGGTATCGCCTTCGGCGCGAAGGGCCGCGACGCTGAAAGCCATGGCGATGCGATGATCGCCGCCGGAATCGATGGTTGCGCCGTGGAGGGATTGCCCTCCGGGAACATCGAGACCGTCCTCAAATTCCTCGACTTCAGCACCCATGGCGCGCAGGTTTTTCACGACCAAAGCGATACGGTCCGATTCCTTGACGCGAAGCTCTTTGGCGTCACGGATGCGGATGCCGCCGCTGGTGTAGGGGGCGATGGCTGCGAGAACGGGCAACTCATCGATAAGCTGAGCGGCGAGTGCGCCACTGACTTCTGTCGATCCGAGCCCTTCAGCAGGCGCTGAGATTTGGACGGAGCCGATCAGCTCGGCATTCTTTTCCTCAAGATTGAGGACACTGATTTTTGCACCGAGCGCAGTAAGAACATCAAGAAGCGTGGCACGCGTGGGGTTGAGCCCGAGCGAATCGAGGAGCAGGCTGGAACCGGGAAAGATGGCAGCGGCGCAAAGGAAAAATGCGGCGGAGGAGATGTCGCCGGGGATTTGCGCATCGATGCCGTGGAGGCTTTGCGGGCCGGTGATGGAAACCGAGTCGATGGTGCGCGTAAGCGTGGCGCCGAAGGCACGGAGCGCGAGTTCGCTGTGATCGCGGGTACGAAGTGCTTCTCGCACTTTGGTGTTGCCGGGAGTTTGCAGGCCAGCCAGGAGGATGCAGGTCTTGATCTGAGCGCTGGGAACCGGAGTGGTGTAGTCGATGGGATTCAGCGGGCCGCCTTCGATGGTGATGGGGGCGTGGCCTTCAGTGAGTGTGAGATTGGCGCCCATGGCGGCAAGAGGCTTGCGGATGCGCTCCATGGGACGCCGGGACAGGGATGCGTCGCCGATGAGGGTAAAGCTTCCCTGCTGAGGCGCGAGCAGACCCGAGATAAAGCGCATGGTGCTGCCGGAGTTGCCGCAATCGAGTGGGTGGCTGGCTGGCACGACGTGGCCCGCGATGCCAGTGACCTCGACCGAGTTGGCGCTGGTTTTGTTGACTTTTGCGCCCAGGGCTTCCATGCAGGCGAGGGTGGATGCACAGTCGGCGCCGGTGGAGAAGTTGGAGAAGCTGGATGTGCCTTCGGCGAAGGCGGCCAGCATGCCATAGCGATGGCTGATGGATTTGTCACCGGGGAGGCGCAGGCTTCCGTAAATGTTGCGAGCGGGTCGGATGAGTCGTTCTTCAGTAGCGGTTTGCAAAAGGAGCTCCGATGCGTCTGGGTGTCCCTTTGAGTTTATCGGAAGGGGCGGCGGAGTTCAGAGATTGCGGTCGAATGTACGACAATATCCTCTGGCGGCAAAGTCCGTCTAAACCCATGGTGGCAGGTTCGCGCGGGACAAGTCCGTGGATGGAAGTTTCTGAGCTAGACGACTGAGGGCGGCACTGATCAGACAAAAAACCATTTTGCATGACGGGCGAAGCGGCTCGCGGGGTCGAGGTCTGAAAACAGGCCTGTGTCTCATTTTTCTTACGATTTTGGGATGTTCGACCCGGATCTGGGCACAGCAGGGATTGTTGCCGGTCACTTCTCCCGATGCAACTTCCCTTCCGGACAGTCCAGATCCGCAGGCACCGGCGGGGGCAGGCGAACCGACGGGACAAGGGGTAGAGCTTACGACCGGAAAGATCTATGGAGTTGTGGTCGACCAGGACGGTAGCGTCTGCGAAGGCGCATCCATCGCACTGACGCAGACGGGGCCGGGCGGGCAGGAACCGAGAACTGCGACATCCGATAGCAGCGGGAGGTTCAGTTTTTTGAACGTTCCTGCTGGAGGCTTCAAGCTCACGATCTCTTCGAAGGGATTCGCGACCCAGGTTGTGACCGGCACGCTGCATGCGGGAGAAGAGTTTACCGCCCAGTCGATTGTGTTGGCGGTGACGAGCACGAGCGAAGTGAAAGTGACCGCGTCGCAGGAGGAGATTGCGACGGAGCAGGTGAAGGAAGAGGAACAACAGCGGGTGCTGGGGGTGATTCCGAATTTTTACGTGAGCTATTCGCCCAACCCCGCTCCGCTGACAAGCAGGCAGAAATTCGGCCTTGCGTGGAAGAGCTCGATAGATCCGGCGACGTTTGTGGTGGTCGGAATTTTTGCGGGTGTGGAGCAGGAGGAAAACACCTTCAGCGGCTATGGGCAAGGGGCTGCGGGTTACGGGAAGCGCTATGGCGCGGGATATGCCAACAGCTTCATCAATACGATGCTCGGGGGCGCCATTCTGCCGGCGTGGTGGAAGCAGGACCCGCGGTACTTTTACAAGGGGACGGGGTCGACTCGATCGCGGGCCTTGTATGCGATTGCTAACTCCGTGATCTGCAAGGGCGACAACGGGAAATGGGAGCCGAATTATTCCAGTATTGTTGGCGGGCTGGCGGCGGGCGGAATCGCAAACATTTATTATCCGGCGAGCGACCGTGACGGCGTGAGGCTGACTTTTGAGGATGCGGCAATCGGCACGGCGGAAGGCGCGGTCCAGAATCTGATTCAGGAATTCATCGTGAAGAAACTTACGCCGAAGATTCCGAATTACGGTTCGGGAAAGCCGTAGGGTAAGAAAGGACCGCGAAGACGTCTCTGATGTTGAGGGGCGTGCGGCCAAGCGGCACGGAAGCAGCCCTGTCCGCGAGAAGGTTATCGAAAGACATAGCGTAACCCAAAGTTCGGGAAAATCGGCATCTGATTGATGGTGGTCACCTGACAATGTGTTCGAGGCAAATACACGTAAGAGAGGAAGTTCTGTCGGTCAAGAATGTTGTTCACTCCCGCATAAATCTCCATGTGGAGGCCGCGGACGATGACATCTTTATTCATTTGGGCATCAAGCCGGGCATAATAGGGCGCACGCACGGCGTTCATCTGGGTAACGTCATAGACTGGCCGGTTCTGGGCGATCGTGTCGGGCATATCCAAAGGTGTGTAGGGCCGCCCGGTTGCATATCCATACCTCGAAGAGATTTCGTAGCCGTGCGAGAAACGCTTGAGCGCGACGAGGTTCAGGATCCAGGGAAAGTCAAAATTGCTGGGCCGCAGGACGTGATCGAGTCCCTCAAACATCGCTCGCGAATAGGCTATCGATCCCCTTAATGTCAGAGTGGAGCCGATGCGACTCAGGTCCGATAGTTCTATACCGGACGATTTGCCGGAGCCGCCGCTGTTCAAAGGCAACCAGACAAATTGCTGACCCAGCATATCCACCATGTCGTGCAGGTTTACCGTTGGATACTCTGTGGATGCGGGAATATCCGTGTACTGCTTTTTGTAGGCTTCGATGCGGATTTGAGACGAGCGCACGAAGCCGAAGTCCATGCCCGCAACTTCGTGGGTTGAGCGCATCGGAAGCATCGACCGGTTCTCAGGATAGGACAGCATGTAGACGGAAGGGGGCATCTGCGCATAACTGGCGTATGCAACATGAATTCCGACGAATTCCCCAATGCTGTACCGCAAACTCACGCGAGGTGTAATCGTGGTGTGATTCCCCAAGGCGAATGTCTGCACCCGCGCCCCCGCACTGACCTCAAGCGGCTTGAACGGACGCCCCGTGAACTGGGCATATGATCCGGTTTCCCCGGTAGAGAAATCCGAGGCGAATGAAGTGGAATCAGCGCGAACCTCATCCGTGGAATACGGCGAGAAAGCGCCGATTGGTTGCTGTATCTGGTAGTCGGGACGCTGCAGCCAGACGGCACTGCCGGCGGAAAACGCAAATGCCCTGGTTGCCCATTCATAACGATAGCTTGCATTGCTGAACGCGTTATTGGAGTCTTCCATGTAGACCGGCGTTTGAATCGCCAGCGCGGCGGGAATCGGGCAGTCCAGAATGACCTGGGCAAAGTTCAAGGGAGTGAGAATCTGTTCCTGCTGGTGAATATGTTCAATCTGTTCCGAGTCACTGACGCTGGCCACGCCGAACGAGTGCGTGGAATAGACGCGCTGGACCTCGGCACCTGTCGTCTCACGCCAGCCGGTGTACTGCGAATCAATCGAACTGGTCTCCGCGGTATCGCCTGCGCAGGGCGTCACCTGGATCGAGTCCCATCCGGCAACTTGCAGCAGAGTCAGCCGATTTCCGGATGCATCGTTGTGGCGAAAGCGCGATACTTCGTTGGTATACGACGGCAATCCGCCCATACCCATCTGGAAGCTATTGCCCATCAGGTCCATGATGCCGTGGTGCGCCGAGACGAGCAGATCTCCTCCGCGCAGCGATCGTTCCGCGAGCCCTCCGAATCCTTGAATCCCCACGTCTATCTCTGCATGACCGCTCGTGTGGGCTGAGTCCAGCGTGCGAATTTCGGTGACCGACGAGAGCCGCTCGGGATAGCGAGCATCGTAGCCGCCGCTGTACAACTTGATCCCTTGAACGATTCCAACGTCGATCATGGGAGCAAAGCCGCCGGTTGTGCCAAGGGTTGCCACGTGATTGATATTCGGCACTTCAATACCATCCACCAGAAAGAGGTTCTCCATCGGGTGGCCGCCGCGAACCAGTATTTCGTTGCTGAGGTCGCTGGTGGCTACGACTCCCGGAAGAATCTGGAGGTACCTTGAAATGTCTCCCCAAGAGCCAGCAGTGGAAATAACCTCCTGACCGCCTGCTTCAAACGGTTCCGGCTGGCTGGTCTCCAATTCCCCTTCCGTGCTGTGGACCTCTACCGTGGCTGTGAGTGGGTTGAAGTGGTTCGCAAGGGCGTTGAAGAGCGATGCGGGTTGGGATGGGTCTTGATGGACGAAAGCTCGGGGTGGGGAGGTCGGGGATGGGGAAACTGCGGGTGCGGCGACGGTGGTGGCGGCGGCCGGTGCAACGGGGATGACGGCGCCTGGCTTATTTGCGGATGCGAGCAGCTCATGAGACGGCTCGACACTCTTGTGATTCGGATGTGAATCTTTTCCAGATGCCGCATGATGATCGATTGAAGGGAGTTTGTTCGCTATCATCACCGGGGATTGGGTTTGGCTCCACGAAGCGAAACAAAGCGAGAAAAAGACGAGCAGCATTGCGCAGAGGCGACGGCAAAGCAAAACGGGCTTCACGCCAACGCGACGAACCTGGCTTGCAGCGGCAGAGGTAAAGCGAACGGGTTGAGCAAAATGATGCCCGAAAGCTGACATGGATCCCCCAATCGACCGGAAATCGGTGATGCCGAATTCGCATTGATTGCGATTGACCGGGTTGGAAGGTGCAATTGAAGAACCAAAGGCGGAACAAGTTCAGCGTTTGCATCGCTACCAGTGGTTTTAGAAATCTCAGCGGCCCCGGTAAGCGAATTCGGATGAAGCGACACCCTGGTAACCTGTCGGGCCATCCTGCCTTGAACAGAGGGCGGTCGTCAGGATTAACCTAAAGGAAACAAAATTCTTAAGAATCAATCCAAGAGTGAGAAACAGGTTGAGATTAGCGCGAATTCTCTCGAGAGTATGTGACTAAGGTCACCTTAAAGTAACACTAAGGTACTGTGGATCAGGTCGCACAACGAGCTCAGATTTAAGAACTGAGCGGAGGGATCCCGATGCTCAGGCCCGTTTTCGATTTGGAGATTCTAAGGATTGAATGATCCGCCGCCGGGAGGTTGCCACGCATACCGCATGACGCGAGGTGGGGCGTGGAGAACTCTGCGAACGCTTTAACGGATGCTGAGGACGATGATGGTCTCGTCGTCGAAGCGGTCGTGATCGCCCTGAAAGCGGGAGACGTCGGAGAGGATTGCGTCGGCAATCTGCTGCGCCGGGAGATCACGGTGGGCACAGAGCAAGCTGGATAGGCGCTCGTCCCCATAGGTTTCGCCCTGGGCGTTATCGGCGTCCAGAATCCCATCGGATACGAAGACAATGGCGTCGCCGGGCTGGGTGGCAACGCTGAATTCTTCATAAGTGACATTGGGAAACATGCCGAGGGGGAAGCCTTCCGCTTTGACGGTGACGGATTGGCCTGAGCGACAAAAGACGGGCTGAATGGCGCCGGAGTTGGCTACCTGCAGGATCTGATTGTCGTCGTTCCAGAGAGCGAAGAGCAGGGTGACGTATTGCGACTCGAGCTTGCGCTCCTGGAGCGCGTCATTGAGGAGGCCGAGCATTTCAGCGGGGGCGGGCTGGTGCACGGCGGCGGTGCGCATGATGCCGCTGACGAGGGCGGCGAAGAGGGCGGCGGGGGCAGCTTTTCCACTGACATCGCCGAGAACGATTGCGGTGCGTCCCGGGCCGTAATCGATGAAGTCGTAGAGATCTCCGCCGATGGTGCGGGCGGGGAGGAAGCGGACGGCCATTTCGGCATGGGGATGGGAGGGAGCTTCCGGGGGAAGCAGGCGGAGCTGGACCTCGCGGGCCATGGCGATGTCTCGCTCGAGTTGTGCTTCCTGGCGGCGGACGCGCTGGTAGAGACGGGCATTTTCAATGGAGATGGCGACCTGCGCGGCCAGGGTTGTGAGCATGCGCTCGTGTTCTTCATTGAAGAAGCCGGTGCGGGTGTGCTCGAGGTCGAGGACTCCGATGATGCGTCCTTTGTAAAACAGCGGCACGATCAGTTCGGAGCGGGTTTCAGGGTTCATGGGCAGGTAGCGGGAGTCTTTGCGCACGTCGGGGACGTTGATGGGACGCCACTCGCGGACTGCGGCGCCGACCAGTCCACTGTTAACGGCAATGCGGCGCATGGGGGCATGGATGGTGCCGAATCGCCAGGCATACCGGGTGATGAGGATTTCGCCCTTTTCGTCGAGGAGCATGACGGTGAACATCTGGTAATCGATGAGCCGGCGGAGGAGCTGGCCGACACGGACGAGGAGGGGGTCGAGGTCGAGGATGGAAGTGAGCTCGACGGCGATCTCATTGAGAACTTCAAGGGTTTGGGCCTGGCGGGAGACACGGGTGTAAAGGCGGGCGTTCTCAATGGCCTGCGCGATGCGGGATGCTGTGAGGGTGAGGACGTGGAGGTGCTCGGGCCGAAAGTAGCCGGCCAGCTCGCTTTCCAGGTCCATGACGCCAATGAGACGGTTCTTCGCGATGAGAGGGACGGTGAGCTCGGAGCGGACGTCGGGATTGGCGGCGATGTAGTGCTCGGAGGCGGTTACGTCATTGAGGAGGATGGGCTGTCGGGTAAGCGCTACCTGACCGACCACGCCCTTGCCAAGGGGGACGCGGGTGCGCTCGGTTTCAGGGGTGTGGCCGATCTGAAAACGCATGCGGAGGTCGTGGGTGCGGTCGTTGAGGAGGAAAATGGCGAAGATTCTGTAGTTGATGACAGTGCGAACGAGTTCGGCGGTGCGATTGAGGAGGGTTTGCAGATCGAGAGTGGTGTTGAGGGCGTCGGCGAGGCTGACGAGGTAGGTAAGGTCTGCGGGTTCGATGCGGACATTGATGGGGTCAAGATGAGCCAGGGGATTGGCCTGAGCGGCGGGGCGGTAGTCGCCTTCGAGCTCGTGGTGTTCGGCCGGGGATGGGGGATTCGAGGGCATGGGCGTCGAAGGGAATGATAACGGATTGGGAGGCCGCGCTGCGGATGAAGGAAAGCGGCTCAACGCCACCAGGTGGAGCGGATTGGTTCACCGGCGACGACTTCAGACGGAACGCCGGGGGTGGGGGACCAGATGCTTAGGTCATCGACGGCGAAGATGGTCTCGATAGGTTCGGTCCAGGGGTGGAGTGCGAGGTCAAAAAGCCCCCAGTGGATGGGCATGAATAGGCCACTGCTACCGAGGGCGCGAAAGGTGCGCACAGCTCCTTCGGGGCCCATGTGAATTTCGCGCCAGAGCGGGTCGGAAGCGCCGATTTCAAGCATGGTGAGATCGAAAGGGCCAAACTGTTGGCCGATCTCAGAGAAGCCAACCCATTCTCCGGAGTCGGCGCCGTAATAGACGCTGTGCGCGGGACCGTTGATTGCGAAGGAAGCCCACAGAGTTTCAAACCGATTGAAGAGGCTGCGGCCGGAGAAATGGCGTGCGGGCAAAGCGGTGATGGTGACGGAGCCAACGGTGACATTGCCGGTCCAGTCGAGCGCTGTGCAGCGGGCGGGAGGGACACCGAAGCTCTGGAGAATGGTGTCGACTCCGAGCGGGGCGATGAAGCGGGCTGACTGAAGCTGGGGCAATGTGGCCAGAGTGCGAATGGTGTCGGCGCCAAGATGGTCGTAGTGATCGTGAGAGATTAAAACGGCATCGATGGGGGGCAAGTCTGCGAGGGCAAGGGGTGGTGGGAAGAAACGCCGCGGGCCTGACCACTGCACCGGGGCAGCACGCTGCTCCCAGACGGGATCGATGAGTATGCGGATTCCATCGATTTCAACGAGCGAGGAGGAGTGGCCCATCCAGGTAACCCTGAGGCCGGATCGAGGTGCGGTCGCGAAAATCCGCGGATCGGTTCGGAAAGGGCCTGGGGTATTCTTTGGCGACCGGGCTGCAGCGCCCAGGAAGAAGCGGGGACCGACTTTGAATATGGTGGAAAAGCCGCCCACCTCGGTTGGCACGGGATTCACAAACTTCTTCCCAAGCCGCTTGGCTGGAGTGATGGGCATGAAGATTAGATGGAATAGGTTGGCTGGGGATTCGCCGATTGACTTGACGAGTGCGCCGGGAGAGACTGAGGGCATCCGAGAGACGGAGCAGATATGCAGGCTGAACAGCTGGAACTGACATCACGATTTACGAGCGCGGTGGACTACGCGCGAATTGTCCATATCGAGCGGCGCAAGGGATCGGGGATTCCGTACATGGCGCACCTGACGGGGGTTGCGGCGATGGTGATGGGCGAGGCCGGGCACGTGGGATTCCCGGTGACGGAGGACATGCTGATTGCCGCTCTGCTGCATGACGCGGTGGAGGATCACGGAGGGCGTCCGCGGTTGGCGCATATCGAGGCGAATTTTGGCGCGAATGTGGCGCGCATGGTGGAAGGGCTTTCGGACAGCTTTGCAGGGGACGCATGGGACAAGAAATCGTGGCTGGAGCGCAAGCAGGGCTACATAGAGCGGCTGAAAGATGAGCCGGCGGATATACGGCTGATTTCCGCAGCCGACAAGCTTTATAACGCGCGGGCGATCCTGGAGGATTATCGCGACGTGGGGCCGGAGGTGTGGAAGCGATTCAAGCGTGGGAGAAACGATCAAATCTGGTATTTCGACACGCTGATTTCGGTTTTCAACGCGACGGGAACGAACCGGATTGTGCGGGAGCTGGAGCGCGTGCTTGAGGAGCTTCGGGAGATTTCAAGCGCGGAAGTCGCCTGAGACACAAGCGAACGACAAGGGAAAGAGCTGACCTGCCTGGAACTCTCATTATAGTATTGACAAACTGAACTAAACCGTTCAGTATTGATTCTTGGATCGGGAGGCCGGTAGATGATTCGTGTGCAAAACCTGGTGAAGACGTTTGGGACATTCACCGCGGTCAACGACATTTCATTCGAGGTGGCGCGAGGGGAGATCTTTGCGTTTCTTGGGCCCAATGGCGCGGGGAAGACGACCACCATCAAGATGCTGACGACGATGCTGAAGCCGACGAGCGGCGCGATTGAACTGGATGGATTGAATCCGCAGACGCAGCAGAACGAGGCGCGCAAGCGATTCGGGATTGTGTTTCAGGATCCGAGTTTGGACGGCGACCTGACGGCCGCTGAGAACATGGAGATTCATGGCGTGCTGTATCACGTTCCACACAAGGTTCGCCGGCAGCGGACGGAGGAGTTACTGAAGTTGTTTGAGTTATGGGACCGACGCGGGGAGCAGGTGAAGAAGTTCTCCGGCGGCATGAAGCGACGGCTGGAGATTGCGAGAGGATTTTTGCACACGCCGAAGATTCTCTTCCTCGATGAACCGACGCTGGGGCTTGATCCGCAGAGCCGGAACCAGTTGTGGGGCCACGTAAAGAACGTGAACGAAAAGGAAGGCGTGACGGTGTTTTTGACCACGCATTACATGGACGAAGCGGACCGCGTGGCGCACCGTATTGGGGTAATTGACCACGGCAAACTGGTGGCGCAAGGGACGCCGAAGGCAATCAAGGAACAGACAGGGACAGAGAGCCTGGAAGATGCATTCCTGAAGCTGACGGGATCGACCATTCGCGACGAGAGTGCGGGAGCGGCAGACCAGATGCGGCAGTTCGCCAAGATGTGGGGAGGAGCCAAACGATGAGCGCGATTTACATATTGTGGCTGAGGGAGTTGAAGCGGTATACGCGTTCGCGGGCGCAGATCGTGGCCTCGCTGGGACAGCCTTTGCTGTATCTGCTGGTGCTGGGTTTCGGTTTGACCCCGGTGTTCAAGCGCGCGGGCTATGGGAGTTACTTCCAGTTTATTGCTCCTGGCGTGATTGGGATGTCGGTGTTGTTTTCGTCGATTTTTTCGGGCCTTGGATTGCTGTGGGATCGTCAGTTTGGATTCCTGAAAGAGACGCTGGTGGCTCCGGTTCCGCGCATTCAGATCATGATTGGACGAACGCTGGGCGGATCGACTACCGCCATCATCCAGGGACTGCTGGTGACGGTGATCTGCATGATTGCGGGATTTCGGCCGGTAAACATTTTTGCTCTGCCGCTTGCGATGGGGTTTATGGTACTTATCGCGCTTCTATTTTCGGCGCTGGGAGTGGCCATCGGATCGAGCCTGCAGGACATGCAGGGCTTTCAACTCATCATGAATTTTCTGGTAATGCCGATTTACTTTTTATCTGGCGCAATGTTTCCGCTGAGCAACCAGGGGAAGGTGCTGACGTTTGTGACGGCACTCGATCCGCTTTCGTATGGGATCGACGGAATGCGCTCGGTGCTGATGAGCCGTGAGACGTTTCAGCCGGCATTCGGCACGACTACCGATTTGGCGGTGTTGATTGGGGTGGGTGCGGTGCTGCTGGTTTTCGGGGCGTACCGGTTTTCGAAGATTGAGATATAGCGATGGTGAGACCACGGAGCCAGGAAGCGCACGAGCGGGTTCTGCGGGCTGCGCTGGAACTGTTTGGCGAGCGCGGCATTGACGCGACCAGCATGGATGCGATCGCGCAAACTTCCGGCGTGAGCAAGGCTACGATTTACAACCACTGGGCAAACAAAGAAGTGTTGTTGATAGATGTGATGCTGTTGGTGAATGGACTGGATCGCGATCCGGAAGACATGGACACGGGCGACGTATGCAAGGATCTGACCACGGTGCTTACGCGCAAACCGCCCGACCAATTCGACGGAGCGCGCGAGCGGATGATGCCGGCGATGATTGCGTATTCCGCGGTACACCGCGAATTCGGCGAGGCGTGGCGGCATCGGGTAATGGAACCATCACGCGTAACACTGAAGAAGATTTTGCGTCGCGCGATGAAACGGTCGCAACTGCCGGCAACGTTGCAAATGGATACGGCCATGGCGCTACTGCTGGGCCCTCTGCTGTATGGGCACATCTTTCACAAGGAGTCGCATCCGGAGCCGTTCGATTTTGGGGGTGAGGCGGCAAAGTCGTTTTGGCGGGCATACGGCATTAAGGGTGCAAAGAGTTCGGCGGGAACTTCGGGCGCGTCGCGAATTGTGAAGGCGAAGCGGGGCTCGGCGAAGCAAGAAACGGGTGGGAGCCTCGAAACATGATGGGGACCGTCACGTCCACCGATGGAACGAAGATTGCATTCTGGCGCGATGGAGCCGGGCCGCCGATGCTTCTTGTCCACGGCGGGATTTGCGATCACTTTGCGTGGTACTTTGTGGTTCCACTGCTTGCTCAACATTTTACGGTGTACACGTTTGATCGCCGCGGCCGCGGTGGGAGCGGCAATTCCCTTCCCTATTCTGTGGAGCGGGAGGTTGAAGACATTCTCGCGATGCTGGACGCCATCGGTGAACCGGTGCACCTGGTGGGCCACTCCGCGGGTGGGATACTGGCGTTGAAAGCGGCGACGCGCACCGAGAATCTGCGGAGTCTGATTCTTTATGAACCGGCGTACGTGGTTGACGGAGCGCGCGAGCGGCCTGCTCCTGAAGTGCTGAAAGCAATACTATCCATGCTGGATGCAGGGGATCACGATGAGGTGATTCGAATTGCAATGCGGGAATCGGTGGGCATGTCTGAAGCTGAGATTGCCGCGCTGGAGTCCGGACCGGGATGGGAGCATCTGTGCGGTGTGGCGGAGGCGGTACCGCATGACTGGATGCTTTGGGAGGAGCGGCTTGAGGCAGAGAATGTGAAAACCGTGCGAGCACCAGTGCTGATGTTGACCGGCTCCGAAAGCCCGATGTGGCTTCGCGATGGTGCAGAGGCAGTGTCGGCTGCGTTCCCGAAAGCTCAACATGAAGTATTGCTGGGGCAAGGACACTCGGCAATGATTACGGAGCCGGTCCTTTTCGCGGAGGCGGTTATTGGTTTTGCTGACAGTACCTTTAGATAGGCCTCTGCGAAGAGGGATTGGTGAAGGGGATTCCCGCCGGTCGCTACACCTCGTCAAGAGACAACAAGGATCACGGGGTTCGGGCGGCCGAATCGTTGACCGAAGGAAAGCAGAGCTGGTCAACGATGGCATTGTGGCGGGCTGTAACGGATGATCCGGCGAAAACGGACAATAGCCAGATGGATGTCGTGTTTGCGCTATGGAGAAATGACCTCATCGTTCGCAAATCATAGGGCAACAGGTGGTTAATTGGCGCATTTCGCCCATAGCTGAGTGCGGAACGCGGCACGGCCTGCACGTCTGCACCTGCCTACTACTTTACGGCTCACCGAAGATGAACTCCCGCGTGCGGGTGCGGAAGTTTTCTCATAAGATTCTCTGCAACACTTGACACAACAGATAGACGCGGCCTCACTAAGAATTAGGGCATAGCTCACCGTCTCAGAGTCTTGTGTCAGGCTCACCCGTTGCGTCAGATCAACCGGATACCTCTTATCTGTTGCCGCCGTGCGGAGGTCTGCACCATGCGCGATTTTGTTCCTGAGCACAAACAACGGGATGGCAGTTTCCTCAACCGTGTAACCTGGGCGCACATGCATACCGGATGTCCATCTCCTGGCCGCGCATCTTCCCTGCCGACACCGGCCAGCCCAGCCCCAGGTTGCTGAACCCTTCCGCAGAGGCATGTTACCGAGAAGTAAGAAGGTAGGAGCTTGCGATTCTGAATCATTGACCGGCAAACCGGCAGTAACTTTTATACACCTGACGGATAGCCGAAAATACACTCGGAATGCATCGAACCACCAAAGTTAGAGACGGTGTCATTGCCAAAAAGCTCATGTCACTGAGCAGGAATATCCGCCACCGTCTTGGCATGGCCAGGATGCAAACCTGTCTTAGCTAGGAGGATCTGGACGACGCGTGCTGGAACTTCTGTACCGCCGTCTCCGACCGCATTGCCAAAAGACCGACGACCGTCGGAAAGTGGATGACGATGGCTCTTGCTGAGCGGAAACCACCATCTCGAAGTCGGTATCCGTCAATGAGCGACGGCCGCCTCGACTCGTTGATGCGGATACTACCCAACAACCCAGCGGGGTTGACAGGGAAGTGCCCACGGCCATGCGCCCACCGACACAACCGTACCAGGTTCCCCTGGAACTGGTTCTGCGCGGTTGGCCCTATCCTGTCGTCTTTGCGACGGAGCTTGCCTTCTTTGTGGGTGGCATCGGGCGGCAACCGGTCACCGGATCCCCACTCGCCACGCCATGTTTCCTGCAGGCCGGGGGTCACGTCTTTAAGGAGAACGATCTTGTTCTCCGCTGCCCAGCGGTGACCTTTGCGACGAAGAATTTGTACTTGTCCTCCGTGCTTTAAGACCACGGATTCTTGAAGGTCTTGATCCACTTAGCGAGAGCTTCCGCGACGGTGAGAGAACTAACCTTCGCAACTGGCGTCTCCAGGACACCACGCAAGCGCTACTGCTCGGCCTCGGCGCGATCATCAGCTGTGCGTCCATCGATGGTCTTGACTGAGACCCGGCAACGATGACCATCTCCGTGAAATTCGAGCCATTTCGGACAGGAGCACTGCCTGGAATAGCGGTTCTTCTTATACGGACACTTGGTAGTGTGGCGCGTATAAACGCTCGCAGTAGGTTGCGAAACGCGCGGGTTGGTCATGCACTTACGGTACGCCGTGGTACAAAGTTTGGTACAAACTCATAGAGTTGGATAGTAACCATTCTATTATCAATCTATTCGGGGTGGTCGGGGCTCATGAGGCAGATGTCAGGCAAGTTGCGATAACGCTCTGCATAGTCCATTCCGTAGCCAATGACGAAGAGGTTGGGAATGGAAAAGCCGGTGTAGTCGGCTTCGATATGTTCGAGGCGGCGCGAGGGCTTGTCGAGCAGAGCAGCGATGCGCAGGCTCTTGGGGTGGTGCTGGAGAAAGATTTTGCGCAAATAGGCGAGCGTCAGGCCGGTGTCGAGGATGTCTTCAACGATGAGGACGTTTTTACCCTCGATGGGCTCGTCGAGATCCTTGATCAGCTTGACGGCCCCGGAGGAACGCTGACCCTTGCCATAACTTGAGACGGCGACGAAGTCGAAAGTAGCGTCGGCCTGGATGGAGCGGGCGAGATCGGAAAGGAAGATGGCCGCGCCTTTGAGGACGCCGACCATGACGAGCTTTTCCCCGTTTAGGTCCTGAGAGATTTGAGCTCCCATTTCGGCGACACGGTCGGCAATCTGTTGACGGGTATAGAGGATCTCCAGGTCCTGGTACGTGGTGGTGGCCATGCAGACAGTATCGCGCGAATGGGGTGGGATCGGATAGGAATCGTGATTCAAAATTGCGATGTGGCCCATTTGCGCCCGGAGCAGGCTTTGGTCGGAGGCGGAATGATCGGAGCGCCGTTTAGGGATAACGCAACGTCTATACTTGAAGAGATATGTATCCATTTATCGACATCCGGTTTCTGCATTTGCACTTCGGATCTTTGCGGTTCGACCAGATCCCGACCTTCGGATTGATGCTCTGGCTGGCCTGCGTGGCCGCCGCTTTCGTGATGGACCGGGGGTTCAAACGCGCCGGCCTGGACGGCGACGCGGTGGGGATGGTCGCGATTGCCGCCGTGCTGGGGATTGTCGGGGCTAAGCTATGGCACGTGATCGATACGCCGATGGAATTCCAGGAGCAGGGCTGGCGGGTTTTGTGGGATACGGCCGGGTTTGCGTGGTTCGGCGGGTTGCTGTTTGGCATTTCCGCTCTGATTTTCCAGGGATGGTGGGCGAAGATTGGCGGACTGAGGACGCTCGACCTGGCGGCTCCGGCGGCGGCGATCGGATATGGAATTGGACGGATCGGGTGCTTTCTTTCCGGGGATGGCTGCTATGGGATCCCGACGAACCTGCCGTGGGGCATGAGCTTTCCGCATGGAATTGAGCCGACGCTGTTGCGGGTTCATCCCACGCCGCTATATGAGCTGGCCGCCGGATTGCTGATCGGCTGGTGGCTGTGGCGGCGAGGCGGAAAACCGCATGGGACGGGTGCGATCGTGGGTGAGTACCTGGTGCTGAGTGGGCTGGCTCGCTTTCTGGTTGAATTTGTGCGCCGCAACCCGAAGATTCTTTGGGGACTGTCGAATGCGCAACTCGCCAGCCTGGGGAGCGTGGTGGCGGGGATCGTGCTGATCTGGTGGGCGGCTACGCGGACTGTGACCGAACCGGTGAAGGAGCGGGCTGCGGCTTAGGATTCGGCCAGTGCGAATTCAGCTCACTTTTCCTTTCTGTTTCAAATTCAGGACAGCCTTTCTCCGGAAGCAATCGGGCGCGTGGTCATTGACCATGCCGACTGCCTGCATCCAGGCGTAAACAATGACTGGACCGACAAATTTGAAACCGCGCTTCTTCAGGGCTTTGGAGATTTCTTCAGAGAGCGGGGATTGGGTGGGGAGCATGGCTGTGTTTTGGATGGGTTTGCCTCCGGCCATGCCCCAGACCCATTGGGAGAAGTCTTCGCCTGCGGATTGCATGTCGAGGTAGATGCGGGCGCCCTGAATGGTGGCCTGAATTTTGGCGCGGGAGCGAATGATGCCTGGGTCCTGTAACAGGCGTTCGATGTCGGCTTCCGTAAAGCGCGCGACCTTTGCTGGGTCGAAGCTTTTGAAGGCCTCGCGGAAGGCTTCGCGCTTGCGCAGAATGGTGATCCAGGAAAGGCCGGCCTGAAAGCCTTCAAGCATGAGCGTTTCCCACAGCGCGCGGCTATCGTATTCGGGGACGCCCCATTCTTCATCGTGGTAGGCGCGGTAGAGGGGATCGTTGACGGCCCAGGAGCAGCGGGGTTTGTCGGGGGTAGATGAGGGCATGATTCCTCCGTTGGGAACTAGAGGCGCTTGATGAAGGCCAGGGCTTCCTTGAGCTGGGGGAATTGGGCTTCTTCCGCCTTGAAGGCGGGGGGATGGACGCAACGACGTAGGCCACGCATTTTTACGGGATGCTTCAGGTGCAGCATCTCGTGGTAGAGAAGGTACTCGATTGCGTAGCGCGGACTTGAGGGGCGGTCAAACACGCGGCTTACGACGATGGTATTGTGGGCGGCGTCGTAATGCCCAAGGGAACGTTTGGCGTGGTGCTCGCTCCAGGTGAGCTCGGGACGGCCGAGCAGGCCGCCGAAGAAGCGTGTGTTGAGCGAATCGAAGACAGCTTCGAGGTTGTAGTAACGGCCTTCTGGGCCGGTGAAACGCTTTGCGCCGCGCGCACCGCGGATGAGTTCGGTTTGGCGTGTAACGGCGGCAGAGGACGCGAAACGCTTGTAGCGCAGGTTGTGCGTGGGGTCGATGTCTTTCTTATAAAGCTTGGCGAGAAGGATGTGGGCGATGGCGTGGATGACGGACTCGGGTGCGCCTTCAAGCAGGTCGGAAAGGCTGACGTGGATCTGGCCTTCGCGGAGACGGATGGTGGTGTTGAGCGAGGTAAAGCGGCGGAAACGGACCGATATCGGCGGCATGGGTGCGCGGGGGCGGAGGGCGCGGTACTCCTGCTGGAAGATGGGGGCAAAATCGGGGGACACGGCTTTAGATTACAGGTTGCAGATGACAGATTACAGTGAACTGCGTTCGCGGGGTGGGTGTCCACAGTTTCACAGGGGCTGTGTTTCTGTGAGTTTTTCTGTTGCAAGTTATTTAATTCTTACGTGTTAGCTGGTCTCACAGTTTCACAGCCCGGAAAAGGGTGGGCTGTTTTTCTTCCTCTATTTGGCTAAGTTTATTATTATCAGATGCTTGCGCTGCGAGTAACCGATGAAACATCACCATGCAAGGTTAAAAAAACTGCACTTATTAACCATGGAAGGTTAGGAAATCTGCACTTATTAACCATGCGAGGTTAGGAAAGCTGCTGAAAGTCACCTTGGAAGGTGCGAAAACAGAAGAAAATTCACCTTGGACAACCCGATCGCGAAGGCAGTCACTGGAAGGCCTTTCTGGGAGAATGGTTCACGTTTGATTTTGTTCGCGACGGAGCGCATTTTGCGCAACCACCGCCAAACGTATGTTGTTCATGCGTTCACTGTTTCTATTGTGCGCCGATGGAGGGTAATTCTCCGCAAACTGCATGCCCAATGGAGTGAAGTTGCGATTTGGCATTAATTGAGAGAACTGATTTCCACTTCCGAAGCCGGGCTAGCTCAAAGCCTTTGCGAGTCGAATGAGTCCTTGTCGTATCGCAAGCTCGTCGAATCCGCCAAAGCCGAGGAGCAACGCATTCGGATCAGGACGTCTGAAAGTGAATCGATCAACGGCGAGAGTCTCAATATCCTTGGCCGCGGCCAGCTTTTCCGCCTGTCGTGAAGTCATTCCATTCTTGAGGTACCCGATGGTGTAGAGGCCTGCCCTGACATTGGAGATCTCAAGCAACCCACCCAGATGTCGCGTGGCTCCTTCCATGAGGGTTGCGAGGCGCTCGGCATACAGATTGCGCATCCTGCGCAGATGACGCGCCAAATGCCCATCTACGATGAAGTCGCAGAGCACCGCCTGGTCAAAGGATGAATTCCGGAAATCGGTCCGATAGCGAAAACCCATAAAGAAATCTGTTAACGGTGCAGGAAATACCACGTAGCCCACGCGCAAAGATGGGAAGAGCGTCTTGCTGAACGACCCGATGAAGATAACGCTCGATTGATTATCGAGGCTTTGCAGGGCAGGCACAGGCGGCCCCTCAAACCTGTATTCGCTGTCATAGTCGTCTTCGATAACAAAAGCGCCGGCGCGTGAGGCCCAGCTAAGAAGGGTCATCCGCCTCTCAAGGGACATGGTTACGCCAAGCGGGAATTGGTGAGCGGGCGTTACGTAGGCTCCCTTCGCATCCGGACAAATCTTGATTCCGGCGGAGACAGACAGCCCTTCCTCATTCACCGGCACAGCAATAATCCTGGCTCCGACATTGTCAAACGCGATGCTTGCACCGAAGTATCCAGGATCTTCCATCCATACCGGATCGCCCTTTTTCAGGAGCACCCGGGCCAGCAGGTCGAGCGCCTGTTGTATTCCGGAAACAATGACGATTTGTTCCGCGGTGCATCGCACCCCACGGGACGTGCGCAAATACTCGGCAATTGCATCGCGCAATGGCCGATACCCGCGCGGATCAGCCCCTTTCTTTAACCATGACCCAAAATTATGTGCTCGCTGCGCGGCAATACGTCCCCAAACCTCGGATGGGAATTCGTTGATGGCAGGATCCCCGATTCGAAAGGGGCGGATTCCTTCAACCAAAGGCAGGTTAACCCATGGCCGCGGGCCCTTATATGTTGAAATGACGCCACGAATATATGCCGGTGTCGTGACAGCCTGGCGGGCCGGCCGGGGCGCCTCCACACGGTTGACCCACGTACCGAATCCGACACGGGAGGTGACATACCCCTCGGCTTGTAAACGCTCCAGAACGCTGACGACTGTGCCACGAGATAGCTGATATTGGCTGGCGAAATCTCTGGAGGCCGGCAGTCTTGCGCCTGGCGCGAGCCGGCCGTCAAGAATGACAGAGCGCAGTTCGCCGTAGAGCCAGTTGGTCAGGGTCTGGTGGCGAGGCCGGTTTTTGAGTGTGAGCTCAAACGAGCTTATGGCTTTTGGCATTTCAATGGTCCAAAAAGATTGGCGAAAATGGCTCTGTTCGATGAACCAATGGTGCCATAGTATCAGCTCTGAAATCGAGAAGCGCGTGCATTGTCATTGAGCTTTTGGCTTTTCGCGAAGCAAATTACGGTGCGAATTGCGGAACGACTTACGCAGGGACTGATGGAGGGACTCATGGAAGATCGATGGATGCAAGTTGGAGTTTGGTTCTACGGCCTGGGCACGGTTCTCACCGGCATTCTGAATATCGCCTGGGGTTCATTCGATGGGTCTCATCAACCCATCCAGGCCCTGGGCAAGAATCTTCCCGGTCAACAAATAATGGCCTATGTCGTGAGCGTCTGGCTGGTCGCAGCGGGTCTTGCAATTCTGTGGCGACGCAGTGCGAGGGTGGGCGCCGCAGCATCCGCCATTGTCTACCTGATGTTTGCGGCATTGTGGCTGGCTCGATACGATGCCGGGATTCATGCGCTCGGCTGGCGAATCGACGTCATACTGGGCGTCACTTTCGGGCTTGCTCAACAGCTCATGCTGGTTGCTCCGGCAGTGATCGTTTATGCTTCTTCCGCTTCAACGGATTCCCTGCTGCAACGGAGAGCAGTTGTCGCCGCACGTTTGATGTTGGGATTGCCTCCAGTCCTCTTCGGCTTATTCCACCTGGTTGGCATTCGCGTCTTCGCGACCATCGTCCCGCACTGGATGGGGTTTGGATACTTTTGGGCGGGGCCGACCGGAATCGCGTTCGTCCTGGCAGGAATTGCAATTTGCTCAGGTTTTATGGCTGTCCTGGCGGCCAGACTTCTTGCGCTGATGCTCTTGCTCTTTGAAGGTTTTGTAGAAATACCTCCAATTTTTATCCGGCTGCACAATCAGCCAACGTGGGGCGCAGCCGTATACAACGTGACTGCGATAGGAGGATGTCTGATCTTCGCGGAGTTTCTCGCACGCCGCGCACGAATCGGCACGACAGGGATCGTCGCCATGTCACGCCCCGAGCAAGTGGTTGCATGATTGATTAGCGCGTGGTGGTGGACGAGCATAAGGGTTGGCGCCGTCTCGGTGGATGAATTCAGACCAAACCGCTCTTGGACAGCCGACTGCGCGCGATTGTCGGGATTACTGTTGAAAAACGCCATAGGGTCATCGACCGTCGCAAGAACCTCGTCGGGGTCGGGCACGGGGGTCCAGTCACCCCGCCGATTTTCCGGTACAAACTCGTAGTGACAACTCGTTTTTTCTACCATCAACGATCCATTTCCGGGGGAAGAACGGTAGGATGATTCTGAGGTGGCTAGATGAAAATTGCATTCGGAGTGTTGGTGCTGGCGGCGGCTTCGGCATGCGCGCTTGCGCAGGATGCGTCGAACCCGGTAGTGGCGAGCGCGAAGGAAATCTTTCAGCGCCAATCGGGTTATATGGTCGCTGCAGCCGAGCTGATGCCAGCGGACAAATACGGATATCATCCGACACCGGATCAATGGACGTACGGGAAGATCGTCTCGCATGTCATCCAGGCGAACTTTGGTGTGTGCGGCATGCTCTCGGGGGACGGCCCTGGCACGGGGCCGGCAGTTACGGACACGACCCCCAAGGACCAGTTGGTGCCGGTTCTCAAGCAATCGTTCGAGACCTGCCAGAAGGCACTGGACGGGCTGCAGGACTCGAGCCTGGGCGGAACGATCACCTACTTCCGAGGAACGAAGAAGCCGCGTGCACGTGCGCTCGTCGAGCTGGTGGGTGACCTTGAGGACCACTACTCACAGATGGCAGGCTATCTGCGAATGAACGGGATGCTTCCGCCTTCGGCGAAGAAGTAGAGGGTGTTGTTGGCCTCATCTCTTTCACTTGCCATCTGGTTTTGACTTGGGTTCGGCGCGTTCCTGGTTGGCTTCGTCTTTGTGCTCGGCGAAGTACTGAGTTTGCTCGGTGAGGAGCCGCTTGGCCTGGTCGGCAAGGTCTTCGCCGCTCTCGATGGCTTCTTTGCGGGCAAGGTCGAAGCCGGGCTCGCCGATGAGGGCGCGGAGGATGCCGAGCCAGCGGTCAGTGGACTCGGTCAGAGGCTTGAGGGCTTTGCGGATGTCGGCGTGGCGGTCGGAATAGGTATCGAGATTGGAGCCGAGCTCGTCCATGAGGGCAGTGAAGTCCTGCAGCTCGTTGTCGAGGTGCATGGCGCGGGCATCGTTCTTTTTGCGGGCGGTGAGGCTTTTAATGGTGTCGGCGTGCTCGTTGAGGAACTTGGTGTAGAGGTCGACGCGCTGATTGGGAAAAATGCCGGCCTCGCGGATCTGTTCGACCTCGGCTTCGGTGAGGGGCTCGCGCTTGTCCTTTTGGGCAAGGAGGGGTTGGGCGCAGAGGGGCGTGGCGAGAAGCAGGAGAACGAGGAGTGCGGCGGATTTACGCATTCTGGGGGTTGGGCTCCGACGGGTTAATTGAATCACAGTCGGTTGGAGGGGCGGAAGGGGCGGCGCATTCGCTGCGGTGCGGGACGCACGGAATGATAGGTATTTATAAGAAAGGCTATCGGAAATCGGGTTCCTTAAGAACTTACGACAACGCCCGCAGCCCCTTCCTCAGTCCTTCCGGATCGCCACCAGGAATCATCTCCTCAATGGCGTGGTGCGTCTGCTCCCATACCGGAACGGCGCGTATCATCAACTGCTGCCCCTTGCGCGTCAGCGTCAAAATCCGGCTTCGCTTATCGGAGGGATCCTGCAACACTTTCACCAGGCCTCGCCGTTCCAACGGCTTCAGCGCCGCGGTCAGCGTGGTCCGGTCCATCCCCAGCAACTGGGCTACCGGGCCCATTGGCGGCGGCTCCGGCCGGTTTAGCGACATCAGCAGCGAAAACTGCCCGTTGGTCAGATCAAAGGGCCGCAACGCCTCGTCGAATCGCCGTCCGAGCGTTCGCGCGGCTCGCTGCACATGGAGACACAAGCAGCAATCCTTGACCAGCAGCGTTGTTTCGTAAGGAAGTAAGTTCTTGCTTGACACGAAGCAAGGTTAGTTGATATCAACATATTCGTCAACGGTTCTTCCCCTCGGCTTGCTCCAAACTGAACGCGATCGAAAAAACCCCGCCCGAATCGAGGTTCGCAAATGTCCTTCATCCGTGATTTGAAGATCGCCATTCGCTCTCTTTCTCGCGTCCCCACATTGTGGATCACCGTCGCCCTCACGCTCGCTCTCGGGATCGGCGCCAATGCCGCGATCTTCAGCGTAGTGCGCGCCGTGCTGCTGCGTCCGCTCGCGAATCGCGACGAAGACCGCCTGCTCTACATTCGCCAGAGCGCTCAGGGCCTGGGACAGGTGAACGCCAACTTCTCCGTGCCGGAAATCAAGGATCTCGGCACTGGCCTCAAGACCATTTCTGAGGTTGGCACCTTCTCTGAAATGGATTTCACGATCGTCGGCCTTGGTACCCCCCGCGAAATTCCCGCGGGTGTTGTCGATGGCAATTACTTCCAGGTGATGGGTCTGCGTCCCGTCCTCGGCCGCCTGCTGGGGCCCGGCGACGACGGCCCCAATGCTCCTGGCGCTGTCGTTCTCACCTACAAATACTGGCGCGAGTCCTTGCATTCGGATCCCGGCGTCCTTGGTAAAGTCGTCCGCCTGGAAAGCGCGATGGGTGCACGCAGTGCAACCGTTGTCGGCGTCCTCGAGCCTTCGATTCCCTACCCCGTCGCCACTGAAATCATCTCCAACATCGTCACGAGCCCGCACCATCTTTCCGCCACCATGGTTACTGGCCGCTCGCACCGCATGACCGAAATTTTCGGCCGCCTTGCGCCCGGCGCAACCCTCGAGGCCGCCCGCGCCGAACTCGCTACTAGTTACGCGTCCATGATCGGCGCGCACACTGAGGACTACAAGACTTCGGATCGGTGGGCCATCGGCGTGACCCGCATGCACGACCAGATCAACGCCCGCGCCAACAACATTCTGTGGATTCTCTTTGCGGCGTCGGCCCTTCTCTTCGTGATTGCCAGCTCCAACGTCGCCAACCTCGTCCTCGCCCGCACGGTCCGCCGCGAACCGGAGCTCGCTGTGCGTTCCGCACTGGGAGCCAGCACTGCGACGCTGCGCCGATCGCTGCTCGCCGAGAGCCTCGTGCTCTGCGGCAGCGGCGCCATTGCCGCCATCCTCATTGCCGTTCCCATGGTGTCGATCCTCGGCAAGTACGCGGCGCGCTTTTCGGTGCGCGCGGTCGGCATGACGCTTGACTTCAGCCTGGTCTGGTTTGGGATCGGACTCGCACTGGCCGCGGCTATCTTCCTCGCCTTCATTCCGCGCCTGCCCTCGATGGGATCTCTGCGCACCACTGGACTCGCGACGGGTGGAACACGCGTGACCGGAAACAGCAGCAGCCGCCTGCGCGTGTTCGCCGTCCTGCAAATCACGGCGTCCTTCCTGCTTCTGGCGGGCTCCGCGGTTCTGCTGCGCACGCTTTACGAGCTCGAAAAGACCAGGCCGCCCTTCGATACTTCCAAGGTCCTCGCCGTTAATCTCCCCGTGATGTCCTACGGCAAAACACCGGAGCAGGTGCAGGAGTTCTATCGGGAAGTCCTGCGGCGCGTGAGCGCAATCCCCGGTGTCGAGCGCGCCTCTACCGGCTTCAGCGTTCCCTGGCGCGACGAGCAGGGCCTCGGCATCCGCTTCTCATTCGCCGTGCAGGGCGCAAAGCGTGAGAATGGGCTTGGCGACCGGCGCGCCAGCTTCCGCTCCGCCTCCCCAGGCTTCTTCAGTACGCTCGGCGTTCCGATTCTTGAAGGCCGCGACTTCCGCGAGGGTGACCGCGACGGGGCAGAACGCGTCGTCATTATCAGCCAGAGCGTTGCCAAATCCCTCTTCCCCGGCCAGGACCCCATCAACCGCGAACTCAACTGGACCGACCCTGTCATGAAGTTCA
The DNA here is from genome assembly GCA_049518435.1 of Occallatibacter sp. Lineage (GTDB taxonomy): Bacteria > Acidobacteriota > Terriglobia > Terriglobales > Acidobacteriaceae > Telmatobacter. The sequence continues at coordinate 30,892 of JBEKRU010000028.1, read as the reverse complement.
TCGGCATCAGTTACGAGCCGCGCCGCATTATCGGCGTCGTGCCCGATATCGACGATGAAAACATCATTCCCAACCCTGGCATGACGGTCTTCCAGCCTGTCGATCAGGAAGGCTGGCAAGGGCGGCTTTTCGTCCGCTCCAGTCAGGACCCGTACTCCCTGGTTCCAGCCATCGCGCGTACCATCCACGAAATGTCAGCGGACCAGCCGGTTGAGCGCGCCAGCACGCTTTCGGACATCCGCGCTGAAGTGCTGACTCCTGATCGGCTCAACGCCGTGGTCTTTGGCGGATTCGCTGCCGTCGCGCTGCTTATCTCCGTCGTCGGTGTTGGCGGCGTTCTTGCTTTCTCCGTCAGCGGCCGCACGCGCGAATTCGGCATCCGCATGGCCCTGGGTGCACACCCCCGTAATATCCTTGCCGGAGTGCTCGCAGAAGGCCTGGTCATCGCGGCAATCGGCGTCACAGCCGGCATTGTCACCGGCTTCGCCTTCGCCCGCCTGATCGGCAAATATGTAGCCGAAGTCCAACAGCCTGGTTTACTCGCCTTCATCGCTTCAGCCATTGTCATCCTGGCTGCCGCCGTGGTCGCATCCGCAGTCCCCGCAGCACGCGCAGCAAGAATCAACGCGGTAGAAGCGCTCCGCGCCGAGTAACAAGTCCTTTCCGCCCCAATGCAGACAGGGCTCCCCATCCTTTCCCCGGACTTCGCGGCAAGGATGGGGAGCAAAATCCCGCGTGCGTGCGAAAGGCGAGCCTGCCCCATCGCAGGTGGTTGTGCGCAACCCTCCCTCAGGTTCTATACTCAAATCCCGTAGGCTGTCCGGCGAGCCGCCACGCGACTACGGCGCTTTTTTTCAGAGGCAAGGAGCACGGCTCATGGCTTCAATCGTTCCCATCCGCGAACAAGACCTTGAATTCGACAACGGCACATTCGACTCAGCCGGATTTGCCGCAACTGCACTCTCTACGTGGCAAGCGTTGGCTGCCGTCATTGACCACACTCTCCTCAAGCCCGACGCCACCCGCGCCCAGGTTGAGACCCTTTGCGAGCAGGCCGCCAGATACCATTTCGCCTGCGCCATGATCAACCCCGTCTGGGTTCCCACCGCGGTCCGCGCGCTTGCCGGAACCGGCGTTCCCGTCGGCGTGGTCATCGGTTTCCCGCTCGGCGCATCGCTCGTTTCAACGTTGCGTCAGGAAGCCGCATCCGTCACGCGTCTCGGCGCGCGCGAAGTCGACATGGTTCTCCCCATCGGCCAGCTCAAAAGCGGCAACCATCAGGCCGTCCATCACGCCATCCACGCCGCGGCGACCGTCGCCCACCACAATGGCGCGATACTGAAGGTCATTCTGGAAACCTGTCTGCTTACTGTGGAGGAAAAGCTGCGCGCCTCCGAAATTGCCATCCATGCCGGCGCGGACTTTCTCAAGACGTCGACAGGCTTCTCCACCGGCGGGGCAACCGCGGCCGACGTGGCGTTGCTCCGCGGCGTGGCGGGCGCGCGTTCCGGCGTCAAGGCGTCGGGAGGCATCCGCACCCTGGCGGACGTTCGCACGCTGCTCGAAGCCGGAGCCAACCGCATCGGCGCATCGGCCTCTGTAGCCATCGTCCGCGAACTCGGCGCCCAATAGATCCGGGTTCGGAAGATGCCGTTGCTACGTTCCACTTAGGCCCGACGCTTCCGTGCGGCTGAAATGAGCCGGGGCTCTCATGCGGGTAACCTATGATCGAATCAAGAGATCCGCATGGACAAAGCCCTCACCTCCCGCTGGCCCGCATTCCTCTGCGTCCTCGTTCTGCTGCTCGCCGCAATCGCCGCCCATCCAGTCGCTGAAGTCGGCATCGTTGACGACTTCTCCTACATCCATTCCGCACGCCTTCTCGCCAGCACAGGCCACATCGTCTACAACGGCTGGGACACGCCGATGCTTGGCTGGCAACTCTTCCTCGGCGCACTCTTTATCAAGCTTTTCGGCGCGTCGTACACTGCGATCCGCGCTTCAACTCTGTTCGTCGCCCTCGTCACGGCTTTTCTTGCGCAGCGCGCTTTCATCCGCGCCGGAATCACCTCGTTCAACGCCGTCATCGCCACGCTTGCCCTGGTCCTCAGTCCGCTGTTCCTGCCTCTTGCCGTCACCTACATGTCCGACATGGGGGGCCTGTTTTGCCTGCTCCTCTGCCTCTATGCCTGTCTTCGCGCTCTGCAAGCCCGCACGGATCGCACCGTCCTTGTGTGGCTCTGCTTTGCAGCTCTTTCCAATGCAGCCCTGGGAACCGTTCGCCAAATCGCGTGGCTCGGCGTACTGGTCATGTTTCCCTGCGCCGTGTGGCTGCTTCGCCGCCGTCCCCATGTACTTATCGTGGGAGCACTGCTGTACGCGGCGTCGCTCCTCGTCGTGTACGGCTCACTCCACTGGTTTCTCAACCAGCCTCACTCGGAACACGAACCCCTTCTTGTTCCATTCACCGGCCTTCATCAATTGATCCATCTCGCCGCGGAACTCCTCAGTCTCGCTCTCAGTTTTGCGCTGCTGCTTCTGCCGTTCCTTGTCACCTTCATCCCGGCTGTCTCCCTCCGCACATGCCGCGTCAAAGCCATTCTTGCCATCGGCGGAGCCATCACAGTCGCGGTCTTCTCGTGCCTCGTATTCCTTCAACCAGATGCTGCTGTCGGCCTTATCGCTCCGTTCAAGGGTAACGTCGTCACGTCCTTCGGAGTCCTGGGCTCCTTCCCCATCAAAGGCCGAACACCCAGCGTCCTCCCCTTGGCTCTGCGATTCGTACTGACGCTCGCCGTCCTCGCAACGCTCCCGAGTTTCGTTGCCTGGCTCTGCACAAGCACCCGCCCCGCGCCAGCCGCGCAGCGAGAGCCACTTGCCTCCGAATACATTGCCTGGCCAACTTTGCTCGTTCTTCTTGGCCCACTTGTTCTCGCATATCTCGCTCTGCTGGTGCCCCGCGGCCTCAGCGGCGATCTCTACGATCGCTACCTGCTCCTTCTTCTTCCTATCGGAATCATTCTTCTGCTCCGCCTCTTTCAGGACCGCGTGCAGCCCGCGCTGCCCCGCGCCACCATCATCCTTGTCGCACTCTTCGGTCTTTACGCCGTCGCCGGCACCCACGACGCATTCAGGATGTACCGCGCACGCCAGGCAGGCGTCGACCAGCTCCGAGCCGCAGGCATCCCCGACACCTCGATCGACGCGGGATTCGAGCACAACGGAGCAACCCAGATTGAACAAGCCGGTTTCATCAGCGGTCCGCACTACGACGAACCTTGGGCTTGGGCCCTTGCACACACGGCCCTGCCCGCCTACTGCCAGACCGACCATGGCTGGCTCACACCCGCGGTGGTCCCCGTCTACGCCCTGTCGTGGGATCCGAATGCATGCGGCGGTCCCGCAGGGTTCGCACCCGTCACCTGGCACAATTGGCTTTTAGGATTTCGCACTGAAACCATCTATATAGTCCATACCGAAACGCCTGCGCAAACAAAACCGTGAGCGCCCAAGGTCTCGCCCAACGTCGCGAGGTTCAACTCGCTCTCTATGCAGCGGCAGAGCTCTTGTTTGAACGCCGTCCAACAGTCATCCAGATCTCTTTCAGCAAATACCCCGCAGGCAACAGGGATAGAAACAAAACCGGATACCGATATCGCATATCGGAAACTACGATGTAATACATCAGCGGATAAACCACACTCACCGTGAACACATACAACGCGACCCGCTCGCGCCTGCGCACCATCAATACCAGGCCGGGAAGCGAAAGCGCGGTAACCAGCCACATTACGTAGGCAATGCGGTTCTGCTGTGCTGCCCAGCGCTTCGCATAACCAGGGATGCTGAAGATGCTGATAAACCCACCTTCCCCTTGAGGAATCACTTCTGTCGCTGGAAACCAGAACTCAAGAATGCGCGCACCCGTCAGGCGCAGGAAGCTGGCGGGGTTGGCCTTCATCCACGCTTTGGTATCTGCAATGCGAAGCCGGTCGTACTGAATTTCGCCGATCTTTTGCAGTAACTCCGCCTCGCGCAAATTCTCATTGGGATGCTTGGCCCCATAGCAACCGCTCAGTTCTTCCTTGATCAGGCTCGGTTCTGCGCAGTCGTTGTTCGAGGCATAAAGCGTAAATCCGAGGTTTGTCCTGGTTACAAACCCACCAAGCTGAACGTAGTTTCTCGCGCCCCATGCCACCACAAACAACGACGTCATGAACACGACAATTCCGCAGTAAATGCAAGCGCTCCGCAGCTCCGCCCGGGTTCGCCACAGCAGATACGCGATCCACGGAAATGTTACCAGCACCGTGGATGGATTCAGCAGGAACAAGCATCCGCCGACAACTCCGCCGAGGCCCGCGCGCCAAACGGGAAACCCTTCCACGCGCAGCGCCGGCGCCGTTACAAGACAAAACAGAATCAAACCCAGCACCGTGTAGTTGGTATCCCATCCGGGTATTGTCTGCATTGTCGCCAGCCACAAGATGGAAGCAGCAATTCCTGGAATTGCGTCTCCAAAGAACACCAGCGCCACACGCGGCAGCAACGCCGCTGTCGCGGCATTCACCAGGATGCATCCCAAAACTGCGGCGTAGTAGGCCAGAGACATCCTTTGGAGAGCCTTGACGAAGAGCGACAGAACGAATGGGTAGAGAGGTGGATTCACCGCGGTCGGCCCAGTTGCCAGTACCATGAACGGGTCAGCAAATGTGCCGCGGTAGGCGATACTGCGCGCCAGATCCCACATTTCCGCGCCTGCCCGGGCCGGAAGCATCACCTGGGAACCCACGCCGATCACGCACGCCGCACCAAACAGCGCAAGCGCAATCCTGGCTTGGTGCTTTCCAATGAAGTGCAGCGCGCTCCCCATCTTATCCTTTTCCCGAACTCAAAAAGACCATCCGCAGCAATCAGGCAATTCAAGGCTATCAGCGAGGGCACCGGAATTAACGGCAGCCGACAATCTCATGTCAAACCAGCCATACCCACACTATATGATTTGGATTTGGGAACCCATATGAATGCAGCCGTCGTGTCACGCAAGCCCGCATATCTTTGCGCTCTTGTGCTGCTCGTCTGCGCTCTTGCCACATTCCCCGTTGCTGAAATTGGCATGAACGACGACTGGTCCTATGTACAATCTGCGCGCGTCCTCGCCCAGACCGGGCACATCGTCTATAACGGTTGGGCCACTGCAATGGTGGGTTGGCAGCTCTATTTGGGCGCCTTGTTCATCACGCTCTTCGGGCCCTCGTTCACGTCCATCCGCGCCTCCACTCTCTTCGTTGCCCTGATGACGGCCTTTCTTACCCAGCGCACCTTAGTTCGTGCCGGGGTTAGCTCCCGCAATGCGACCATCGGCACGCTTGCTCTTGTCCTCAGTCCGCTTTTCCTCCCACTCGCGGTCAGTTATATGACCGACATCAATGGCTTCTTCTGCATTCTCCTCTGTCTTTATGCCTGCCTTCGCGCTCTCCGGTCTCAATCCAACCGCGCCGTCCTTGCCTGGCTTGCATGCGCCGCACTCTCCAACGCTGTGGGAGGAACCGTTCGCCAGATCGCGTGGCTCGGCGTACTCGTCATGTTTCCCTGCGCCGTCTGGCTCCTGCGCCGCCGACCCTATGTTCCGCTCATCGGCGTCTTGCTTTACGCGCTCTCGCTCGTCATCGTCTTCGGATCTCTCCAATGGTTCAATCAGCAGCCCTACTCAGTTCCTGAGCACCTCATTGAAGGCAAACCCGGGTTCGGCCAACTGAACCACCTCGCTGTGCAGTTGCTGAGCTTCTTCCTCGGCGTTGCCCTCTTTCTGCTTCCGATCTTGATCGCCTTCGTGTCCTCTGTGTCGTTCCGTAATCGGCGCACAGCTGCAGTTCTGGTGATAGGCGGTCTGCTCTGCCTGGCTGCACCCATTCCCATCTTCCTCTATCATCCTTCTACCCTGAATGCTCTTCTTGCTCCCTTCAATGGCAATTGCGTTACCCCGTTTGGCCTCGAAAGAACCACCGCCACCAAAGGGTACGGCCCCCTCGTTCTTGCGCTGGGCTCTCGCTTTGCCATCACGCTGGTTGTTCTCGTTGCAGTCGTCTGCTTCTTCGCCTATCTCATTGCGGGTAATCGGACCGCCGCTCGCGCGCAGTCGAATTCTTCCCTATCTCCGCCTGTCGCGCGGGGCGTTTCCCAGCCTATCCGCTGGCCTGTTCTGATCATTCTTCTTGGCCCCTTTGTCCTGGCCTATCTTTCACTGCTAATTCCACGAGGCCTCAGTGCGTCTATTCTTGATCGCTATGCTCTGCCCCTTCTTCTCATCGGTTCGATCGTCCTTCTCCGGCTTTATCAGGAACGCGTCCGGCCGGCTTTGCCCCTTGCCAGTTCTGCTCTCGTGCTGCTCTTCGCTCTTTACGCCGTCGCTGGCACCCACGACGTCTTCGGCATGTATCGTGCCCGCCTTGATGCAATCAATGAACTCCGCGCGGCCGGCATTGCCGACACGTCGATCGACGCAGGGTTGGAATACAACGGCATGACTCAGATCGAGAGGCAGGGCCATATCCCCCTCCCGGATATTCGAATTCCAGCCTCTGCCTACCTGTCGCAGGCCTCAATTCCCCGAGACGACTGTCAACCGCAGTGGGCCGCGCTCATACCCGCAGTCGTCCCCGTCTATGCCCTGTCCTACGATCCCAGGGCGTGCGGCGGACTGGCCTCCTTTCCCGCGGTCTCCTACCACGAGTGGCTTGTAGCCCGCACCGTCCCTATCTACATCGTCAACGCCGTCAAGCCCGCTTCCGTCCAACGCTGAATCCAGGCCGGCCACGCACAGTCTGCGCCCAACCACCCTGGTATATAGTGATTCTCAGCACTTCGCTAGCAAAGCCCTCTATGATTTCCGTCGTAATTCCTGCCTACAACGAGGAAGATGGCATCGCCGAAATGTATAACCGCATCCTCGCGGCGGCGCCTGCATGGGGAGATAGCTTCGAGATCCTGATTGTCGACGACGGCAGCCGCGACCGGACCATGGAAATCTGCGAGCAAATCGCCGCAGCCGATTCCCGCTTCAAAGTCGTCAGCCTTTCGCGCAACTTCGGCCACCAGGCCGCCGTCTCCGCCGGCCTCATGCACGCCCGCGGAAACATCGTTACTGTCATGGATGCCGACCTGCAAGACCCTCCCGAAGAACTCCTACCGTTTATTACCAAAATCCGCGAAGGCTGGGACGTCGTCTACGCAATTCGCACCAAGCGCAAGGAGAACTTCCTCAAGCGTCTCTCATACACCGTCTACTACCGCATTCTCCGTCGTCTCGCCGTCCTCGACATCCCGCTCGACGCCGGCGATTTCTGCGTCATGCGCGGCGAGGTCGTCGATGCCATCAACCAACTGCCTGAGCGCAACCGCTTCGTGCGCGGACTCCGCAGTTGGGTCGGCTTTCGTCAGACCGGCCTCGCCTACGAGCGACATGCCCGCTTTGCGGGCGAGCCGAAATACAACCTCTCCCGCCTGCTGAAGCTCGCCACCGACGGGATTTTCAACTTCAGTTACCGTCCGCTCCAGTTCATCATGCACCTCGGTCTCATCCTCGCGGCCCTCTGCATGTTCGGAGCCTTCTTCGTCATCGTCCAGTACCTCACCAACTGGACCGTCATCGGTTTCAACCCCCGCGACGCCCGTGGATGGACCTCGACCATTTTCGTCATTCTCTTCCTCGCTTCGGTCAATCTCGTCTGCATGGGCATTCTTGGCGAATACATTGGCCGCTTATTCGAGGAAGTAAAGCGCCGCCCGACCTGGATCGTGAAAAAGCGAGTCAATCTCCCTCACAACTCCTAAGCTGGCGCAACACACTCCAATGTCCCGGCGCACTAGCTGGAAGAATTCCTCGTGTGCCACTTCCAGGCCGATCCCACGATGCTCACGATATCCGAGCACTGGGGTCTCCATGCCAGCATCCTGCCCGCCTGCGCCGGATCGGCTACCAGTACAGGAGGGTCTCCCGCACGCCGCCCGACCACGCGGGACGCGACTTTCCGCCCTGTCACTTTTTCCACTGCGCCAATCACCTGGCGTACGCTCTGACCCTCGCCCGTTCCCAGGTTCAAGGCCATTGAAGCCCTGCCATCACTTAGAGCTTTGAGAGCGAGCACATGTGCCTCGGCCAAATCCGAGACATGAATGTAATCGCGCACGCAGGTTCCATCCACCGTCGGATAGTCATCGCCATAAATCTCCACCGTGCTCAGCCCCAATGCCGCCTCCAGCACCAGCGGAATCAGGTGCGTCTCCGGCGAGTGTTCCTCACCAATCTCTCCATCCACGTCCGCCCCCGCTGCGTTAAAGTACCGCAGCACACTCCACGTGAACCCGTGCGCCCTCCCATACCAACTCAGCGCCCGTTCCATCGCCAGTTTCGTCTCACCGTAAGGGTTCAGCGGAAGTTGCGGCATCTCCTCAGTGATCGGAACCTGCTCCGGCGTCCCGTACGTCGCGCAGCTTGAGGAAAAAACGAAATGCCGCATCCCCGCTTCCATGCACGCATCCAGCAGTGCGAGCGACTTGGTCACGTTGTTCTCAAAATAGATCTCTGGATGCTTCGTTGACTCTCCAACATATGCGAATGCCGCGAAATGCAGAACCGCCTTGATCTCGTACTGCCGCATCGTCGCCAGCACCTTCGCCCGATCACCAATGTCGCCTTCCACAAGCGGCCCCCACCGGACCGCGTGCCGCTGTCCCCTCACCAGGCTGTCGTAGGTGACCGGTATAAACCCACTCCGCGCCAGCGCCTTTGCCGCGTGGCTCCCAATGTAACCTGCCCCGCCCGTCACCAGAACATGCTCTTTGGTTTCAGTCATGATCAGCTTTCATTTCCCTTGTGAGAGTCAGAGGAATTCTATCCCACCCGCATCCGTCAGCCTCGCTCTCAATCCCCGATCCCTGGCCCCGCCGGTTCTCTTCTGTTTAGCGGCCTCTGACCTCGAACAACTGACAACTGATTGCTGCCGCTGGTTTCCGCTATCATTCCCTTCAGATATCCATGTCTTCCTCGATGCGCCTTAAATCCTTTCTTCTCGCTGCATGCCTGCTGGGCGCGCTCTTCGCCAACGCCGCTGAAATCCCCTCCATCTCCAAGTCTCCCACCGGCGGACAACTTATCGTCAATGGCCAACCCTACCTGATCCTCGGCGGCGAACTCGGCAACTCATCTGCGGGAGCCGCCGCGCAAGCAGACACCACCCTGCCCCGCATCGCCCAGATGCACGTCAACACGGTTCTCATGCCCGTCGCCTGGGAACAGATCGAGCCAACTGAGGGCAACTTCGACTTCAGCATCCTCGATCACTGGATCGATGTCGCGCGCCAGCAGCATCTGCATCTCGTCCCCTTGTGGTTTGGCAGCTGGAAAAACGGCTTCTCCAACTATGCGCCCGCGTGGGTCAAGCAGGACACAATGCGCTTCCCGCGAGCCATCTCCGCCGACGAAACTCAACTCGAAATTCTCTCCACCCTCGGCCAGGAGACACTCAAGAGCGACAGCCGCGCCTTCGCCGCACTCATGAAACACATCCGTGAGAAGGATCAGGATCAGCAGACCGTGCTCATGGTGCAGGTCGAAAACGAAGTCGGCTATCTGGGCCGCGGCCGCGATCGGTCCGATGCCGCGAACCATCTTTTTGCCGGCCCCGTTCCGCCCACATTGATCCAGAAACTTCAAGACATGCGCAATTCGTTCTCTCCCGAGTTGCGTGGCCATTTCAATCCATCCGCAACAACCTGGACCGGCGTCTTCGGCGATGCGGCGGACGAAGTCTTCATGGCCTGGAATTATGCGCGCTATATTCAGCAGGTCGCCGCCCAGGGCAAGCAGGTCTACCCGCTCCCGATGTATGTGAACTGCCAGCTCCCCGCACCCGCTGAGCGTGCAGGCGAGTATCCCAGCGGAGGACCGCATCCCTACTATCTCGCTGTCTACCGCGCCACCGCGCCCGCGATCGACTTCTATTCTCCTGACATCTACTGGCCCAACTTCGAGTACTGGATCGATCGCTACAAATTCAATGGAAACCCGGTCTTTGTTCCCGAAGCGCGACTCGAAGCCGCACCGTACAACGCCTTCTACGCATACGGACAAGCAGGCGCATTTGGCTTTTCTCCTTTTGCAATTGAAAGCGCGTCCATCACTCCTGATGAGCAGGACGCAGGTCCAAGGCTGCCCAGTGTCTACGCGCTGCTTGAAAGTTTCAGCGACATCCTACCCGCGCTGCAGGCCGCAGGCAGCACACGCGCCATCGTGCTCCACAGCAATAGTCCCCGGCCCACGCAAACCGTGTCGCTTGGCGACTATCTCTTTGAGGCCACCCTGTCTCGATCGTGGCCGGCGAAGGCGCTGCTTGAAGAGGACGGCGCGATGATTATCCTGCAAACGGGCGCGAATGAGTTTTACATCGCCGGCTCCGGCCTCACCGTCTCCTTCTTTCGCGATCCCGATGTCGACGCCAAAATCAGCGGCATCGCCAGCGTTGAGGAAGTCGCCCGTTCCAATGGCGCATGGACCACTTTGCGCCGCCTCAACGGCGACCAAACCAACCAGGGGCGCCAACTCTCGCTCGCTCCCCACCAGGTCCACGCCTACCGCGTGATTCTCTATTCAACTAAACAGCATTAGCCCCTATCCATCTCGCCAATTTGCGGAATGGGTAGGAAGTATCAACTGACTCCAATCAATGCCTTGCTATGGAAGCGAGCCGGCGGCGGCGGCGTCTTTCCCGGGACCATGATCGGGAGCCTGTGGTCGGGTCTCCGCCACCGCAAGAAAAGCGCGGCCCCGCTGCCATGCTTCATTGCCCGGGCCGCATTCCGGTGACCCATACCCTGGCTCGAGTTCCGGGCGAATTATCGGCTAACCGGACGAGACTCATTCTTGGGCACGCTGGGCTCGAGTTGAGCAGGTGTGAGCTACCCGGTAGCGTCCCAATTTGAAATCTACAAATTCATCCCCCGATTGTGGTATTGAACGTGATCGTGGTGAAGCTCATCATAATTCCGGTTGGTAAATTACTTGCGCGGAGGCTACCGGGACCAAGGGACTCCGCGCATTTTTACGCCCCAATCCTGGCAAGCAACTTGCCAGGTAGCCAGCATGTCAAGACTTCGTACATCCTGTCGAAAACTATATCGGTTCGGCGAATCGTTGTTGCAGAGCGTCGGACACTTGCAGATGTTCGTTTCACTGTGAGGCGTGTAGCGCCTTACCACATCGTCAGATTCACCTTGTCGACCCATTCGTGAAGTGGAGTACCGGTGGGATCCTGGTCCAGTTGATATTGGATGCCGATCATATCCTGCCAGGTGGTGGTGTTGACGTTCCAGGTCTGATTGAATCCGTATGCCTGACCGTCGAACACCAGCGTGTCGTAGCGATACTGCGTGGAATTGAGGCGCTCATAGTACCACTGAACGTGGTGCCATCCCGGCGTCCAGTGCGGACAGGGGATTCCATTCAGAACCCAGGCCCCGCCCTGGCTATCCCAGGTGGCCCAGTAACCGTCTCCAAAGTCGCATTGGCTTCCGATCATGAACTCGTTGCCACCGAGAACCTGCCACAGATCCATCTCCGAGGACCAGAAATGGTCTTCGGCGGCGGGGTCGTGGTAGACCCAGAAGTCCCATAAAAAATGGGAATTGGAACTGGTGCCCAACATCAAATCCATGAACAGCACGTTGGTCCAGGATGGTCCGTCGGCATACATCTCCATGCTGCTGCCGCTCAGCGAGGGCTGGCTCTGGTCAAACGTCATCGAGTAATTGCCGGTAGTGTTGGTGCCCGCCGCGCAGAGGCTGCAGATACTCCAACTGGAGTTGTCATTCTGCATGTTCGTTAGCACTTGTGCGTTTGCAGGCGGAGTCGGCAGGGTAGTAATCGTCGCCGGTGGCGTTCCAACCTGGATCAAATGAATTTCCGATCTGTCGGAATCGCCCTTGGCGTCTGCCGCGCTTGCCCACAGAAGATGCTGGCCAGTGGGAATATCAATCGCCTGAGAGATGGAAGTCGCCGCGGTATTTGCCTGATACACGGCTTGACCGTCGAGGCAAACCGTCCACTGGGCAACGGTAGCCGGGCCATATTCGGTTGCAGTCACCTGGACATTGCCTGAATTCTGACCTGGTGAGGGGCTTTGCATCCAAACGCCGGTTACCTCGCCATTTCCGTTGTTATATCCATATCCCGCACCGTTGCATCCCGCCGCGGCGTCACTCGGCGATCCGCCGATGGGGCTTGTGGGGCTTGGGCTGGTGCCACCTCCGGTCCCCGTTGAAGTTGTTGAAGTTGAGCCGCCGCACCCTGCCAGGACCAGGACCTGGAGTGCAATTGCGAACGAGCAAAGAAAGGAAAGAAAACTCCGAAACATGAGGCCCTCCCGCCACGAAAATGTGAGATGCGGCCGGCCCAGCTTATTCTGTCCAAGATGGATAACAATTTTCGGCTAGCCCAGGTTCTCTCCAGATTCTTGATTCTGTCTGTAAAGCAGACGACCAAGAAGAAAGAATGCTCGCTGAGGCAGTTAGCCGAGGACTGGGACCAGGCTGCATCCTGGAACAGTTCGGGCTGGTTACGCGACTTTCCCCGCATTCCCCGAACACGCAGAGGTTCGCCGATCACGAAGCCGTCCTGCCAATGCTGAAGAGTGCCAATGCGACGATCAGTTCGGTGGCTACAGCTGCAGGCTGCGATGCTTTCACTGCCATTCTGGGTGAATTACTCGCATCCAGAAATAACTCTCGGCTGACGCCAACGGCCCAACGCACAAGCCGAGGCCGCCACCGATCCAACATTAGGTGACAATGTTTCTGACAGCAGTGCGGCCATCAACCTGCCATTGCTATTCACTAACCACTAACGACTGCCCTCAAGTATTCGCCTATTCTTCGCTCTTCATGTAATATATTTCAATGGACTTTCAGCTCGTCACCACATACAAGCCACGCGGTGACCAGCCCCGCGCCATCGCTGAGCTGATGGAAGGTTTGTCCGCCGGAGAACGCCACCAGGTCTTGCTTGGCGTCACTGGATCCGGCAAAACCTTCACCATGGCCAAAATCATTGAGCAGTCCAATCGTCCGGCCCTCATCCTTGCCCACAACAAGACCCTCGCCGCCCAGCTCTATCACGAGTTCAAGCAGTTCTTCCCCGGCAATGCCGTCGAATACTTCGTCAGTTATTACGACTACTACCAGCCCGAAGCCTACATCCCCGCCGGCGATCTCTACATTGAAAAGGAAGCCACCATCAATGAAGAGCTCGACAAGCTCCGCCTCTCCGCCACCCGCTCCCTCTTTGAGCGCCGCGATTCCATCATCGTCAGCTCGGTAAGCTGCATCTACGGTCTCGGTTCTCCTGAGGCCTACTACGGCATGTTGCTGCTGCTTGAAAAAGGCCAGAAGATCAGTCGCAAAGACATCCTCCGCCGCCTGGTCGAGATCCTCTACGAACGCAACGACACCGACTTCCGCCGCGGCACATTCCGAGTGAGAGGCGACGTTATCGAAGTCTTCCCCACCTACGATGAAACCGCCTACCGCATCGAGCTCTTCGGCGACGAGATCGAGTCCCTCTCGCAAATCGATCCACTTTTCGGCACCGTCAAGCAGAAGTACTCGCGCCTGCCCATCTATCCCAAGAGTCATTACGTAGTTCAGCCCGAACGCAAGGCCGGCGCCATCGATTCCATCGTCAAGGAGCTCAATGAGTGGGTTCCGCAGCTTGAGGCCGAAGGCCGAATGGTTGAGGCGCAACGCGTCCATCAGCGCACCCGCTTCGATCTCGAGATGATCAAATCGATGGGTTATTGTCATGGCATCGAGAATTATTCCCGCCACTTCAGTGGCCGGCTTCCCGGTGAGCCTCCGCCCACGCTTCTCGATTACTTTCCCCGCGACTTCCTGCTCTTCATCGATGAGAGCCACGCCACCATTCCCCAGGTCCATGGCATGTGGTTTGGCGATCAGAGCCGGAAGCAGAACCTTGTCGACTACGGCTTCCGTCTGCCTTCGGCCCGCGACAACCGCCCGCTCAAATTCGAAGAGTTTGAAAACCGCATCCACCAGACCATCTATGTTTCCGCCACTCCCGGGCCGTATGAGCTGACGCGCTCCGCAGGCGTGGTCGTCGAGCAGGTCATCCGGCCAACTGGATTGGTAGACCCCGAAGTCGAAATCCGCCCCGTGAAGGGCCAGATTGACGACCTGCTGGCCGAAATCCGCGACCGGGCTAAAAGGAACGAAAGAGTCCTCGTCACCACCCTCACCAAGCGCATGGCAGAGGATCTGGCAGGCTACTACACGGAGGTCGGGGTCAAATGCCGCTACATGCACTCCGAAATTGAAACCCTCGAGCGCGTCAAACTCCTCGCCGGCCTCCGCAAGGGTGAATACGACGTGCTCATCGGCATCAACCTCCTTCGCGAAGGCCTCGATCTGCCTGAAGTTTCGCTCGTCGCCATCCTCGATGCGGACAAGGAGGGCTTTCTTCGTTCCGCCGGCTCGCTCATTCAGACCATGGGCCGCGCCGCCCGCCATCTCGAGGGCAAAGCCATCCTGTACGCCGACAGAATCACCGACTCCATGCGCCGCGCAATGGACGAAACCGATCGCCGCCGCGCCATCCAAAGCGCTTACAACGAGGAGCACGGGATCACCCCGCAATCCATCATCAACACTATGGATATGGGCCTTGCCCAGATCCTCAAGGCTGAATACGGCGACGTGGAAGTCGAAGCAGCCGAAGGCCTGCCTGAATTCAAGACGAAGGCCGACGTAGACAGCTACATCGCCAAACTCGAAACCGACATGCGCGAGGCAGCGAAGAAATTCGAATTCGAGAAGGCCGCCAAGCTGCGCGACGCCATCAAGGAACTTCGCGAAAAGGAATTTCTGGTCGGTTGATCGCCTTCCACCAACCCGCCTCCAGAGCCCGCTTGCCCGGAAAGCGCTTTCCAGACAACCATCCCGCCTTTTCAGCCATCAAATCGCTTTAGTACGTCATCTAAATGCAGCTTGGCCGGGCCAGCGCCCGCGCGGAATTCAGGACGCCATGCCCACAATCCTGCTGGTGGACAACGATCCACTCCAGGCGTTCCTACGAATGTCCCTCCTCGAACGGCGATTCCAAGACGTACAGCGCGTGGGCGATGCGGCCGAAGCCCTCTGCCTTGTTGAACAGCCGTTCTTCGCACGCAATCTCGGTCTCGTCATCTCCGGCCTCCAGATGCCCGGAATCGGCGGTCCCGAGTTTGTCGCCGAGCTCCATGCCCGCCTTCCCCAGGTCCCCATTCTTGTGCTCGGAAGCACTTCGGAAGCCGCAGCTGATTACGCCTCCGGTTGGGTTCATTTTCTCGCGCGCCCCTTTGCCATTGACGAAATGCTGAATCTCGCCGGTCAACTGCTCTCAAATCAAGCAAGAATGATTGCCTGAAGCTGCCGTCCGCTTCCGAAGTCCCGCCGCTTCCATCTCCACCCATGGTGTGAGCTAAATCACAAGCCAAAGGCCTATGATGGTCAGAGAATAGCTTCGTAGCGCAGATCTTCCCGCTCCGCATCTGCATGCGAGAATCATCATGGAGTACTAATGGCAGCGTTTGGTAGTTTCGCACTTCTCATTGCTTTGGCGCTGGCCGCCTACAATCTGCTCGCCGGAGCGATGGCCCTGCGCCTCATCGCCACCGGCCAGCCAGTCGCCATCTCACCGGAACGCCTGGCAGACACCGCCCGCCGCGCAGGCATCGCAGGGTTCCTTGCCGTCACCGCGGCCGCTTTCGCCCTCATCTGGTCCGTCTTCACCAACGACTTCTCCATCACCTACATCATGGAGCACTCCAACCGCGCCCTCCCCGGCGCATACAAGTTCTCCGCCCTCTGGTCCGGACAAGAAGGCTCGCTTCTCCTCTGGGCCTGGCTCCTCGCCGCTTACGGTTTTGTCCTCCGCTTAACCCACAAAACCGACGTTAAGCTCTACGCCTACGCCGGAACCATCATGGCCGGCATTCAGGTCTTCTTCCTCCTCGTCCTCAACTTCGCCGCGCCGCCCTTCGCCCTCTACAACGGCGTCATTCCCGACGACGGCAACGGCCTCAATCCCCTTCTCCAGTATCCCGAGATGGTCATCCATCCGCCGATGCTTTACCTCGGATACGTAGGCTTCTCGGTTCCCTTCGCCTTTGCCCTCGGCGCGCTCATGATGCGCTACCCCGGTGAAAAATGGATCAAAGTCACCCGCGTCTGGACCATGGTCACCTGGCTCTTCCTCACCGCCGGCATCTTCCTCGGCATGCACTGGGCCTACGCGGTCCTCGGCTGGGGCGGCTACTGGGGTTGGGACCCCGTCGAAAACGCAAGCTTCATGCCTTGGCTCACTGGCACCGCCTTCCTGCATTCCGTCATGATGCAGGAGAAAAAAGGCATGATGAAGAGCTGGAATGTCTGGCTCATCTTCTCCACCTTCCTGCTCACGCTCCTCGGCACGCTGCTCACCCGCGCCGGCCTCGTTTCCTCCGTCCACGCCTTCGCCCAGTCCTCCATCGGAAGCTGGTTCTCCTGGTTCATGGGCATCGTGCTCGCCGTTTGCATCTTCACTTACATCCTGCAGCGCAGCCATCTCAAATCAGAGCATCATCTCGAGTCCCTCGTCAGCCGCGAATCCAGCTTCCTGTTCAACAATCTCGTCCTGCTCACCGCCTGCTTCGTCATCCTCTGGGGAACGCTCTTTCCGATCCTGTCTGAATACGTGGTAGGCAACAAAGTCACCGTCGGCGCGCCATGGTATAACCGCGTAGCCATCCCCATCGGCCTGTTCCTGCTCTTCCTCACCGGCGTCGGCCCGTTGCTTCCATGGCGCGCGACATCGTTCAAGAGCATCCGCCGCAACTTCGTCATCCCCACCATCGCTCTCTGGGCCACCGTCATCGTCTGCCTCGCGGTTGGCGTCCGCCCCTGGCAAGACGGAGCCTTCAACTACGGAAACTTCTTCGCCCTCGTTGCTTTTTCTGTCTCCATCGGCGTCTTCACCGCCATCGCCAGCGAGTTCCTTCGCGGCGCCGGAGTCATATCTCGCCAAACCGGCAAAAACCTCTTCGTCTCCACCTGGCTACTCTGCCGCCGCAACACCCGCCGCTATGGCGGATATATCATCCACATCGGCGTCGTAATCGTAGTAATCGGACTCGCCGGCGCGGCGTTCAATCGCAATTTCGAAAAGGAGCTGGCTCTCCACGACACCATGTCCATCGGCCCGTACACGCTTGAATGCGTCGGCTTCACCCAGGATTCAAACCTCAACTACAACTCCGAATACGCCCTCCTCGATGTCTCCAAAGGCGGCAAGAAGCTCTTCCAGATGACGCCCGAAAAACGCGTCTACCTCGCCAGCGAACAGCCTCAAACCATGGTCGCCATCCACTCCACGCTTGAGTGGGATTTGTACGTAGTCTACGAAGGCACCAACCCTGACACCAACCAACCCATCATC
Source organism: Occallatibacter sp. (assembly GCA_049518435.1). Taxonomy (GTDB): domain Bacteria; phylum Acidobacteriota; class Terriglobia; order Terriglobales; family Acidobacteriaceae; genus Telmatobacter. Next base: position 13,371 of record JBEKRU010000028.1, on the reverse strand, counting down.
AAGGCGTTCATCAATCCCCTGGTCGGATGGATCTGGGCGGGCCTCGTCGTCCTCGTATTCGGCACCTTGTTTGCTCTCGTTCCCTCGCTCAGCCCGGCTACCGCGTCCCTCCGGGTTCCGGCATCACGCCCCATCCCCACCGAGCCCGCCCTGAAAGGCGGCCATTGATGCGATTCACCATGCGCGGCTTTGTATCAGGGCACGACATCAGTCGTGCCGAACACCCCGAAAAAAACGGCCGGGCTTTAGCCCCTGCAGGATCTCCTGGGCCAGCAAAAAACAGCCACCTCGGCATCACATTCTGGATCAAATGCACCCAAGCCGCACTGCTCGCCATCGCCGTCTGCTTCTCCGTCGGCGCCACCGATGCCAGCTCGCGCTACAACAACCTCAATCACCGCCTCATGTGCACCTGCAGCTGCGCGCAGATTCTCGGCGAATGCAACCACGTCGGTTGCCCCAACTCCACCGGTGAACTCAATGAGCTTCGCGCCGGCATCGCCGCCGGCGGCAGCGACAAGGAAATCCTGGATGGCTTCGTCGGCAAATACGGCGCAATCGTTCTCGCCGCGCCCACCACGCACGGTTTCGACCTGGTAGCCTGGATCGCTCCCTTTGCCGTCTTCGCCGCGGCACTGCTCGGCACCATTCTCCTCGTCCGCCGCTGGGCCAACATCTCCATCGGCAAAACGCAGGCTGCCGGTCCCTCTCCCATTAATGAGGATCCCGCCGACCGCGAGCGCAAAGAAAGAATCCGCCGCGAAACCGGCGAAGGAGGCTTTTAACCCATGTCCACAGCACAAGGTGAATTGGCTGGCGTCTTCCTGACCCTGGCGCTCCTCGTCTACACATTTTGGCCGGAGAACGTCTTTGCCAGCCAGCGACAGAAAACTCGGCTCGACTATCTGCAGGAGCGCAAAGAACAGCTTTACGAGAATCTCCGCGACCTGAACTTCGAGTACCGCGCCGGCAAATACCCTGAAGAAGATTTTCAGGTTCAGCGCACCCAACTTGAAAACGAAACCGCCGTGCTAATGGCCGAAATCGACCACCTGCAGCAAGCCTGATGGACCACCACGGCTCTGTAATCCTGAGCGGAGCGCAGCGGAGTCGAAGGACCTGCGGTTGCTTTTTGGGCTCTTCTTTCAAATCAGCAAGAAAACAGGATCAAACAACAACCATGAATTCGACCCAACTTTTCTTTCGCACTTTCGCTTTGAGCCTCCTCTTTGCAGGCTCCCTCGCCCACGCCGCCACCATCACCGGAACCGTGATCAACAAGACCACCGGCAAGCCCGCAGCGGGCGATGCTGTCGTGCTGGTCGATCCAATGGCCGGCATGGCTGTAGTCGGCAAGACCACCACCGATGCCCGCGGCCACTATTCTCTCCAGAAACAGGGCGATGGTCCCGCCCTGGTGAAAACCACGCACCAGGGCGCCGAATACTTCATTGCCGCTCCGCAAGGCGCCGCCCCCGGCGATCTCTCCGTATACGACGTCGCGGCAAAGGTCCAGGGAGTCTTCATCGAGGCCGACGTCATCGAGGTCGAAACCGAGAACGGCCAGCTCAAGGTCACAGAGCGCTACTTCGTCCACAACACCAGTTCCCCGCCCACCACCCAGTGGAGCACCCGTTCCTTCGAGGTCGTACTGCCCTCTGACGCAACTGTCGACGGCGTAGGAGGCCAACGCCCCAACGGCCTGCCCACCACGGTCAAGCTCGATCCCGACGGCCCCAAAGGCCACTATGCCTTCAACTTCCCAATCCAGCCTGACGAGGGCGAAAAGGACACGCTGTTTCAGCTCGCCTATCACGTTCCCTACAGCGCCGGAAAAGTCACGTTGAAGGCGGAAGTCACCCTGCCCGCCGACAATGTTGCCGTGCTCATGCCCAAGAGCATGACCTTCACCCCCGGCGCGGGAACCAGCTTCAAGTCCGTTCCTGAAGATCCAGGCGTGCAAACCTGGCTTATCAAGAACGCGCCCGCCAACAAGCCCATCGAGTTCACCATCGCCGGCACCGGCAACATGCCCCGCGAGCAGCAAGGCGCAGCGGCAGGCGGTCCGGCAGGTGGCGCAGGCATGGGAGCGGGAGCGTCGGATGGCAATTCCCCTTCGCCTGACGCGGCAGGCACCGAGGCCAATGGCAAGCCCGGCGGCGGCATCGGACCGCCGGTCAGCGGCACCGAGCCCCTGACCAAGTACAAATGGTGGATCCTCGGCGCACTCGCGCTTCTTCTCGTAGCCGCCGCAGCCTTCCTTCTGCGCAAACCCGCAGGCTTCCCGGCAACCGGCGCAGTGGCCGATGCCTCCGCGGCCGCTTATCCATCTTCGGGAGCGTACGCAGCCTCGGCAGCCTATCCTGCCCCCGCCTCGCCCGCATCCAAAAATGCAGCTCTGCTCAACGCGCTCAAGGAGGAGATGTTCGCCCTCGAAAGCGAAAGAATCAATGGCACCCTAACCCCCGAAGACTACGCCGAAACCAAAGCTGCTCTTGAAATTGTTCTGAAGCGCGCTCTGAAGCGCGCCAGTTAGCAACGCTGAACCGCGCTTTAAACGCGAGGTTCCCAAACCTATGGGGGTGCACCACCTTCGCCACAGTTTCATCGTGGTTAAGGTGGGATAGCTCCATCTATCCAAGGTTTTTTATGGTTTCTCTTTTAACGGTGTCCTTCGCACCCGAAATCTCCTCCCGGGAAGGATGGGTTTGCAAGCATGGTTCCCTTTCTTGCAAGTTGGCGGCGCTTGACCGCAACTTTCGGTGGACACGCGGTTCAACATGGAAACGGACTTTCGAACGGAACGCACCAAATTCTTATCGCTTTCTAAATGTGCCTAATGGGAATTGGCGCATGGCCTGCAAGGAATCAAAAAAAAGAACAGTGGGACTCATAACCGTCGGCGTCTAAACAAGTCAAATTCTCAAGCCACGCTTCCAATCGGAGTAAGTATCTGTGACAAGGACGCAGTATCAAGCTTTGAATGAGAGTGCCATGAGTGTGTCTGACGGTGATGCTTTGGCATCCGAACAAATGTACTCAACGGACTTTGTACTCTACGCAGAAGCGCCCGTGGATTCCTGGCGCTACCGGTACGTGAAGCGTGCAGTCGACATCCTTTGTTCCATGACGTTGATTGCTGCGTTTGCAGTTCCCGGACTCTTGATTGCCGCGGTGATTGTTGCAACTTCAAGCGGGCCGGTCTTTTATCGGGAACGCCGGATTGGCCGGAACGGCCGGCTCTTTCGTATCTGGAAATTCCGCTCGATGCACCGGAACGCCGCGCAAAGAGCGCAGGTTACAAATCCTCAAATCGGAGCCAAAGTAATCGAGTGGAGAATGCACAAGCATCTGCAGGATCCACGGATTACCGCCGTGGGCGGATTCCTTCGTTGCTGGAGCCTCGATGAGCTTCCTCAACTTTTTAATGTGTTGATCGGAGACATGTCTTTGATCGGCCCGCGTCCCATTGTCGAGACGGAGAGGGCCTTGTATGGAAATCTGATTTCCGTCTATTTGACCGCAATTCCCGGGCTGTCCGGACTTTGGCAGGTTTCCGGCCGCTGCCACATCGCTTATGAAGAGCGTGCAAAACTGGACGCGCATTACATCCAGTCATGGAGCATGGGATCCGACTTTATGATTTTCTTTCGAACCATCCCAGCAGTGCTGTGCAAGATTGGCGCACACTAGTCCCCGTCCACCGTGGACCGTGTACGGTGAACCGTCCGCTACCCACCGTCCACTGTATTCTTCTTCCATGAAGACTTTGCTCCGCACCCTGCTTTATCTCGCGCTCATTGTCTGGCTGGGCGCTGAAATCTTTTTCCCCGTAGTAGCGGCCATCACGTTTATGTCACTGCAGCCGAACACGCATGCGGCGGGGAACATTGTTGGGCAGCTGCTGCGCATTCTTCATGGCATGGGACTCGTCTCCGGCATGGTAGCCCTGGCGCTGCTGGCGCTGGCGCCGGCGTGGGGAATCTACAAGCCGCGCGCCGTGCTGCCGCCTATGGGGCTTGTCGTATTGATGATTGTGCTTACGGCTTTCTCGCAGTTCGTCATCATCCCCTCCATGGAGCGCGACCGCATCGCCGCTGGCGGAGCCATTGATACAAATGACGTTACGAACCCTAACACCATCGATTTCAACAAGCTCCACAACCGCAGCGAAACGGTGGAAACAGCGATTCTCCTCTTCGGCATCCTGACAGTAGTACTGGTCGCAAAGGCCGAAACCTCGCGCGTCTAGAAGGCGCAGGATGTTCAATTCCTATCTTCAGTTCCTGGCACGGACTGTTCAATCGCAATGGCTAAAAGGTTCAATCGCAGGGTGAGCTACATAGGGTAAAAGTCTGCCTATAAGGTGAGCAAACCGGCCGAAACATCACCCTTTGAGGTGAGATATCTTCCAAAAACTTACCTCAGAAAGTGAGGGAAGAGGTGTTTTGTTTGTTGGGAGCTGGATGTTTAGAGCGAGAATTTTGCTCCTAATTACCTATGCATGTTGAAAAATGCGCTGATTCCGCACGACATAGTTGGTTAACCTACTGATAATGCATAGTTTATTTGGATGTTCCTGCATGTGCACTTGTACTTCGAATTGTGCTCCGCCGCCAAGACGCGCTCGGCCTCTGATCCCTCCCCGTGAACCCTGATCTCCGCGCTCGCTCTTGTATCATCGAAGAGGCCCTCACGCGCATATGTTCATCTTGCTGAGAGCCCCATGGGACACAAATGAAGACAGGAATTATCGGCCTGCCGCAGGTGGGCAAGACATCGCTGTTCAAGATACTGACCAAGGCACGCCTGGAAGAAAAAGGCTACTCGAACCCGCGCGAAGAACACATCGGCGTAGCTCGCGTGCCCGACGACCGTCTCGACAAATTAGCCGCTCTGTATTCGCCCAAGAAGACTACCTTCGCCACCGTCGACTACGTGGATGTGGCCGCAATTGGCCAGGAAGCGCTGAAGGAAACCGCGTTCCTCACCAGCCTGCGCAACGTGGATGCGCTCATTCATGTGCTGCGGGCATTTGAAGACGACTCGATTCCTCACGTCGGGCCCATCGATCCATTGCGCGACATCAAGAACGTTGAATTCGACCTGATGATCAGCGATCTCACGCAGGTGGAGAAGCGTTTGGAACGTCTCGAAAAGGATTTGAAGAAGGGCCGCACCAGCGAGCTCGAACGCGAACAGGCCCTGCTTCTCCGCTCGAAGGAAGCTCTCGAAAAAGAGCAGCCTCTGCGCGAACTGGAGATGACCGCGGACGAGAAGAAGCTGATCAAAGGCTTCATGTTCCTGTCGCAGAAACCCATTCTCTATGCAGTAAACATTGGTGAGAGTACAACACTCGGCGACGATCTGAACGCTGCAGTCAGTCTCTACAAGCTGGACGAAGTTGCTGCGCGCCCCAATGCGGGAGCAACCGCAATCTGCGGCAAAGTTGAAGCGGAGCTTGCGGAGATGGACGACGAAGAGGCGGCGGAATTTCTTGGCAGCTATGGGCTGCATGAGAGCGGCCTGGTGCGGCTCATTCGCAAGAGCTACGAGCTGCTTGGGCTCATCAGCTTCTTCACCGCCGGTGAAGATGAATGCCGTGCATGGACCATTCCATTGGGCTCAAAGGCTCCGCAGGGGGCGGGAGCGATTCATTCCGATCTGGAGCATCACTTCATCCGCGCGGAAACAATTCGCTGGGATGCGCTTCTGGCTGCAGGCTCAGAAGCAGCCGCCAGGTCCAAGGGAATCCTGCGCCTTGAGGGCAAGGAGTACGTCGTTCAGGATGGGGATGTGATGCACATCCGGCATAGCGGGTAAGACGATGCTCAAGATTTCATTGCTCCTGGGCGCGATTGCCGCGCTGGCCGACGTGGCCGGAGGGTTGGTGCTGGTGCGGGCGCGCGGCGTAGAGCGTTATCTGCGCTACTTCGTCGCTCTGGGCGCGGGTTTCCTGATGGCGACTGCGTTGATTGAGATGACACCGGAGAGCCTGAAGCTGAGCCCCCGGCTTGGGCCCATCCTGATCATGGCCGGTTATTGCGTGGTGCATCTTCTGGAGCACACCCTCAGCTCCCATTTTCATTTTGGCGAGGAAACGCACGAAGGTGAATTTGTTTCGCGGCACACCGGCAATGCGGTAATGGCGGGGCTGAGCGTGCACGCGCTCTTCGACGGCGTGGCCATTGGCTCTGGATTTGTTGTTTCCTACGGGCTGGGCGTGCTGATCTTTCTGGCTATCCTGCTGCACAAGGCACCTGAAGGCTTCACCATGGCGAGCGTGATGCTGGCCAGCGGACGAAGCCGGACCATGGCGTTCTACTCCGCTGTGGCGCTGGCCGCGGCAACGTTGGCCGGGGTTCTGGTCATCGAGCTGATCCCGAGTTGGCTGCCGTATGGATTGCCGATCTCCGCCGGAGTCGCGCTTTATGTTGCGGCGACAGACCTGGTGCCGGAGGTTAACCGCGAACCGGGCATTCGTATGGCGCTGGTGTTCTTCGCGGGTGTTGCGGGGTTTCTGCTGCTGCGGATGCTGTTACCGCAGATGTAGAAGGGGACGGTTTCTGGGGATTGCCCGAACGGGCGCCTTGGGCGCGAGGCTTCCGCATCGGCGGGGATTCGCTCGCCAATGCTTTTTGACGGTTTGAATGCGGGGCTTGGTCGGCTGGATTGGCAACGCGCCGTCGGGGGTGCCTTTGGCGCTGCATTCCTGGATGCATGGGAAACAAGAAGCGCACGGCCCACAAGTAATTCTTGAACATTCGCCGAACCTTTTGAACCGTGAGTCCGAAGTATAGTTTGGAGACCCTCATTGTTCGACGATGATGAAATCTGGGAGAAGATCTCCCAAGGAGATACTGCAGCGTTTGACGCTTTCTATCGCGACAACGGCCCGCGCCTGCGTGCATTTCTGCGCCACCTTCTCGCAAGTGAACAGGCGGCTGAAGACATCATGCAGGACACGTTCACCCACATCTGGCGTCGCCCCTCAGGCTTCAATCCGGAAAGAGGCAGTCTTCGAGGGTACCTGTTTGGCATCGGTCGAAAGCTTGCTGCGGAATGGTGGCGACGGCAAAAGCCGACCGAAACGTTCATTGAAGAGCTGGCACCATGTCAAACGGAGATGTCCTCGGTAGTTGCAGATGCATTCAACCGGCTCGGCAGCGAACAACGAACACTTCTCTGGCTGCGCGAAGTTGAAGGGCAATCGTACGCAGAGCTCGCTTCGATCCTCGAAGTCCCGATCGGCACTGTCCGATCACGATTGTTTGCTGCGAGGGAAGCATTACGCGACGTCTGGCATAGCGAGCGAGTTAAGAAGGGAGGTTTGCATGACGTGCGATGAAACAGCTGAGTTTGTCTCCGCGCTTTGCGATGGCGAAACGATCCCGCGAACTGCAGCTGAACACGTGGGAATGTGCGCGTCCTGTCAGACGCGTTTGGAGGAGTACATGGAAATGGGTGCAGGACTGCGCCTTTATGCGAGCCTCGCCATTAATGAGAGCGTCTCGCCGCATGTCTGGAGTAGTCCGCGAAATACATTTGCAATCTGGTGGCAAAAAGGATGGGAAACCATGAGAATACCGAGGCTTGCATTCGCAATACTGATCGCCGCAATCGTTGCGCTGGGTTCCACGCTCGCCGTGGTGAGAGTCCGCGCTCACTCTAATGGAACAGTTGTTATGTTGAAGATTGCTCGGCCGGACGGTGACCCCGTCGGCTGCCCGCTTTCCACTCAAGACAAAAACCAAGCTACCTGCGCCTTCATCGGCCAGATGAATGGAAAGGTCATCGGTTATCGGATCGATCTTATTGGCCGCGAGGACAATCACGTGGAGCTTGCGGTGAGGACTAAGGCATTTGGCCCGATGTCCGGCACCTTCTCGCTTTCAGACATTCAGAGCGAGCCGGAGAAGCAGGTCACTTTCGAACCGGGACAGACACTCAAGCTGGATGTCGCTGGCTCGGGAACTCTTACAGTGACCGGCGAGTGGTTCGATCACATGCCTGCATTCATCGGCAGTTCGAACCACGAACTCGATCCAGGACCAGAGGAATTGCGCGTGGTTTCTCCCCTGCTGCTTAGTGAAAAGCAGGTGCTCGGTGACCTACAAGGGGGCATGTCCACAGTCGACAAACCGGGCTTCGGAATCCAGATTTATATGGCGGGCGAAGGTCGTTTCATTCTTTCCTTGTCGCCCATGCAGGGGGCGGTGCAGGCTAGCGTGACGCTAAACCGGATATCCTTCCGGGACGGGGGGCGCTCGTACGAGTTTCTCACTGGGTCACCAGTCACCCGTGGCGAACACATCTGGGTGCTCCACGAGGCAGATTTCAAGCCGGACCAGCCTATGGGAGATTTCTTTATCGGTTCAGGAGAGGTAAATCAACTGGTTCCCGGTGCGATGATTCCGGATCAGGGCTCCAAGAACTAAGCCATCGAAAGAGCCTAATCCGAAACGCTAGTCTCAAGATATAGTTCGCATAGGGTGCACGAACTCTCCTCACTCCCGCTGGAGAGCGGGAGTGAGGGCGTAGAGGATATGACAGGCGGACTTCTGGACAATTTCAAGCGAGGCGATCGGGGTGTCGGCCTTGCCGTTGTAGAGGCATGGAAAGTCGCTCGAACTGGAACTGCATCGTTCCGAGTGAATTGGTGCCGACTCGGAAGTAACGGCTCCTGGAAGATCTGAAAGGCAACCTCAGATCCTTCACTACGTTCAGGATGACAGTGCTGTGGGTAGTGGAGGAGATGGTGCCGGACGAGAGTCGTGGTTGTACTTGGTTGGATTGTCGCCAATTGGGAAGTTTCGGCTACTTTTTCAAAATTCGCCTAACGCGGAGCTCCTTGCCTTGCGCGGAGTACCGCTAGGCCTTTTGTCCAAAGCCGAGTCGTGATGCGTAGAGGCGCATTAACAAGAGGCCGTAGTCCCAGGCCACTCTGAAGTTGGCTTTGCTGGCACCGCGATAGCGACTGCCAAATTCAAAGGGCACCTCGGCGATGGACCTGATGTGACCGCGCACCAGAATCTCGAGCAATAGCTTGAATCCGGATCGCTGGAATGGGATTTGCTGCAGACAATTGCGACGCAACATGAAGTATCCGGACATGGGGTCTTTCGCACGGATCTTCCGACGCTGAATCGGTAGAGTCACCCATACCGCGGCCGAGGAGAGAAGCCTTCTGACAGGATTCCAGCCACCCACCCCGCCACCCGGCGTGTAACGACTGCCGATCACCATGTCCCGACCATCCTGGATGGCCGCGAGCAATTGCGGTAAGAGCTCCGGCGGATGCTGCAAATCGGCATCCATCACTCCCAGAATGCCCGCATCTGTGTTCTGCCAGCCATGAAGGATGGCGCCGGACAATCCCCGCTCGCCCTTGCGCACCAGAAGACGCACTCGCGGGTCCTGCTGCGCTATCATCGAGACCAGTTCGCCGGTACCGTCTGAACTGTCATCATCGACTACCAGAATCTCGTAAGGAATGTTGAGGGGATCAAGGACGCCGCGGACGGAATCAAGCAGGCTACCGATATTCTCGGCTTCGCAAAGTGTCGGAATCACAAGCGCTAACTTTTCCTGCGCGCACTCATGGTCGTCTGCTGTCGGTAGCACCAGCGTCGTCCCTTCTTCTTCGTGCATGTAGGATCGTTTTACCAAGGCAGAATCATCTCAGTTTATAACTTAGTATACGGGGTCGACGGTTTGAAGCGATACAACTTTCCAGGCAGGCTTCTCACCGTGGTTCTGTTCACGCTGCTGGGATTTGCAGTGATGGGTTACCACCCCGGCGCTGAAGATGATGGGGTCTATCTGGCTGCAGTCAAGGCCGATCTTAACCCTGCTCTGTTTCCTCACGACGCGGATTTCTTCCGGCTTCAACTTCAAGCTACTCAATTTGACCGGTGCATGGCCGGGTTTGTGAGAGTCACGCGCGTCCCCGTGGCCTGGGCCGAATTGACCTGGCATTTCATTTGCCTCTTTCTCATCCTTTGGGCTTGCAGCCGCATTGCGCGCGCTTTATTTGACGATGCGGGAGCGGAATTGGCATCGATGGCATTGTTGGCGGCCATGTTCACTCTTCCGGTGGCAGGGACCGCGCTGACGTTGGTGGATCAATACCTGCACCCGCGCGCTCTTGCAACAGCGTTCGTCCTGATTGCCGTGGAGCGGATACTCGCCGGACGCCGCTGGCAGGCCATTCCTTTGCTGCTTCTCGCTTTTGCGGTGCATCCCATCATGGCGGCGATGGGAGCCTCATTCTGCTTTTTTCTGACATTGACGACTGAGGAGCTTTTACGGAAGTGGCTTGATGGCGAAAACAGGATTGCGCGTTGGATCAGGCCTCAAAACAAAATCAAGGTTGGAGTCACGTCCGCACTTGCGTCCGCTATGCCTCTGAGTTGGGTCTTCGACGCACCAAACCCCTCCTGGCGCAGAGCGCTGGATGCGAAGGACTACCTTCACCTTTCCCGATGGGCCTGGTACGAGTGGCTTGGCGCGTTGGCGCCGATTCTTCTGTTCTGGCTGCTATGGCGTGTTGCAATGCGGCGCGGGGAAAGGGTTCTGGCACGCTTTTCACTGGCGGTCTTTCTTTACGGCGTTTTCCAGTTTTCATTCGCTTTAATGTTGGGAAGCACACCGGCTCTGATTCGGTTCTTGCCACTGCAGCCAATGCGCTTCCTGCATCTGGTTTATTTTTTCCTGGTGCTGGTCGGCGGCGGGCTTCTAGGTAGATTCGTTTTGAGGACCTCCATCTGGCGCTGGGCTTTGTTTCTACTGATCATCAACGGGGCCATGTTCTATGCGCAGCGACAGCTCTTCAGCGAAAGCCCGCATATTGAGCTTCCTGGACGCCCTGCGGATAACCCCTGGCTGCAGGCTTTCGATTGGATCAGGCAGAACACTCCAACCAATGCTTATTTCGCCCTCGGCCCTGATTACATGGCCGCGCCTGGGGAGGACTTTCACAGTTTTCGTGCACTCGCCGAACGAAGCCAATTGGCCGATGCCCATAAAGATACCGCGGTGGCGGGACAGGTGCCGAGTCTGGCCCCTGCATGGGAGAGCCAGGTTGCAGCGCAGGAGGGATGGCAAAGCTTCAGGCTTGCGGACTTCCGACGGTTGAAGGCAGAGTTTGGGGTGGATTGGGTGCTGGTCAAATATCCGGAGACGGAAGGACTTGCCTGCCGTTGGCACAATGGGACGCTGGCGGTTTGCCAGGCGCCATAGCAACATTGTTGAAACCCCTCGATCAAAAGGTTCTTGATCTCAGCGCGACGGGGCATAATACCCGGAGCGCACGATGATGCTTTCCACGCGGTCCGGTCCGTTCAATTCAATGCGATGGAATGAGCCGTCATGCTTCAACTCGGGTGGCTTATAAACCAGGAGGTATTGATTGCGGAGGTCGGCTTCGATGATGCGCAGATCCTTTTCGATCTCCGCTTCACTGTCATCATCGTGGAAGACTCGGCCGCCGGTTTCGGAAGCCAGTTCCATCAGGTTTTTTGGGCCTGAAGAGAAGCTTAAAACAGGCTCCGCGCGAAAGACGTAGATGGCGGTGTTCGTCTGTTGGCATGCGTGGACCGCGAGTCGAACATCGCCGTGACTCGCGTTATCTTCACCATCGGAAAAAAGCAGGATGAAGTTTCCGCTGGACGCGTACTGGATTGCTCCAAACTCGGAATGACATGCCTGAAAGACAGCGTCGAAGAGCGCGGTGCCTCCGAGAGGATTTTCACGCCCCTCGATCACACTGCGTACACCTGCGGCAAGTGCGCTCGGGTCGCCGGTCCAGGTCTGCGTGACCGTTGAAATGTATCCAAAAGCCATCACGAACGCCTGGTCGTCCTGTTGACGAAAGACCGTCTGAGCGTACTTGAGGGCCACGGCTCGGTCGCCCGCAAGATTGTTCGCCATGGACTCGCTTGTATCCATCAGGATTCCGGCGCGAATGGGAGAGTCCTGAAGTGCATGAAAGGCAAGAATCATGCGCGGCGGTTTGCCATTGTCGAGAAGCTTTAGTTCGCTCAGCTTGAGGTCATTGACCGGAAGACCGTGTGCGCCGGCAACGTGGAAAGTAAGGTTGATTTCATCGACGGACAAGCTGAAACGGAACGCCTCTTCGCCCGGCGCAGCGGAACTCGTGGTCTGGGAAATTCCACGCCGGGCACAGGCAAACATCGCAAGAATCAGCAGGCTGCTGATTTTCGATTTCGGAAGCATATTGCAAATCTTTCTGGAATATAGACTCGGGCGGCCAGGAAACGCCATCGGCCCGAGCTAATTCCGCATGTGCACCCCTCTGAAACCTCCCTCCAAACCAGCTCCCGTTTTGCGGTTTGGGGTTGTTTCCGCGAGAATGGGTGAGTTGCCCTTCACGGAGATTCAGAAGATGCTCAACCTGGTCCAGCGGCTCATTCTTGGTTGTGTCTTGATTGCCGGCCTTGCGCTGTGGCTGGTGGCGGCGACGCACCGGGCGTTGGCTGCAAGTGGACAATCTGTCCTGGCCTATGCGTTGTTTGCGGGCCTGCTGCTTGCGGAAGGTGCGATGGTCTATTTCGTGCTGCGGCCCATCAACATGCTGGCCAAGGATGCGCGCCGAATTGCCCAGGGCAACCTGGAGCACCGCGTGGAGTGGAGCAGCCGCGACGACTTCGGGGTGGTTGCGGTGGAACTGAACCGGCTGGCAGTGAGGCTGCGAGAGTTTCGCGACACCGATGCGGGAAGACGGCAGATGGAGTTTCAACTGTCGGACGCGGTGCTGCAATCCATCTTTGAGCCCATTATTGTGACAGACGGCAAGGGGCATGTGCTGAAAGTGAACCAGGCTGCGTCGGAATTGCTGGGTGAAGCGGCCTCCGACCGGATGGCGCTTACCAATACGCCGGGCGGCGACAAGATTCTGGAAGCCATTCGCGCCGCGGTGCAAATGCAGAAAGCGGTGGCCAACGAGGATGAGGCGGCCATGTTGCCCATGCGCATCGGCAATCAGCAGCGAAGCTATCGGCTGCGCACGACCCCGATGCGCGATTCGGAAGGAAGGCTGCTGGGCACTGTGACTACGCTCGAGGATGTGACCAGCCTGCAGGATACGGACCGCTTCAAAACGCAGTTCATCACTGTGGCCAGCAGAAAGCTTCGCGATCCTCTGCTGCGCCTGCGCCGTGGCCTGTATGCGTTGAGCCAGGGATTTGGCGGGGAACTGCAGCCACTGCAGATGGAGTTGGCGGGGTCGGCCAGTTACGAAGCGGAAAAGCTCGACGACATTATGGGCGACCTGATTGAAGTTGCTGAACTCGACACGGGCAAACGCGAACTGAAGTTGGAACGGCTGCGCCCGTTGCAGGAACTGGGCGG